>DBFRVO010000011.1:0-39532 GCA_048503295.1 Collinsella aerofaciens | reverse complement strand
CCCTATTCTTCTTTCCGGACATGCCGTCCTCCGATCTCCCGGGGCCGGCCGATCCGGCCCTCAGGGTATCGGGTTCCCACATTCATCCGCACATGTGCGGATGAATGTGGGAAGTGTTCGGATGAAGTTGATAATCAAGGTTGACTAGTCGTTTAAGAACGTCCCCAATGACTAAGTTGCAGGTGGCGGCGGTTGTGTTATACTAACGCTGCGTATATGACGCAAATATCTCGATACAGATCAATGATGTCCGTCGGTATTTGACGGAGCTAGACTGTTTAGCCGCCCTGAAGGTTTATGCAGGGAGCATGTGATCACAGGGCTTGAAAAGAAAGTTGAGCAAACACTGTGTCTGATCAACAGCAAGAAAACGAAATAACGACGACGCAAGCCGCTCCCGCTGCACCGGTTGCGTCGGACCAGGTCGCGGCGCCCGCGCAAGCCTCGGCTTCTGAGACGCCTGAGGCTGCTTCGACGCCTACGCCTGCAGCGGCTGAGAGGGCCGTGCCTGCAACTGGTGAGGGGGCTGCTCCGGCAAAGCCCAAGCGCACGCGCCGCACGGCCAAGCCTGCCGCTGACGGCGAGGAGGTCACCAAGCCCAAGCGCCGTACCACGCGCACGACGCGCGCCAAGCGCACCGTTGCAGCTGACTCCTCGGCGCCGATTTCCGATGAGGTCGCGCAGGCACGTGCGTTGGCGCAGATTAGCGAGGCTCAGGTGGTGCGCGCCCGCCGTCGTGCTGCCGAGCGCGAGGCCGCGGCTCTGACCGAGCTTGCAGCTCCGTCTGTGCCCGAGACGCCTGCCGCCACCGAGACCCCTGTCGCCGACCAGCCGACCGAGAAGCCGGTACCGCGCACACGCCGTCGCACGGCTGCTAAGGCCGAGCAGGTTGCCGATCAGGTAACCCCCGAGCTCACTGAGGCTTCGGTCCGCTCCGCGGCAGGGGAGGGCACATCGCCTGTTGAGCCCGCTGCGCCTGTCGAGGCCAGCGAAGTTCCCGTTGTCGATCCGGCTTTGCGCCCGCACCGTCGCGGTCGCAAGCCCAAGGCCTTCGTCGAGGCAGAGAAGGCCGCAGCCGCAGCTGCAGCCGCTCGGGATGCTGCGGCGACCACCGAGTCTGCAACCGCCGCCGATGCACCCGTCCAGGATGCTACGACTTCCGAGGCCGCTCCCGCCGATGTCGAGCCCGCCGACGTCCGTCCCGGTCGCAGCCGTCGCACTGCTGCTAAGCGCACGTCCAAGGCTAAGGCTGCCAAGAAGGGTGCGTCCGAGGATTCCGCCGAGACGACCGCCGATGCATCGATTGATGCCGCCGAGCCCCAGGACGTCGAACAGCCTGCGTCCGAGAAGCCCAAGCGCGGTCGTAAGAAGTCCGCTAAGGCCAAGGCGTCCGAGCAGCAGGCTGATGTCGAAGCGCAGGTCGATTCCGGCGCCGAGGCCAATGACGCCGCTGCGGCCAATGCCGACGCCGCCGCAACCGATGGCGCCGCGCCCGCTGAGGCCGATGACAACGCTCGCCCCAACCGTCGCCAGCACAAGCGCAACGAGGAACGCAACGAGCGTAACAACGACCGTCGCAACCGCCAGCGCGATCGCAAACAGCGCAACAAGGAGCGCAACGCCGCCCCCACCGAGCCCACGCTTTCGCGTGAGGAGCTCGCTGCCATGAAGGTCGCCGAGCTGCGCGAGAAGGCCAAGGAGTTCGAGATTGAGACGACCGGCAAGAAGAAGGCCGAACTCGTCGAAGAGATCTACACCACCGCCGCGAAGGCCGAGGGCTTCCGCGACATCAAGGGCATTCTGCAGATTCGCCCGGACAGCTCCGGCATCATCCACGCCCATGGCTACATGAAGTCCAACGACGACGCCTTCGTGCCCGCCTACCTCATCCGCTCCGCGCGCCTGCGCACGGGCGACGTTATCGAGGGCTCGCTGCGTCCTTCGCGCGGCGGCGACAAGCGCGCCGGCCTCGCCAAAATCACGACCGTCAACGGTCTGGACCCCGAGCAGATTCGCAACCGTCCCAAGTTCGGCGACCTCACCCCGGTCTATCCCAATGAGCCGCTGCGCATGGAGCACGGCAAGGACTCCATTACCGGTCGCGCCATCGACATCGTGTCGCCGATCGGCAAGGGTCAGCGTGGCCTGATCGTGTCCCCGCCCAAGGCCGGCAAGACCACGATCCTCAAGAAGATCTGCCAGTCTATCTCGATTAACAATCCCGAGGTGCACCTCATCTGCCTGCTCGTCGACGAGCGCCCCGAAGAGGTCACCGATATGCAGCGTTCCATCAAGGGCGAGGTTGTGGCGTCGACCTTCGATATGCCCGCCGACAACCACACTCGCGTGGCAGAGCTCGTCATCGAGCGCGCCAAGCGCATCGTGGAGCTGGGCGGCGATGTCGTGGTGGTGCTCGACTCCATCACGCGTCTTGCCCGCGCCTACAACTTGGCGGCGCCCGCCTCAGGCCGCATCCTTTCGGGCGGCGTCGATTCGGCGGCACTGTATCCTCCCAAGCGCTTCTTGGGCGCAGCCCGTAATATCGAGAACGGTGGCTCGCTCACCATCCTGGCCTCTGCCCTCATCGACACCGGTTCAAAGATGGACGAGGTCATCTTTGAGGAGTTCAAGGGCACCGGCAACATGGAGCTCAAGCTCGACCGCGACCTGGCCGACCGCCGCATCTTCCCGGCTATCGACCCCGTTGCCTCCGGTACGCGTAACGAGGACCTGTTGGTCGACGAGCAGATGCGTCCGTTTGTCTTTGGTCTACGTCGCATTCTTGCCGGCATGAACAACACCGAGCGCGCGGCCGCATCGTTTATCAAGGGTCTTAAGGGCACCAACACCAACCAGGAGTTCCTGGTGCGTTCGGCCAAAAAGCACAGCGACTACGAGCAGACGTTCTAGGTTGTCATCAACACGCGGCGATAGTCATCAATGCAATAAAGGGTCGGGGCTTTGAGCCTCGGCCCTTTTCTATATCGCCGCTTCGCACTTATTTTTAACCATAAGACCGACGAGCAGCAGGTTTCCCGTTTCAATCCGACATCGTCGCTTGCAATCGACGGGGCGGTTTCGCATAATAGCTTTTAAGCTTCGCGACGGAAAACGCAGATGAAACGAACCATATACCGTTGCTTTGGGGCATAGCCCCGCTTCATCTTCTCTCGCGCAGCCAACTGAATGATGCGATTTGGGTGCTGGAAGATGGGGAGAGCTCATGGCTTCTTCTGATGCAACACAACGAGCAGTCCTTGCCGGACTTTCGTGCGGGATCGGCCTTGCCGCTCCCGTGGTTATGTATGCCGCGACGCTGCCGTTTTCGTCGGTGAACGAGACGGTCGTGGCGGGTGCGGTTCCCTTCGCCGTGGGCGCGGTGGCGGGCGTGGGTATCTATGCCGCCTCGCTGGGTATCTCCGAGTACCGTGCGCAGCGTGAAGAGCGTCTGTTCCAGCCTGATGCCATGGGCGGTGCCGCCAATCTCAATCAGCATCAAAGCGAGTTCAAGACCGCCTCGATTCCAGCTCAGCAGCAGGATGCGACTCCTTACGCTGCGGCTTCTGCTTCTCAGGCTCAGGCGGAGCAGTCTACCTCGGCATTCCTTTCCGGCCTGACTGGTGCGTTCCAGCGCCGTCATGCCGATGATGGTGTCCCTACCATCGCTCGAGCCGCAGATGCCATGGACGAGGCCGAGGCTTGGTCCATGATCGACAGCATGCTCGACGACGATTCGCCGGTGAGCTGCGACCCTGCACACTCGCGCGACGTCTATCAAGTCGCCATCGACGAGCTCACCAACGGCGGGCAGACCGGCTCCTTCAATCGCGACGACATCGCCGCCGCGGCACGCGCCGTGTCTGGTTCCCAGGCCGCCCCTGCGGGCAGCACGGCGGCTTTCGTGGCACTCGTTGCCAACACGGCAGCCAATAACGCCTACAACGCTTCCTCGGCGGACGCGAACGCTTCTGCCGACAATTCGTACGTTGATGAAGCCATGACTGCGGACGAGGAGGCCGTTGCCGCCCGCCGTGCCGCCGAAAGCTCATTGTGGGGCGCTCCTGCCCAGCAGCAGGCGGTTGAGGCTGCGCCGTACAACGCAAACCTCGCCAGCATGCCTATCATCTCCGGTGCCGCGGTCATCGATCTCGATGACCTCGATGAGCCTGCAGCCATCACCGCATCGATTGATGCCCAAGATCGCATCGACACCGGTGACCTTCCGGATGCCTCGCTCGAGGTTGATGTTCCCATGGCTGATTACTCGGGCCACGAGGGCATGTGGGCCGCCGCCACCGCGATTCTGGATGAGATTGACGAGCCCGCTCCTGTTGCAGCCCCCGCTCCCGTCGCTGCCCCTCAGCCTGCTGCCCCCGCCTATGTCGGCCGTCACAGCGCTGTGTTCCCCGAGGATACTGCACGTATCTCGCGCGAGAGCATCGAGCGGGCCGAGGCTATTGCCGCCGGCATTATGGAAAACCGTCGTCACGAGCGCGTCAATCAGATCCTCGAGGAAGAGATCGAGCGCCTGCAGTCCTCTACCGCCAAGCGTACGGGCCGTGCCTATCTGAGCGTTATCGAGGGCGGTACCGCCAGCTTCGCGCCGCTCCGCGCGGAGGCATAACTTCTGCATGGTTAAGATCAATCGAAAATGGGCGGTTGTAACCTGCCTGATGGCGCTCTTGATCTGGGGCAATTCGCTGGTTCCCGGCTCGGGGTCGGGCTCGCTGAGCCTAACGGTCATGGAAGCTATCCGCGGTTTCCTGCACAGCGTGGGACTTCCATATGAATGGGTGACCAACTTTGTTGTTCGCAAGTGCGCGCATTTTACCGAGTATATGGTGCTCGGCATCTTGGCAACGCACGCCTTTGATCTTGAGGGCCGGCGCACCTTTGACGTGCTGCTGCCCACGGCGGTGTTCCTGCTGCTGATTCCCTCGATCGACGAGACGATTCAGCTCTTTGTGCCGGGACGCGCCGGCATGATCACCGATGTGATGATCGACTGCTGTGGAGCGGCAACGGGCGTTGTGCTCCGATATCTCTTACGGTCGCTGATATGCGCCAAAAAAGCCGCCTAGGACGTATTGTTTGGTCCTAGGCGGCCTTTTTTATTTGAGGGGTTATATGAGGCGTGGTGGCGTCGTTCCGTAGGTTGGATTTGCCGAGCGCGCCACGCCCTGTGGGTGCGTCTGCTACTGAAGCGCCTGTGCGCCCAGGGCCAGGCAGCCCATGATGCCCTGCTTGCCCTCGAGGCTGTTGTTGACAATATAGGAATCGATGTCGTTGACCTCGGGCGTGACGATATAGCCGTTGAGCATCTCGGCGCACTTTTTGCGTGCGAGCGGCACGATGGGGGTGTGGTCGGCCACGCCGCCGCCGATGATGATCTTTTGCGGTGCGTAGCACAGCGTGTAGGTCATGAGCGCCTGTGCCAGATAGCCTGCGAGCAGGTCCATGTGCTCCGGGTCATCGGCCATGTCTCCGGCGCTCTTGCCATCCCAGCGCTTTTTAACGCCAGGGCCGGCGATGAGGCCCTCGAGGCAGTTGTCATGGAAGGGGCAGGCGCTATGCTCGCCGATGGTGTCGCGCGGGTCGCGCGTGACCAGGATGTGGCCGGCCTCGGGATGCATCATGCCGTGCACGAGCTTACCGCCCGAGAGCACGCCGGCGCCCACGCCGGTGCCGATGGTCAGGTAGACCACGTCGGTGAGGCCCTGGGCGCAACCAAAGGTGACCTCGCCCAAGCAGGCAACGTTGACGTCGGTGTCGTAGCCACAGGGAATATTGAGCTCGTTTTGGATGGTGCCCAGCAGATCAAAGTAGCGCCATGCCGTTTTGGGCGTCTCCAAGATCTTGCCGTATTGGGGCGACGCGGGGTTGACTGCGGTGGGGCCAAAGGCGCCGATGCCCAGCGCGGTGATGCCCTTGTCGGCAAACCATGCATTGACGGCCTCAACGGTCTCCTGCGGGGTCGTGGTCGCGATCTGCTCACGCTCCAAGACCGTACCGTCTGCATAGCCCGTGGCGCAGACCATCTTGGTGCCGCCGGCCTCAAGCGCTCCGATAAGCTGCTGTTCTGCCATAGTATTCCTCTCTCTGGGACGAGTTGCTCCGTGACTAAAGTATAGGGCTCTAAACTATTTAAGAAAGCGTTATAAAAAGAAGCCTCGCAACGCGGCGGGCGGTGCGAGGCTTCTTTGGTTGCTTTAGTTGCTGGGCCGTCCTTACCCGCGCGGCTTGATTTTATCACGTAGTGACTTGAGGTTCTCCAGCGCCGCGTTAAGCGTCTCGTCTCGCTTGGCAAAGTGGAAACGAATCAGATGGTTGACGGGCTCGCGGAAGAAGCTCGAGCCGGGCACGGCGCCCACGCCCACCTTAGACGCGAGATCCTCGCAGAATTCGAGGTCGCTGTCATAGCCAAACTCAGAGATGTCCATCATGACGTAGTAAGCGCCCTGCGGCACATTATGCTCAAGACCGATGCTGTCGAGTCCCTGGCAGAACAGGTCGCGTTTGGCGGTGTAGAGGTCAAGGACCTCATCGTAATAGCTGTCGTCGAAGTTGAGGGCGGTGACGACGGCCTCCTGCAGGGGAGCGGCGGCACCCACGGTGAGGAAGTCGTGGACCTTCTTGATGCGCTCGGTGATCTGGGCCGGGGCAATGGTGTAGCCCAGGCGCCAGCCGGTGATGGAGTACGTCTTGGACAGCGAACTGCAGCTGATGGTGCGCTCGAACATGCCGGGCAGCGTGGCCATATAGACGTGCTCGCGGGGCGCGTAGACGATGTGCTCGTATACCTCGTCGGTAATGCAGTAGGTGTCGTACTTTTTGCAGAGGTCGGCGATAAAGGTGAGCTCCTCGCGCGTAAAGACCTTTCCGCAGGGGTTGGAAGGGTTGCACAGGACGATGGCCTTGGGGTCGTTGTCGCGGAAGGCGGCCTCGAGGACCTCGCGATCGAAGTCAAAGGCGGGCGGGTTGAGCGGCACGTAGATGGGCTCGGCACCCGAAAGGATCGTGTCGGCGCCGTAGTTCTCGTAGAACGGCGAGAAGATGACGACCTTGTCGCCGGGGTTTGTGACCGTCATCATGGCGGCCATCATGGCCTCGGTGGAGCCGCAGGTGACTACGATATTCTCGTTGGGGTTTACCGACATGCCCATAAAATGCTCCTGCTTGGCGGCAAGCGCCTCACGCATGGCCTGGGAGCCCCAGGTGATGGAGTACTGGTGGTAAAGCGGCTTGGGGTCGGTGGCGATGGTGCTGAGGCTATCGAGCAGCTGCGCTGGGGGATCGAAGTCAGGGAAGCCCTGCGAGAGATTGACAGCGCCGTACTTATTGGAGATGCGTGTCATGCGGCGGATGACCGAATCGGTAAACGTTGCCGTGCGGTTGGAGAGTTCTTTCATGACGGTCCTTTCGAGCATTTGCAGTGGGGCAAGTTTACTCCTATGAAACCGGTGGGATTTGCTCGAAATGGTCTCGAAAGACTCTTTTCAAAATTCTTGAAAATTGGGGCTTGCATCACGTGGCGTTCCTTGCAATAATAGTCGAGCGCGAAGCGCACAGGACACGGTGGGTGTAGCTCAGTTGGCTAGAGCGACGGGTTGTGGTCCCGTAGGTCGAGGGTTCGAGTCCCTTTACCCACCCCAGTTCTTGCTTCGTGTTGATATCGGGTCGTTAGCTCAGTTGGTAGAGCAGGGGACTCTTAATCCCAAGGTCCAGGGTTCGACCCCCTGACGGCCCACCACACGATATCTCCTCTAAAGTCCGCCACAACGGACTTTAGCTTTGGGTCGTTAGCTCAGTTGGTAGAGCAGGGGACTCTTAATCCCAAGGTCCAGGGTTCGACCCCCTGACGGCCCACCAAAGCAAGTTAAGACGGTCAACTTCGGTTGGCCGTCTTTTTTTGTTGACCTTTCATGGGGTCGAACCCGAAAGGGCGCGGAGCTGAGGAAATGCGTAAGCATTTACCAGCGCAGCGCGCAAGGCGCCTTGGCGCCGCAGCGGCCGCCTGCGCAGCAGGCTGACCCCCTGACGGCCCACCCAAAGATCGTTAAAGCGACTGGCTTAGGCTGGTCGTTTTTTTGTTAACCTCGCATGGGGTCGAACCCGAAAGGGCGCGGCCGCTTTCACAGATTGAGTCTACCCTGGGGATCGGTGAAACCGTCAGTACCCTCCTTGAGTTTCTTCTCGTCTGCCTTCACGCGACGCTCGAGCTTTTTTGTATCCTCGGCAGGCGGTAGGTTCTCGGGAACAATTCCGCGGTCGATGAGGCTGCCACGCACGCTCGTGTTGTTCTCGACGTGTTCTTGTTTGATCTGGTCCAGACCGTACAAGTCGTGTTCCTCGGCGTTGAAGGCCGTCATCGAGTTCGTGAGGTCCTTTGCTTTGATGAGAACATCGGCTAGCTTGTCCGCCAATGCAGCACTCTTGGACACACCAAGCTGCCGCTTCATGTCCGCCGTGCTTCTGCCGCCGAATAACGCCTCATCGCCCTTCGACTTGATGATCGCGAATCCTTTGGAGTCCACGCCTCGTTTGAACGCAATGCCCGAGAGCTGTTTCTCTGAATCGGATAGCGAGTGGCACGCCTGCAAGCGCTGAATCTCTGCGAAGCGCTGCTCTATGAGCTCCTGACGGCGTGTCTGCACGGCGAAGTACGCCTGTGCGAGTGCGATTTCGGGCTTGTTTGGGTCTCCGTTTTGGGCGATTAAATAGCATGCGTAGCGCGTCAGCTTGTAGTCTTTTACGGCTCGTTTGGCGATGCCGGCATCTACCATTTTGCTGGCCTCAGCAAAATGGGCGGCAACAGGCATTTTATTGGTGTCACACGATGCCATGGATCTCTTAACTGCAGTCTCAAAATTACGCCATTGGGTGTATCCGAGGGGTTCCATTAAATCGCGTGCGAGCCAATACTCAACGCCGTCTTCTACATGGGCGTAGCTGTCAAGTTCGACACGCCATTTCTCGATATCCCTGCTGTCCATATCTCTTCCTTTCTGTTCGTTTGTCTACGTGGACTATGTCGACTCCGTATTCAGAATGAGTATATTTGCCCGCGCGGACACGAATGGGCCCTGTGTCGCTTTGAGTTCACGGGACCCATTAATATCGAGAAGTTGTGTTCTGCTCTGGAGGGGTGCTCGGCTTAGTCCGCTCGATAGTGCGAACCCAGGCTTTCGGTCCGCTTGCGCATGGCTTTGACCATTTCCTGTGCTAGTTGAATCTGCGATTGCAGGCGGGCGAGGGCAGCGATTTCGCTGTCGTTGGCATGTGGCTTATTTAGAGCCGTGGCTTCGTCTTGCAGGCTTTCAAGCTGTTGCAGGGCCTCGGATAGGCCTGTTTCGGTCCTGTTGATCATGCAAAAGGTGCTCATCGTGTGCCTAAGGCTGTGTGTCAGGCGTTCGGCATCTGTTGCGGCAATGCCGTACTGGGGGAGGGTGATATCCGCCTTCAGGGCCGCCTCAGGCTCTTTCTGCACTGCAAGGGCTGCCGATGCGCCCGCGATACGTCCGAATACGATGCCGTTGGCGCTTGACAAGCCACCAATGCGGTCGGCGCCGTGCATGCCGCCTGTCGCCTCGCCGCAAGCGTAGAGGCCCTCAACGCCCGTGTGCGCGGTCTTATCGATCTTGATGCCGCCGTTAGCGGCGTGGGCATACATCGCAACGCGCATCTCGTCGGTCGGCGCGATGCCGTGCTCGTCTTGCAGCCAGGTGGCAAAGGTCTGCACAAACTCTGGGACATCCTCGCGGGGGAAGTCGTAGTGGAGTGCCAGGCCTTCGACACCTGCCTGATCGATGACGAGATCGATAGCGCGGGAGGCCAAGCGTGACGTGAAGGGACCATATCCAGAGCGCTGCTCGAGCAGGTCGTCCAGCTTGTCGTCGGCAATATCTACCGGCTGGTCTACGTGCACGTAGCGCCAGGTTTTCTCATTGAAGACCAAGTTACGCCTGGGCTCGATGAAGCCGGGCATCATCTGCATGAACTCTATATTAGTAAGTGTTGCGCCGTGCGCCAGCGCGATGGCCTGCGAGGAACTGAGCACATCAGCCGACGTAAGGCTGCGCTCGAACAGGCCGCCTGTGCCACCGGCTGCGATGACCGTGGCCTTGGCAGCAAAGGGCACGATTCGATTTTCGGTAAGGTCGTAGAGTACGGTTCCGGTTATTCTGCCGTTCGTGTCCTCAACAAGGTCGATAAGCTCATGGCGGGGGAGCAGGCGAATGCCGAGCGACTCGATCCAGGTCGTCAGAGCGTCCTCAAGGGGCTTGCGGGTGAGGCCGCGCCACATGCGCGTCTTGTGGTCAAAGCAGGGGATAAATTGCTTTTGTTGAGCACTCTTGGCGCTTTGCGGACGCTGGAGCTCAACGCCCAGGTCTTGCTCGAGCCAGTCAATCGCTTGGGGAATGCCGTGGACGAACGCTTGGACGAGTTCGGGGTCGGCAACGCCGCCGCCGACGGCCAGGATGGTGTCGATGAGGTCCTGCTCGTCGTCTTCGTTAACGGGTCCGATAAGCCCTAGGCCCCAGGTTCCGGGGAAGAAGCTCGATCCACTCATAGTCTTGCCGGCGCTTGCCACAGTGACGGTTGCACCCGTGCGTGCCGCTTCGATGGCGGCGCAAAGGCCCGCAATGCCAGATCCAATTACCAGTACATCAGTCGATTCCATCGGATTCCTTTCTCGTCCGGCGCATTGTCGCACGGGTGATCGGCAATGGGGCCGCAAAGACTCGGCAAATCGGTAAAGGGCAAATATGGCAGGTGGGCGTCATGGACGCTCTGACGCTCCATCTCATCACATCTTGTATTTCGCCCCAACTGATATATCGGCATTAGCTACCCTGCGACAGCGCAAACAAAAAGAGCCGCTACCTGGGTGGGTAGCGGCTCCAAAGCTCAACTATATGAGCATCGCGCGGGCGCGATTAGGCCTTGAGGGCCTCCTCGACGGCGACAGCGCAGGCGACGGTGGCACCGACCATGGGGTTGTTGCCCATGCCGATGAGACCCATCATGTCAACGTGCGCAGGCACGGAGGAAGAACCGGCGAACTGGGCGTCGGAGTGCATACGGCCCATGGTGTCGGTCATGCCGTAAGAGGCAGGGCCGGCGCCCATGTTGTCCGGGTGCAGGGTACGACCAGTGCCGCCACCAGAAGCGACGGAGAAGTACTTCTTGCCAGCCTCGAGGCGCTCCTTCTTGTAGGTGCCAGCGACGGGGTGCTGGAAGCGCGTGGGGTTGGTGGAGTTACCGGTGATCGAGATGTCGACGTTCTCGTGCCACATGATGGCAACGCCCTCGCGGACGTCGTCGGCGCCGTAGCAGTTGACGGCGGCGCGGGGACCATCGGAGTAGGGGATGGTCTCGACGACCTTGAGCTCGCCCGTGAAGTAGTCGAACTGGGTCTTCACGTAGGTGAAGCCGTTGATGCGGGCGATGATCTGAGCAGCGTCCTTGCCCAGACCGTTGAGGATGACGCGCAGCGGCTTCTTGCGAGCCTTGTTGGCGTTTAGAGCCAGGCCGATAGCACCCTCAGCGGCAGCGAAGGACTCGTGACCGGCCAGGAAGGCGAAGCACTCGGTGTCGTCGGAGAGCAGCATAGCGCCCAGGTTGCCGTGGCCCAGACCGACCTTGCGGTCCTCGGCGACGGAGCCGGGAACGGTGAAGGCCTGGATGCCCTCGCCGATGATGGCGGCAGCCTCAGAAGCGGACTTGGCGCCACGCTTGACAGCGAGAGCGCAACCGAGGGTGTAGGCCCACTCGGCGTTCTGGAAGGCGATGGACTGGGTGTTGTTGACGATCTCACGCGGGTTGAAGCCCTTGTCGGTGCAGATCTGCAGAGCTTCCTCGAGGGAGGCGATGCCGTTGTCGGCGAGGCACTTGTTGATCTTGTCAGCGCGGCGCTCGTAACCTTCGAACGTAACAGTCATAGTTATTTCCCTCCCTTTCTACTCGTGAACCGGGAACACGCTGGCGACGGAGTGAGTCTCCTCGTCGGTGCGCGGGTCGATGTACTTGGCAGCGTTCTCCCACTGACCATAGTGGCCCATAGCGCCAGCGATGGCCTCCTCGGGGGTCTTGCCGGCCTTGACGGCGTCGGTGAACTTGCCGAGGTTCAGGAACTCGAATGCGATGATCTCGTTCTTGTCGTTGAGAGCCATGCGGGTGACGTAGCCCTGAGCGAGCTCGAGGTAACGAGCGCCCTTGGCCTTGGTGCCGAACATGGTGCCGACCTGAGAGCGAAGGCCCTTGCCGAGGTCGTCGAGGGAGGCGCCCACGGGCAGGCCGCCCTCGGAGAACGCGGTCTGGCTGCGGCCGTAAACGATCTGCAGGAAGATCTCGCGCATAGCAACGTTGATGGCGTCGCAGACGAGGTCGGTGTTGAGGGCCTCGAGGATGGTCTTACCGGGAAGGATCTCGGAAGCCATGGCGGCAGAGTGGGTCATACCCGAGCAGCCGATGGTCTCAACGAGGGCCTCCTCGATGATGCCGTCCTTGACGTTCAGCGTGAGCTTGCAGGCGCCCTGCTGAGGTGCGCACCAACCCACACCGTGCGTAAGACCGGAGATGTCGGAAATCTCCTTAGCCTGGACCCACTTGCCCTCCTCGGGGATGGGTGCGGGGCCGTGGTATGCACCCTTGGCAACGGGGCACATGTTCTCCACTTCCTGTGAGTACTGCATGCCTCTCCTCTCTATCGTGTTGGCGTCCCGTCTGGGGGCCGTGGCTGGCGATTGCCGGGCGACCCTTCGAAAGGGACATGACATGCAGCCCCTATAATACCGCGAAATGCACGGAATATTCGGCGAACGGCTCAGTTTTCGTAGCGAGATGCGCGGAACTTTCAATTGAAACGGTTTAACTCTATATTCTGTGGTCGTGCACTTCCGTAGAGGGGGTCCGTCTTGGGCAAGCTTTTGGTCAGCTTTTGTAAGCGTTGCAGGGGTTGACCTGTTGCAACGGTGCCGTTCGCCGCCTGTTTACTGCCTTTGGCCGCGCGAGCGAATTGTTTTGCGTGAATGTTTTGATGGCACGCTTCAATCGTGCTGTATTGGATGGCAAGCAGATCCCGGCGAAGGGAGCGCCATGCAGCGCGTTTGGAGAACGGTTACCGGCTTTTACCATGTCTGTGCCCGCGGTACGGGCAAGCAGCTCATCTTTGAGGGCGATGAAGACCGGTGGGAGTTCTTGGAGCTGATGCGTGAGTGCTGCCGCAAGGCGGGCGTGACGGTTATCGCCTGGTGCCTTATGGGCAATCACGTGCGTCTGGTGCTTGCAGATTACGAGGACGCGATGAGCGCGGCGATGCACCGGCTGCTTTTGACGTACGCGCGGCGGTTCAATAAACGCACGGGGCGCACAGGGCATCTGTTCCAGAACCGTTTTGACCGGCGCTCGCTCGATACCGACTGGCAGGTGATGGAGGCTATTCGCTCCGTTCACGCCGATCCGCAGGAGGCGGGCATCAGTCTCATTGAGCGTTATCCCTGGAGCAGCTTTCCGGAGCATTTGTGCGCTTACGACGGTGACGCGGCCGATGTCGCGAGGGGATTTTCTGATCCTTCTTGCGTGCTTGAGCTTTTTGGTTCTGCCGAGGGCTTTATTGCCTATTCGCTTTCGACGCCCGACGGCGGCGAACCGGCGCTGCGCGATATGAAAGAGACAGAGTGGGAACGCCACGCCTTTGCCGACAAGTTGGCGAAGAGCCTCGGGGCTCCGCTCCATGGGGTTAAAGACGCACCGCCTGCGCAGCGCGATACCGTTATTTTTGGATTGCACGATGCCGGTTTTACGGTGCGCCAGATTGAGCGGTATACCGGGATTGGCAAAAGTACCGTCTCTCGTATCGTGCGCGCTTATGCGCGGGTGAAGGCACAGACTGAGCTCTCGGAATAGAAAATGGCCGAACCACTCTTGTCAAGCGATTCGGCCAACAAAAATCTTAAGATTTGGGACAAGTACTACTGATTATTTCGCCCCTCGAGCATGCCGTCGAGGGTGCGCCAGGCGAGCTCGGCGCATTTGACGCGGGCGGGCATGTGCGAGATGTCCTGGAGCTGGGCGGCTTCGTCCAGGTCTTCCAGGTCCTCCTCGGAGAGCTTCTCGCCGCGGATCATGGCGAGGAAGAGCTCTGCCAGGCGGCGAGCTTCCTCGACGGTCTCGCCGGTGATGAGATCGGCCATGATGTCGGCACTGGCCTGGCTGATGGCGCAGCCGTGGCCGGTAAAGGAGGCCTCCTCGATCACGTTGTTCTCGACACGCAGCTGCAGAGTGAGCTCGTCTCCGCAGCTGGGGTTGATGCCGTCGTGCTCGTGCGTGGGAGCATCCATCTCGTACTTGTAGTCGGGGTGCGAGTTGTGCTCCATAAATGTGGTGGAGGTGTACAGATTACCCATTGAACGTGCTCCAAACGTGATGCAGGCCGGCGATGAACTTGTCAATGTCGGCCTTGTCGTTGTAGAAGGCCACGCTGGCGCGGCAGCAGGCAAGGTTCTCGACGCCCAGCCAGGTGAGCAGCGGCTGTGCACAGTGGTGACCGGCGCGGATGCAGACGCCGTCCATGTCCATGATGCTCGCGACGTCGTGCGGGTGGATGCCGCGGACGTTAAAGCTCACAACGCCGTGGTGGTTGTCCCAATAGATGGAGCCGATGATCTGGACAAAGTCGAGCTGCATGAGCTCGCCCATCAGGTAGTGGACGAGTGCCTGCTCGCGTGCCTGGATGTTCTCGTAACCCACCGTGTTGACCAGGTAGTCGAGTGCCGCACCCGTGGCGAAGATGCCGGCGGCGTCCTGTGTGCCGGCCTCGAATTTCTCGGGAACGGGCGCCCAGACGGCGTCCTGCTCGGTAACAGAGTCGATCATCTCGCCGCCGGTGAGCATGGGCGGCATGGCGTTGAGCAGGTCCATCTTGCCCCACAGCACGCCGATGCCCATGGGGCCCATAGCCTTGTGTGCGCTAAAGGCAAAGAAGTCGGCGCCCAGGTCGGCCACATCGACCGGCATGTGCGGCAGCGACTGCGCACCGTCGACGACCAGGTAGCCGCCATACTTGTGCACGAGCTTGCCGAGGTTCTTGACTGGGTTCTCGACTCCCAACACGTTGGAGACCTGACCCACGGCCAGAATCTTGGTCTTGGGACCAACCTTGGCAAGAACCTCCTCGGTGGTGAGCTGACCGGTCTTGGTGGGGTAGAGGTAGACGAGCTTGGCGCCGGTCTCGCGGCAGACCTGCTGCCACGGAATCAGGTTGGAGTGGTGCTCCATGATGGTGATGACGACCTCGTCGCCCGGCTCGAGGACTGTGGGTGCAAAGCTCTTGGCGACCAGGTTGAGCGACTCGCTCGTGTTGCGGGTGAAGACGACCTCGTTGGCCTGGGCAGCGCCGATGAGGTCGGCGATCTGCTGGCGCACCTTCGCGATAGCCTCAGTGGCCTCGACGGACAGCGAGTACAGGCCGCGCAGAGGGTTGGCGTTCATGCGCTGGTAGAAGTCGCGCTCGGCGTCGAGCACACAGGCAGGACGCTGCGCGGTAGCGGCACTATCGAGGAAGGCGATCTCGGGGTGCTGCTGGAACAGCGGGAACTGCGCCTTGTAGGGATTAGTCTCGATGTCGACGGTAGGCCAGCCGCGCGAGGCCTCGTCGCTGGCGTCGAGCTCCATAGGCTCCGGTGCGGTACAGGTGTCGCATTTAACGTGCTCGGTGTCGATCATGCGAGCTCCTCTTCAAAGTTGTCGATCAGGTTGTTGCCCAGGCGGACGACGGCGGCGCGGGTGCGCTCGTCGGTGGCGGAAAGTGCGGCGTCCTCCAGCTTGGCGCGGACGAACAGGTCCTCGGCGGCGTTTTGGTCAAGGCCGCGGCAGGCGAGGTAGAACAGTTGCTCGTCGCGGACGTGGCCGATGGTGGCTCCGTGGTTGCCGGCGACGTCGTCCTCGTCGCAGAGAATGACGGGAACGGTCTTGTTGTCGACGCCCTTGTTGGCCAAAAGCACCGTCTCGCGCTCGGTGCCGGTTGCACCCTTGCAACCGTGCACGAGGTCGATGGTGCCGCGGTAGACCTTCTTGGACGTGCCGGTCAGCACGCCGTTGGCGTCGATCTCGCACTCGGTCTTGCGACCGCGGTGGCGCAGCTCGTAGTTAAAGTCGCGCACCTGCTCTCGGGCGCCCAGGTAGTCAGTATCGATGGTGACCTTGGCGGTATCGCCCAGCAGGTCGCCGGCAAGGCCGGTGGCGCTGGCGCCGGCACCCAGGACGGTGTGCTGCACGTTGACGCGCGCGCCCTCGTCCAGGAACAGGCCGGTGTCGTCGAGCGCGATCCAGCTATCGTCGAGCGTCTGCGTGCAGGTCACGTTGACGGTGGCGTACTCGTGGGCGCACACGCGCAGCACGGATCCCACGACGCCCTCGCCGGCAACGGGGGAGTCCAGGGCGATCTGCAGGTCGAGCGTCGACTGGGGACGGACGACGACGTCGATGGCGGCGATGGCCGCGGCGGCATCGACACCGCTCACACGCACGGTAACCGTGGCGTGCTTGTATGCGGGCACATCGATGACGACGCGCTTGGTGGCGTGGTCGGCCAGGTAGGTGTAGGCAGCCTCGCCCATGCCAGTCTCGAAGGCCTCAGCGGGGGAGAGCTCCTCCTCCAGCTTAATGGCACCGGCCTGGTAGACGGAGGTGGCGGGCACGTCGAGCTCGGTCTCGGGCGTGATGCGGGCGCGGTCGGCGGCATCGCCGGGCGCGGAGGCGCGGCGCTCGGGGAAGCGCTCGGCCATGGCGTCCATGGCGGCGTCGAACGCGTCTGCCACGCCAGCAAATTGCTCGTCCAAGCCCTCAACCTTAACGGTCTCGGCGGGAGCGGCGGCAAGCTCGTCAGAGAGCTCGAGCTTGGTCTGGTTCATCTTCAGCCAGCCCCATGTGGCAGCCGGCATCGCATTGACCTGCTCAAGGGTGGTAGCAGCGGTGTTCGTGGTCTGTTTCATTATCCGATCGCTCCTTCCATCTCGAGCTTGATCAGGTTGTTCATCTCGACGGCGTACTCCAGCGGTAGCTCCTTGGAGACCGGGTTGGCAAAGCCGTTGACGATCATGGTACGGGCTTCTTCCTCCGAGATACCGCGGCTCATCAGGTAGAACACCTTATCGTCGCCGATACGGCCGATGGTGGCCTCGTGGCCGATGTCGACATTCTTGGCGCGGATGTCCATGGCGGGGATGGTGTCGGAGCGGCTCTGGTCGTCGAGCATGAGCGACTGGCAGCTCACGGTTGCCTTGGAACCCTCGGCCTTGGGCGTGGCCACGATGGAGCTGCGGAAGGTCTGGATGCCGCCGCTCTTGGAGATGCCCTTGGTCTCGACGGTTGCCGAAGTATCGGGCGCGTTGAGCACGACCTTGCAGCCGGTATCCAGGTTCTGGCCGGCGCCGGCAAAGGTAATGCCGGTAAAGCTCGAGCGGGCGCGGCGTCCGCTGAGCACGCTCATGGGGTAGAGGTAGCCCACGTGGCTACCGAAGGAGCCGCTGATCCACTCGATGTCGCCGTCCTCGTCCACGCGCGCACGCTTGGTGTTGAGGTTGTACATGTTCTTGGACCAATTCTCGATGGTAGAGTAGCGCAGGTGCGCACGCTTGCCCACAAAGAGCTCGACGGCGCCGGCGTGGAGGTTGGCCACGTTGTACTTGGGCGCGGAGCAGCCCTCAATGAAGTGCAGGTCGGCGTCGTCCTCGACAATGATGAGCGTGTGCTCAAACTGGCCGGCGCCCTTGGCGTTGAGGCGGAAGTAGCTCTGCAGCGGGAAGTCGAGCTTGGTGTCCTTGGGCACGTAGACAAACGAACCGCCCGACCACACGGCACCATGCAGGGCCGCAAACTTGTGGTCGGTGGGCGGGATGAGCGTCATGAACTTCTCGTGGATGAGCGGCTCCCACTGCGGGTCGTGCAGGGCCTCCTCGATGCCGGAGTAGACGATGCCCATCTTGGACGCGGTGTCCTGCATGTTGTGGTAGACGAGCTCGGAGTCGTACTGCGCGCCGACGCCCGCCAGATAGCTGCGCTCGGCCTCGGGGATGCCCAGGCGCTCAAAAGTGTTCTTGATGTCATCGGGCACCGACTCCCAGTCGTGCTTTTGGTCGGTGTTGGGCTTGACGTAGGTGACGATGTTGTCCATGTCTAGGCCCTCGATGGAGGGGCCCCACGTCGGATCCGGGAAGCGGTTGAAGATCTCGAGCGACTTGAGGCGCAAGTCTAGCATCCACTGTGGCTCGTCCTTCTTGGCGCTGATCTCGCGTACGATGTCGGGCGTGATGCCGGCGTCGAGACGCTCGAATCCCTCCTCGCCATAGGTGAAGTCGTAGAGGCTGCGGTCGATGTCCGCGACCTCGGTGCGGTTCTTGGTCATTGCGTCGCCCCTTTTACGCCTGCTGCTCGGCAGCGGCGGCCTCGGCCTTGGCGCGCTGCTCGGCGGCCTCGCGCTCGAAGGTCTCAAAACCGTTCTTGTCGATCCAGGGGATGAGCGAGGCGTCGTCCTCGCGCACGATGTGGCCCTTGACCATAACGTGGACGCGGTCGACATCCAGGTGCTCCAAGATGCGCGTGTTGTGCGTGATGATGAGCATGGAGCCGTCGCAGCTCTTGCGGTAGGCGTCCATGCCGTGGCTGACGGTGGACAGGGCGTCGACGTCCAGACCGGAGTCGGTTTCGTCCAGGATGGCGAGCTTGGGCTGCAGCAGCAGGAGCTGGAGCATCTCGACCTTCTTTTTCTCGCCGCCCGAGAAACCTACGCCCAGCTCGCGGTTGAGGTAGGCGGTATCCATGTTGAGCTCTGCCGCGAGCTCCTTGACGCGACGGCGGAACTCCTTGCCCTTCATCTCCAGGCCGGGGCGGCCGGCGATGCTGGCGCGCAAAAAGCTCGACAGCGGCACGCCCGGAATCTCGACCGGGGCCTGGAAGCTCAGGAACAGGCCGGCGCGCGAGCGCTTGTCGGTGGTGAGCTCAGTGATGTCCTGGCCGTCAAAGACGATGCGGCCGTCGTTGACCGTGTAAACGGGGTCGCCCATGATCAGGTGGCCGAGGGTGGACTTGCCGGCGCCGTTGGGTCCCATCAGAACGTGGGTCTCGCCGGCGGCGACGTTGAGGTTGACGTTGTGGAGGATGGTCTTCTCGTCCACGGAGGCGGTCAGACCTTCGATGGAAAGCAGCGGATTTGCGCTCATGCTGTCCCTCTCTGTATATGGTGTACTCATAGGTGTACTAAACCCTAGGAATCTTCTCGGAATAAAGTTACTATGGGTTCGGCGTTAGTCAAGGGAAAACCCGACTAATCCACTCGACTTTTCAAATTCTGGGACAAAATAACCTGTTGTGTTTGTCCCACTTACTTTAAATTTGGGACAAACAAACCTGGTTATGTTGTCCCAGATGCGATGGGAGGGTAGGTATGCTCATTTCTTCCAAGGGCCGCTATGCCCTCCGGTTAATGATCTATATCGCGGCGCTGGGCGACGCCGAGGGCAAGATTGCCTTGCGCGAGGTTGCCGACCGCGAGCATATCTCGCAAAAGTATCTGGAGCAGCTGGTTCGTCCGCTTATGAAGGCGGGCCTGCTTAAGAGCGTGCGCGGCAAGGGCGGCGGCTACATGATGGCCAAGGACCCGGCCGAGGTGCGTGCCGGCGACATCCTGCGTGCCGTCGAGGGCAGCACGGCTCCGGTGGCGTGCGATGGCATCGACAACAGCTGCACCCGTAGCGATTTGTGCTCGACCGTCAAGTTCTGGCGCGGTCTGGATGACGTGATCGAAAAGTACGTCGACGGCGTGACGTTGGCCGACCTGGCCGCCGTCCCCGAGATCAACTTTGACATCAAGCTGTAGGTTGAGCGCAATTCCTTAAGATTTCGCGGAGGGTTGTTGCCGTTTACCGAGGGGTTGTTGTGCAACAACGGGTGAGCTGCAATACTTAATTCTATCTTTGCAAACCGCACTTTAACTACACCAATGCAGGGAGGATCTTATGCAGCCCAAGCATTCTGCTATTGTCGCGGGCCTGACGTTGGCGCTTTCGTTTGGCGCCGTTTCCGCGCCGGCACCCGCCGCTGCCGAGGAGCCCACGCCGGGCGTTGCTTCGGATGCCACCGATATCGATAAGGGTCTCTACACCCAGCAGTCCTTCTCGGGCGTGCTGAGGTCGGTCCAGGGCGTTTCGTTTGTCAACGTGACTCCCGAGATGAAGTACTTTACCAAGTACGAGAGCCATGGCAACTACAACCAGGGCTTTTCGTACGGTGACGGCTATAACGCGCTGGGTTATTACCAGTTTGACCGTCGTTGGTCGCTCATTCCGTTTATGAAGCAGGTCTACAACTACAACCCCGAAAAATACAGCATGCTCAAGGATGCGATTGATCGCGGCAGCGAGATTTCCAACACGAGCAATGCCATGTACGAGAACGGCCAGCTCACCGAGCTGGGCCATATCGCGCAGGATGCCTTCCAAGGTGCGTATAACACCGATCCTGTTGAGTTCTCAGCACTTCAAGATGCTTATGCGTACAACTCGTACTATGCGGTGACCGAGGCGTGGCTCAAGAGCGGCCTGGGTATTGATATTTCGGGCCGCGCCGACTGCGTCAAGGGCATGGTGTGGAGCATTACCAACATGTGCGGCACTGGTGGCTGCAGGGACTTCTTCCGCTGGGCGAATCTTTCCAACGATATGTCCGACCGCGAGTTTGTGACGGCGTTTTCCAACAGCGTGGTCAATAACGTGGCGACCAAGTATGCAAGCCAGCCCCAGTACCACGAGGGCTGGAAGAACCGCTACCGCAACGAGCTAAAGGACTGCCTGGTCTATATCGCCGAGGATGAGGCTGCCGCTGCGAAGGACAACAAGCCCGAGCAGCCGGCACCCGCGCCGGAACCTGCACCGACACCTGATTCGAATGACGGCTCGAGTGACGATGTCAACGATGACAGGATGGATGCGCCCTCGACCGATGCTGACGGTAATGGCTCTGCTGGTGGCGCTACCAACGACGGCTCTACCTCGAACGGCTCCGATTTGAACGGCTCTGCTGCGGGCGATTCGTCTTCAAGCTCTGCCGGCAATACGGACGGCGACGCTTCTGGTTCGACCGACGCTGACACCTCTAACTCATCCACCGGCTCGAGCGATTCGTCCGTTGGCACCGGCTCTAACAACGGCTCCGGCTCTGACGCAACCCCTGATTCCGATGCTTCCAAGGACGACTCGAATAAGGCGCCGGACGCTCCCGTTGCTTCGCCGGACAAGAAGCCTTCTTTCTCCGTGCAGCTTGGTTCTACGTTGGGCTCTTCGCTGATGGCTGGCGTCAATAATGGCTCGACTCAGAACAAGGACAACTCTGATCAGGTTTCCATGGAAAAGACCGAGGCCGCAAAGGGCGACTCAAAGGACGAGGCTTCCGAGAAGGCTGAATCCGATAAGGGTTCTAGCTCTGATGAGAAGGGCGACAAGTCCGCTCAGAAGAAGGACGAGAGCAAGACCGAGGGCGAAAAGAAACAGTCCGAAGACGACGACAAGAGCGGTGCTGACAACCAGGTTCAGGAGCAAAATGACTCCAAAACGGTGACCACTACGACCACGACGACCAAGTCATCTGGCGGCAATATGCCCAAGACGGGCGATCTGATTGTGATGGCGAGCCTTGCCAGCGCGAGCTTGGCCACACTGGGCGCTACGTCTATCGTGAGTGGTAAGCATAAGCTCGATCAGCAGAAGAAAGCTTCTGGGGAGGACGGCTCGGAGGAGTAGCCTCTCGGTTGCCAGATAACTAAAGAGTTGGGACAGGGTCCGGTGCGAATGCATCGGGCCCGTTTTGTTGTGCAACGATTAGTTATGCCCCCTCACACCTCTTGTTGCTACCGTTGCCCGATATGTTTGCGCGGTGACATCGGTACATGCGATGCGGTCATTACAATTGGCGTCGTGCTGCGATTTAGGGGGGAACGTTTTGGTGCCTGAACAGGCGAATAATGGTTGTGATGCCGGCTTTGGCGTGCGTTTGATCGGCTGTGCCGACGATGCGGCTTTGCCCATTGGCATGCACGACTATGCGGAGGCCCTTGGTTGCTGCATGCTGGTTGACAAGACCATGTTTATTGCCGATATGTTGGACTGCGACGCGTCCGTTGTGGTGTGCTGTCGACCCGAGGGTTTTGGCAAGAGCATGAACTTGTCGATGCTCAGGGCTTTTCTGGAGCGTCCTGCGGTCGGTCGCGCCGGTCGGAGCTCGTTTGCCGATGCTCAGATTTGGGATGCGGACGGCGGACGTTATCGGGATGAGTACGCTTGCTATCCGGTGATATCGCTGGACTTTTCTGGCGCTGCGAGGCGTGGCGCCGCTGTTGCCGGCGTCGTGCGCGATGCCCTTTCGGGCGAGTGCGCTCGCTTGTTGGCGCTCTTGGAGGCCCCGGATTTAGCTCGAGATAAGGTGCGTCACATCGAACGTGTTGCGCGTGGCGCGGCGAGCGAGGACGAGGTCGCCTCGGTGCTTGGCGTGCTCATTGAGTTGCTGGAGATTGCCTGCGATGAGCAAGTTGTATTGCTCGTTGATGGGTACGACGCGGCGTGGTTGGGCCGTGCGAGCGCAAGGGGCGCTTCCGGCGCCGATCCGGCAGGGCTATTCGATCGCGTGCTGTTCGACGCCATTGCCACTGCGCGCGATTCGTTGCGGCTGACGTGTCTGATGGGGGAGTGTCCCGGTCCTGCCGAAGCGGCGCTTTCTTCGCGCGGCTGCTCGTATTGTCTGTCGACGCCGCTTTCGACGTGGTGTGACCGTTGGTTCGGCTTTTCGGATGCCGAGGTCCAGG
Organism: Collinsella aerofaciens; assembly: GCA_048503295.1. GTDB lineage: Bacteria > Actinomycetota > Coriobacteriia > Coriobacteriales > Coriobacteriaceae > Collinsella > Collinsella aerofaciens_CI. Next base: position 16,680 of record DBFRVO010000011.1, on the reverse strand, counting down.
CTCTGTTGAATCATGCTGGGCGCGAGGAATACCTGGATGATGCGCGTGAATGGCTCGAGGGGTATCGGTTTGGCAGGGCCTATTGCTCGAATCCAGCGCGTGTGATCGGTTTTCTGGACCGAGGCTGCACGGCGCCCGTGCGTGCCGATCTGTATGGATATGCCGATTGCCTGAGTAAGGTAGTTGCCGGGTGGAATCTCGACCGCCTTTCGGTCTTGTTCGATTTGCTCGAGGCCCATGGGTGCGCTGAGGTCCCGCTTTGTTTGGGCACTGCAGAGCCAGATGTCTCGCCTGACGATGGCATGTGGACAGCGCTATATCTGTCCGGTTTCCTGACGACGGATATGACTGAGGAGCCAGAGCATGGCGATCGCCTCCGTGCTTTGCGATTGCCCAATAAAGAGCTTCGCTAGACCTTGCGTCTAGTGATTGTTGAGTGGTTTGAGTGCGCTGCCGAAGACATTCGAGACGTCGATGCGTTTCGCGACGGGCTGTGCCGTGGGAACGAGGATACCGTGAAGCGGGCGCTAAGCCGCATCCTGGGGGATGCGGGAATCGGTGAGACCGACCCAGATAAGCCGCTGCCATATCATCTGCTCTTGCAGGGGCTCTGCTTTGGCTTGCCGGGCTATGCCAATCCTGCTTCGAGGCGAAAGTGTGGCGCGGGTCGCTGGGACATCCAGGTTTTTCCTACGGGCGCTGTGTTCGACATAGCCGATACGATTGGCATGCTGGACGAGCGCCCGCTTATAACGATCAATATGATGTATGACCCCGATGTGGATGCGCTGGGGTTGGAATTGCTGGCCGTGCAGTCGCTACTCGACATAGAGCGCGATGGCATCGACGAAATCCGTGTACCGCGCCCCGGCGTGGGTCGCATGCGCTGGGGGTTCGGTTTTGATGGGCAGCATGTGGCTACGGTGTGCCAGCGGCTTTAAGCGCCGAGATGTTTCCGGCTTCCGTTACTCGGTATCCTTCATGGGCGGCATGGGCTTCCAGTCGGGATCCTTGATGATCTTGCGGGCATCCTTCATGCCGCGGCGCAGCGCCGGAATGCCGGTCTTAAAGCATTTGTCGACCGCGGCCAGGCGAATGAATTCCTTGCAGAAGGTTGCGGCATTGCCCAAGCGGAACAGCATGGGGTGGTAGTCACCGTAGATCTGCATATAGCGAGCGAGGAAGCCTCGGTTGCGCATGATGTAGTAGCGGTTGGTGTCGCTCGTGGAGTTGAGCTGTCGTTTGCCGGCGATGTCCCAGTTAGAGACGGCGCGGGCGCGCTTGAGCACCACGTCGGCAACAACGGCGGCGGGGAAGTGCTGGCTGGCCACGTAGCCATAGCAGGCATCGTCGCCGTAGATAAAGAAACGCGCGTCGGGCAGGCCAATCTTGTCGACCACGCGGCGCGAGAACATGCCGCCCTCAAAGCACAGCTGGTTCATGGCGCGGTAGCCCTCGGGACCCAGATCCCACTTGGCGATGGGGTTAGGGATGCCGAGCGAAAGGATGAGCTGGTACTGCCAAAAGAAAGCGCCGCCGTCAAAGTCCAGGCGCGAACCCTGGATAACATCGTAGCGGTCGGTCCACTTGGCAAGACGCTCGATGCCTTCGGGGATGACGAGCACGTCGTCGTCCATCACCCAGAACCACTGGGCGCCCAGGTCGTAGGCGCACTTGGTGCCGGCGGAGAAGCCACCCGCGCCGCCGCCGTTTTCAAGCTGCGGCGCGTAGATAACGCGGTCGGTGCCGCCCTGCGCGTCGGGCTGCTCGGTGTCGATGCCCCACAGGTTGGCCAGGCGCTCGTTGAATGCGGTGCACATGGTCTCGGTCTCGCGCGAGTTCTCGTTATCGACAATCACGATGCGCCAGGGCGTTGCCGTGAGCTCGGTCATGGAATCGAACAAGTTGGCCAGGAGTTCCTGGCGCTTGTACGTAACGACGACGATGGCGAGCTTGTCGATGGGGGCGGGAAGGGTTGAAGGCATGGGGCAATATATCCTTTCACGCGCGGCGCGCATGCGCTGCACGGAAGCTATCGAATACGTCCTTGGGACTGTCCTATTGTAAAGGCTCGGCGCACCTTGACGGCAAGCTTTGAATAAAACGCAGGAACCTGCCATGGGCCCGCCGCATGACGTGGGGCTGCTTTGCCCGCAAGAGGCTCCATAGATTATATAAACGCCCGCTGGCGCGCTGACCCTTTGATACCATGAAACGACAGGTATTTCCTAAGGAGCACATTTGTCTACTAACACCTCTGGCAGCCCTGTTCTGTCGCTGCTTATTCCCATTTACAATGTTCAGCGCTACCTGCGCGAGTGCCTCGATTCCGCCCTGGCGCAGACGCTCAAGGATATTGAGATCATCTGCATTAACGACGGGTCGACCGACAACTCGCCGGCGATTATCCGCGAGTATATGGAGCGCGATAGGCGCGTCAAGATGATCGACAAGGCCAACAGCGGCTACGGCGACTCGATGAACCACGGTCTGGAGATGGCGCGTGGCAAGTACGTGGGCATCTTGGAGTCCGATGACTTTATGGCGTCCGACGCTCTCGAAAAGCTTGTCTCGGCCGCCGATAGCAATAATGCCGACTTTGCGAAGGCGAACTTTGATTTCTGCTGGTCTAAGCCCGAGGAGCGCCGTTCGCTGCACGAGATGTTTAAAGCCAAGGACTGTGGCAAGCCGGTGCACCCGAGCGATACGACGCAGTTCTTTAAGCAAAAGCCGTCGATTTGGTCGGCCGTGTACCGTCGCGATTTTCTTGAGCGCAACGGCATTACGTTCCTGCCGACTCCGGGGGCATCCTTTCAGGACACGTCATTTGCCTTTAAGGTGATCGCGTGCGCCGATAAGGCTGTTTACCTGCATGATGCCGTGTTGTCGTATCGCCAGGACAACGAGAATTCCTCGGTCAATTCTTCGGCTAAGGTCTTTTGCGTCAATACCGAGTATGCCGAGATTGAGCGTTGGATTCGAGAGGATTATGCCCGCGGCCACGCAAGCGGCGATGTCGCGCGCATGCTCAAGTTCAACCAGCTCATTAAGTACGATTCGTACATGTGGAACTACGTGCGCCTGGCGCCCAAGTTCTATAAGGAGTTCCTGGTTCAGATGGCCAAGGAGTTCCAAGCGGCCTTGGACGCCGGGGACTTTTCGCTTGATGACCTCAAGCCGTGGAAGCGCGCAAATCTCGCTGCCATCCTCAAAGATCCTGAGGGCTGGGTTGACGAGCATCCGAGTTTTGCGACGGATGGTGCCTTGGGGCGTGCTAAGTATTACGCCTCGGTTGGAGGTCCAGGCGTGGTCGCTGCCTTCCTCTTCGAATCGCTGAGGGGGTAGGTCGGCATGGGAGAGGCCTCGTGTCCTAAAGCTACCATTGTCGTTCCCGTTTACAACTCTGCGCGCTCCATTCAGCGGTGCGTCGATTCGCTGTTGGCCCAGTCCGAGTGCTCGATTCAGGTTGTCTGCGTCAACGACGGTTCGACTGATGATTCGTTGAACGTGTTGCGCCAGATTGCGCAGGCCGACGATCGCGTACTGGTGATTGACCAGGAAAACGCGGGCGTCTCGTGTGCTCGAAATGCCGGTATCGATGCCGCCGAGGGCGAGACCGTCTTTTTTGTGGACGCCGACGATTACATCGATGCCCAGACGGTCGAGCGCGTGCTGCATGCCATGGAGTCTGCAGATGCCGAGGTCGCCGTTTTTGGTGGCGTCTGCGAGCCTGCCGATGCTGCCCCCAAACGCGTCCAGCAACTCATGAGCCCCAAAGCTGGTACCTTTGGCGCCCGTGATCCCCAACTGCTGTTCCATTCGAATGCGCAGCCCTATGCCTGCCGTGCGGCCTTTTCGCGCGAGCTGCTCAATCGCAAAGGCATTCGCTTCGCCCCCGGTTTGGCTTTGGGCGAGGACGTCGTCTTCCAATTTGCGGCTTATGCGCTTGCCCGCAAGACCGTCGTCATGCCGGACAAGTTCTACCACTACGTGATGGAGAGCGAATCGGCGACGCACGAGTTCAACAGTGCCGAGGCTCGCGCCAAAAAGCTTGACGCCCACATGAGGATGCTCGAGGAGGTCTTGGAGGACTGGGCGGCCTACGGTCTTTTGGACCCGTGTCCCGGCGAGCTGATCACCTGGTTCTTGGACCTTATCGTGTTTGATTTGGCGCGCTTGGATTCCGATGACTTCCATCGCGTGGCGGCTCGCGTCAACATGGACCTCACGACGTTTTTGGGAACGGAGTGGGCGGATATGCCTGCTAAGGGCGCCGTTCGCCGTGTTGCTCACAAGCTCGTTGCAGCGACCTCGGGCGTTTCGATGGCAGACGCCACGCTGTTCTATCTTTCGACTCGCGGTCTCAAAGCCTGCCTGAAGCGCTTTATCTAATTCCAAGCGCTGCCGCCCGCCGCAACCCGGCTGCTAAAATAACCCTGTTACACGCTATTCAACAGGAGGTTCTCTTGCAGAACTCTGATACCCCTAAAGTTTCGCTGCTTGTTCCCATCTGCAATGTCGAACGCTACCTGCGCGAGTGCCTCGATTCCGCCGTGGCGCAGACGCTCAAGGACATCGAGATCATCTGCATCAACGACGGCTCCACCGATAGCTCGCCGGATATCATCCGCGAGTACATGGAGCGCGACCCCCGTGTAAAGATGATCGACAAAGCCAACAGCGGCTACGGCGACTCGATGAACCGCGGCCTGGAGATGGCGCGCGGTGAGTACGTGGGCATCCTTGAGTCCGACGACTTTATGTTTGAGGATTCGCTCCAAAAGCTGGTCGCCAAGGCCGATGCTGAGCATGCCGATGTGGTAAAGGGCGACTTTTACCTGTATTGGTCCACTCCCAGCGAGCGCCGTGAACTGTTTGGGATTATCGACGAGCATATGACGGGCGCCGCGTATCGCCCCGTCGACCGCCCGGGCATCTTCTACCGCAAACCTTCCATTTGGTCGGCTATCTATCGGCGCGAGTTCCTCAACGACAATCAGATTCGGTTCCTTCCCACGCCGGGTGCCTCGTATCAGGACGCAGGCTTTAACTTTAAGGTTTGGGCTTGTGCCGAACGTGCCGCGTTTATTGCGGACCCCATTTTGTGCTATCGTCAGGATAACGAGAAGAGCTCCGTTAATTCGCCCAACAAGGTGTTTTGCGTTTGCGACGAATATGCCGAGATGCAGCGCTTTTTGGAAGAGCGCCCCGAGCTCAAGGCTCAGCTCCAGGGCATTTTAATGCGCATGAAGGTCGATACGTACCGTTGGAATGACGAGCGCCTGGTCGATGAGCTGCGTGGGCAGTTTTGGAAGAAGGCCTCTCCCGAGCTCAAGGCCGACTGGGATGCCGGTCGCTTTGACCTGTCGCTCTTCGACCCGCGCGGCGAGACCGATCTGCGTTTGATGGTCAAATCGCCCCGTGCCTATATCGATTCGCGCTTTGATTTTAAGAAGCCGGGCAAGCTCAATACGTTTAAGCACTACTTTAAGATCGGCGGCCTGCCGCTGGTTTGGCGCGTGCTGACGTATCAGCGCGCCTACGGCGATAACCCGCATCCCGACGACGTGCCGGCGGCACAGTAGGAGCGCGTGATTATGGCTACCCCTAAGATTTCCATCGTCGTTCCCATCTACAAGGTGGAGGAGTGCCTGGCATGGTGCCTGGACTCCCTGCTCGCGCAGGATATGCCCGATTGGGAAGGTGTGCTGGTTAACGATGGCTCGCCGGATGGCTCGCGCGATATCGCCGCTGCCTATTGCGAAAAGGACGCGCGCTTTACGCTGATTGATAAACCCAACGGTGGTTTGTCGAGCGCCCGTAACGCGGGTATCGCTGCGTCCACGGCGCCTATCGTCGCGTTCTTGGATTCTGACGACCGCTTTACGTCCGATGCGTGCCGTGTAATCGTCGATGCCTTTGAGCGTGAGGACTGCGACGTTTTGACCTTTGGCGCAAACCCGTATCCGTTGGAGGCGGGGTATCCGTGGCTTAACTATGTGCTGAGCCCACGCGACGTTTCGTTTGAGGGCTATAGCTCCGACCTGCTGTTTAAGGAAGCGTCTCGCCCCTTTGCATGGCGCACCGCTTGTAAGCGCGCTTTTTTGCTTGGCAACGGGATCGTGTTCGATGAAACCGTTAAGTATGGCGAGGATCAGGTCTTTGATTTTGCCGTCTATGGTCGTTCGCGCAAGACTGCGCTTATCTCGAACAAGCTGTACGACTATCGCGTGGCACGCAAGGGCTCGCTCATGGACACCATGCGCTATGACGATGAGACGCGTTTGCTGGAGCACGTGAAGATCTACTCAGCGGTGCTGGCCGATTGGCGCCGTGATGGGCTCGATGCCCGGCATGCCGATGACCTGGCGTACTTCCTGTGTGATCTGGTGCTGTACGATGCGCTGAGGCTCCTGGGCTCGGGCTGCGGCAAGGTGTTCTCTGCCGTTGCCGAGGCGATTGACGGTTCTGCCGTGGGCAGCGATGCTGCGCTTGCGCAATGCAATCCTTCTGTTGCCGCCATGGTACGTGCGGCGCTTGCCGGTAAGGCTCCTGTGGCTCGTTTGTGCAAAAAGCTCATGTTCAATTACGACGTCTTGAGGTTTGGGCGCTTGGGCGCGTGCAAGCGCATGGCTGCGAACGCTCTGGGAAGGCGAGAAGTGTAGATGAGTATCAAGCGTTTGGCGCTTTGCCGCAGCCAGGGCCGTCTGTTTGTGCTGCTTCGTTTTGCTGGCCAGGATATCGCGGGGCTTATTGAGCGTGAGGGCTTTCAAGATTTTGCCCACGCGACGACCAATGATGCAAGCGTTCCGTCTTTGACACTGCCGGTCGATCATGGCCGCGTGCTTGCGCTTTGTCCCTCCGTTGCCGATTATGAGCGCGAGCTCGTCGTCTTGGCGCTCCCGTTTATGGACGGCTCTACAGTTGATGTCTCATTTGCGTCCGGCGACAAAAGGCTGGGCTCCATTCGCCTTGATAGTCGTATTGCCAAGCTGGAATCTAAGATTAACTACAAAGCGAAGCCTGCGATGTGCGCGCTCGTTCGCGATGCGCAGCGCGGCGAGTGCTGCGGTCGCTACGAGATCGATGCCGTTCGTTATTTACCGGCAGATGAGGGCGTCGTCTGGCGCTATGAGGTCAAGTGGGCGGGAGATCCCCAGTGCGCCCCTGAGCTCCAGATCTTCGATACGCACATGAATGCGATTGATGCCACCGTGCATGTGTTTGAGTCGCAGGTCGATGTTCTCCAACAGAGCGGATGTCGCGTCAATAAAACGTATCTGAGCGTGCAGATGCCCGAGGATATACGCGATTTTGTCGCGATTGCGGCTGATACCACGGGCCTAATCCAGAGCGGATTTTGCGCCATGGATGGTCGTCTGTACAACGGCATGGTCGACGACAGCTGGAATCGCATGAAGGATGCACGTGCGGACGACGCTGCTTATCGACGTTGGTTTGAGCAGCATCGCGCGAAGCCGGGCGACCTGGCGTGCCAGCACGTTGCTTTGGCGGCTTTTGCCTACCGACCGCTCGTGAGCATTGTGGTGCCGTGCTATAAGACCGATCGGGTCTACCTGCGCGAGTTGCTGGACTCTGTGCTATCCCAGAGCTACGGAAACTGGGAATTGCTACTTATGGACGCCTCTCCCGAATGGGATGCGGTGGCCCATCTTGCGGCTGCCGCCAACGACGAGCGCGTTCGTCGCATCGAACTGCCCGGCAACGGCGGCATTGTGCTCAACACCAACGCTGGTATTCAACAAGCGTCGGGCGACTACATCGCATTCTTAGACCATGATGACATTCTGGAACCGGATGCGTTGTTCCACTATGTCGCCGCATTGAACAAAGCGGCAGAGGGAGAGCGCCCGCAGGTCCTGTTCTGTGACGAGGACATGTTCCAGAAAACGGGGGAGTGGGGTCAGCCGGTCTTTAAGACGCAACTCAACGTCGACCTGCTCTATAGCCATAACTGCGTGACGCATTTTCTGATGGTGGAGAAGGCGCTTATCGATCGCATTGGCATGTCGCCGGAAGATGTCGCGGGCGCCCAGGATTATGATTTGACCCTTCGCTGCCTTGCATCGGGCGCACGATTTGAGCATATTGCGCACGTGTTGTATCACTGGCGCGTGCATCCGGGGTCGACCGCCGATGGCTCTGCAGATAGCAAGCCGTATGCCGTTGAAGCTGGTCGTTTGGCGCTGCAGCGTCACTTTGATTCGTTGAGCGTTCACGGAACGGTCGAGGAGACCGAGACGCCGTTTGTCTATCACATGCGTTATGCGCTGCCGGAGTCTGCGCCGCTGGTGAGCATTGTGATTCCCACCAAGGATCACGTTGAGACGCTCGATGCCTGCGTGATGTCGATCGCTCAGAAGGCAACGTATGCCAATTACGAGATCGTCTTGGTGGAGAACAACAGCGAAGCCCCGGAGACGTTTGCGTATTACGAAACCCTGCCAGAGCGCGTGGCTGCAGCATCCGAAGGCAAGGGCATCGCGCGCGTTGTGTACTGGCCGGGTGAGTTCAATTACTCCCAGATCATCAACTTTGGCGTTGAGCACGCCAAGGGCGATTATCTGCTGCTGCTCAACAACGATACCGAGGTCATAAGCCCCGACTTTATCGAAGAGATGATGGGCTATCTGCAGCGTCCCGATGCGGGCGTGGTGGGCGCCAAACTCTACTTTGCCGATCATCTGGTGCAGCATGCCGGCATTTTGGTTGGCGTGCGTGGCGCACTTGCCCATGCCAACCAGGACTTCTCGGCAAAACGCGAGGGCTATCTTGCCCGCGCTGTGCGCCCGGGCAACTTTAGCGCCGTAACGGGTGCCTGCCAGATGGTCCGACGCGACGTATTTGAGCAGGTTGGCGGTTATAACGAGGAATTCGCCGTCGGTTTTAACGACGCTGACTTTTGCCTTCGCGTGTGGGAGGTCGGCTACCGCACCATCTTTACGCCCTATGCCGAGCTGTACCACTACGAGTTCACCTCGCGCGGCAGGGAAGAGGCCAGCGAGGAAAAGCTACGCCGTTGGAAACGCGAACAGGCACTGTTCATGCAGCGCTGGCCGGGGTTTTTCTTGATGGGTGATCCGTGGCTGGGGCCTAACTTGTCCTCCGAAAGCGAGTACTTCTCGCTTTAGACAATGGTTTAACTGCTGTCGAGAGCCGCTAAGGACACTAAGGGCTATGACTATCTGGTGCAACTGGTCGGTTACTCCATTTGGCAGCGCGCCAACTTGCACCTGCCATAGGAAGGAATGTCGATTCTGGTGTTCGGGCGAAGGCGCTACGCGATGAAATTCTCCACTAGCGCAACCATCGAGTCCTTCTCGCTTGGATCGGAGAGGGCGACCATGAGCGTCATCGCCGCCAGCGCGTTGCCCTCCACGCGGAGTCTCTCTCCGTCTCTGAGGACTCCGTTCTTATCGAGGAAGTGTATGAAGAGCGCCGCCGCGGAGCGCTTGTTGCCATCCAAGAACGGATGGTCCTTCACTACGAGGTAGAGAAGGTTGGCGGCCTTCGCTTGAACGGAGGGATATAGGTCTTGGTCGCCAAAGCCTTGATAGAGAGTGCTGATGATTCCGGCGAACTGGTTGTCCCGCTCTCGTCCGAACAGGGTGGACGACGAATAGAACGGTAGACTGCGGACGACTTCGAGGGCTTCGGTATAATCGAGCTCCCAGTTGGGCTCGTTACCCTGTGGCGCCTTCATCCTTCCCGTATCGTATTCGTCGAGCAGGGTAAGGCTCGGAAGGTACTTCCGCAGCACCTCGGCCGCGCCGGAGAGCTCCGGCGCGCTTGATCGCTCGAGGACCTTGAAGACCGTTCCAAGCGCCTCGAGCCTTTTTTGGTTGATGGAGTAACCCTGCAGGAGGTGCTGCTTGAGCACGCCATTTGCCCACCGGCGGAAGTACACGCCCTGCTGGGACTTCACACGGTAGCCAACTGAGATGATCATGTCGAGGTTGTAGTGCTCGACCTGACGTTTTACCGTTCTTGTTCCCTCCAAACGAACTATTTCAAAAAATGAAATAGTTCGAATTCCGGCAAGCTCTTCCTTTGCTGCGGAATGAATGTGCTTGGAAATAGTCGGCACTCCGCGCCCGAACAACGTCGCCATCTGCTGCTGGGTCAGCCAGACCGTATCACCGTCGACGCGCACGTCCAAGTGGACGGTGTGGTCGGGATTCTCGTACAAAGCGATTTGTTGGATTTCGGTCGCAGTGCGCATAGCGCATGCCCCCTTTGATAAGTTCGACGTGGACAAGCTTGCTCTTTAGGAATAGAGCGCTTCCACCGTGTCTGTTGTATATGGTGCCAACCGGCATCCCGCCGGTCAGCTGACGTCGCGAGCGCCAGCTAAGCCAGGGTCGGGGCAGCGGGGGTTCACGGCGCCGGCGCTTCGTACCATTGGGGGCCTCCGAAGCGACTTTCACCCTGTCTTGTTCGGTAAAGACAGTATACCACGAAACACGAACATGCGTACGTATTTCTGATATAATTATAGCCGGACGCGGCGCGTGTCGTCCTCTGCCCTACTCTCCGAAGTCCATGACAATCCGGGCCGCGGTTTCACGAGGCAGTGGGTGGCCATATGGATAGGATCATCCTTCTCCTACCGGCATACCCGGTCTCGGAGATAGGCGGCGAAATAGGCCGTCACCAACGACAGACTCGCCCCGCCGAAGCAGGCGGGGATATAAATTCCTTGAAGGAGGCCAAAGGAGGTTCGATGAAGAAGGGCATGAGCATCAATTCCCTCATGAAGCACATGAGGACGAATCACGGCATGGAGGATTTGCGGGGGAGCGACAGAAAGATACTGCTGAGAAACATGGGCTATTTCCATGGCTATAAAGGCTTCCGGTTTGTCCGAAAGCCCAAAAACGCTATACCCCTCCCTTCGTTCGATGCCCTCATGGACATATACGGGTTCGATTCCGCCATCAAGGCGGCAATCTACCCGGAAATAATGTTCATCGAAACTGCGGTTAAAAACATAGTCCTGGCCAGGATACTTGAGAACATAGAGGACCCCGGGCTGGCGACCTTCTTAAGGCGCGGCCTCCGGACATGCAGGGATGCCGGCGGAAGGGTCGTGAGCGGGCAGATGAGGGAAAAGCTCAAGCTCAAGAGCCAGCTTCAGAACATCGTGAGACGGAGTTACAAAAACGATCTCGTGAAGCACTATGTCGATCGCGACGACGACGCGCCCGTTTGGAGCATTTTCGAGGTGATGACCCTCGGGGATCTCACAAGCGTATGCAGGAGCCTTCCCGATGAAACCCTCGCCGAGATCGCAAGCGACCTAGGTTTCTCACATGCGAACCCCGGCATCGTCGTCGACATCGTCGAGACGATTCGCCCCTTAAGGAACGCGGTCGCCCACAACGGGGCGGTGTTCGATTCGAGGTTCAGCCAATCGGTCAAGTACACCAATCCCGACAGAAACCTGGCCGCGGTCGGCGAGCTTCTCGATGAGGACCTTTCTATCGGATACAGGTTGAATTTCAATTCCATAGTCGACTACATCGTTCTCCTGGCCTATCTATTGACCTTACTAACGCATCAGAAGAAGCGTTCCAGAGAATTTCTTCGGAAATGCCTTCGGGAGCTGGAGAAGCTGGAGAGCGCTGTCGGGGTGGACACGTACATGATGATCGTCGGAAGCGGTGATCGGCAGAAATACAGATTTATTGAGGGGTTCATTGATGGCTACGGGCGCAAACGGTGACGTTTCTCCCTTGTGCTAGAATAAACAACAAGAAGCGGCGAAACGCCGTGGGAGGAGTCGATCAGTCGGCTCCTCCCTTTTTTAATATGAATTGAACATTGCCAGGCGGCAAATGGCCCTGCCGTCCGCGGAGCTATCGCGGACGGCAGGGCCAATCTATCTTCACTCGGTGGTCGAATGCGGCCTTTTCCGGTTGTAGTAGACCTTGATGAGCTCGATCACCGCGTTCTTCGCGGCGCTTCTGGTGGTGAAGACCCTGCGGTGGTATATTTCATTTTCAGCATCGCAAAGAAGGACTCCGTAACGGCGTTGTCGTGGCAGTTGAGTACCGGTGGTCAGGCTGGATTGGCATCTGCGACGAGCACTGCATCGTGCGCTCGATGCCGAGGAGAGGAGGCACACCTGACAATTCAAGGGCGGAGGGCTTCTTCGGCAGGCTGAAGGTGGAGTTCTTCTACGGAAGGGGCTGGAACGATGCTAGCATGGGGGAGTTCATTGAGATGCTGGACGCCTATCTGGTCTGGTATCGCGACGGGCGCCGCAAGAGCGACCTGGGCTATAAGAGTCCGATGCAGTACCGAAGAAACCTAGGTTTTGTAGCGTAGGAACACGGTCCAGGATTTCCACTGTACTCCCCATCTTCGTGCACGAGGTGTATCGCGAGCTGCATGGCGGGGAGTAGTCGAAGTATGGGTTTCGGTGATGTACGGTTCGTGCAGGATTTGGAGGACTAGGCATGCCAAAGCGCTCCCTCTCTGTGAGGAGGCTCACATTTCAGAAGAAATACGACCGCTCGGGGAACCCCGAACAGTTCTCGCCAGCAGACCTAGATGGCAAGAACCTTCTTGACCTCTTTGATGCCTGGAGGAAGGAGCCCAACGCCATACCGCTGATGGAGCCTGGATCCGACGACTGCGTGGTCGTGAAGAAGGTCTCTCGACCAGACAAATACTCGCTATTCATCGATACAAACTCCGGCAAGCGCGGAGAAGAAGGCGACCTCTATAGGCCAGATAGCTCGCGACCAGCCCAGCACATCAACGAGGAGGATGCCGCGACGGGACATACCCGAGTCCTTCTCTACGTGCCAGAGCGAGAACGAAACGCACTTCTCTTTTCCGAGCACTGTCTGCGTGGAGCAGCCGGTAAAAGACTGCTCGACCTCTTTAGCCGCTGGTTCGCAAAGCAGTGCCCCTCCATCAAGCTCAAAAGTGAATGTGTGTGCGAGGGAACCGATTGGCTAGAGCATATCAAAGCCGTCAAAAGCATTGAGGTTCGCGCACATCGCCTCCCGAAGAAGGCGTATGACGCCCTCGGCACGACAGTAGGTTCTTTCAATCTGGAATTCAAGCCAGATACAGGGCGCAGCTTTCCAATTCAGAAGTGCTTACAGCTTCGTGAAGCCAAGGATGAGGCCAATATCCTCGATACCGTGTTTGGCATCCCCGAACTTGATGGCGAGGGCGAGAGCAAGCTGTTGGCCACCGTCGTTGGAAACGATGACCGAACCAAGAAGGTCGACTTCGATAAAGAGGTGCTGCCCCACTTCCTGCGCACGCTCAGCGAGAATGGAGACCCCGAGATCAGCGATGATGAGTTCATACAGCGCTGCTTTTTCCACGCTGACGAGATACTCAAGCGCATCGGTGAGTAGCCTATGAATATGTTTGGGCGGTATCTCGAAACGCTCTGTTACAGAAGGTCAGACGGTAAGCAACGAGTTGACTTTGGACGGGCATTTGTTCAGCTTGGCGCTCCTTTGATCGTGGCATTAATCTTGGCTCTTATTGGTGTGGAAGTAGACGAGGGTTCCAACGCGATTTCGTTCATCTCCATTATCGCGGGCCTGATGTGCACGGTCGCCGCTCTTCTGTTCGAGGCAAGAACGTCCATCATGAGGCGGGACAAGACAACCGTCGAAAATGATGAACGCTCTGCGGACGAGTTGTTCTGCCTTTGCATCTGGCTGATTTTCGTTGGCATAGTCGGAACGATTGCGTTTCTGCTCCCAGACTTTAAATACCCGTTCAGTTTTCCCTGGTGGGTACATAGGGCATACAGCTTTGTATGCTTTGCCATCATCTTGCACTTCTTCATTGTTGTGGCAGCCTTTGCGACGAGGTTTATTCGCATTTACGTACGCGTCGTTGAACACAAGGAATAACGCACTAAACCGCATATGAGCACCGGTTTGTGACCGGCTTGGAGGGTGAGCAGGATGGCGCGGTTGAGATTTACTTCGCCGAGGTCGACCTCGAACTGGTGCGCGCCGGGTACACCCGCGCCGTCGAACTGCTGGCTGCCGAGGACCGCGACGTGGCCAATCTGCTTGAGAAGGCGGCACCCCTTCGAGCTCACGTACCTGGGCTTCCCCCGCGAGCGCCGCAAATGGATGCGCACCGACGACGTCCGGGAGCGCGCCAACGCCGGGGTCGAGCGGCGCACCAAGGCGGTGTCGGTCTTCCCGTCCGTCGAGTCACTGGTCGGGCTCGTCGGGGCCGTCTGCCTCGACCAGAGCGACGCGTTGCCGTACGCGCAGAACCTCATGGACGTCCGCAGTCTGCGGAAGGGCTACGAGTCGCCCGGGCTGCCGGCGGCGGGGGAAGGGGCCGTCGGACGTGCCCCGACGCTCGTGGGGGTTGCCTTCATGGACAAGCTTGGTAAGGTCGCGTAGGATATCGGTCGACGACGGCCCTGGAGGGGCTTACGCCACTATTCGTGACACAACTTGCCCTCCATGTGTAATTGGCTAAATTGTTAGTATGCAGGACACGTTAGCGACTTATAAAAGTTGCACGGTGATGGGGGAGAGTTTGGGACGATCAAAAGGGCGCAATTCAAAGGTTGAGCTTCTGCGCATCATCTCGATGTGGTTCATAGTGGCTCATCATTTCGTGATTCATAATGCTGAGCCCATTTCTGTTTTTCCGGGAACACTTACGCGCATGGTGCTGCACGGCGTGCTGTATCCCTCGGGGCGTATTGCCGTTGCCGTGTTTTTTATCATCACGGTGTGGTATCTGGCCGACGCGCAACTGACACTTAAGGGTCAGCTTCGAAGGGCTTGGACCCTGCTGGGACAAATGCTCTTTTACAGTGTGCCGCTCGTCCTGTTCTTCGGTGTGTTTAAGGCGGGGGATGGTCTGCAAGCTGAAGAGCTGATGGCTGCCGTCTTTGCCCCGCTCGCCTCGCTGTGGTGGTTTCCTACGGTGTATATTCTGCTGATTCTTGTGGCGCCCTATCTGTTCGACGGGTTGCGTGCCCTGACGAGCCGGCGGCTGGGCGAGCTCTGCATGCTGCTGATCGTGCTATATGGCGTCTTGCCCGTTGTGCCGTATTCGACAATTGGCGGCTTTGTTTCCTCCCTGACGGGTCAGACGGTCGTGATCGCGTGCGTGACGTGTTGGTTTAAGTGGCATTATCGCGGCGGGGCGGATGCGAGGGTTTTGGCGCTGCCCGTTCTTTCGTACGTTGCTGTGTACGTTTGCTACTTTGTGGCTCAAAAGGACGTGCTCCTTTTGAGCGCTTTCGCTTCCAGCGTGTACGGATCGGTGGTGACTAATCCTGCAAGCCTCTTGTCGCTTGCGATCGCACTTCCGGTGTGCTTGTTTGTCTTTAACGCTCAACCTGCGCATTGGCCTGCTGTCAATTACTTGGCCACGTTGTCGTTTGGCGTATTGGAGTGGGAAGGATAAACTGGACTTTCTTTTAAGGATCCTCAAGCGTATTGCCGCTCGTATTCCACTGGAGACATGTAGCCCAGGGTGGAATGCATGCGCACCCTATTGTAATAGAGCTCTATGTACTTGAAGATGTCCTGCTTGGCCTCGTCCCTCGTCCCATAGCTCCTCTCTTTCACCAATTCCCTTTTCAGCGTCTTGAAGAACGACTCGGCCACCGCGTTGTCCAGCGGCGTGCCGGGCCTTGATACCGACTGGGCTATGCCATGCGAGTCCAGACACCGCTGGAAGGAACGGGAGGTGTACTGCGCGCCCCGATCGTCATGGAAGACGAGGCTGCCGTCATCTGGCGGACCCTCCCTGCCGACCGCCTGCTCCATCGCGTCGATCGCGACCTTCTCGGTGATGCGCTCGGACATTGACCAGCCCACGACCTTGCGGGAGAAGGCGTCTATCACGGCTGCGAGATAGAGCCACCCTTCTCTTGTGGGTGTGTAGGTGATGTCGCCCACCCAAAGCCTGTTGCGCTCGCCCACGGTGAAAGCGCGCTCTACCAGGTTCAACCGAGGGTCTCCCGGCTCGACCTTCTTCTGGATGCGGTGTTTTCGGGTCGCGCCCTTTCCGGCAAGTCCGAGCTTCTGCATGATGCGGAGCACGCGCTTCTCGCTCACGACGATGCCGCTTTTTCGCAGTTCGCGGTTGATGCGCCGGTAGCCGTAACGGCCCTTGTGCCGCTCGAAGGCCTCGGCGACGAAACCTTCGATCGCCTCCCGCTCTATCTGGGCGTCGGACTTCTTCCGGCCGAGATACTCGTAGAAACCGGATTTCGAGACTTTCATCAGCCCGCATGCCTTCTTGATGGGGCCGATCTCGCCCCTATGCTCTTTGAGGAACTCGAACCTCACGCATGGTCTTGACTCAAGAAGGCCCGGAAATTTTTTAGTATCTCGTTCTCGCGCTCGAGCTCCTCGACCTTCTTCTTGAGCTTCACGATCTCGTAGTCCTTGTTGATCTTCGGGGAGCCGTTTCCGGGGAACGCGCCGTCTCCCATCTCCTCGTATTCGCGGGCCCATCTTCTCAGCGTCGAATCCTTTATGCCGAGTTCCTCCGATAGGCCTTTGACCGTCATTTCCCCGGACAGGACCACCTTTGCCGCCGAGACCTTGAACTGCCTGTCGTATCGCTTTCTTCTTTGGGTCATCTTGAACACCTTTCGCTCTTAACTAGGTGTCCAATTCATCATACCCACTCCAC
>DBFRVO010000010.1:0-33425 GCA_048503295.1 Collinsella aerofaciens | reverse complement strand
CCGGATGCGACACTCAATGTGTCCATCCTCGCAGTATCCGGTTCTCAAGGTGCACGCCTGCGCGGCTGATCCGGTTCCACCGGGCCGCGCGGCAAGGAGATATATTGCCAGACCGGAGGGGCGCCGTGGGCGGGAATCTGGTCGTACACATTTCCTACACAGTTTGGAATCCGACTAACGTTTGCCAGCCGTTACCTACCGCTCGCCGAGCATCTCTTTATATAAGGCAGTCTCATGGTTAAAGCGGATACGTCCCCCTAGCTAAAGCACAGCCAGCATCGAGCAACTCATCACGTTCTTCCACCGAGAACCCCTCGGCGTAGACGCGCACCACTGGTTCGGTCCCGCTAGGACGGACCAGCAGCCACGTGTCATCCTCGAATGCCAAACGCAAGCCATCCATATGACTAACGTTTTGCGGCACCTTGCCACAAATCGACTTGGGGTTTACGCCCGGCAGCAGGGTTCGTAACGTTTCGGCATCTTCGGCCTCAAGGCGCAAATCCCGTCGACCGTAACTCGTCTTACCAAAACTGTCCTCGAGTTGGTCGACCAGAACGCCCAAAGGCGCGTCCGTCTTAGCCATAAGCTCACACAGAATCAGACAGGCGAGGATTCCATCGCGCTCGGGCATATGCGCGGCGATGCCGATACCACCGGCTTCTTCGCCGCCCATGAGGACGCCGCCCTTCTTCATCTCTGCCGCTATATATTTGAAACCGACTGGCTTGACGGTCACGCGGCAGCCAAGCGCCTCGGCAATGCGACGCACGAGCGTCGAGCATGAAAGATTGACGACGACGCGCCCCTCCAAATTACGAAATTGAACCAAGTCGCCCAAAACGAGCGCCATGATCTGATGCGGATGTATATATCTGCCGCGCTCGTCAACCGCGCCGATACGGTCGGCGTCGCCGTCGGTCACCAGGCCAGCGCAAGCTCCGTCCTCGATAACCGTGCGCTCGCAAGCGTCCACCCACGGTTCAACGGGGTCGGGGCAGATATCTTCTTGGTCAGACGCCTGCCCGGCGTGAATCTCGTGCACCTCAACGCCAAGCTCGCGCAGCAAGTCGGCTAGATAGCCCTGGGCTGCGCCGCCCATGGGATCGACAACCACGCGCAGGTGCGCGGCGCGGATGGCTTCGGCATCGACAAACGATGCCACCGCCTGCATATAGTCAGGAATGATATCCGCGGTGCGATATTGCCCCTCGATCCCCATTGGCTCGGGAGCCATGGTCTCTTCGAGCTCTTCGATGACATCCTGGTTGGCGGTCGAGCCGTCACCCATGCGAATCTTGAGGCACAGATAGCCCTGCGGATGATGGGACCCCGTCACCATGAGCGCGCCGCACGCCTCACCGTCATAAGCCGCCGCCCACGTAAGGGCAGGGGTCGGGACAGGTCGCGAAGCGAGCACGGCGTCTAGCCCGTGCGCCGCTAGCACGCCCGCCGCAAGCTCAGCGAACTCGCGCGCCAGGGGCCGGGTGTCGAACCCTATATATACCGTTTTGCCCGGATTGGTCTTTTGCCACAACTCGCCGACGGCATCGGCGATACGGGCAACGTTATCGGCAGTGAAGTCCTCATCGACGCGAGCGCGCCAACCGTCAGTTCCAAAATGAATTATCGCGCACACGCGCAGACACCTCACAGTGTTTGGATCATGGTACGCATGGGGTATACCCGCAACATGCACTCGGCAACCTGCCGGCACCAGCATTCACCATTTGGGCAAATGCTGCCGAGGACATGCAGGCAATAAAAAACTGCCCCGTATGGAGCGGTTTTGCCCTTTATATATCGAGCGCCTCGGCCATCGCTGCCGTAGTGATTGCCGTGGTTCCACAACAACTGCCCACCATTGCGGCGCCGGCATGTCTCCATTCGATGCATGCGCGCGCGAAAGCTTCGGGGTTCTCGTGCCATACGGGGCCATCCTGAGTCTGGACCGGATCGCCCACGTTGGGACGCACCGTGACGGGAGTAGTCGCCGATGCAACCATCCTGGGCACCGCCGCGTTCGCGGCCGCAAGCGAACAGCAATTAACACCAACCGAGTTTGCGCCGTGTTTTTCGGCGTACAAAACGGCTGCCTCGATGTTGAGGCCATCGCCCAACAGGTCGCCTTTATCGTCAACGACAAAACTCACCAGAACAGGCATGCCGTCGGCGGCATCTCGAGCGCCGGCAAGCATGGGCTGCAAATTACGGATAGACGTCACCGTCTCGATCAGCAGACCGTCAACGCCGGCATTGAGCAAGGCGTGCGCCTGTTCGCGCGCAATGCCTCGGATTTCACGATACTCGGCAGAGTCCTCGGCAAACCACTCAATACCGATCGGGCCCATCGAGCCCAGCAGCAGCTGAGGGTGCGCCTGGCGGGCATCGTCGACGGCCCCGCGATTGACCTCCGCCACGGACGGCGCAATCTGGTCGTGTTTGAGGGCATAGCTTGATGCCTGAAAGGTGTTGGTAATGAGCACCTGCGCGCCGGCGGCGACATACAAGCGATGGATACGAGAAACGGTCTGCGGCTCTGCCAGATTCCAAAACGCCGGTGGAATGTCGGCGGCATCGTACTCACTCAACAGAACACTGCCCATGGGGCCCTGCGCCAACAAGGTCTCGCTCGACAAGCGGCGCGTAAGTTCCTCGGCACCAAAGCGGTTGTAATAACTCGTATCCATATATATCCCGCTATTCCTCGACGCTGATTCCCTGCTTTTCGAGATAGGCGAGCCAGCGGCTCATCGTGTCCTCGGATAGCGCATGCTCCATCATGCAGGCCTCGGAATCGGCTCGCTCAAATTCGACACCGAGCTCCTGAACCAAAAACGTGCGGATGAGGCGATGACGGTACCAGATAGCCGTACCAACCTCGCGGCCGCGATCGGTCAGGATCACCTTGCCGTAGTGCGATTGCTCGACAAGCTCGGATGCCTTGAGCGCCGAAACCGCTTTATTGACCGATGCCTTGGAGACGCCAAGGCGCTGCGCGATGTCGACCGATCGCACGCCGTTGGTTTCCCCCTCTTCGCTTTCAATGCGAACCATGCACTCCAAGTAGTCTTCGTTCGCCACCGTCAGATGTAGTTCGCGCGAGCTATTTGTCGTATCCATGATCTTCCGTCCCTTCTGCATTCAATGGCTGATTCTACCCCATCCAAGCGTCGTGGTATGCCGTGGCATACCGTGCTAGAGTTCTTGTTGCACACGACGACCAAGATTGGAGCGGTCTTTATGGAAAACACCACCACGAGCCCCGATGTCCTCGAACGCTTTTTGCGCTACGTCCAGATCAACACGCAGTCCGAGGATGCAAACTGCGACCAGGTACCCTCGAGCGCCTTTCAGTTTGACCTTGCCAACGTGCTGGCTGAAGAGCTGCGCGAGCTTGGTGCGGAAGATGCCCACGTGACCGAGCACGCCTATGTCTGCGCGCATATCCCCGCAAGTGCGGGCGCTGAGGACAAGCCCGCCCTGGGCCTGATCGCCCATCTCGACACCACCGAAGTTGCACCGGGCGCCGGCGTGAAGCCGCACATCGTACACTACGAAGGCGGCGACCTGGTCTGCGGCACGGTTGACGGTAAGCCCGTTGCCATGAGTACCGCCAAGCTTCCCGCCCTGAATGACCTCGCGGGTGAGGACCTGGTCTGCAGCGATGGCACCACGCTGCTGGGCGCGGACGACAAGGCAGGCGTCGCCGAGATCATGTCGCTTGTCGCGCGTATCGCTCAGGACCCCTCTCTGCCCCATCCCGCACTCGGCATTTGCTTCTGCCCTGACGAGGAGATCGGCCACGGAGCCGAGCTGTTGGATATCGATGCCTTTGGCTGCAAGTACGCCTACACGGTCGACGGCGGCCCCATCGGCGAGCTGGAGTGGGAGTGCTTTAACGCCGCCGAGGCGACCGTCCGCTTTGAGGGCCAGTCCATCCACCCGGGCGACGCTAAGGGCCGTATGGTCAACGCAGGCAATCTGTTCTGCGACTTCAACGCGTTGCTCCCCTACGTGCAGCGCCCGGAGTATACGGAAGGCTACGAGGGCTTTTATCACCTTGAGGGCGTATCTGCGACCGTCGATCACGCCACAGCGCGCTATATCGTCCGCGACCATGACGCCGCCAAGTTCCAGCAGAAACTCGACCTTATTGATGCC
This sequence comes from Collinsella aerofaciens, assembly GCA_048503295.1. Taxonomy (GTDB): domain Bacteria; phylum Actinomycetota; class Coriobacteriia; order Coriobacteriales; family Coriobacteriaceae; genus Collinsella; species Collinsella aerofaciens_CI. The sequence continues at coordinate 29,261 of DBFRVO010000010.1, read as the reverse complement.
GCCGCCTCGATGCTCAACCAGCGTCTGGGTGAGGAGCGCGTGACGGTCGAGATTAAGCAGCAGTATCGAAATATGGCCGAGATCGTTCGTGACTATCCCGAGCTTATTGATGTTGCCAAGGAAGCCTACCTTGCCTGCGGCGTTGAGCCCCAAGTGCTGCCGATTCGCGGCGGCACCGACGGCGCTCAGCTGTCGTTCCGCGGTCTGCCCTGCCCCAACCTTTCCACCGGCGGCTATTGCTACCACGGCGTCAACGAGTTCGTCCCGGTCAGTTCGCTCGTCAAGATGACCGACGTGCTCCAGGAGCTCGTCGCCCGCTTTGCATAAGCCTGGCTGCACAAGTCCAAAAGACGAATCGCCCCGTCCTCAACCAAGAACGGGGCGATTTTTTTTGCTGCAATGAGAACAGGTTGACGCACGCCAGCCTCTTAACGCAAGGAGTGTCCCAAACTGCCGGTACAAAAGGAACGTCCCCAAGTGCCAAGTGTTCCGGCAACGCCGATGTTTTGGCAACGACAGCGAGCGGGTCGCATTTGAGACAAGGTGACGTGAAGCGAAAGGGCGCTGACCTTCTGGTCGCGCCCTTGAAGTTGAACGTCAGATTGTCCAAATGCGGCCCGCGCAGCGTCGAGTCGTTACGGCGTTTGGTAAAACGCCGTAACTCTAGTAGTTGGCTTCGTAGCCGTTGCCGTCGCCGGTGGGCTCTTCGTAGTAGTCCGAATCGCTCGAATCGCTTGAGTCATCGGAATCGTCAGAGCTGACCGATGAGGTTGCGGTACCGTTTGCGTAGTCGTCAGACGTGTTGTTGTTCAGGTCGCCGATCGTAGAGCTGGAACCGTCGGAAAGGCCCATGGTGTTGGGACCCTTGGGGTCCTTGCCGGCGTCGACGCGCTCCATCATTTCCTTGAGCTCGTCCTCGTAGACAAAGACGTAGCTCACACCGTCGATCATGGTGCTGTCGTCGGCGTACGAGGGCAGGTTGGCCGAGTAGATACCGTCGACATCCATACCGCGCATGGCGTTGACCGTAGCCACGATATCCTGAACGCTCATATCGGTTACGAGCATATCGGACAGCGAATTAACCAGGCCAAAGATCTTCGTGGCATCGAAGTTATTGAGAATCTGGTTGGCAAGGGCGCCAAGTACCTGACGCTGGTGGCGCATGCGCGTGTAATCGCCGTCGGCATAGGTGTAGCGGCAGCGGGCATAGGTAAGGGCGGTGGCGCCGTCCATATGCTGCTGACCAGCGGTAATCTTAATATCCAGGTGCTCGGGGTCGTCAACATCATCGGTTGCGTTAATGTCGATACCGCCAACCGAATCAATCAGCGCCTGCATACCGTCGAAGCTGACCTCGGCATAGTGGGAAATCTGAACACCGCACAGCTCGTTGACCGCCTCGACCATGGCCTCGGCGCCGCCAACGGTATGGCAGGCGTTGATCTTCATGGTCTCGCCCTTGTACTCGACCTTGGTGTCGCGCGGAACGGAAATGAGCGTCGCCTGCTTTTGCGTGGGGTCGATGCGTGCCAGGATAATCGAGTCGGCACGATACGTATCCTCGCCCGGACGGCCGTCGGTGCCAAGAAGCAGCACGTAGAACGGATCCTTTGCCTCATCGGTGTCAACCAGAACCCGACGCAGATTGTCGGTAATGACATTAGAATCGCCGAGCTTGCCCATAATGGTGGCAAACCACAGGCCGGCAGCGGTAGTGGCACTCAGCAGCACGCCAAGCACGACAATGAGCGCGACGTGACGAATCGTGTGGCTACGACGACGTTGACGAGCGCGCTCGGAATAGCGAGCCACGTTATCGCGACTGTAGATCTTGGCCTGCGCACCAGTTGAGGGTCTTCGGGCGGTGGTATCCGCGAGGGGATTTTTATTAAACATAGGCAACCTGTATTAGTAGATGGCGGGATCGGGGACGGTAGCATGCTCGACATGCGCGCCGAGCGCCTGCAGCTTTTCGACAAACTGCTCGTAGCCGCGCTTGATGTGATGGATGGCCGAAACCTCGGTCGTCCCGTCGGCGATCAAGCCCGCTACGACGAGGGCCGCTCCGCCACGCAGATCGGGCGAGGTAACCTGTGCACCCGAGAAGCCCTTGACGCCATGAATCATGGCATGATGGCTCTCGATACGAATGTCGGCACCCATGCGCACCAGCTCAGAGGCAAACATAAAGCGATTCTCGAAGATGTTTTCGGTAATAACGGAACTGCCGTCGGCAAGGGCGGAGAGCACCATAATCTGCGCCTGCATGTCGGTCGGGAAACCGGGGAACGGAAGCGTCTGGATGTCGACCGGCTTGATACGCTCGGCACGGTTCACATGGACGCCATCTTCGACGCGCTCGCAGTCGATACCCATGAGCTCCATCTTCTTGAGCACCATGCCCAAGTGAATGGGGCAAAAACCCGTGACGTCGACACCGCGATCGTCGGCCATCAACGCACCGGCAACGATAAAGGTACCGGCCTCGATGCGGTCGCCCACCACGCGATGGGTAACGGGATGGAGCTCTTCCACGCCTTCGATAGTCACGACGGGCGTACCGGCGCCGACAATCTTGGCGCCCATCTCGTTGAGCATGTTAGCGAGATCGACGATCTCGGGCTCGCGGGCGGCATTATCGATAACCGTGGTGCCCTGTGCGCGCACAGAGGCCATGATGAGGTTCTCGGTCGCACCGACGCTGGCGAACTCGAGCGTGACGGTGGTACCGCGCAGACCTTGGGGCGCATTAGCGTTGATGTAACCGTGGGCGGTATCGAACTCAACGCCCAGGGCCTCAAGACCAAGAATGTGCATATCGATCTTGCGAGCACCCAGGTTGCAGCCGCCCGGCATGGCAATTTTGGCGCGATGGAAGCGGCCCAGCAGGGGTCCCATGACGGCGGTGGAAGCGCGCATCTTGGCAACGAGCTCGTAGGGGGCCTCCCATGAATCGACCTGAGAGGTATCAATCTCGAGCGTGTGGTCGTCGAGAACATCGATCGTAGCGCCCATGCCTTTGAGCACCTTGCCCATCACGTGGACATCGGAAATATCGGGCACGTTCTGCAGCGTCGTCTTGCCCGGCGCCAGAAGCGTTGCCGCCATGAGTTTGAGCGCGGAGTTCTTGGCGCCCGAAACGGGCACGGAGCCTCCGATGGCGTGGCCACCCTCAACGCGGATAATATCCAAGGTCTACCCTTTCAAAAAGCATGCCCGGGGTGGCTGGGCCATCCCGGGCATGATGTGTTCGCAAATGGTCGAACGCTAAATCGTTTGACTATTGGGCAAGCTTGAGCTTACACCATGCGATTTCATTATAGAGGTAGGCGCGGCGTGCATCATCCTCCGACAAATTACCCAGCTTCTCTTCAAAACCTTGAATATCAGCTTTAAGCTTGTCGGCATCGACGGTCGCCAAATCGCAAGCGCGCTCGGCGAGAACGGTCACGACATCGTCCGCAACCTGGGCATAGCCGCCGGCCACGGCAAACGTGTGGTCGACAGTGCCCATGGCCTTATCGGAAACGCGAACGTAACCGCGGTCGATCGTGCAAATCTCGCTGGAGTGAGCAGGCAGAACGCCAAACTCGCCATCCGTGGACGGAATCGACACAAACGCAGCGTCGCCCTCATAGGCGCAGCTCACGGGGCACACGATGCGGATACGCATAACCTACTTCTCCCCCATCTTGCGGGCGCGCTCGCGCACGTCCTCAATCGTGGAAGCATAGCGGAAAGCCTGCTCGGGCAGGTCATCGGCCTTGCCGTCGACAATCTCGGCGAAGGAGCGGACGGTATCCTCGACGCGGACGTAGACACCGGGGTTGCCGGTGAACTTCTCGGCAACGTGGAAGGACTGGGAGAGGAACTGCTGGATCTTACGGGCACGGTTGACCGTAAGGCGCTGCTCCTCGGACAGCTCGTCCATACCCAGAATGGCGATGATGTCCTGAAGGTCGGAGTACTCCTGCAGGAGCTCCTGGACCTTGACGGCGACACGGTAGTGCTCCTCGCCGACGATCGAGGGATCGAGAGCGTCGGAGGAAGACGCGAGCGGGTCGATAGCCGGGAACAGACCGAGCGACGAAATGCTACGCGAAAGGACCGTAGTGGCGTCGAGGTGCGTAAACGTCGTGGCAGGCGCCGGGTCGGTCAGGTCGTCTGCAGGGACGTAGACGGCCTGGACGGAGGTAATGGAACCCGTCTTGGTCGAGGTAATGCGCTCCTGGAGGTCGCCCATCTCGGTTGCCAGCGTGGGCTGGTAACCAACGGCGGACGGCATACGGCCCAGCAGTGCGGAAACCTCGGAACCTGCCTGGGAGAAGCGGAAGATGTTGTCGATGAACAGCAGAACGTCCTGGCCACGATCACGGAAATACTCAGCGGTGGTAAGGCCGGCCAGACCGATGCGCAGACGCGCTCCGGGCGGCTCGTTCATCTGACCATAGACCAAGCAGGTCTTGTCGATAACGCCAGACTCGCTCATCTCGAGGAACAGGTCGGTGCCCTCGCGGGTACGCTCGCCGACGCCGGTGAACACCGAAGTGCCGCCGTGCTCCTGGGCGAGGTTGTTGATGAGCTCCTGAATCAAAACGGTCTTGCCGACGCCGGCGCCGCCGAACAGACCCGTTTTGCCGCCACGGATGTAGGGCTCGAGCAGGTCAACGGCCTTGATGCCGGTCTCGAAGATCTCGGTCTTGGTGGTGAGCTCGTCGAAACGGGGCGCTGCATGGTGGATGGGGTAGAACTCCTCCACCTCGGGCATGGGCTTGCCGTCGACGGGCTTGCCCATGACGTTCCAAATGCGGCCGAGCGTCTTGGGGCCGACCGGCATCTTCATGGGCTCACCGGTATCGGTGGCGATGAGGCCGCGCTGCAGGCCGTCGGTCGAGGACATGGCGACCGTGCGGACGACGCCGCCCGGAAGCTGGCTCTCGACCTCGAGGATCGTGCTCAGATGACCGATCGGGGTCTCGGCCTCGACCGTGAGCGCGTTGTAGATCGGGGGCACCGCGCCGTCAAACTTGACGTCGACGACAGGGCCGATGATTCGCACGATGCGACCATCACCGGCAGTCGTCTTCTTGGTGGCTTCCTCGACCGCAAGCTTTACGGTGTTATTAGCCATTACTGTTCCTCCAATGCTGAGGCTCCGCCGACGATCTCGTTAATCTCGGTCGTGATCGAAGCCTGGCGCACGCGACTATACGTGCGGGTAAGGGTCGAGATGATCGCGGTGGCGTTTTCCGTCGCGGAGTGCATGGCCTTGCGGCGTGCACCCTGCTCGGCAGCCGCCGAATCGATCAGGGCCTGGTAGATGACCGTCAGGATATAAGACGGCACAAGCTTGCCGAGAACATGCTCGGGAGAGGGCACGAACTCGAACGTGGACGAGATGCGCTTAGGGGCGTCGGTCTCGTTCTTACGCGGACCGTGGGCCATAGCGATCATCTCGGGGTCGAGCGGCAACAGATGCTCGACGCGAAGCTCCTGATCCACGCGGTTCTTGGCGTGGTGGTAGACAAGCTCGACACGGTCAAGCTCACCGGCACGATACGCATCGCAGATATGAGAGGAGATCATGCGGGCCTGATTGAAATCGGGCTCAGAGGAGTTGCCCTCAAAGTGCATGACGACGTCTGCGCGGTCACGGAAATACGTGGCCGGTTTGCGCCCACACGCGATGATCTCGCACTCGATGCCGTCGTTCGCCCAAGAAGCGGCGAGCTTTTCGGCCGTGCGCTCCACCGTCGTATTGAAACCGCCGGCAAGGCCGCGGTCCGAGGCAATAACGACAATCAGGCCATGCTTGACGCTCTCATGCTTCTGCAGCATGGGATCGGTGCCCGAACAGGAGGCGTCGCCGGCGACCGTCAACATGACGTCGGTCAGCGCCTCCTTATAGGGCTCGGCCTGCTTGGAGCGATCGAGGGCACGACGGATCTTGGCCGTAGAGACCATCTCCATCGTGCGCGTGATCTGCTTGGTCGTGGTAACCGAGGAGATTCGCTTCTTAATGTCGCGAAGGTTGGCCATGGGGCTTAGTTCTCCTCTGATCCAGAAACATCCGAATGGTGCTTGGCCATGAACTGCTGCTTGAAGTCACCGATGACGCGCAAGAGCTCAGCCTTGGTGTCATCATCGATCTTCTTGGCGCGAACCTTGTCGAGCAGCGAGCCAAAGCCATTGTCCATGTACTCGATGAGCTCGGCACGGAAAGGCAGCACGTCGGCGATCTCCAGGTCATCCAGGAAGCCCTCGTTGCCAGCGAACAGCGTAACGATCTGCTCGCCAACCTCAAACGGCTTGTAACGCGGCTGCTTAAGGAGCTCAGTCATGCGAGCGCCGTGGGTAAGCTGCTTTTGCGTGGCCTCGTCGAGGTCGGAGCCGAACTGCGTGAAGCCGGCGAGCTCCTGGTACGAAGCAAGGTCCAGACGGAGGTTGCCGGCGACCTGCTTCATGGCCTTGGTCTGTGCGTCGCCACCGACGCGGGACACGGAAATGCCCACGTCGACTGCCGGGCGCTGGCCCTGGAAGAAGAGCTCGGACTGCAGGTAGATCTGACCATCGGTAATGGAAATGACGTTGGTCGGAATGTAGGCCGAAACGTCGCCGTCCTGGGTCTCGATGATCGGAAGAGCCGTCATGGAGCCATAACCGTTCTTCTTGGACATCTTGACTGCACGCTCGAGCAGACGAGAGTGCAGGTAGAAGATGTCGCCGGGATAGGCCTCGCGTCCGGGCGGACGATGCAGCGTCAGCGACATCTGACGGTAAGCCACAGCCTGCTTGGACAGGTCGTCGTAGATGACGAGCACGTGGCCACCGGGGTTGGTCTCGCTGGCGGGCTTGCCGTCCTCACCGTTGTACATGAAGAACTCGCCGATAGCGGCACCGGCCATAGGCGCGATGTACTGCATAGGGGCGGAATCGGCAGCGGTGGCCGAAACGATGATGGTGTAGTCAAGCGCACCGTGCTGAGCGAGGGTCTCGCGGATGTTGGCAACCGTGGAGGCCTTCTGGCCGATGGCGACATAGATGCAGACCATGCCCTTGCCGCGCTGGTTGAGGATAGCGTCGATGGCGATGGCGGTCTTACCGGTCTTACGGTCGCCGATGATGAGCTCACGCTGACCACGGCCGATAGGCACCATGGAGTCGATGGCCAACAGGCCGGTCTGAACCGGCTCGCACACCGGGGTACGGTCGATAACGCCGGGGGCCTTGAACTCGATGGGGCGACGGTGCGTGGCGACGATGTCACCCAGGCCGTCGATAGGCTGGCCGAGCGGATTGACGACGCGGCCGAGCATGGCGCGGCTCACGGGGATATCCATAATGCGGCCAGTGGTGCGACACTCGTCGCCTTCCTTGATGGAGTCGACGGCGCCAAACAGAACGGCGCCGACCTCGTCACGGTCAAGGTTCTGGGCAAGGCCGAAGACGGTCTCACCGGTATCGGAGCTCTTGAACTCCAGAAGCTCGCCTGCCATGGCGCTCTTGAGGCCGGAGACGCGCGCGATGCCGTCGCCTACCTCGTCGACCGTTGAAACCTCATGCGTATCGACCGTCGCGGAGAGGCTCGTGAGCTGCTCCTGCAGTTTCTTGGCGATATCCTGGGCATTGAGGGTTTCGGACATTAGGCTTCACCTCCGTACGAATTAGCAGAGTTTACGAGGGTCTCCTGCGCGATGCGCAGCTGCGTCTTGACGGAAATGTCACGACGCTCGCCGCGGGCCTCGAGCACCAAGCCGCCCACGATAGACGGGTCGACCTGCTCGATAAGGAATACCTTGCGGCCGAAGTCCTGCTCGCATTTCTTAGTGATGGTTTGACGCAGCTCGTCGTCGAGCGGGATCGCCGTGGTGACGGTCACGCCCACTACATCCTCGTCTTCCTCGGCAACATACTTAAAGGCAGCTGCCACCTTGGGAAGAAGGTCGAGCTGGTCGCGCTTGGACATGGTGTCGAGCACGGCGATGATCTCGGGGCTGGCAGAAGCCAGGCGCTCGATCATCTCGAGGTCCTCGAACACATGGTTCTCGGCCTTAGCGGCTTCCAGAAGGGAGCGCGCGTAGGTCTCGAGCACCTTGTCCTGATAGCGGCTAGTCGGCATTCAGGCTACCTGCTTCCTGGATGTAGCGCTCGATGAGCTTCTTCTGCTCGGCATCGTCCTCGAGTGCCTCGCCCACGATCTTGGTGGCGACGGCAACGGACAGGTCGGCAATGGAGCTCGCGGCACCGGCGTAGATGGACTTGCGCTCGTCCTCGACGGTCGTATGGGCCTTGGCGATGATCTCCTCGGCCTCCTTGTGAGCAGCCTCGATGATACGGGCGCGCTCGGACTCGGCGTCCTTACGGGCCTCGAGAACAATGTCGGCAGCCTGACGACGGGCGTCGGTGACGATCGAGTCGGACTCAGCGCGCTTGGCGATAGCCTCCTGCTTGGTCTTCTCGGCCTCGTCGAGGCTCTCCTCGATCTTCTTGCCGCGCTCCTCCATGGTCTTCATGATGCCCGGCAGGGCGACCTTGGCCAGCACGATCCAGATAATCAGGAAGGCGATAAGCGCCGGGATGAACTCCGCCATCTTAGGGATGAGGATGTCCGCACCGGCAGCGCCGTCCTCGGCGAACGCGGAAACCGGCATGAGCAGCGCGGCCGCGGACGCGGAGAGTGCGATCGCGCTCTTCTGGGATGAAAGATTCATACTTGACGCTCCGTGCTATTTAACGATCAGCGCGACAACGAAGCCGATCAGAGCCAGAGCCTCGCCGAAGGCGGAGCCCATGATGAAGACGGTGAACACGCGGCCCTGGACCTCAGGCTGACGGGCCATAGCACCCGTAGCACCCAGAGCAGACAGGCCGATAGCAAGACCAGCGCCGATAACACCGAGACCGTAACCGATAACTCCCACGATTCCTCCTTTGTCGTGCGTGTCTTATTTCACGCAGGATAACCTTTTTATAACTGCCGGGCTCCATGGGTACGGGCACCGGCGGTTTAACGAATTACCTTACCTTTAAGGCGCGAACGGAAGACTACTCCTCCTCCGCGACCTCCTCTGCCTCGGAGACATACACGGCGGTAAGGACCGTGAAGACGTAAGCCTGGATGGCGCCGACCACAAGCTCGATCGCATAGATCAGGATGAGGATGGCAAGCCAGGCTAGCGAAGGCAGGGCGCCGACGGCGTGGGCCGCGGAAACCTGCTGAAGCAGCGGCTGCATGAACATGCTCGCCATGATGGCGAACGAGCCCATGACCACGTGTCCTGCGAACATGTTGCAGAACAGACGGACGGCGAGCGTGATGAGGCGCAGGAAGGTCGAGAAAAGCTCGACGACCCACACGAGCACGTTCATCGGGAAGCTCACGCCCTGCGGGGCGAGGCTCTTGATGTAGCCGATCACGCCGTGAGCCTTGCATCCGTAGTAGATGAAGTACACAAAGGCGAAGATGGCGAGCGCGGCGGTGGAGCCGATTGCGCCGGTGCCGGGCTTCATTCCCGGGATCAGGCCGATCATGTTGTTGATCAGGATGAACAGGAAAAGCGAGCACAGGAACGGGAAGTGCTTCTTCCAGTTCTCACCCACGACGCCCTTGCCGATATCGTTCTCGACGTACTCGATGATGTACTCGAAACCGTTGACGAAGAAGCCCTTGGGAACCAGGGTCTGCTTCTTCTTGAACACGGCCAGGACGATCAGGAGCACGATCGTGGAGACGATCAGCCAAAACGAGTACTGCGTGATGCCGCAGCTCAGATCGCCCACGACAGGGGTGGAGCTGAACTCGCTGACCAGATGATTAATCTCATCAGGCAGCTTTTCAAAAATTTCCACGACTTACCTTTCGACCTCATGAGGATCTCGCAGCGCCTTGGCGACGCGAACCGTGCAGGCGGCCATAAAGGCCACGAAGCCGATCGCCTCGCCCAGGAGGAACATGCGAAATGCCTCTCCGAACAACACAAACACAACCAAGGTAAAGACGAGCAGGGCGATTGCCGAGACCGCCAGACTCACCATACCCTTGAGCATGTCCGCATTCTGTTTATCGTCAAGAACCGGCTTGAGCGTAAAGACAAAGGGAAGGAAGGCAATTGCGCCCGCGATGGCGCCTGCAACGATAGCGAGCAGATCGGCTATCTGAAACACTGGCGTCCTCACTTTCCTTTTTAACGCTTCACAGAACAGTTCCCGCCAAACATTGGTGACTATTGTACGAGCCAATCGCTAAAGTACAACCGAAAAAGCATCGGTTAATACGCACCTGTTCGTTTTCTTAAGACCTTCTTTATGCCGCAGGTACGGTAATACGTTTTTCTCGAACCCTGCAGGGCAAAACGTCCGTTAACAGGAGTGCGCGCGGTCGCCTTTTGTTCGTCCGCGCGCACCGTTTCTTCGTATTTGCAGCCGCGGCCATCTTAGCCCAGCGACTAGAGCGTGCCGTAGATGCGGTCGCCGGCGTCGCCCAGGCCGGGAACGATGTAGGCAGCCTCGTTGAGATGGTCGTCGATGGCGCAGGTATAGATATGCACATCAGGGTCCTTCTCAGTCAGCGACTTGAGGCCCTCGGGGGCCGCGACGATGCACAGCATGCGGATGTCCTTGACACCGCGCTCGCGCAGGTAGCTAATGGCCATCTCGGCCGAACCGCCCGTGGCGAGCATGGGGTCGACGACCAGGCAGATGCGCTGGTCGATATCCTTGGGCATCTTGCAGTAATACTCGTGCGGCTCGTGGGTGACCTCGTCGCGCTCCATGCCGATGTGGCCCACGCGAGCGGAGGGCACCAGGTCGAGGATGCCGTCGACCATGCCAAGGCCCGCACGCAGGATGGGCACGATGGCGAGTTTCTTGCCGGCGAGCTGTTTGAACGTGGCGGTAGTGATGGGGGTCTCGACCTCGACGTCTTCCATAGGCAGGTCGCGCATGGCCTCGTAGCCGTCAAAAAGTGCGAGTTCGCGCACGAGCTGACGGAACTGGTTGGTGCCGGTGTTTTTGTCGCGCAGGATCGACAGCTTGTGCTGGACGAGCGGGTGATCGACAAGCGTCACACGGGACGCATCGTAGGTGACGGTCATGGATTGATTGCCCCTTTCGTTGCGGCCGCAAAACGGCCTTGCTGACAAGGCGTGCAGCAATGTTGCCGCCGCACGCCATGCATTAGTTTAGCGGTTTGTTGTATCGAGCAGCCCATCGCAGCCCTACTGTGCGGTGCTGAGCGAGCGCCTGGCTGCATCACGCCAGCCCGCAAGGTTTTGCTCGCGGCGCTCGGCGGACATGTGGGGAAGGAAGGTCCTAACGATCTGGGCATTTTGCTCCAGCTCCTCCAGGTCTTCCCAATAGCCGACGGCAAGACCCGCCAAGTACGCGGCACCGATTGCCGTGGTCTCCACCGTCTCGCATTGCAGCACGGAGATATCCAGCAGGTCGGCCTGGAATTGCATGATGAACTCGTTGCGCGAGGCACCGCCATCGACGGACAGGCGCTCAATCGAAAGCCCCACGTCCTGCTCCATGGCGCGCAGCACGTCGTAGCTCTGATATGCCATGGATTCGCAGGCGGCACGTACGATGGTCGCACGGCTCGAGGCGCCGGTCAGACCGCACACAATACCGCGGGCATGCGGGTCCCACCAGGGAGCACCCAAACCCGCAAAGGCGGGAACGAAGTAGCAGCCCTCGTTGTCGCTAATCGAAGCGGCGAGTTGTGCCGACTCGCTCACGCTCGAGATGATGCCCATGTTGTTGCGAAGCCAGTTCATCGTTGAGCCGGCGGCAAAAATAGAGCCCTCGAGCGCATAGCTGACTTTGCCGTCCGCAGCGATACCGATGGTGGAGACCAGGCCATTCTTGGATTCGACGATCTCGTCGCCGGTGTTCATGAGCATAAAGCAGCCCGTGCCATAGGTGTTTTTGGTCTGGCCGGGACGGAAACAGCAGTGACCGAACAGCGATGCCTGCTGGTCGCCCGCCACACCCATGATGGGCGGCATGTTGGTCATGATGTCGCTCGCGACGCGGCCGTAGTCGCCCGAGCTCCAGCGAACCTCGGGCATCATGGAACGTGGAACGTCAAAGAGCGCCAGCAGGTCGTCGTCCCAATCGAGCGTATGGATATTAAAGAGTGCCGTGCGGCTGGCATTGGTGTAGTCGGTGGCAAAGACCTGGCCGCCGGTGAGGTTGTAGATGAGCCAGGTGTCGATGGTGCCAAACATGAGGTCGCCCGCCGCCGCGCTCTCGCGTGCGCCGTCGACGTTGTCGAGAATCCACTGCACCTTGGAGGCCGAGAAATACGGGTCAAGCGTAAGTCCCGTGCGGGAGCGCACCAGCTCCTCGCAACCCTGTTCAACCAACGCGTCGATCGCCGGCGCGGTACGACGGCACTGCCATACGATGGCGTTATAGATGGGCTGGCCGCTCACGCGGTCCCAGACCACCGTGGTCTCGCGCTGGTTGGAGATGCCGATGGCGGCGATGCGGTCGGAATGGATACCGCTCTTAAACTGAACCTCCATCATCACGCCGATCTGGCTGGCAAGCACCTCCGTGGGATCCTGCTCCACCCAGCCGGGGCGCGGGAAGCTGGTTTTGACGCTACGACGCGCCTGGGCAACGATGCAGCCGTATTCGTCGACAATGGCCGCGAGTACCGAGGTAGTGCCGCAGTCGAGCGCCATGATGTAGGAACCGCCAAAGTTAAACGAGGCATCTTCCATGCCCAGGCTGCCCAGATTCAAAGACATCGCTTACACCCTTCTATTGCATCGGGTCGGACAGGACCCGCTCGATCTCTGATGCGGGAAGTGCGCCTTGGCGCAGGATCTGGAGCCCGCCGTGCTGGAACGACACGATGGTCGAGGCGTCGCGACACGGGGTCTCACCGGCGTCGACGGCAACATCGACCCCCTCCAGGATGCGACCCTCGACGGCGGCAAAGCTTGCCGGCGAAGGCGCGCCGTGCGTGTTGGCGCTCGTGCAGGCAAGGGGACTGCCGCAGGCGCGGATGAGCGCTTGGACCACGGGAGAGGCCGAAGCGCGCAGGGCCACGGTGTCGTCGGCAGCGCGCATAAAGGTCGGCACGCAGGGGGCTGCCTTGACCACGATAGTCAGGGCTCCCGGCCAGCATCGTCGCGCGAGTACGCGGGCATCTTCCGGGATATCCACGCCATAGCGGTCGAGTGCTTCGACGCCATCGACCAGCCAAGCGACGGTTTGCGTGAGCTCACGTTGCTTGAGAGTGAAGATACGGCGATAGCCGGTGCCGAGCGCAGGAACTGCGGCGCCATTGACGGCAGCCTGCGGATCGCGCGGCCACGATGGGAATTCGCTTGTATCTTGGGGCACGGCGTCCGAGAAGGCGTTGACTGCCACGGCAACACCGTAGACGGTCTCGGTCGGAATCAAGGCCAGGCCGCCGCGGCCGAGCACCTCGGCCGTGCGCTCGACGGCAAGCCGATGCGGCTCGCGCGTTCCCTCGTATACCCGATAGACCGTCTGCATGTGTATGCCAGCCCCTTACGCTCCGGTGCAAGTTTGTTTACTGTGGGGCATTCTCGCACGAAACATTCAACCTATTTGCCCAGAGCGCATGTTGGTTTGGTGAGCGGCTCTAGTAGTCGGTGAAAGTGAGGGGGTTAATTGAAGATTTTTAGCGCGCAAGCGTAACGGTACGATCGGGAAACTCGATGCTTGCAACCAGTTTTCCGCCGAGGCTCTCTGCGTACCTGCTCAGCGTGTCGAGCCTCATCGAACCCAACTCCCCACGCTCGAGCTCGGATACACGTTTTTGAGAAACGCCCATCGACTGGGCGACCGACGCCTGTGTTAGATCTTTTAACCTGCGAATCTGAGCAAGCTTATAGGCTTCGATACGATCGCGAGTCCTCTCCTGCTCGGCGGTAATGGAGTCGCGTGTTATCCCGCGAGATTCCATATACTCATGCAGTTCCATCTCGATCGAGCCTCCTTACGTGGCGACGGTATATTTGCTCGGCCCTTGGAATGTTGATCGCATACCAACCGTTCCATTTTGCCCTTGACGATCCCGCTCGCGACTTATCACCCGCCAATAGCAATACCGCCTGGCGCTTGGGGTCAAAGGCGAAGAGGATGCGAATCACCTGCCCACCACACGACGTCACTCTCAGCTCCTTTAAATGATGAAGCTTCGAGCCCTTTACGCGGTCAACCAGCGGACGACCAAGGCTGGGACCTTCCTTCTCGAGCACCAAAAGGTCTGCATAAATCTGCTTCAGCGTAGCTTCATCCTGCTCATCAAGCCAAGGTTCAATGTAATCAAGCACGATACGGTACCGATGCAGCTGATTTGACATACCTTTCTCCTTCTATAGTAGAAGTTTTACGGTATATTGCAAGGACAAACTTGCGCAAATGTCTATTTATTCAGCTTAAATACGCTGTTTGGGCTCGGTGACGATGGCTCGAACGATGCGGGGACGATCGGTGAGGTCGTGGACGATACGCACGTCCGAAAGGCCTGCTTGACGACAGAGCTCGGCCGCGGCGTCGAGCGCGCCCTCGTAGAGCTCGCAGGCAAACAGGCCGCCGGCACGCAGCATGTAGGGCGCCGCGTTGAGCAGGCGGCGGAAGATATCGAGACCGTCGGCACCGCCCTCGAGCGCCAGATCGGGCTCAAAGTCCTTGACCTCATGCGGCAGCGAGCGCATGACATCGGTGGGGATGTAGGGCGGGTTGGAGACGAGTACGTCAAAGGTGCCCCACTCTTCGCGGGGAATGGAACTCACCAGGTTGGTGAGGCTGAAGGCGACCTCGTCGGACGTGAGGCCAAGCGCATCGCGGTTTTTGGTAGCAAGGTCGATGGCGCGCGGCTCGATATCGGTAGCAGTGCAGGTAACGTGCCCGCGGCGCTCCCAGGCAAGGGAGAGCGAAATGCAGCCCGTGCCGCAGCCGACCTCGAGAACGCGGGCAGTGCGGGGCTCGGCTGGGGCAGATACGTTAGCCTCGGCGGCATCTTGCGCGGGAGTCGCCTGTTGGTCGTTGTCCTCAATGGCGATGCCGTATTCGTCGAGCTCGGGCTCGGGGGTTTCCATGGCCTCTGCTTCTGCCGCTTCGGCTTCTGCTGCCTGCGCGGCGGCTTCCTCGGCCTCGCGGTCGGCCAATTCCTCGGCATAGGCGCGGCTACCCAGTACGTCGCCGCCTAGCGCCGCCTCATCGGCAGCCGTCAGGTTAGCGGCGCGGCGCTCGGCGGTCGCCCGTTCGTCTGCCAGCGCGGCCTCGGCCTTGCGTGCCTCCTCGACCTCATCGTTCCAAGGCAGCTCAACACGCTGACGGGCGGCAGCCTCGGGGCTCAGCACCTCGGCATCCAGATAATTGAGGACTTCCTCGACGAGCATCTCGGTCTCGGGACGCGGAATGAGCACGCCGGGGGCGCACGCGACGTCAATCATGCGAAACTGCGTGCTGCCGGTGATGTACTGTAGCGGTTCACCTTTAGCGCGACGAACAACGGCCGCGTGCATGGTCTCGAGCTGGGCCGCGTTAAGCGTCTCGTCCATGCGCATATATAGGTCGATGCGTGTCAAACCCGTGGCAGCGCAGAGCAGCCACTCGGCAGAAAGACGGGGGTGCTCCTCGCCGCGCTCGGCCAGGTACTCCTTGGTCCACTCGAGACAACGCTTGATGGTCCAAATCTCGTTTGCCATGGGGCCCTCCCCTCTTAAGCGCCGGGCGGCGCGCGAATGTCGGAGCAGATTGTACGCGAGGCCAGCGCTTGGCAAGGGACGATTAAAGGCAATTATCGAGAATCAGCCCAGATTTTTGTACCGGGCTTGCTCAAAGTGTTCATTCGCTGACGTCTAAATTTGCATTCGTCAAGCTTTTGGCAAGGTTGACCCAAAACTGACCAATATCTAACCAAACGCTTGCCACATCGCTTGACGCACGACCCATCAAAAATCGCTCCGCGACTTCTTGAACGATATTTTGAGCAATATTTTCGATAGCGGACTTATGCCGTCAATTGCCTTAAGCAGGTAAGCAGCTCAAATGACATCACAGCCGACTGAATAAAATATCAAGGCGATGTCACCAATGACTCCCTACGGATCATTTGACAACCAAGGAAATGCCGATGTTTTGGCAATGTCAGCGAGCGACGTCCAGAGCGAACAAGTTGGCATGAAAAAGGCAGGGCATAGACCTTCTGGTCATGCCTTGCCTTTTGAATGACAAATTGTCGCTCTGGGCGGCGCGCAGCGTCGAGCAGTTACGGCGTTTGGTAAAACGCCGTAACTTAAACAGCCTGCGCCAGCTTCTCGGCTCGCTCGGCGGCGGCGAGCGCCTCGATGACGGTACCGAGCTGATCGCCCAGAAGGACGCCGTTGTAGGTAGAGTTGAAGCCGATACGGTGATCGGTCACGCGGTCCTGGGGCTGGTTGTAAGTACGGATCTTCTCGGAACGGTTACCGTGGCCGATCTGGCTTTGGCGCTCGGCACCGAGCTCGGCCTGCTGCTTCTCGAGTTCCATCTCGTACAGACGGGCACGCAGCATCTGCATGCAGACCTCGCGGTTCTGGATCTGGGAACGTTGCTCCTGCGACTGCACCACGGTGTTGGTGGGCAGGTGGGTGATGCGCACGGCGGAGTAGGTGGTGTTAACGCACTGACCGCCAGGGCCGGAGGCGCAGTAGGTGTCGATGCGCAGGTCGGACTGGTTGATCTGGACGTCGATTTCCTCGGCCTCGGGAAGCACGGCGACGGTAGCCGTTGAAGTCTGGATGCGGCCCTGGGACTCGGTCTTAGGGACGCGCTGGACAC
Organism: Collinsella aerofaciens; assembly: GCA_048503295.1. Lineage (GTDB taxonomy): Bacteria > Actinomycetota > Coriobacteriia > Coriobacteriales > Coriobacteriaceae > Collinsella > Collinsella aerofaciens_CI. The sequence continues at coordinate 12,446 of DBFRVO010000010.1, read as the reverse complement.
GGTGCACGCCGGACTCGTACTTCATAACGGAGTAGACGCGGTCGCCCTCGACCTTGAACTCAATGGACTTAAAGCCGCCGGCCTCGCTGGGGCTGGAATCGAGCACGGTAGTCTTCCAGCCGCGCGACTCGCAAAAGCGCTGATACATCTTGTACAGGTCGCCGGCGAAGATGGCCGCCTCGTCGCCACCGGCGGCGGAGCGGATCTCGACGATGGTGTTCTTGTCGTCGTTGGGGTCACTCGGGATGAGCATGTACTTGATGTCTTCCTCGAGCTGGGGAAGCTTTTCCTCGTTCTCGGAGATGTCCATCTGGAGCATCTCCTTCTCGTCCGCATCGCTGGTGTCGCGGAGCATCTCCTTGGCGGCCTCGATGTCATCGAGCGCGCCGATGTACTCGCGCGAGGCAGCGATGAGGTCGGACTGGTGTGCGTACTCCTTGTTGAGACGCGTGAACTCCTTGATGTCGGAGGCGACGGCCGGGTCGGAAAGCTTCTTCTCGAGCTCCTCGTAGGCCTTAATGATCTTTTCGAGCTTGTCGCGCATGGCGGGACTCCTTTATGTGCGTGAAGGCGAAAATCGGCAGAGTTGATGGGGCGCGCGGCGCCACTGCGGGGGTAAGCCCAGCTAGAACATGTCGATCTTCAGATACATGCGCATCCCTTCGCGTATGAGGTACATAGTTGCGGTCTAACCCATACATGATAGCGTGCGCAGGCATACCTGCATATAACCCGCACGGAATGCGACAAAGGGTCAGTCTCTTTCCTTGAATACAACTTCATCCGAACGCCTCCCGCATTCATCCGCACATATACGGATAAATTTGGGAATCCGATACCCTGAGGGCCGGATCGGCCGGCCCCGGGAGATCGGAGGACGCCATGTCCGGAAAGGGCGGGAAGGGCGCCGCGAGGGCGGTCCCGAGGACCCACGGCAGGCTCACCGGGTACGAGCGGGACACGGTCCAGAGGATGCTGAAGCGCAGGGTTCGCTCGGCCACTTCCTCGAGAGGTTCAAGGGCGTATCGACCCGCAGGCTCCACAGCTGCCTGATGTGGTTCAGATGGCTGCGCGAGGCCGCACGCGTCGGGGACAGGACGTCGCTCATGCGCGAGCAGCTCGACGACGGGCGCTACGAAAAGATCCGGAAGAAGATGATGGAGCCGGAGTACGAGTTCCATCCGGAGCTGGACGTGCAAACGGCGGGTTAACGTAGCCTTCCACCAAAAAGGGCGGGCAGCCGCGCCCTGCGACCACCCGCCCTCAATCAAAGCCCTTCTCGGCCGCCGCAGCTACCGGTTCCGACGCCGCAGGATCACGCCTGCGGCGATCAGCACCACCGCGCCGCCCGCGATTCCACCCAGAGCCATCGGCGACAAGCTGGTATCGCCCATCTCCGGCAGACCCGGCTTCTCCTTCTTCGGCACCGGCGGCTTGCTCGGCGGATTCGTCGGCGGGTTGACCGGCGGGGTGGTCGGCGGCGTGTACGTGTTCTTGAACACTGGCGCCACGTCACCGCCATAGGCTACCGTCGCCACCAGATGGCCCGCGCCGTCGTCCGTCACCGTCACCGTTACCCGGTGCTCGGCCGCGTCGTACGTCACGTTCTTCTGACCGTCGTCCACCTCGGAGATGCTGTAGGCGTACGTTCCGGGCTTGTCGTACGAGATCGCCTCGAAGCCCACCGTGCCGTCCGCCGCGTTCTTTGCGGTCTGCAGCACCTTGCCGTCGGCATCCTTCAGCTGGAAGGAGAACTGCCCTTCCTTCAGGTCCTCGCCGCTCAGCACCTTGGAGGCCCCCAGCTTCACCTCAGTCGCGGCCGGCGCGTAACTGTTGCTGAACGCCACCGCATCCGCAGCCTTGCCGCCCTTGCTGTAGGCAACCTGCGCCTCCAGCGCGTGCGTCTCCGCATTCTCCGTCACCGTCACCGTCGCGGTAAAGACCGTCGTGTCGTAGGTGACGCCGTTCGCCGTCGCCCCTGCCCGCTCGGACACGGTGTAGACGTACGTCCCCACCTTGTCCAGCTGCAGCGGCGCGAAGCCGAACGTGCCGTCGGCGCCGTTCTGCACCGTCTGCACCACGTTACCGTCGGCGTCCTTCAGGTCGAAGAAGAACTCACCCTCGGCCAGGTCGCGGCCGGTCAGAGCCTTCGTTCCGGTAATCGTCGCCGTCGTTGCCGTCGGCGTGTAGGTGTTGGTGAAGGTCAGATCCGCAGCCGTCTTGTTCGCCGTCGCGGTCAGCTGGCCGCTGCCGTCATCGGTCACGTTCACCGTTACGTCCAGCACCGCATCGCTGTAAGTGATGGTGCCATCTTGGCCCGCAACCTCCTTCACCTGGTACGCATGCGAACCAGTTGCGGTGTACGAGATGGCCTTGAAGGTAAACGCGTTACCCACGTTCGTGGTCCGGTCGATCTCCTGCCCGGTGGCCACGTCAATCAGCGCGAATGTGAACTCGCCATCGGCGGGCGTCCGCGTGGTGGCCGGGTCGGCATTCTCAAGCACCTTGGTGCCAGAGATCTGGTAGGAGGTCTGACCCGGCTGGTAGCTGTTCGCAAACGTCATGGTATTGGGGGTGACGCCGTTCTCGGTGCCCTCGCTCGGTTTCACCGTAGAGCTCTCTACCACCAGCTTGCCGTCGTTGTTGTCCTTCACCACGTAGGTCAGGGTGTACGTCTTGCCGGTGTAGGTCACGCCCGGCACGCCCGGCGCGCCGTCCGTCGGCTGCACCTCACGGACCGTGAAGGGAAAGGTGCCCGCATGGTCGAAGGTCAGCTCGTTAAAGTAAACCTTGCCCTTGGCGTCGTTCTCCTGGGTCTGGAGCACCGAGCCGTCAGACCCCATCAGCTCGAAGGCGAAGTCTCCCGCCTTTAGCTGATAGCTGCCGTCGTGCACGTTAACGCTCTTGGTGAGGGCGATCGCACCGGAGTCCGTCGCCCGTGCCTCATAAGTGTTGGTGAAGGTGGGCTTCGTGGCGTCCGTACCGTCGTAGGCGACGCTCGCCTGCAGCGTGCCGGCATTGTCCGCAACCGTCACCACGGCATGGTGCACCGCGGCGTCGTAGGTCACGTAGGCCAGATCGCCCTTCCGCTCAACGATGGTGTACTCGTGCGTGCCCGGCTTCGCGTAGGAGAAGGCGTCGAAGCCGACGCTTCCGTTCGCGTCGTTGGTCGCGGTCCGGACGGGTTGCTTGCCTTTCAGCTGCTCAGCCGTAAGGTTGCCCTCGTACACATCGAAGGTGAACTCGCCGCCCTTGAGTACGATCGGCGTGTTGTCGTCCTTCTTCGCGTAGCTCTTCTGTGCACCGAGGGCCAGGCCGGTCGCGGCCGGCTGGTAGGTGTTGGTGAAGGTCTCCGAGCCGGATGTGCTCGTCACGATCGCCTTCGCATTCAGTGCTCCGTTCCCGCCGTCTGTGACCGTCACCTTGTAGGTGAGAAGATGGTTGTCATAGACCATGCCGGCCTCCGCGCCCGGCTGCTCCACGATGGTGTAGGTGAAGTCCTTGCTCGCGGCGCCGCCCAGGTCGGCGAGCTTGAAGCCGCGCGTAAAGTTGATCTTGCCGTCGGCGTCGTTGTTCGCGGTGGCGATCACGTTGCCGGCAGCGTCCTTCAGGTCGAAGGTGAACTCGCCGTCTGCGGGCTTCGTCGTGTGATCGAAGCCGTCCGCAACCTTGATGGTCTTGGTCGCCGTCAGGGTTACGGAACCCTTTGCGTCGTAGGTGTTGTTGAAGGTGGGAGCCGTAGCGGCACCGTCATAGGTGACGGTCACCTTCGTCTTGTTGTTGTCATCCTGGTTCTGCTCTACCCTGACGTGGACCTTGACTTCCTTGGCGTCGTAGACCACGCCGTCGACGATCTGGCCGGCCTTCTCCTCCTTCAGCGTGTAGTCGTACTCGCCCAGGTTCAGGTTCTTGACGGTCAGCTTGACCTTGCCGTCCTGGTCGTTGTTGCCCTTGGCAACCTCGTTGCCGGCCTGGTCGTACAGGCCGAAGGTGAACGCACCGGCCGTCAGGACCTTACCCGTGAGGGTCTTCGTCGTCTCGATGGTGACGTCAGCCGTCGGCTTCGAGTTGGTGAAGGTCGGCACGGCCTTCTTATCATCGTATGTGACGGTCGCCTTCAGCTCGCCCTTCTCGTCGGTGACCTTGACGTGGACCATTACGTCCTTCGTGTCATAGACGATGGTCGAGTCGTTGCCGGCAACCTCCTTGATGGCGTAGTCGTGCTCGCCCGGCGTAGCGTAGTCGATGGCTGCAAAGGCGACCTTGCCGTCCTTGTCATTCTGGACGGTCTGGATTACGTTGCGATCCTTGTCGAGCAGCTGGAACGTGAAGTCGCCCCCCGCGAGCTCACCGCCCGTGAAGTGCTTCTTCGCCTTGAGCGTTACCGAGGTCCCCTTCGGGCGGTACGCGTTCGTGAAGGTCTGCGAGCCGTCTCCACTCGCGACCTGCGGCGTGGCCGTCAGCGAGCCGGTGCCATCGTCCGCGACCGTCACCTTGTAGATGAGCGCATGGGTGTCGTAGACCATGCCCGGCTCCGTGCCCGGCTTCTCCGCGATGGTGTAGGCGAAGTCCTTGCTCGCGGCGCCGTCCAAGTCGGAGAGCTCGAAGTCGCGCGTGAACTTCACCGTGCCATCGGCCTTGTTCGTCGTGGTGTCGAGCACCTTGCCGTCGGCGTCCTTCAGCTCGAACGTGTACTCGCCGCCCTTGAGCTTGGTATCGTGCGTGAAGCCCGGCGCGACCGCAACGACCTTGGTCGCCGTCAGCTCCGCGGAGCCCTTTGCGGTATAGGTGTTCTTGAAGGTGGGGGCATCCGTCTTGCCGTCGTCGTAGGTGACGCTCGCCTCCAGCTTGCCGGCGTTGTCCACGACCGTCACCACGGCATGGTGCACCGTAGCGTCGTAGGTCACGTGGGACAGGTCGCCCTTCTGTTCCGCGACGGTGTATTTGTACTCGCCGGCCTTGGTGTAGCCGATGGCCGGGAAGGTGACGGTGCCGTCCTCGCCGTTCTCAGCGGTCTGGATGGGTTGCTTGCCCTTCAGCTGCTCAGCCGTCAGATCGCCCTTGTACAGGTCGAAGGTGAACTCGCCGCCCTTGAGCGCAGCCGACGTGCTGTCGGACTTCACGTAGGTCTTCTTCGCCGTGAGCGCCACCGAGGTCTCGGCGGGCTGGTACGTGTTCTCGAAGGTCGGGGCATCGTTCTTGCCGTCGTAAGTGACGGTCGCCTTCGCCTTGCCACCCTCCGCCTTCACCGAGACGTGGACCTTCACCTCCTTGTTGTCGTAGGTGATAGTCGGATCGGCACCGACGTTCTCCTCCTTGAGTATGTAGTCGTACTCGCCGATGGTCAGACCGGTGAGAGCAAGATTAATCTTGCCATCCTTGTCGTTCTGGACGGTCTTGACGGAATTACCCGTGGACGCGTCGCCTTGGTACAGGCCGAAGTTGAACGCGCCTTCCGTCAGGTCCTTGCCCTTGAGGGTCTTCGTTGCCTCGATGGTTGCATCGGCCGTCGGCTTCGCGTTGGTGAAGACCGGAACGCCGGCCTCGCCGTCGTAGGTGGCGACCGCCTTCAGCGTACCGTTCTTGTTATCAGTGACCCTAACGTGCACGTTCACCGTCTTGCCGTCGTACACGACGGTCGAGTCGTTGCCGGCAACCTCCTTGATGGTGTAGTCGTGATCGCCCGGAGTGTCGTAGCCGATTGCCTGGAAGGTAATGTTGCCGTCCTTGTCATTCGTGACGGTCTCAATGGGCGTGCCTTCCGCCTTGTCACCCTGGTACAGAGCGAACGAGAAGTCGTTCCCCGCGAGCGCACCGCCCCTAAAGCGTTTCTTCGCCGCCAAGGTCACGGAACCCTTCGCAGCATAGCTGTTGGTGAAGGTGGCGAGGTTCACCTTGCCGTTCTTGACCTCAAGCGTCTCGCTCTTGTCATCGCCGTCCTTTTCCACCGCCACGCCTGTGACAGTCAGCTTGGCATTCTTGTCCTCAACCTTCACCGTGACGGTGTAGGTGGAATCGTCCATCGTCCAACCGGCGTTCTGCACACCAGTCGTATTAGGATCGTCATCTTCCCCGTGGGCCTCGGTGAGCGTAAACGTGTAGTCGCCTGCCTTGTTGAATTGCATGCCGGAGAAGCTGAGGGGCTGACCGTCCTTGCTGGTGATCTTCCCCTCCGTGGTCTTGGACTCCGAGGATGTGTCGCCCTTCAGGCCGTCAGCCTTCAGATCGCCGGCGGCAATCTTATCCTTCGTCTCCGACGTGGCAGTCAGCGTGAACGAGAACTTCTTGTCCGTGCTCTCGGTGCCGGAAATCTTCTTCGTTACCTGCGGGGTCAGCTCGTCGCTGGCGACCGTCTTGTAGCTGTTCTCGAACGGAATAGTCGCCGTGTTGTCCTCGAGCGAGGCGCCGGGGGCAAACTTACGGTAATCGACCCTCTTGCCATCACTGTTCAGAACCGTCGTCTCGACTTTCAGTGTGCCGTCGCCGTTGTCGGACACTGCGATCTCGACGGTATAGACCGTCTTGTCGTAGGTGTAGCCGGCGGGAACGGGCTTCGGCACGTTCTCTTCCACCCTGTATTGGTAGACGTTGGCGCGGCATTCATTGCTCACGTCGTCGTGTGTGAACTGCAAGCCCTTCGGCAGCAAGCTCACGGTCTTGGTGTCCCCGAGCTTCATCTCGGGAATCTTGAAGGTCTCCGCCCCGCCCGTGATGTCGAGCTTCTTCGCCGCGGCGTCGGCGGAGGTCAGGATGAACTTCGTGCCATCCTGACCCTCGGCCTGATAGTCCTCGGGCGTCACCGTAAAGCTGAATGTGCTGCTCGCATCACCGGTGCCGGTGAATTTCTTCTCAATCTGTAGACCGGCCTTCGCACCGTACTCAATCGTCTCGACCTTGTACTCGTTCTTGAACGGGACGATAGGCGTAGCGGGCTTCGCACCGCGACTCGAGACCGTCTGCACGTAGTTGGTCGTGGTATTAAGGCCCTTAATCGCCTCGGCCGTCAGCGCATCAACATTGTCGCCCACGCCAACGAGCGCCGTCACGTCCGGGCCCTTCACGATGGTCGTCTTGGTGTAGAGCTGGCCTTTGTTGTCCGGATTCGGCTTCACCGCGATGAGCACGAAGGCATCACCGGGGTACTCGGTGTCATACGTGTATCCAGCAGCGTTGGCGTCATGTACCTCAGACACCTTGTACACGTACATCTTGTTGTAGCTCAGCTGCGTGAAGTTCATCTTCAGCTTACCGGACATCGTGGCGGTCTGCGTATCGTCACCGTCATCCTTGCCCACGGTGTTCGTGAACGACTTATCGGAATCAACCGGCTCCGGGGCCTTCGTGCCGTTATACGTCATCGCCTCGATGGTGAACGGGAACCTGCCATTCTCCAGCGGGGTACCAACCAGAGTTTTGGTCACATCGATGCCCGCGTAGGTACCGGAGGCCGCATAGGTGTTGGTAAACGCGGCAGCACCCGTCACCTGCCGGTCGGCATCCGTCGTCGCCTGCTTGTTGTCGTACGCAACCGACGCGGTCAGCTTACCGGTATGCGTGCCGTTCTCGATATCGGTCACTGTGTACGTCACTGTGGACGTATGGTCGTCATAGCTGATGCCGGTCTTGTCCGCGTCGGTCGGCCTCGTCTCGTTCACTTTGAACGTATACACGCCCGGCCTGGTAAACACAAGGTCGCCCGTGCCGAACGGGGTGGTGCGCATCGCGTCGCCGGGACCTGCGATCTCGACCTTAGTCGTCAAATCGCCAGTCTCATCGGAGTCGGCAGCCTTCTTCTGAGTAACGACCTTGTTTTTAACCGCTTTCATCGTGGCGTCATCCGCTGGCGTCAGCGTGAAATCGAACTTGTCATCCTGCTCCCACGCACGCCCAGCCAGCGTCTTCTGCACAGTAACCGGTGCCGACATCGTCTGGGCCACCGTGTAGGTGTTCTTGAACGGGATATATCCACCCGTGTCCGTCAGCTGCGTGCCGTCGGCCTTCCAATACGTGGCCGTGGAGGACAATTGGCCCTTGTCGTCGAGCGTGTTTTGCACCATCGCGTAGTACACGGTGGTGTCGTACGTCATGCCGCCCGTTGTCGAAGCATCGGAATTAGCGCGCTCCGTCACCTGATACACGTAGGTGGTGTTCTGGTCGGCAGCGGTGAACGTGATCTGCGGGAAAGCCGCAATGCCGCCACCATCGTTCTTCGCGGTCGTCACGCCGTCGGCGGGCATCGGCGCGTCGTTCGCACTGACCGTGTAGCTCAGGTCATTGAACTTGATGGGAGCAGCCCCCACCGCGCTGTTGGCCAGGCCGCCCAGCGCCTTCAGCTCGAAGGTGAACTTGCCCGCGGCAAGCGGGTTGTCGCCCGACTCGTCGGTATACGACTTCTGCGCGTTAAATGAGATTGTCTTGGTGTCGGTGCTGAACTTGTTGGTGAACACCGCGACCTTGTTATCGACTGGCACGGCCGGGTCGTGGTGGGCGCCATCATCGTCGTCGTTGCGAGCCATAGTGACAACCGGCTCGGACAGCGTACCCCTGCCCGTGTCGTCCACCTGCACCGTCACCGTGTACCCGGCGCTCGAGTAGCCGAAGCCGGGCAGCCAGGACGAGTCATGCTCGTCGGGCGTCCGCTCGGCCACCGTATAGGTGTACGTGCCGGGCTTCTCGTACGTAATCTGGCCGAAGCCGAACACATCACCATTGTTGACGGTCTTGACAACCTGGACGTATCCGGGCACGCCGGATACGTCCTTGTAGCCCCCGGGCATGGGCGTGCCCTTGGCAGCGCGCAGATAGATGTCGAAGCTGTCGGCCTTAGTCCACTTGCGGCCTTGAAGCACCTTCTGCGCCCGAATGCCGGTGAGCGTCACCGAAGACTTCACGCTGTAGCTGTTGGTGAACACCAGCTTGTTGTCTTCGGCCAGCGTGCCGTTGGAATTCTGCGGGGCAATCGTGCCCGAGATGCTTTCGTCCTCGCCGCTCAGGGCGTTGCCGCCCTTCTCGCGACCGGTCAGCGTGAAGCCGGCCGGCATCTTGTCTGCACCGGTCAGCTCCTCTGTACCGGTCAGCTCCCGCACCTCGTACTTGTCACCCTCGGCGAGACCGTACACGCGGATTGTCTGGCCGTCCGTGATGGTCTGCTTGCGGCCGTTCTCGAGGTCGAACATATCGCCGACCTGCTTCTCGCTTGCGGTCCCCGCGTTCTCAAACACCGCGGCCTTGTACGTCTTCCCCGCCGTCGTGGGCACGGTGAACTTGAAGGTGAACCCCGCGTCCGGTTTTCCCGTCAGGCCCGCTGGCACCACGACCTTCTTCGTCACCTCGAGGCTCGCCTCGCGCTTGTTAGCCACGCGCACGCAGGTGGCGCCCGTGAACAGCGCGTTCAGATTCTTGCCGTCCAGGTCGGCGCGGGCGCCCTTCGCATTAGTGTCACCAAGCACGTCCTGCGTGATGCCCATACGTAGCCAGCCCGTCTCGGTCTTCAGGCGGTAGGGTTCGCCCTCTTTGGTGGGCCCATACTGGTAGACACGTCCATTGGCGCCGTACTTGAGATGTACCTCATCCTCGCCACCCTTGGCGTCATTGTTCCAGGAAAGGTTGTCGTTGCCGTCGAGCGTCCCGTCGGACGTCTGCCGCGTACCTTTGATCCACGTAAGCGTGTTGTCGATGTCGCCCTCTGCGCCAAACTGGTCCAGACTCTTCATGAGCGCGCCCGGGCCCACGAACGTCGAAACGCCGTCATCGTCCGTACCAGCATCGGCATGGACGCCGTAATCGTCCACAATCACCTTGGTGAGCGTGTCGTTAAGCAGGAAGCCCTTGGGAGCCGAGACCTCCTTTAGGAAGTAGGTCCCCTTCTCGAGCGGCCTGTTACCGTCGCTCGTATTCGGGAATATGCCCGCACCTTCGAGCGGGACCGGGTTGCCGACCGACCCCGTCGTCAGGGTGTCGTAGGGGGTCTGCTCGCCCTTGAGCACGACCTTGCCGTTCGCGCCTGTTGTCACCTGATCGGCCGTGTACAGGCCGAACTTCGCACCGTCTACGGGGTTGCCCTCGGTATCGGTCTTCTGCACGAACAGGCGGTTCTGGATGTTCGTGACGAGCAGGCGCGTGGCGAACTGCCGCTTGAAGTTCGTGCTGCCTGCAATGTCGTCGCTGTACACGTGGACGGTGTTCCAAGACGTCGCGTCGCCGATCGAGCTCGCCGTTGTGTGGTAGATGGCCACCGTGTACTCGGCATCCTTGCGGGCATCACCGCTCAGCAGGTAGTAGTACTTGAAGATGTCACCGGGCAGATTTTGAATCTCTACCTGGTACTGGCCGCTCGTGTTGAGCGTGAAGGCGTGCAGGTCCTTCTTCGCCGCCTCGATAGCGCCGGCCTTGCTCGGCTTCTCGGCGAGGGTGTACCCCATTCCCGTCGATGGGTCGCCCGACACGGCGTACCAATTGTTCTGATCTTTGATATCTGCGTTTGCGCTTTTATCGCGCTTGAGCACCACAGCGAACAGTATGCCGGAGTCCAGCCTGACGGCGTCGTTGGACTTCGTCAGGTCATCATTCGCCTTGTACACGATCGACGGCGCGGTGATGGTCTCCTTCGCGGCGGCGAACGCACCGGTCTTCCACACGACGCTGTCCGCGTCCATACCGCCGCGGTTGATGATGACGCCGCCCGCGTCCTTCTTGTCGCTTGCGGGCACGTACTCGAGCTGCATGTTACCGTCCGTTGCCGTGAGGCTCGAGCGGTAACCGTTGGGCGCTTTTGTTTCCTTCAGGAGGTAGTGCTGGTAATGATACTCTTTATAAAGGTCATCGAAGTTGATAACGCCGTTGTCCACGTCATTTGTGAGCGTCAGTTGTCCATTCGCGTTCGTGGTGCCGGAGCCAAGTATGTTATTTTGATTAGCGGTCGTGTCAGTGAAGTTCTCGTCTGTCTTGTACAGCGCGAACTGAGCACCCTCCACCGGACCGCCATCCTGGTCGAACTTGATGATGTCGGACTCGGGCACCGTCACGAGGTTGAACTTGAGCTCCATGTTGGAGTCGGTGGCGCCGCGCTCCAGGTAGAAGAACTTGAGGGTGTGGTTGGTGCCGTCTTTGAAGGTGTTGCCGTCGAAGCCCGAAGTGCCCTTTTTCGCCGCCTGGTACTTGCTCAGCAGCGTGCCGTCGCTTTTGTCGTTCACCTTAATGTCGCCCGTATGAAAGTTGATACTCAGACTCGCACGGCTGTGAATACCGCCGATATCACCCACGAGGACATCATCGATGAACACCCAGACGTCATCATCGCCGGCGAACTCGAAGGTCATGTCCTTCTTATCGTTCGTCAGGCCGCCGTTGGGCTGCACGAATCGCGTGGACATTGAGAGGCCGAAGTGGTGGTTGACGTGGTTACCGGCGTTGTCTGCCGTGATGCCATTTTGGACGAGCCGGTCGCTTTCCTCCTTGAACACCTTGTCTGCCGCATCGAACGGGAAGAACTGACCCCGATGGGACGAATCGCCCACTTTGTCAATGCCCCAGGTGTCATAGACGTCGAAGGCATTCTTGTCAGCGCTGTAGGCTGCGTAGTTTTCGGAGCTGTCATAGACGTAGTAGCCGTCCTGAACCTTGAGGAGGCCCGTCACGCCAAAATGGGACGTCTTGCCGGTCTGGGCAGAGGAATCGAACAGATAGCGGAGGGAGTCGCCGCCATAGGTACCGGAAAGCTGCGGGTAGCCGTCTGAAAGCGTGTTGCTGACAATGCCGGGCCGCGGGTTCGTGTTGCCCGTCCAATGGTTGAGCGGTGCATCACCCTTGCCATCGTTAAACTGGAACCGGTGGCTTGCGTTGATGCCGCCGTTGCCGGAAACCAACAGATGGTTATCCGGATTCACCCAGTAATCAAACAGGTTAATTGTTGTCCCCGAAGGCGAAGTCGTCGGAACCGTGTGGCCGGAGATCGCCGCCTCGGCACGGGGCGGCAGGAAGAAGCTCGCCGTCAGCGCGACGGCGAGGGCCAGAACAATCGCATATGGCGAGGCCGGGCGCAGCCCACGACGACGGCCATAAGACATGACGGACCACCGCTCGCGCGGCCGGTGTTCACCAGGAAGTTCCCTGCTTAGACACCCCCCCGGTAGCAATATTCACGAGTCGAGACGTCGTCTCTCTGAGCTCCTGCATAATTTCCTCCCCAGTCACACGGCGACCCGCCCGGGCGCTCCCCGGGGGCCGAGGCAGTCTGGCACATGCCCGCAGTCGTTCAAGGAATACCAACCCCAGCATATGTCTCTCAAGATATTTTAGCCTTTTTATATGGCTCTGTTAGACCAAAATTGACATATAGCATTTTTCCGATTTGGGACGATAATGCCCGGGGGCAATTTGAATTTGCTCCCGGGCATTAGTCTATTTTGGAGGTTTGAATGCGGTCAAAACTGATAAAGCACGCTCAT
>DBFRVO010000009.1:0-14046 GCA_048503295.1 Collinsella aerofaciens | reverse complement strand
GCCTTGGAGCGAAGGAGGGAAGGGGGTTCGCTTCAAGGCCTGCCTTTGGAAATGTGGCCGAGGGGACGGCCACCGAGTAGGTTGGCATCAGAATAGACGAGCGCAGGCCTCGGCGGGGCGCAAACGGCGTCATCCCACAATATCCGCACGTCGATGGGCTTGTCCGCGCCGTTCGTCCCGGGATTGGCCCCTCTCGTCCCGATGCATTTTGTATAATGGCCTCAACCGACCTTTCGTCGAAGGCAGGATCGTCTCTGTGAGCTTCTTTTCTCCCGAAAATCGAAAAGCATGGTTGCCGGTGGTCCTGGCCGCCCTGGGCATGGGCTGCTATCTTGGTTGGGGCATGATGGCATCGTCGGCCTCGCTGCTGTCGCCGGGCATTCGCGAGTCGGTGGGTGCCTTGGCTATCGGGGATGGTCCGACGCGCTGGCTGTGGCTGGCGGTTATCGTTGCTGCCGGCGCCGGCGCCCAGCTGCTGGGGGAGCGTTTTCCGCGCAGAGCCGTAGCCGTTACGGCGGCGCTTCTGACAGCTGGTGCGACCGTTGGCGTCTACTCGGCGGGTACTGGCGCCGATTCCCTTGTAGCAGCTTTCCGTTTGCCGATTGCTGCATCTTCCGCATTCATTCTCTTATGGGGTGAGCAGCTCTGCCGCCAGAGCAGTGTGCAAGCGCTCCGTTGCGTGCTGCTTGCGTCGTTTACCGCTTCTGGCGTTGTGGTTTTGGCTATGTGCCTGCCCGAGCTGGGCCAGGTGGTTCTTCACGGAGCGCTGCCCTTGGTTTCGGGCGGCGCGCTTGCATGGCTGAACCGGCGAAAGGAGCTGGAGCCAATTCAGGGCCGAGCATTCGGTGCCCGGCGGTTTCCCCTGCGGGCGTTTATCGGCATAGGTCTTCTCTGCGTGGTGATACTGCTGCTACAGGCGTATAGCGAAGGCAAGACGGACAGTCCTGACGAGTTGCTGTGGGTGATCGCCGGCCTTGCGGTCAACGCAGTGCTGTTCGCGGCGTCGGTTGCCAATCCGAAGCTCACTACCGCCTCCAATATTTCCAAGCTCATGCTTCCCCTGTTCGCCGTGGGGACGTTCCTGGTGTTCGCCACCGACTTCGGTCAACAGAGCGTGGAGGTGTTCGCCATTGGATGCGCGTGGGTGTACTACCGTGTCTTTACCTGGATTATCTGGCGGTTGGGAGCGCTCAGCACCGACAAGGCCCCCGTGGCCGTCATCGCCGTGGGCCAGGTAATCCTCACGGGCGGTTCCATGCTGGGCGAGTGGGCTTACGGGCTCATGGGCGCCTGGGACCTGTCGTTTTTCGCTGCCGCCGCGGCTGTGTGCTTGCTGAGCGTATGCGTGGCTATGTTCTTCCTGGACACCCGCTACGTCGCCGAGCTAGCCGATGAGACCGTGACGTTCGACCCCGAGAATCGCGCCGTCTGCGAGCTGTGCGCCGACAACGCCACGGCGACCTACGGGCTTTCGCGCCAGGAGAGGTCCATCGCGCTTATGCTGGTGCGCGGCGATGACAACGAGGCCATCCAAGGCGAGCTGGTCATCGCCACCAATACCCTGCGAACCCATCTGCGCAACATGTATCGCAAGACCGATACCCACTCCCGCGAAGAGCTGGTCTTGCTGTTGCGCTCCCTCACGCAGAACTAGGGAAGCTGCGTTCGCTCGCTCGACTTCGTCTGAACTTTCTGCCAATCTATCAGGCATGATAGCCGTCTACTCCAATAATACTCCGCTGGTTTTCGGCGCTACTCCACCTTTACCGCGCCGCCGCCCTTCCTTCGCGCCGTCCCCTTCGGTACAGTGCGGCCGTCCGATTTCGAGAGGTCGGAAAACCGTATGAGGAAGGGAGAACCATGGAGGACGTACGCAGCGATTTGAGCCGTCGCGGATTCATCGCAGGGGCCGGCGTGGCTGCGCTGGCGGCGGTGGGAGCCAGCTTGGCCGGATGCGGGAAGGCCGAGCAGCCTGCGCCCGCGAGCCAGGACGGGGCCGACGCGAAACCCGAAGCCGACGCGGCCGAGGCGAAGAAGAGCATCCCCGAGGTGTTCACCGACGGCGTCTACATCACCAACGGCATGAGCATGCATGGGCTCATCGACGTGAAGACCATTATCGCCGACGGCGCTATCGCCGAGGTGAAGGTGCTCAACCACGGTGAGAGCCGCGTTATCGGCGAGTACGCGCTCGAAGCCATGCCGGCGCGCATCGTGGAGAGCCAGTGCGTTGACGCCGATGTGATCACCGGCGCCACGCTCACCAGCATGGCCATCAAGAGCGCAGTGAGTGAAGCCATCACCAACGCCGGTGGCGACCCCAGGGATTTCAGCGGCTACGTTGCCCCTGCGCCGGCTAAGCAGACCGTGGAGAAGTCGGCGGACGTGGCCATCATGGGCGCCGGCCCTGCGGGCCTTATGGCCGCTTGGGCTGCCGCCGAGCAGGGCAAGAGCGTGATCATCTGCGAGCGCATGGGCTATACCGGCGGCTGCGTGCCCATCACCGGCTGCGGCGTCTACGTGCAGGAGACCCAGATCCAGAAGGCGTGGGGCCTCGACCATGTTATGGAAAGCCATCGCACGGTGGAGCGTCGCCTAGAGGTTTATACCGAACGCCTGGTGAAGCCCGACAGCCCCTACTACAACCCCGATATGCCCTTCATCAAGAACATCCTGTACTCGGCCCAGCGCGCTGTAGACAAGATGCTGCAGATCGGCGTGCCCTTCTGTCCTATCGGCAATACCGGCGTGCCGGTGCTCTCGCCGGGCGACTTCCAGATCGGCGGCAAGCATGCGGTGCAGATCCTCACGAACTACGTGACCACCCAGCTTGGGGTCGAGATCATCACCGAGGCGCCGGTCACCTCGCTTACTACCGAGGGCGGCAAGGTGGTCGGCTTCGTCGCCGAGGGCGCCGACGGCTCCGAGTACCACGTTTCCGCCGATGCGGTGATCCTGGCCAGCGGCGGCTATATCATGAACCGCGACCTGATGGAGGAGTACCGGTCCGACGACTTGAAGTTCCCGCTCATGGGACCTCCCTGGGCCACGGGTGACGGCATGCTGCTGGCCAAGGACGCAGGTGCTGCCTGGTGCTGCATGGACAAGGGCGTGACCAGCCACTACCATGCGGGCGTGTCGCTGGCGGAAACCTCCTACATCCACTATTGCGTGCCGGGCGTGGTGGTCAACGGCAACGGCGACCGTTTCGTGGACGAGACCATCTCCTACATCATCGCCCTGCGCAAGTTCAAGGAAGAGCCCACCACCGACTTCTACTGGATCTTCGACGATTCGGCCAGTTACGGTCTGTACCCCAACGGCAACAACTTCGGAATCGACTACGAGTTCTTGCTGGAGACCGGGGACATCATCAAGGGCGAGAACTACCAGGACCTAGCCGAGAAGACGGGGCTTTCGGGTCTGGTGGCCGCACTGGATGCGGTCAACGACTGCGCGCTCAACGGCGCCGAGGACCCGTGCGGCAACAAGAGCCTGGCGGCTATGCAGCTGGATGGCCCCATGTACGCCATGAAGATCGTTCCCACGCCCTACATCGCCCAGGGCGGCGTGAAGATCGATCTGGACGGCCACGTGCAGCGCGAGGACGATTCGATCATCGAGGGCCTCTATGCTGTCGGCGACGTGACGGGCGCGCTTGAGAACCGCGACGGTGCCGACTACATGATCGGCCTGACCCAGGCGCTCGGCTACGGGCTTATCGTGGGCGAGACGGTAGCCGGCGACCTGGCCTAAGCTTCAGGCCGCCTGAGCGCAGACCCTACGGCGGGAGGCTGGTTGCACCTGGGGGCCCTGAGCTCCCAGGGTCAGCCGGCCTCCGTCGCTCATGCGGGCTTCGATGCAGGTCAGCAGCCCTTCGGCGTCGGTGCCGAAGGCGAACGACGACACGCGCCGGCCCGCGGCGAAATCGCAGAAGGTGAGGGGGTGCAGCTTGTCGGCGCCGCCGGCGGGCTGCATGTTGCCGCCTTCCGGGCCGTCAACCGCCCCTTTGTCCCTCTCGACGGCTTCCCGCAGCTGGGCGTTGCTGAGCACGGCGGCGGCCACGTGCACGCTGTCCACCGGGGTGAGCACGATGGCGCAGCGCTCCATGACCACCAGCATGGAGCCGCCGTCCCCCTCGCCGCGCTTCACCGCCACGATGTTCTGGCTGGCCGCGTCGATGACCTTCTGCATGGACCGCAGGCTGCAGGCGCGGCTGTCGAACTTCCAGCTGCTCCTGAGCATCGACGCCTGGGAGGTAAGCGCGCTGGCGGAGCGATGGGGTGCCGGTGCGCTGATGGGAGCTGCAGAAGCGCTGACAGGGGCGCTTGCGACGGTTGCGTTGGCTGCGGTCATGGGGTGCCTCCGATCGAGTGGTGTGGTTGGCGTCTGTGTTCGATGGATGGCATCTTAGACGAGCTGTCATGCGTGCGAGGCGATACTATGGGACACCCCGGCGCTTTCTGCCGGAGAGGGGGCCGGGCTTCTCTGCGAACGGGGACGCGCTTCCAAAAAAAGACGCGCCAGGGCGGGGCGCGTCTTTTCTCGGGCTTGCGGGACTTTGCGTCGGCGGGGATTTAATCCCTGGTCAGCTTGCGGTGCACGCGGTGAGGCTTGGCGGCTTCGGCTCCTAGGCGCTCGATGCGGTTCTTCTGGTAGTCGTCGAAGTTGCCCTCGAACCAGTACCAGGCGCCCGGGTTCTCGTCGGTGCCCTCCCAAGCCAGGATATGGGTGGCCACGCGGTCAAGGAAGAAGCGGTCGTGGCTGGTCACCACCGAGCAGCCGGGGAATGCCAGCAGCGCCTCCTCCAAAGACGACAGCGTTTCCACGTCCAGGTCGTTGGTGGGCTCGTCCAGCAGCAGGACGTTTCCGCCCTGGGCCAGGGTGAGCGCCAGGTTCAGGCGGTTACGCTCGCCGCCGGAGAGCACGTCGGCGGGCTTCTGCTGGTCGGAGCCCTTGAAGCCGAAGCTGGCCACGTAGGCGCGGCTGGGCACCTCGGTCTCGCCCACCATCATGTAGTCAAGGCCGCCCGACACCACTTCCCACAGCGTCTTGCCCGCTTCCAGGCCCTGGCGGTTCTGGTCCACGTAGGACAGCTTCACGGTCTCGCCCACGTCAAGGGTGCCCGAGGTAGGCTGCTCCAATCCCATGATCATCTTGAACAGGGTGGACTTGCCCACGCCGTTGGGGCCGATGACGCCCACGATGCCGCCCTGGGGCAGGTTGAAGGACAGGTCGTCGATAAGCACGCGGTCGCCGAAGGCCTTGTGCAGGTGACTCACCTCCAGCACCTTCGCGCCCAAGCGCGGGCCGGCAGGAATCTGAATCTCGGAGAAGTCCAGCTTCTTGGCGTTGCGCGCCTCGGCGGACATCTGCTCGAAGTTCGCCAGACGGGCCTTGCTCTTGGCTTGGCGGGCCTTCGGTGAGGAGCGCACCCATTCCAGCTCGCGGGCCATGCGCTTGGCAAGCTTGGCCTGCTGCTGGCCCTGGGCCTCGATGCGAGCAGCCTTGGTCTCCAGGTAGGTGGAGTAGTTGCCCTTGTAGGGGAACAGCTGGCCGCGGTCCACCTCGCAGATCCATTCGGCCACGTTGTCCAGGAAGTAGCGGTCGTGGGTGACGGCCAGCACCGCGCCCGGATAGCGTTTCAGGAACTGTTCCAGCCACAGCACCGACTCGGCGTCCAGATGGTTGGTAGGCTCGTCCAGAAGCAGCAGGTCGGGGGCTTCCAGCAGCAGCTTGCACAGGGCCACGCGCCTACGCTCGCCGCCGGAGAGCACGTTCACGGGCATGTCCGGGTCGGGGCACTGCAGCGCGTCCATGGCCTGGGACAGCTGGCTGTCCAGGTCCCAGCCGTTGGCGGCGTCGATTTCGTCCTGCAGGCGGCCCATCTCGTCCATAAGGGCGTCGAAGTCGGCATCCGGGTCGCCCATCTCGGCGCTCACCTGGTTGAAGCGGTCGATCTTGGCCAACACGTCGGCGAAGGCCTGGCGGATGTTCTCGATGACCGTAGCGTCCTCGTCAAGCGGCGGCTCCTGCTGCAGGATGCCCACGGTGTAGCCGGGGGTGAGCCTGGCATCGCCGTTGGAGACCTCCTCGATGCCGGCCATAATCTTGAGCAGGGTCGACTTGCCCATACCGTTGGGGCCCACGACGCCGATCTTGGCACCGGGGTAGAAGCTCAGGGTCACGTCGTCAAGGATTACCTTGTCGCCATGGGCCTTGCGAGCCTGATACATCTGGTAGATAAACTCCGCCATATGTCTGTTCTATCCTTTCTACCTGCTGTTTCCCTATTCTTGATTCGCTTTAGTGGAAACGAAATGAGGAAACCAGCTCTGAAACGTAACGAAAAAGGGGCATGGTTGCCCACACCCCCTAATACTACCTGGGAAAAGTCCCCCGGAACATACTATGAACTGCGTACGCTAGTTTTCCGCAACCTTAACGAGCGGCTCGCTGCGATTTGCGCCACAACAGATACGAGTAGACGTAAACGGCTCCAACCGAACCAAACGCCAGAGCCGCAATCACCGCGGCGACGACTTCACTCGAAAGCACGCTGCCTGCCACGCCCATCACAATCAGGCCAATACCCAGCACCATAAAGCAGGCGCCGCCAAAACGCTGCGTACGGCGCCAGTTCTCGGGATCGGCAAGCGCCCAGGGTGTCTTGATACCGAGCGTATAGTTCTGCTTCACACGCGGCAAGTAGTTGCCTACGCCGATGAACAGCAAACCGACAACACCGGAAATCAGCACGTTAACCGAACCGACCGCCGGCACTACGCCCCAGACCGTAAGCTCTCCCAGCCAGCTTATGGCGCACATGAACAAGGTGAAGGCGATTACGAAGCCCTGGTAGAACTTGCCCGAGGTTCGATATGCCTCACCTTTGGGGTCGATGCGCGGCACCATGCAGAACATTGCGAGAAGCGCCAGAGGCAGCACGCCGAGCGCGGAGGCCATCCAACTAGGACCCCAACCGTCGACGGCGCCGTTCGCGCCCCAGTGCGTGGGAATCTGTGCAGGCAGGCTCGGCATCACCATGAGGTGCGCTACAACATTAATAGCGCAGACCACAACAAGCATGGCCCACACGCGCGACGATACCCCCGTGGCGTGAATGCCCTTGTTTTCGTTATTCATCCTTATCACCTTCCGTGTTTGTAAAGCCCATAAACCAACCGATCAAGTCCTGCATGACGGTGGTGTTTAAGCTGTAAACGATGTTTTGGCCATGACGTTCGTCGGTCACCAACCCGGCGTTTTTGAGCGTCGCCAAGTGATGGCTCAACGACGGCTTGCTGATGTCAAAATGCTCGGCAAGCTCCCCGGCCGTGCAATTGCCCTCGCGCAGCAGTTCCAAAATGCGCCGTCGCGTTGGATCGGCAAGCGCCTTAAAACCCTCTCCCGGCATAAGACCTCCTCTCATCATCTCTCATGACGTGCACACTATACTCAATATTTAGATGTTTGTCTAACTATCTAATCGCAATGCTTCAAACCACATCAAAGCAAACGCCATCGCAACCTATGGGCGATTACCTATAATGGCGATAGCTAAAACACGACCTGCTTCCCCATCGGAGGATATTTATGACCGAAACCACAGCCGCAACTCCCATCGAGACACGCGACACCAAGCTCGAGATTATCATGGGCCGCGAGGCACTCGATAAGCTCGCCGATGCTACGGTGCTAGTGCTCGGCTGCGGAGGCGTGGGCTCCAACTGCTGCGAGGCACTCGCCCGCGGCGGCATCGGTCATTTCGTCATTCTGGATAAGGACATCATCGCGCCCAGCAATATCAATCGCCAGGCCATCGCCTTTCACAGCACCGTCGGCAAGCGCAAAGTCGACGTCATGGAGGCTATGATTCACGACATCAACCCTACCGCTACCGTCATCAAGCGCACCGAATACCTGCTGAGCGACAACATCGATGATTTCTTCGCGAGCGTTTTGGAGCAGACGGAAGGCAAGATCGACTACGTCGTCGACGCCATCGACACCATCTCGGCCAAGCTCACCATTGCCAAATATGCTCAGGACCACGACATTCGTTTGGTTAGCTCCATGGGCGGGGCCAACAAGCTCCATCCCGAGTGCCTCCGCTTTGCCGACATTTTCGATACGGTACGCGACCCCATGAGCCGCATCATGCGCAAAGAGTGTAAGAAGCGCGGCATCAAGAGCCTGCACGTGCTGTTTAGCTGCGAGGAGTCGGTTAAGACCCAGCCCCGCGACCCTTCCAACATCCACGAGCGCACCGAGCTCGGAACAGCCAGCTTTATGCCCCCTATCATGGGCCAAATGATTGCCGGCGAGGTCATTCGCCAGATCAGCGGGCGCGGCACCGAGCGCGTGCGCGCTGATGGCCAGCGCCTGGACTAGCGGAGTGCGCCGAGATGGAGCCCCGGTTATTTGATGCACACTGCCATCTTGATTTGATGACTTACCCGGACGCCGTTGCCGATGAGGCGACGGCGCTGGGCTTGGGTCTATTTGACTGCGGCGTCAATCCGCGCGACTTTTCGGCCGCAAACGAGCGCGCCTGTCGCCAACCAGGCATCATCGCCGGCGTTGGGCTTCACCCCTGGTGGCTCGCCGATGGCCACTGCGGTTTTGTCGAAGTCAATCTGCTTTGCGAAGTTGCTGCCCAAGAACGCTACATCGGCGAAGTCGGACTCGACTTTTCCGCGCGCTTTGCTGGAAGTGAGCCGCTACAAATACAGGCACTTAACCGGCTCTGCGATGCGCTCGTGCAGCATCCTCTTACCGGGCGCGTGATATCAATTCACGCCGTTCGTTCGGCAGGAGCCGTACTGGACGTCCTCGAATCGCATGGGCTACTCATCCCAAACCCCGACTCCCCCGTTATCATCTTCCACTGGTTTAGCGGTACTTCGGACGAACTCGTCCGCGCGCGTAATGCGGGCTGTTATTTTTCCGTCAACGAACGCATGCTCGCGACCAAGCGCGGTCGCGAATACGCACGACAGATTCCACTCGACCGCCTACTGCTCGAGACCGATGCGCCGGCCGAGCCAAACACAGAAACAAGCGCGCAGTCGCTCATCAAATCGCTCACAAGGACCTCGATGCGCATTGCCTCACTCAAAAACTGTGACGCAAAGCGCATCGAGTCGGCAGTTTTAACAAATGCGCACTCTGTTTTTGACCTTCGCTAACCCCTGTGGGCAAAAAATGCCAAGGGACATGCGAATCGCACAACGCAGTCCCTTTGGTAGGCAGTACAATTCGGCAGCTTTACACCAATTCGTGCATGAGATCACGGTTGCGTGCATACAATTCGTCAAAGATATGACGACGCGACGCATATAACTCGTGGGCAGCCATATCGGGCTCGATTGTTTGCGCAACGCCAAGGACTTGGGCGAGTTCATCCCATGATGCGTAGGCGCCACCTGCGAGAGCTGCCATGATGGCATCACCGAAGCATGCACCCACCGTAACCTTGGCAACCGAGACCTCGCGCCCGCATACGTCGGCGATAGTCTGCATCCAAACTGGATTCTTGGTTCCGCCTCCGACAAGCATAATGCGCCCAATTGGCAGTCCATGCTCTCGCTCGATAATGTCGACATGGGATGCAACGGTATACGCGACGCCTTCCAAGGCGGCGCGAACCATATGGGCTCGCGTATGCCTTCCGGTCAGGCCAAAGAAGACGCCACGCGCCTCGGGATCGTTGAGCGGAGTACGCTCCCCCGCAAAGTACGGCAGGCACAGGAGCCCATCGGCACCCGACGCCACATCGGCGGCATCATGCGCCATAACCGAATATGCATCGGGGCCACCGTGGCCCTCGGCCTCTACGGCGTCGCGATACAGCTCTTGGCGCAGCCACGATGTGAGTGCACCCGCCGTATTGGTCCCCGCGCAAATCCCGTAAGTTCCGGGAATGATAAACGTCCCCGGCCACAGGCGGGCATCATCGACCATATGATCAGCTAGGTAGATGAAATACGCCGTGCTCCCCAACTGAACCATCATATCGCCGGGACGGAATACACCCGTCGAAATGGCCTCGGCACCAGAGTCACCCGTTCCCACTAAGACAGGTGTCCCCGCCGCGAGCCCCGTCGCCTCAGCCGCACGCTGCGTAATCACCCCGGCAATATCGGTAGCCGACATTACCTCCGCCATCTGGTCAGGCCGGCAGAAACGAGCACATTCCCGAGCATCAACCTTCCAAGTGTAGCGGTCATATAGGGGAAGAAAATCCTCCGCCAAATAACGGTCCACCGTAAAACGCCCCGTCAACTTTGCGCACAGAAACGATGACGCCGTCAGGAACTTCGCGGCACGTTCGTGCACCTCGGGCATATTCTCCTTAAACCACAAGATCTTGGGAGCAATATCTGACGAACAGGGATCGTGCCCGAAAAGCTCGCGTGCGCGATCTGACCCATATTCGAAAAGAAGCTCGTCAATCTGCGGCTTCGACCGCGCATCGACTCCATACAAAATCGCGGGCGCCAGCGCGTTGCACTCGGTATCGACCGGCACGCAGTCGCAACCCAATGCGGAAAGCCCCACGCATCCGATCTGCGCCGCGTTAACCCCCGATTGCGCCACCAGCTCGCGCGACAAGCGGCAAAAATCGCCCCACCAAACTGCCTCCGCATCATGCTGGTACCATCCATCACACGGGTTGTCCGTCTCGTGTCCACAAGAGGCTTGGCAAACGATATCGCATCGATCATCGATTAAAACGCCTTTAGAGGCGCTTGTCCCGATATCAATACCCAGATAGAACGCCATAGGTGCTTACTCCCCTCGCGCCGCACGAGCGGCAGCCATAAAACGAACTACCCGCTCAACATCAACCGGGGCATCCAGCTTTCCGTCGCGCTTTAAGCACGTGCCGACAAACGCGCCATCGTAGTGAGCAAATACGTCAGCCACGATATTTTCGCGACAACCGGTGCCGCATACCATAGGCACTTCGCCAACACGCTCGCGAACCTCATCGGCAAGCTCGCCCGAAGCGCCACGACCGGCAGCCGAACCGCCGATGACCATCGCATCCGGTAGGCAATTAAAGAGAAGCGAATCGGCAATGTCCGCAGTCGTGCGGTCGTTGAGATAAACCTCCCCCTCGCTCGTGATGAAGTGAAAAAGCTTGAGGTCGTCCAAGCGCAGCGCCGCCTTGCGACGCATGGTGTGCGCGAAATCTCGGTTAATCAGCCCGAGATCACCGGCCCAGGCACCGCAAAAATTGCAGCGCGTGAACTGTGCATCGACGGCAGCGCACAGCTCGATTGTGGCATCACCATCGTAAATAGCCTCAGCTCCCCAAGGAGTCGACAGATCATGGGATAGAGTCCCGATTACATAGCCCATCGATGCAAGGGTTGAGGGAGAAACGTGCTGCTCGTAGGGCATCGAGAGCTCATTGGTAATCAAAATGCCATCGACACCGCCCTGCTGCAACGCCTCGAGATCGCGCTTGGCGGCTTCCACGACCTGCGACACGCTTCCGCCCGGGTAATACAGTGGATCGCCCGGCAGAGGACGCAAGTGCAGCATTCCGATGACCGGCTTTTCGGTCTTGAACATCGAGGTTAGAAACGACATAACGTGCTCCTTCATAGGGTTATCGCGGGGACGTTACTCCCCCAGCACTTCGACGTACACTTTTCGCTTCTGCGGACCGTCAAACTCCGCAAGATAGATGTTCTGGGCACCTCCACACACGATGTGGCCATCTTGGACGGGAAAGAAGCAACTGTTTCCACAAATCATGCTCTTGATATGCCCACAGGAGTTGTTGCCGGTGGCTCCATAGCTCGGCAGGAAGTGTGCATGCGCATAGGGGGCATCGAGCGGGGCGATGCGATCAAGCGTCTCCATAAGATCCGTCTCCACGCAGGGCAGTCCCTCGTTTACCACGATTCCACAGGTCGTATGCGACAAAATAATCGCTGCCAAGCCATTGGTCACCGAGCTGCGTTCGATGGCAGCGTGCACGTCTTCGGTAATATCGATGAACTGGTCCGGAGCAGTCGATAGATAGCTCAATGTCTCGAGCGTCACCATGTTTACTCATCCCCTTCAAGAAAACGCAGGGCATTACCCCAGTAGAGCCTTTCTCGCGCATCATCGCGCATGGGCACGGTATCGAGCGCCCGCTTGAGTTTGAATGCACGGAAGCGCGGCGTATTGCTGGCGAACATCACTTGGTGCGATAGCGCGCGCTCATACCACAGCGGCCCCATATCGACCGTGAAAAGACGCTGCATCATCTCCTCGGGCGAATCGATGTAAGTGATAGAGGTGTCCGTGTAGCAGTTGGGATACTTGAGCAGCATCGCCACGGTCTCGCGTACCCAGGGCCAGCCAAAGTGAGTCAAACTAAAGCGCACATTTGGATGCGTTGCGATTGTGTGCTCAAATGCAAGCGGGTTACTGCGCGAGAGCTCTGCGCCAGGCTCCCAAGACATACCGGCATGGAAAACCACCGGCTTGTTATAGCGCTCGCACAGCTCGTAAAGCGGCTCGGCCACAGCATCATCGGGGGCAAAACCCTGCT
Source organism: Collinsella aerofaciens (assembly GCA_048503295.1). Lineage (GTDB taxonomy): Bacteria > Actinomycetota > Coriobacteriia > Coriobacteriales > Coriobacteriaceae > Collinsella > Collinsella aerofaciens_CI. The sequence goes on along the minus strand of DBFRVO010000009.1, from coordinate 1,487 downwards.
TTGCAGGATGCAGGCAAAGCCCCTTTGCCCCCAACTCGGTAAAGGCGCGCTCCAATTCGTCTGCGGCACCGCTCACCTGCGGGTCTACGCTCGCAAATCCCCACAGACGATCGGGATGCGCGGCAACCAGCATGGCAATCTGGTCGTTGGTGCCAAAGTGCCCTCCGCATGCCGTGGTTACATCGAGCGGCATGAGCAAGCTCTTCTGCACATCGCAGACGTCCATCTCGACTTGAAGCTCGTCCCAATCCATGGGACCCATATGCCCCATACCAAATTCTCGTGACCAAAAACCGAATCCATCAGGCTCATCACCCGGCGTACAGATCTCGCCGTAGAGCATGGGCTGAACCAACATGTCGATAACCATTTCGTACTCCTTTCCAGGCATTTGACCCTAGTACGGCTCAAACGAACCAATCACTCGGGACGACAGCTCAGCGCCCGCCTTCATACACGCCGGAATATCAAGGCCATCGATCACGCCCTTGGTAAACCCGGCAATATACGAGTCGCCGGCACCCACGGTATTAACGACCTTCTCCGCCGGTACGATCCCGCACTCATAGAAGCGCTCACCGTCATAGGCAATGCTTCCCTTCTCGCCAAGCGTAGCAACCGCAACGCGCGGTCCCAATTCCTGCACGTGGCGTACCCAGTCTCGCAGCTCCGGAGTGTCCTCTTCAAACGACATGAATGCATAGTCAACGTAAGGAAAATGATTCTCGCAGGCATATTCGGGATCCTGGCTGAACACCGAGAAGTCCATAACCACCGTCTTGCCCGCATCATGCCATTCGGGCAGGAGGTCCAAACAATTGCCAAACAGGTCGGTATGAATGATGTCATGCTCTAGGATAAACGCCCGGTCATCTTCATTCGGACGATATGTCTCCATTACGCCATCGATTGCCTCGAGATGCACGCGATCGACGCCGTCTTTCAATGCCATGAGCATCACCGAGGTGTCGCCATCCTCCACCCGCAGATGTGAGATATCGAGCCCCTCAGCGGCCAGCGCCTCTCTCATCTTGTCTCCGTACTTGTCCTTGCCGACAACCGACACGGCGGATACCGAAACGCCCATTCGTGCAAGATGGATACCCCAGTCAATGCCATTGCCAGTCGGATAGAACACGCCGATGTTTTGATAGACGTCCGCACAGCAAAAACCAGCCGCGCACGCTTTAATACCCATGGTCTTCTCCAATGTTCAAAAGGGGACCCACCACATGGCGAGCCCCCTTTTCGCATTCCGCTTATTGTTTTGCATCGGCCGTCCAAGGCCTCGTAGCCAGACCGCCGTACGCTTTCTTAAGCTATTCGACGATTGGTGCTCGTGGCCCCGATCGCGTCGGAAATGTTGGTGTAAGCGCGCCGACGGCTGACCGCCAAACGCAAGCGGCCCCTGTCCTAGAATCTGGAATTGCTACATAACACAGGTTCTGGGAAAGGACAGGGACCGCTATGGAGATATTAGCAGACGC
>DBFRVO010000008.1:0-36010 GCA_048503295.1 Collinsella aerofaciens | reverse complement strand
TCCCGTTCCGAACCCGGAAGCTAAGCCCCATCGCGCCGAGAGTACTGCGGGGTCAGCCCGTGGGAGGCCAGGGCGCCGCTGACCGGTGGACGGCACCGAGCCGTACGCTTGAACTGAGAAGGGGGAGGCCTCGCGGCCTCCCCCTTTTTGCGTTTACGGGCTTTTGTCTCACATAGTAGCTGTGTTTTATAACCCTCGTTTGTCGCATCTTCTGTGAACGGGCTACAATAACTTAGTCTGTGCGATATGGAGGTGAACATGGCTGAAGCTGGTATCGGCGTTGATATCGTCGAGATTTCCCGTATGAAATCAATTCTTGAAAAGACGCCGTCGTTTGCTCGGCGTGTGTTTACCGAAGAAGAGCGTGCGTATTGCGATGCATCATCGCGTCCCGCTGCTCACTATGCGAGCCGCTTTGCTTCGCGCGAGGCGGTGCTTAAAGCTCTCGGCACGGGTTTTAGTCAAGGCGTGGGTCGCAAGGATGTTTCGGTAACGCGTGATAAACTCGGCAAACCGAAGGCGCTGCTTTCGGGCCGTGCACTCGAGATCGCTCATGAGCTGGGTGTTGTTGAGGTTGCTCTTTCCATTACCCTTACAGGAGACTTAGCCGTTGCGAATGCCATCGCGATTACCGAAGATGCTCGGCCTAAGCCAAAAGATGAAAAGGTGAGCACTAAGAAACGCGTTGCGCAGACATTTAAAGAGGCTCGCTCTGTTTTAGATGAGCTTGAGGAGCTGCAGAATTCAGCATTGACGGAGCACCTGGGCGATGCTTCGCAAGATACGCTAGGAGCATAGATGAAACCGGTTTTGAGTACCGAAGAAGTCGTTCGTCTCGAGGATATCATCGAACGCGAAGGGACTTCGAAGGCCGAGCTTATGGAGCTAGCGGGTGAGTTTGCCGCCAACGAGGTCTTGAAGCTCAATCCCGATCGGGTTCTCTTTCTGGTCGGTTTTGGTAATAATGGCGGCGACGGTTGGGTTGCCGCCGATATCCTGAGCCATAAGGGTGTGGACGTGGATATCGTTTCTCCGGTTGAACCGGATGAGATTCCTGCTGCTCTGGCACGTCATGTTGCTCGTCGTACTGCCGGCCGCGATGTGCACGTTTGCGTCGGCCCTTCGCGTGACGAACTCGAGGTTTTGATCGATAAGGCCGATGTTGTTGTCGATGCCATTTTTGGTACCGGTTTTTACGGGAATCTGCGTGCGCCGTTCTCCATCTGGATTCCTACGGTCAATGAATGCGCCGATTGTGTCGTATCCATTGATGTCCCCTCGGGCCTGAATGCCGAGACGGGCGTTGTTGATGACGACTGCATTCGTGCCGAACATACGGTGACGATGATTGCGCCCAAGATTGGTTTGTATAGCGCCGATGGCCCTGAGTATGCTGGCGATTTGATCTGCGGCAATCTTTACGACCGTCTTGACGAGGTCATCGATGATGTCGACCACGCCGCCGAGATTGTCGAGCCCGGTGACTTAGTTGATTTCTTTGCTCCACTTCCTACGAATATCGATAAGTATTCCCGTGGCTCTGTGCTTATTGTCGCCGGATCTGCGCAATATCCTGGTGCTGCCATTATGGCGGCCAAGTCTGCAGCTCGCGCGGGTGCTGGTTACGTGGCAGTCGCGGCTCCTGACGCCTGCGCTAATCTTATTCGCATGGCACTTCCTTCGATTCCCGTCTTTGCTATTCCGTCTGATTCCCGCGGCTCCTTTGGCGCCGCTGCGCGCATGACGGTGTGCGAGATTGCAAAGAAGTACAGCTGCGTACTGTGCGGTCCCGGTATGACGACGTCTGCCGGCGCTATGCAGGTGGTTTCGGGCTTGCTCGAGCTTGATGTACCGCTTATTTTGGATGCCGATGCACTCAACTGCCTTGCTAAGATTGCCATTGACGGTATTGATAGTAACCCCGAGATGTATCGTCGCGAGCAGCCGTTGGTTATGACGCCGCACTATCGTGAGCTTTCGCGTCTGGTTGCCGGTGACGAGGTGAACGACCTTGGTACCGCGATTGCAGCCGCGCAGAAGGTTGTCTGGGCTGCAGGCTCCGACAATCTGGTGGTCATTGCCAAGGGGCCGACGACGGCTATCTGTGGCGTTGAGCGTGTGCTGCTGCCACTTTCGGGTCCGGCTTCTCTGGCAACTGCCGGTTCGGGTGATGTTCTCGCGGGTATTTTGGCCGGCACGCTTGCCACCATGCGCGACGAGATGGATCGTTGGGAGTTGCTGTATTCGTACGCCGTCGCACTTCACAGCTACGCCGGTTTTGCCGCGGCGACGGAGTATGGTGAGAAGAGCGTTATCGCTACCGATCTTATCGACTTGATCGGTCCTGCCATGGAACTGGCGGCAAAGGATGCGCTCGAAGATCTGGGAATCATGGACGAAGGGTCGGATGACTAATCATGAATAAAGCCGATTTGACGCGCTGGTCCTGGGTCGAGATCGACCGCGGGGCGCTCCGTCGCAACACGAGGGCCTATAAGAACTTGCTGAATCCACGTCAGCGCCTGTGCTGCGTGGTCAAGGCCGATGCTTATGGTCATGGAGCTGTTGAGTGCGCCAAGATCATGTATTCGGTCGGTGCCGACATGTTTGCCGTGGCGACGGTTAACGAGGGCGTTGAGCTCCGACAGGGCGGGATTACGAAACCCATCCTCATCCTAAGCGAGCCGCCTATCGAGGCCATTCCGACGTTGCTCGAGTTTGATATCATGCCCTCGGTCTATACGTCTGACTTTGCTCTTGCGTATGGCGAATGTGCCGTCGCGGCGGGCAAAGTGGGCAAGTATCATCTCGCCATCGAGACGGGCATGAATCGTATCGGCGTTCACTACACGCAGGTGCTCGACTTTGTCCGCGGTATAAATTTCCATCGCGGTATTCAGTGCGACGGCGTATTTACGCACTTCGCCACGGCCGATGAACCTTCGGGCTGGGACTACAAGCTGCAGTGTCAGCGCTTTACCGAGGCCGTTCAGGCCATTAAGGATGCGGGTTTTGAGTGCGGTATCGTGCACTGCGCCAACACGCCGTCCTCGATGCTCGACCCCTCGATGCATTTTGATATGATCCGCGCCGGCGTTGGCTTGTATGGCATGCAGCCGTGCGAGCTGAGTGGCCGCGTGATGCAGCTTGATCCCGTTATGAGCGTCCATGCGCGTGTGACGCGCGTGGCACACCCTGCGATGGGTGAGGGCGTGGGCTACGGTTTTACCTACCGCGTACCGCGTACGCGCGTTCAGATCTGCACGCTGCCGATCGGTTATGCCGATGGCCTATCGCGTACGCTTTCCAATCGTATGGATGTGCTGTATCGCGGCGAGCGCGTGCATCAGGTTGGCAATATCTGCATGGACCAGTTTATGGTCGCCATTCAGTCCAACCCGGCACACGAGATTCCCGAGGCCGAGTATGGTGACGAGATGATCATTGTCGGCCGCGATGGCGATGCCGAGATCACTATGGACGAGATGGCCCGACTGCGCGGAACGATTAACTACGAGGTCGCCTGCGGCTTTGGCATGCGTCTCGACAAGGTCTACGTGTAGGAGCCGCTATGGGCGTCATGCACATCCCCGGCCATACCCATCAGGCACCACGTGAGGTCGCACTCGAGGAAATTGAGGCCGTTCTGGGCGATTGTCACCTCTGCCAGCTCTACCAGTCGCGTCACAATATCGTGTTTGGCGTGGGAAACCCCCGCGCTCGCGTGATGTTTATTGGTGAGGCGCCGGGCCGCAATGAGGATTTGCAGGGCGAGCCTTTTGTGGGGGCGGCAGGCGAGGACCTCAACGGCATTTTGTCGCTGGCGGGGCTCAAACGCGAAGACGTCTACATTGCCAACGTGCTTAAGTGCCGCCCGCCGGGAAACCGCAATCCGCGTCCCGAGGAAGTGCTGGCTTGCTCGCCGTTTTTGCGTGAGCAGATTCGAAGCATCTGGCCTGATATTATCGTGACGCTCGGCAACCCCGCGACGCACTTTGTGCTTAAGACCGAGATTGGCATTACTAAGCTGCGCGGCAGGTTCCACCAGATGGGGCATTTTGTAGTAATGCCCACTTTTCATCCGGCAGCAGCGCTGCGCAATCCGGCGTGGCAGGAGCTGCTGGAGGAAGACTTTAAGATGCTGGGCGATTATCTGGAGCGACATCCCGCACCAGAGGACGCCTCGGAATAATAAGGAGCATATATGTCCCTGGAGCGCCTGGGGGTAGGTACTTACAAAACGACTTGCGCTGCCGATACGGAGTACTTTGGCGAGCTAATTGCACCGTGCCTTGAGGACGGCGATGTGCTTATCCTGACCGGTGGCCTGGGAGTGGGCAAAACTCACTTTACCAAGGGCGTCTCGCGCGGGCTGGGCGATGGGCATATGGTTACGAGTCCTACGTTTGCGCTCATGGCCGTTCACGATCAAGGTCGTATTCCGCTGTTTCACTTTGATCTATACCGCCTGGAGCATGCCTACGAGCTCGAGGATACGGGCATTTTCGATGTGCTGGGCTATGAGGGTGCTTGCCTGCTGGAATGGGGCGAACAATTCCAGGACGAGCTGACGGATGAGTATCTTTCGGTGACGCTCAAGCGTGATGAGGGCGACAGCGATGTGCGAACGATAACGCTTGAGGCGCACGGTGACCGCGCAATGGAGCTTTCCCATTTGATTGATAAGGCTGTACAAGATGAGCTTGCATAACGACAACGCGCTGGTGGTGGCGCTCGATACCTCGACCGACATGCTTGCCTGCGCGGCAAGCTGGATTGATGGGCAGACGGGCGAGACGAAGCTCGTGAGTGGCGACCACATGTGTCGCCGTCACGCCAACGTTGAGCTCGTGAATACCGTTGATGGCGTGCTGGCTCAAGCCGGTCTGGATCGCAGCGATGTTGGTTGCTATGTGGTCGGTCGCGGCCCGGGGTCCTTTACGGGTGTGCGCATCGGCATCTCCACTGCCAAGGGCCTCGCGCGTGGTGCCAATGTTCCGCTGCTGGGCGTGTCGACGCTCGACGCTTGCGCTTGGACGGCGTGGAAGGCTGGCGTGCGCGGCAAGCTTGGTATCTTGGCCGATGCTATGCGCGGTGAGGTATATCCGGCGCTGTATATGCTGGTCGATGAGGGTCCCGAGCGTCAATTTGAGCGCGAACACGTGGTCAAGGCCGCCGTGGCGCTCGATGAGTGGCGCCGAGCAGCGGACTGGGACCAGGTTCAGCTGACCGGTGACGGTCTCGTGCGCTATGGCAAGCTGCTGGGTGAGGACGAGACCGCCCGCTGCGTGGAGCGCGACCTGTGGTGGCCTTCGGGCGAGGGCTTGCTGCTCGCGCACGCTGCGGGTGACGGCGATCCGGCCCGCGTCCTGCCGATTTACACGCGCCTTTCGGATGCCGAGGAAAACGAGCGCAAGCGTCTTGGTCTTGCCGAGAGTGCGCAGAGCGGAATTACGGGCGTTGCCGATGAGCTCGCCGGTCGTCATCTGCAGTTCCGTCCCATGGGCGCGGCGGATGCCGAGGGCGCGAGCGCGCTGGAAGCTGCCTGCTTTGAAGGTGCCGGACACGAGGCGTGGACGCCGGGCATGTTCCTGTCCGAACTGGGCGAGGACGTCGCTGCGCCGCGTAGTTGGTGGGTGGCACACGACGACGGCAAGCTACTGGGCCTTGCCGGCGGTATGGTCGTGGACGGTGATGTGCAGATTCTGGATGTCGCCGTCGACCCGGCACATCGCCGTGAGGGCATTGCCCGCAAGCTGCTGTCGCATGTGAGCTATGATGCCCAGATGCTCGGCTGCACCACGGCTTCGCTCGAGGTCGAGGACGGCAACGAGGGAGCGATTGCGCTCTATAACGCTCTGGGCTTTACCGAGGCTGGCCGTCGCCGCGGCTACTATGGTGCCGGCAAGGACGCCATCGTCATGACGGCCCCGCTGCCCCTGGTACTTCCGGTCGACAATGCTTCGCCCGAGCCGACGGCGGCAGAGCAGCGCGTGTGGCCGCTGCCTGCGCCTGGGCGCTCCGAGGGGGAGCGTGCCGAAATTGAGCGCCGCCGCCTAGTGCTCGCTATCGAGAGCTCCTGCGACGAGACGGCCGTGGCGATTATCGATGCGGATGGCAATATGCTGGCCAACCAGGTGTCGACGCAGATTGATTTTCACGCCCGCTTTGGCGGCGTGGTGCCCGAGATCGCCTCGCGCAAACACGTCGAGGTGATTGTGAGTGTCGTGGATGCGGCGCTCGAGGATGCCGCAGCATCGCTTGGTCTTGAGGATGGAGCCATTGCCCCCAGCGAGCTTGCCGCCGTGGGCGTGACACAGGGCCCGGGCCTGGTGGGCGCGCTCGTGGTTGGCGTCGCCTTCGCCAAGGGCTTTGCCTACGCTGCCGGCAAGCCGCTCGTGTGCGTCAACCATCTGGAGGGGCACCTGTTTGCCAACCTGCTGGCGCAACCCGACCTCAAACCGCCGTTTATCTTCACGCTTGTCTCGGGTGGGCACACCATGCTCGTGCACGTGAAGGCGTGGGGCGACTACGAGGTGCTCGGTGAGACGCTCGACGACGCTGTGGGCGAGGCCTTCGACAAGGTAGCCAAGGCATTGGGTCTGGGCTATCCCGGTGGCCCCATCATTTCCAGGCTGGCCGAGACGGGCAACCCCAAGGCGATCGATTTCCCCCGTGCGCTTAACAGCAGAGGAGACTATCGCTTCTCGCTTTCGGGCCTTAAAACCGCTGTGACGCTCTACATTGAACAGGAGACCAAGGCCGGGCGCACGATTCACCTGCCCGATCTGGCAGCTTCGTTTGAGGCAGCTGTCTTTGACGTGCAGTACAAGAAGGCCAAAAACGCATTGCACGCTACCGGATGCAAGGAATACTGCATCGGTGGCGGCGTCTCGGCCAACCCGCATCTGCGCGAGATGATGATCAAGAAGCTTGGGCGTCAGGGGATTCGCGTAACGGTGCCGCCCTTGTCTGCCTGTACCGATAACGCAGCCATGATTGCGGAGGTCGCTCGCCGTAAATTCGACCGAGGTGAAATCTCGCCGTTCGACGTCGACGCCGATCCAAACATGACGCTGTAGCTGGTACGGCGCGGTCCCCGGACGGAGGGGCCGGATATAAGGTTTCCTGCTCTACAGTCCTGCGCAAGACGAAGGCCACATTAAGTGGCCTTCTTTGCGTGCGGAACTCGCGATAAAGTTCATATGCGCCGCCCGGCTCCCGCGGCTCTCAGGGGCAACTCTCATGCAAAAACTGTCGTGGGGTAAAGTCCGAGGTCAATGGCGTTTTATACCGAGAAATTCAAAAAAAGTTGAAAATTCATTACAAACTTGCGTTGACTTTAGGTAACTAAAGTTTCATACTCCTTTTCAACCACTGGGGGATGTGAACACGCACGGATCGTTCACATCATGATTGAAGAGGATTTCTTAGACATGTTCACGCATCAGCTAAACATTATCAGCGTAGTAATTATCTGATGCGGGTTAGCACATACAGCTGGCCCGTACGATAACGGGCGGCTGATGAAGATGAGGGCCGTCGAGCGCAACCGACGGCCCTCATTTTTTATGTCTAGGAAATTCTTTTTAGAGGAGGAAATGTAATGAACGGAGTTTTGCTCATGGTTGTGGCCGCGGCGGTGCTCGCCTGCGGCTATCTGGGCTATGGCCGATGGCTGGCCAACAAGTGGGGCGTTGACAAAGAGGCCCTCACGCCGGCCAAGCGCATGAAGGACGGCAAGAGCTTCTCGCCCGTCTCCGCTTTCACCGCGTTCTCGCACCAGTTCAGCTCGATCTGCGGTGCTGGCCCTGTTACGGGTACGATCGTCGCCATGGCCTTTGGCTGGCTGCCCGTCGTGCTCTGGGTTCTCGTCGGCGGCATCTTCTTTGGTGCCGTCCACGACTTTGGTGCCCTGTACGCTTCGATGAAGAACAACGGCAAGTCGCTCGCTCAGCTCATCGAGAAGTACATCGGCAAGACCGGTCGTCGCCTGTTCCTGCTGTTCTGCTGGCTGTTCTGCATCATCGTCATCGCCGCCTTCACCGACATGGTCTGCAAGACGTTCATGTTCACCCCGGCCGTTGACGCTTCTGGTGCTGCTACCGGTGCCATCGACTTCACCAAGTCCTATGCCGCCGGCTGCGCTGGTACCATCTCCATCCTGTTCACCTTCGTCGCTATCGCCTTTGGTTGGGCCCAGAAGAAGTTCAACCTCACCGGTGCTGCCGAGTTCGTCACCGGCGTGGTCCTCATGGTTCTCATGTTCGCCGTCGGTATGCAGTTCCCGGTCTACCTGGATAAGTTCCAGTGGTTCGCCGTCGTCATGGTCTACCTTGTCTTCGCTGGCGCTATGCCCATCCAGATGCTCAAGACCCCGCGTGACTACCTCACTTCCATCATGATGATCGTCATGATCGTCTGCGCTGTCCTCGGCATCGTCGTCCTGGGCGTCAACGGTCAGGCCACTATCACCGCTCCGGTCTTCACCGGCTTCTCCACTGCCTCCGGCATGATGTTCCCGGTCCTGTTCGTCTCTGTCGCTTGCGGTGCTCTCTCCGGTTTCCACAGCCTCGTTTCTTCCGGCACCTCTTCTAAGCAGGTCGAGAAGGAGCAGGACGCCGTCAAGGTCGGTTACGGCGCCATGATCGTCGAGTCCTTCGTCGGCATCCTTGCCATCATCGTCGCCGGCATCATGTTCTCCGACATGAACACCGCCGGTACCGGCGCCCTCAACGCCGGTGTCGCTTCCACCCCGTTCCAGATCTTCGCCGCTGGCATCTCCCGCGGTATGCAGGCCTTCGGTGTTGACGGCACGCTTGCTACCGTCTTTATGACCATGAACGTCTCCGCTCTGGCCCTGACCTCGCTCGACGCCGTCGCCCGCATCGCCCGCACCTCGTTCTCCGAGTTCTTTGCCGAGACCAACGACGCCCTGGCCATCGAGTCCAAGGCCGGCTACATGAAGGTCCTCGGCAACCCCTGGTTCGCCACGGTCGTCACCCTGCTTCCCGGTCTCGCCCTCGCTTTTGGTGGCTATGCCAACATCTGGCCGCTCTTTGGTGCTTCCAACCAGCTGCTCGGCGGCATGACCATGATCACCCTCGCTGTGTTCTGCAAGTGCACCGGCCGCAAGGGTTGGATGCTCTACGTGCCCGTCGCCTTCCTGCTCTGCTGCACCTTCACCTCGCTGGTCCAGAGCGCCATGGGCTGCATGGCCGCTGTCCAGGCCTACGGCTTCTTCGGCACCATCCCGGCTACCGCCACCACGGCCGCCGTCTCCGTCGCCGCCACCAAGGGCCTGCAGCTCGTCTTTGCCGTCCTGCTGATGGTCCTGGGCCTCATCGTCGCCGTCAACTGCCTCAAGGAGTTCTTCGGCAAGGAGGCTGACTCCATGCCTGATGAGGAGCCCGAGTGGTCCGAGATGGGCAAGGCCGAGTACGGTCGCGCCGCTGCCGCCGAGGCTCCCGCTGACGCCGAGGCCGCCAAGGCCTAGTCAGCTTGATGGACTAACCGTTCCATCCATATGACTCGGAAAGATCGGGTCCGCGACTTCGCGGGCTCGGTCTTTTTTTCATGCGAAAGCGGGTGACGCTCGAGTGTTCTCGCAGATGTTTTGCGTGGATAAGGGCGCGCGTTGTACCATATAGACGTATATGTGTACATATGAAAGGGGCCCCGTGGCCAAGACGGTATATTCCGATAATCAAAACAATGTCGATGCTTTGGCTGAGCGCCTGAGCAGCCAGACGTCGCTTTCTGCTGAGCGTGCCAAGCTGGTTGCCTACGACCTGCTTTGCCGCAAGGCGCTCAAGATTAAGTCGAGTGCGCTGGCGCAGATTTTCCGCTCCGTCGATAAGGAGTGCGACACCAAGGCGATGCGCGATGAGCTTATCGCGGCAAAGATCGTGACCAAGATCGAGGGTAGCGGCATTAACGGGCGCCCGGCGTTCTATACCATCAATGCCGAGATCCGCGATGTCCAGGAGCAGCCTGCCGAGTCCGTCGAAGATTTTGTCGTCGAGGATTCCGCTGACGTGCCTGCTGTGGAAGAAACTGCTCCGCGTGAGCATGTCGATACCGATGAGTTGCTCGATGAGAACGTCGTGCGTGCCTTTACGGCCAAGGCAGGACGCGGCGGTTTTGGCGGGGGTGGCAAGCGCGATGCGCAGCGCCGCGCCCAGCAGGAGCGCTTCCGTCGCGCCGTTGCTCGAAAGGGTGAGACGGATGCTGAGGCTGTTGAGACCGAGGTTGCTGCCGAGTCGCAGAAGCCCGCGAGGGAGCAAAAGCCCGTGGAGGCCCAAGAGCCCAAGCGTCGTCGCGGTGCTCACTTTAAGACTGCACAGCAGGATGCCGCGCGTGAGGTTGAAGAGTCTTCTGAGGTTGCAGACGATGTTGAGGAGTCTGCCAAGAAGGCTCCGGGTTCGTGTCGTCCCGGCCGCGGTTTTGCGGGACGCGCGTATCCCGTAAAGCATCAGGAGAAGGGCGAGTCGGTTTCGACCGCCCAGGACGAGAAGGCCGTTGAGCCGGAGGCTCGCGAGCAGAAGCCTGTTGAGCCGCAGCTTGAGGTTGATGCCGAGGCCAAGGACCAGCAGCCTACTGATGAGCGGACGGAGCAGGGCGCGTCGAGCAAGCCTCGCCGCCGTCGCCATCGTGGGGGCCGCAGTTCCCATGCCGAGACTGCAGCCGAGAGGACCACGCCGCAGGACGAGGATGCGAAGGCCGAGGCTTCTTCGGGGCAGCCTAAGCGCCAGCCGGCGAAGGAGAGCAAGTCCGATCGTCCGCAGAAGCAGGCGTCTATGCCGAAGCGCGAGCGCAATTCCCAAGGCGATTCTAAGCGCAAGTCTCAGAAGAAGCCGGAGTCTGCCGCAGCAGGTACTGCTGCCCAGCAGCCCGAGTCGGCCGTCCACGGTGAGGTATCGGCGTTTGCCCTTGCCCGCGTTTTAGGCAGGCAGCTGCTCAAAGTTGTCCCTACGCCTACGGCGCTCTCTAAGATCAAGGAGCAGCAGACACAGATCGTAAAGGTTGAGGGCAAGGACGGCAAAAAGGCTCCGCAGCGCACTCAGCATAACGAGATGTCCAACCGCAAGATTGCCGAGGAAATTGCAATCATCCAGGCTTGGATCGAGCAGAATCGAGGTGCCGATACGCCGGTTGCCTCGCGCCGCCAGCGTGCCTACCAGATCTTTAACGACGAGAAGGCTTTTGACGGCAAGCACGGTGAGCGCCTGATCAGGCGTATGACCGAAAAGGGCATCAGCATGCAGGCGATCAAGGTCGCCCCCAATCGCCCCGTGCACTTTACGGGCTTCTTTACGCTGGGCGCCGACAAGCCGTTCATTATGGTCGAGAACCTGGATACCTATGACGAGATCGTCAAGCTCCTGCGCGGACGCAAACATGCCAAGCTCTTTGGTACCAAGGTGGGCGGCGTGATTTTTGGCGGCGGCTGCAAGGCGAGCGTCTCGCACGCACTGGATGATTATCTGGCCGAGATTGGCTATCGCTTTAACTACGTCTACTACGTGGGCGATATCGATCGCGAGGGCGCGCGCATCGTCGAGCAGACTCGCAATGCCAATGTGGTTGAGATTCGCCTGCATGCCGGCATGTACCGCGCCATGCTCGCCGAGCATAAGCGTCGCGTGAAGGCCGGCGGCGAGTGCGAGCCCGCGGCTGCCAACCAGGGCGTGCCGCAGAACCTGGCGGCGACGATCAAGGATCTGCCCATGGTTACGCGCGTGCAGTTCCGCAACGTGCTACGTGAAGGCGGGCGCATTCCGCAGGAGATTCTGATGACCGCAGACTATCGGGATGGCGACTCGGGAAGCTTCGACCGCATGCTCAACAACTAGGGCGTTCGGCCCCGGGAGAGTGGGTACACCGGCTTAGGTTTCCTGCTCTACAGTCCTGCTCACGACGGAGGCCACATTAAGTGGCCTCCTGTTCGTGCGGAACTCGCGATAAACCTAAGCCGGTGTCCCCACTCTCCCGGGGCCTGCGGCTACTTGGTTGTCGCATGCGGCTCGCTTTTCGGAACTGGGCTGATATTTTCTAGATGAAAGGCGCTCTTGGTCCTTATGGGCCTGGGGCGCCTGTCTTTTAAAGGTAGATTTTTGGGAGGCCGGCACTTGGAGACGTTCCTTTAGTGCTGGCACTTTAGGAACGTCCCCAAGTGCCGGCTGTGGGACGGAGGGATTCCGCGTCCGCCTTTTCGGCGGCAGCGCTCCGCTGCGTCGCTTTGCTCCTTGCGTGCTGCGCTGGAAAACGCTTCGCGTTTCCCCGGCTCCGCACCCTTGCGGGTTCTCGAATCCCTCCGCTTGCCCACAAGAAAGCGCCCTGGGCCGTTATGGGCTCAGGGCGCTCAATTGTAATGGCTGGGACGGAGGGATTCGAACCCCCAACAGCCGGCACCAAAAACCGGAGTTCTACCGTTGAACTACGTCCCAATGTGTGGTGTTGCCCAAAAGCAACTCGTTTAGTTTACCTAATCTGCGAGGGCATCGCAAACGCCGTCGAGCAGGCGTACGGCGAGTGTCTGCGCGTCGCTGGCCGTGAAGGTGCCGTTGTAGCGCGTCATGCCCGTGAGCTCAATGCGAATGCGAGCCGGCTTCTGCTGCGCGGCGACATTGGCGGTGCGGATGCGCTGGGCCAGGTTGTGGCACTCGGCGAGGGCAATCGTGGCACGCGGTGCGGCGTCGGCGGGCAGCTCGTCGCTTGCGATCTCGAGCACCAGGTCAACGTCGGTTGGGACCTCGGAGTCGCAGAGCATCATGCCGCTGTTGTCGGTCGTTGCCGTGGCGATATTCCACATGCGCGACGCAACACTGCGTGCGATGGGGTCCTCGCCGATAACGGCAATCTGGAAGCGCTCGAGCACGTTGGCGGCGCGAGCAAAACCGATGCGGGACTCGGCTTCGGTGACCGAGGGCTTGCCCTCCCACACATGGTGCAGGCGGTTGATGTAGGCGTAGGTGTCCTGGAAGGCCATGCCGTCGGCAAACAGGCCGACATTTTCCTGGAACTGCTGCAGGGCGGCCTCGGTATGCGGACCAAAGTAGCCGTCGTCTTCGCCACAGGCAAAGCCCAAAACGTTGAGAGCGCGCTGCAGGGCCTGCACATCGGTGCCATGGAAATTGGGCATGCGCAGATAGAGGGTGCGGTCGCCCAGCTTATACGAAGCGTCTACAAGGGCGCTCCAACAGGGGATATCGACGGCATGACCGGCAGCAAGGCCGCTGTCGAGCCTGAAGGTGCTGACGGCCTGCTCGGTGGTGGCTCCAAAGTACTTGTCGGTGACTTCGGCGGCATCAATCGTGTAGCCGAGCTGCAGGAGACGAGACTGCACGTCCTCGACGGCTGCTCCTTGCATGCCCATTGTAATAGGTTCCATGAACGAACCCCTTTCGGCGTACCATTCGTACTATTTGAGCGTCTGTCGGATAGACAACGCAAAGGGATGCATAAACATGCACTCAACAGTGTAGCAAGTTGTGCCTAAATACGCTGCTGACAGGTTTTATAACCCCCGTTAGTTAAGACGCTCCACAAAGAAATCTGCCATGGAGAGGAACAGCTCGCGTGCGTGCGGATCAAGCTCAACGTTCTCGATGGCCGCTTTGGCCTTAGCGGTCAGGTCGAGCGCGTAAGTGTGGGCGTAATCGATGGAGCCGGTCTCCTGGAAGATCTCCACGGCGCGTGCGAGCTGCGCGGGATCATCGGTGCCCGAGGAAAGAATCGCCTCGACCTCGTCGTGGTGGCGCTCATCAGAGAGGGCGTGTACGGCGACAAGCGTGCGCTTGCCCTCGGTGATGTCGGTGCGGAAGTCCTTGTTGGCGGCTTCCTTAGTGCCGACAAGGTTGAGCAGGTCGTCCTGAATCTGAAAGGCAAGGCCTGTGTGCAGGCCAAAGGCGCGCAGCGCTTCGATTTGCTCATCGCTGCCGCCGCCGATAATGGCTCCGGCGGCAAGCGGCGTGGCTCCGCTGTAAAACGCGGTCTTGTGCGTCGCCATGTCCAGGTAGTCATCAACCGAGATATCAAAGCGCCCGTCACGGACCCAACCCAGGTCGAGTGCTTGACCCTCAATGGTGCGGACGATCATCTCGGTAAGCTCGTGGAGCACGCGCAGCTTCACGTCGGACTCCAGCGTAGGGTCGTCGAGAACCGTCTTGGTGACCATGGTGAGCGCCAGGTCGCCACAATTGATGGCAAGGCCCGTGCCCTCGGTAAGGTGCATGCAGGGCTTGCCTCGACGAAGCTGTCCGTTGTCGGCGATGTCGTCGTGGATCAGCGCGCCCGACTGGAAATGCTCGATGGCTGCCGCGGCGCTGCGGGCGCTCTCAAAGCTACCGCCCACTGCGGTTGCGGCGAGCATGCAGATAAGCGGGCGGTGGCGCTTGCCGGCGTTGGCCGTAAAAGCCGAGAGCGGCGCATACAGGTAGCGCTCGATATCGGCAGAGGTCGCCTGTCCGTCAAAGAACGTGGCCAGATAGTCGTTAATCTGGTCAAAGTGCTGGGCTAAAAAGCTGGTAAACGGACTGGACACGGGTTCTCGCATTCTTTCTGAGGTTGCATTGATGCAATATGCAGACAACATATTGCCACATCAGGGCGTTTGGCGCGGCAGTTTTGGCGATTTAAGACAACGGGCGTGCGTTTGATGGAGTGTGCCTAAATCAGCCTAAAATGCTCGAGCGCCGCAACGACACCGTCGTGATCGACGGTGTCGGTCACGTAATCGGCCTTATCCTTGAGATAGTCCGGCGCATTGCCCATGGCGATACCGACATCGACGGCGTTCATCAGCGAGACGTCATTGCTGGCGTCGCCAATGCCGTATACGGTTCCGTGGTGGGGGTCGAGGGCGTCGAGTACAGACTGGATGCCCCCGCGCTTCGTGCATTCGCGGGGCGAGATTTCGGTTACCTCGAGTTCGAGCTCGTTAAAGCACAGCAGCGGCTCAAGTGCCTTATCTTGAGCGATGTGGTTGGCGAGCGATGTAGACATCAAGATCTTGTAGACACTGTAATGTTGCAGCTGCGTGACTGCGTCGCCCAGGGTGCGCGCGTATCCGGGAGCATCGGGCGCATCGGCACTCATGCGCACGACGCCGTTGAGGCCCTCAAAGCGGATGACCTCGCCCGATTGCTCAAGGTAGGGGGCAAGACGCTGCAGCATACTGGGCGTCATCGACAGATCGCGAATTGCGTGTCCGTTGATCTCGGCGTAACCGCCCGCAAGACAGACGATGCCGGTCCAAGGCAGCTCAAGAAGTTTGGGGTGGATGCAGCTGAGGGTACGTCCCGTGCAGATAAAGGCCATGTTGCCGTTGGCGACAAACTCGCGGATTGCCTGCGAAACCGCCTCGTTGGGATAGGGGGAGAGGTCCCGCTCGTCTTCGGGAAGGTCTTGGGCGAGCCTGGGGTCTTGCCAGGCGAGCGTTCCGTCGATATCGAAGAAGCAAATATCGCCGCGCTTATGGGCTGCGCTGGCGGCAGGGGAGGCCGAGGTGGTGGGCACAAATTCCGGCTCGAGGCCCATGATCTGGTCAAAATGCTCTTTAACGCGGGGAACGGAGATGCCGATGACCACCTGGGCGGTCTTGCCCGTAATGATGAGGCCCTTGGCGCCCACCGCGACAAACGACGCGTTATCTGCAACGATGGAAGGGTCTGCGACCTCGACGCGCAGGCGCGTGGCGCAGTTGGTTGCGCCCACGATATTGCCAACGCCACCTAAAAGCTGAATTACCCGCTCAGCGAGGACGTGATCTTGATCGGATCGACTATCGACCTCGTCATTGGGGGATTGCTCTTTGGCAAAGTCGCTTCCCGTTAAACAATCGATTGCCGCGCGATTGGCAACATGATCCTCGCGGCCCGGTGTCTTAAGGTCATAGACCAAGATGAGTGCTCGAAAACTAACAAAAAAGATGAGGCTAAAGGCAAGGCCGATACCGAGCGCCAAAAGATAGGCACCGGCATGCGTGCGCATGAGCGGAATAAAGTTGAAGGCTGCCATCTCCATCAGGCCGCCCGAGAAGATGCCGACGATGCCAAAGAGATTCATGGTTGTGGCAAGGCAAGACGATAAGACGGCGTAGAGCAAAAAGAGCCCGGGGTGGGTGAACATAAAGAGAAACTCGAGTGGCTCGGTAACGCCGCAAACCACCGAGGCGATGATGGCGGGAGCAAGGATGACCCTGAGGCCGGCGCGGCGCTCGGGTTTTGCGGTGGAGTAGAACGCAGCTGCGATGGCAGGAAGGCCAAAGAGCTTGACCCAGCCGGTGGCGGTAAAACCGGCCCACGGCGCAAGTTCATTAAGGGGGCGCGTGCTATGGGAGAGGATGGGGAGCAAACTGCTCCACGTGGCGTAGATGCCGTCGTTAATGACCAGGTTGTCGTAGTAGATCGGCATGTAGAGCAGGTGGTGCAGGCCAAAGGGCTCGAGTGCTCGTTCTAAAAAGACAAAGATGCCCACGCCAAAGGGACCGATGCCTGCAAGCGCGTGACGCAGCGTATCAGTTACATCGTATACGTAGGGCACGATGGCGGCCGAGATAGCGGCAAGGGCAAACACGGCAAAAAAGCTGATGAGGTAGACCAGCGAGGAGCCCGAGAAGGTGCCGAGCCAATCGGGAATTTTGGCATCGTAGAAGCGGTCATGGATGGCGACGACGGTTGCCGATACCGCCAGCGGGCCGATAATGCCGGTGTCGAGCGTCTTGATGCCGTCGATGACGGTGATACCGCTGGCGGAGGTCAAAGATGACGGGTACTCAAGTCCAAGGTTGTCTCCGCTCAGCTTAATGATCTCGCTCAAAAAGAAGCAGTAGGCAAAATAGGCGACGAGAGCCTCGAGGCAGCAACGAGCCGGTTGTTTTTGGGCAAGACCGATGGGCAGCGCTACGGCAAAAAGGAGCGGGAGGCGTTTAAAGACCGTCCACGAGCCGCGCTGGATGATAGCCCAGAAAACGTACCAAGGGGTTCCGTATACGGCGAGATCGCCGACGATGTCCGCAGTCGTTGCGAGAGCGGAGACGCCGACCATGAGGCCTGATATAGAAAACAGCATGGCGGGCGCGAACATTGCCCCGCCAAAGCGTTGGATTTTTTGCAGCATGTTCTGCCTTCCGAATATCGAGGCGCGTTGCGCGTGGGGAAACGTTTAAACAATGGATTCATTGTAGAGGACCAGACGAGTGTCGTACCGGCAGTTTTGAGCGAAACCGATTTGGGCATGACAGAAACCGTCAACGGCTAAATCCTGTCGCTTCACCGATATTCGGTTTAAACAACTTTAAGAAATGCTATCGTGCCTAGCCGGAAATGAATAATGTAGAGGTGAAACAATGCCAAAAGCGATATACGAAGGAATCTACCGAGAAATACGCTCGCGCATCATTAATGGGACCTATGCGTTTCAGGAGATGCTGCCAACCGAAGCCGAGCTGACCGCGGAATTTGGCTGCACGCGCAATACCGTCCGCCGCGCTTTGAGCATGCTGGCCGACGGGATGTTTGTGCAGCCCATACACGGCAAGGGCGTGCGCGTTATTTGGCTTAAGGGCGAAACCGACATGTTGGGCGCACTCGAAGAGGTTGAGTCGTTTGGCGAGTTTGCAAAGCGCAACAATGCCGTTGCATCGACGGACGTTAAGTCTTTCGAACATCTGGTTTGCACCGAGCAACTCTCTCGTCACCTGGGCTTTAAGGTGGGCGAGGAGTTGATTCGCGTAGTGCGTGTCCGAAGCCTCAACGGCAACGCGCGCCAAGTGGACCATGGCTATTTTTTGGCGTCGATCGCCAAGGGCCTGACTCCCGAGATCGCGGCAGATTCTATTTACGGCTATCTGGAGCACAAGCGCGGTGTCAAAGTGATGGCGAGCCGTCGTACGGTGAGTGTCGAGCTCGCCAACGATGAGGACTGCAGCTATCTTGACCTCGGCAAATACAACTGCGTTGCCGTCATGGAGAGTCAGTCGTACACCTCGGATGGCATCTTGTTTGAGGTGACGCACACTCGCACACACCCCGAGATCTTCCATTACCGCGTCAATTCCAAGCGATAGCCGGCTAGCTCGCAGCCTGACGAGACTCATGGCCTCAAAGAGAAAACGCCCGGTCAAACCGACGGTACATCGGCTTGACCGGGCGTTTTCTCTGCATTAGATAACAAATAATTGTTTATACAAAACTTGTCAAGTATCAAGTTGAAATTACCGTTCACCGAAGTTTTTCTACCGCTCTAGTAATACTTGTTCAAACAACTAGCCAAATAGCGTATCGTTCAAATCAGCAAAAGGGGCAAAGTCCCCGAGCCAATCTCCGAAGGCGGCGGCAAAGGGTGCCGCCACGGTGTGAAAGGGTGGATTGTAATGAAGAACGAAATGAGCAGAAGGCAGTTCCTGGGCTTTGCTGGTTCCGCGGCTGCAGTTCTTGGTCTGGGCCTCGTGGGTTGCGGTGGTTCTGCCGGCTCCGGCTCCTCTGCTTCTGGTGACGCTGCCGAGGTCTACTTCCTCCAATTCAAGCCCGAGGTCGACAAGGAGTGGAAGGAGATCGCCAAGGCCTATAAGAAGGAGAAGGGCGTCGAGGTCAAGATCGTGACCGCCGCTTCCAACACCTACGAGGAGAAGCTTAAGTCCGAGATGTCCAAGAGCTCCGCTCCGACCCTGTTCCAGGTCAACGGCCCCACCGGTCTTAAGAACTGGAAGGATTACTGCGCCGACCTGTCCGATACCAAGCTCCGCGGTGAGCTCATTGACGACTCCCTGGCTCTGCAGTCCGACGGCAAGGATGTGTGCATCGACTGGGTCCAGGAGAGCTTCGGCATCATCTACAACAAGCAGCTGCTCGAGAAGGCTGGCTACAAGGCCGAGGACATCAACTCCTTCGACAAGCTGAAGGCTTGTGCCGACGACATCCAGGCCCGCAAGGACGAGCTTGGTGTCGAGGGTGCCTTCACTTCCGCCGGCATGGACGACTCCTCCAGCTGGCGCTACACCACCCACCTTGCCAACATGCCGCTCTACTACGAGTTTGAGAAGGAGCACAACCAGGAGGACGACGAGATCAAGGGTGAGTTCCTCGACAACTACAAGCAGATCTTCGACCTGTACATCACCGACTCCACCTGCGATCCTTCGCAGCTTGCTTCCAAGACCGGCGACGACGCCACCAACGAGTTCGCAACCGGCAAGGCCGTCTTCTACCAGAACGGCTCTTGGGCCTACTCTGACCTCGTCAAGGCCGGCATGACCGACGATCAGATTGGCATGATGCCGATCTACATCGGTGTTGACGGCGAGGAGAACCAGGGCCTGTGCTCCGGCGGCGAGAACTACTGGTGCGTCAGTTCCCAGGCTTCCGAGGATGCCCAGAAGGCCACCGAGGACTTCATGTATTGGTGCGTCACCGCTGACACCCCGACCAGCATCATCGCCGACAAGATGGGCCTGACCGCTCCGTTCAAGAGCGCCAAGGAGACCACCAACGTCTTCTCGCAGCAGGCCGTTGCCATGGCCAAGGACGGCAAGAAGACCGTCGCTTGGGACTTCGTCTACATTCCCTCCGAGGAGTGGAAGAAGAACCTCAAGCAGGCTCTGATTGCCTACGCTGCCGATAACAGCAAGTGGGACGGCGTCAAGAACGCCTTCGTCGATGGCTGGAAGACTGAGAAGGCCGCTTCCGAGTAAGCAGTTGCTGCCCAAGCTATCTGATTAGCGACAGGGGGCGGGCAGACGTTGGTTTGCCCGCCCCCTGCATATTGAAAGGACCCTTTTATGGGCAAAGCACTCAAGCGCTGGTGGCCGCTCTTTATGCTGCCCACGTGCCTGGCGTTTATGATCGGGTTCGTGATCCCTTTTATCCAGGGCTTCTATCTCTCGTTCTGCCAGTTTATTATCATTAGTAACGCGCACTTTGTCGGTATCGAGAACTACGTGCGCGCGCTGTCCGATCCGCAGTTCTCCACGTCGTTCTTCTTTACCGTGGCGTTTGCCTTCCTGTCGACGGTGCTCATCAACGTGATCGCCCTGGCCATTGCGCAGGCGCTCACCCGCAAGGCGCTCAAAGGCACCAACATCTTCCGTACGATCTTCTTTATGCCTAACCTGATCGGCGGCATCGTGCTGGGCTACATTTGGCAGATTCTGATCAACTGCCTGCTCTCCAACGTGGGCGCCCAGCTCATCGCTCTTAACTCTGCTGCTGGCTTCTGGGGCCTTATCATCCTGACCCTGTGGCAGCAGGTCGGCTACATGATGATCATCTACATCGCTGGTCTGCAGTCCATTCCGTCCGACTACATCGAGGCCGCCAAGGTCGACGGCGCTACGGCATGGCAGACGTTTTGGAAGGTTAAGATCCCTAACCTGATGCCGACCATCACCATCTGCCTGTTCCTGTCCATCACCAACGGCTTTAAGCTGTTCGACCAGAACCTCGCCCTTACCGGCGGCGCCCCCGCGCACTCCACCGAGATGCTCGCCCTGAACATCTACAACACGTTCTATTCGCGTGCCGGTATCGCATGGCAGGGCATTGGTCAGGCCAAGGCGGTTATCTTCTGCATCCTGGTCGTGGCCATCTCCATGATCCAGCTTAAGGCCACGAGGTCCAAGGAGGTGCAGCAGTAATGAAACGCGATAAGGTTATCAACCGCGCGCTCTCGATTTTCTTTACGATCCTGTCGCTCGCGTGGATCTACCCCGTGTTCATGATTGCGCTTAATTCTTTTAAGAAAGCGACCGCAATCAGCACCACCACGGCATTCGATCTGCTCACGCCCGAGACGTTCAACGGCCTCGCAAACTACATGCACGCCCTTAACGAGCAGGGCTTTGCCTCGGCATTTATGTACTCGCTCATCATCACGGTCACGTCGGTCGTGCTGATCTTGGTGTGCTGCTCCATGTGCGCTTGGTACGTGGTTCGTGTCAACAACAAGATCTCGAACTTCTTCTATTACCTGTTCGTGTTCTCGATGGTCGTGCCGTTCCAGATGCTCATGTTCACGCTGTCCAATTTGGCGGACCGCATCGGCTTTAATACGCCGTTCAACATCTGCTTTATCTATCTGGGCTTTGGCGCGGGCCTGGCGGTCTTTATGTTCGCCGGTTTTGTAAAGAACATCCCGCTCGAGATCGAGGAGGCGGCCATGATTGATGGCTGCAACCCGGTCCAGGTGTTCTTTAAGATCGTCCTTCCCATCATGAAGCCCACCTATCTTTCGGTCGGCATCCTCGAGACCATGTGGGTCTGGAACGACTATCTGCTGCCCTACCTTACGCTCGACTCCACCAAGTACAAGACCATTCCTATCTTGATCCAGTACTTCCGCGGCGGCTACGGCCACGTCGAGCTCGGCCCCATGATGGCCTGCATCATGATGGTCGTTATCCCCATCGTTATCATGTACATCCTCTGTCAGAAGTACATCATCGACGGCGTGGTGGCAGGTGCCGTCAAGGGCTGATGCCGTAACTGTTTTGCAAGTTTCTGCGGCACCCCTCAGCGCGGCGCCGCATATCGAAAGGTAGAGACATGGCCGAGATCGTTCTCAAACATGTTCAGAAGGTGTATCCCAACAACGAGTCAAAAAAGAAGGGCTTCTTTGGCAAAAAGAAGAAGACCGGGGAGAAGAAGCACAACCTCAAGGTTACCGAGGACGGTGTGCTCGCTGTAGAGGACTTCAACCTCACCGTTCACGACCAGGAGTTCGTCGTCCTCGTTGGCCCCTCTGGCTGCGGCAAGTCCACGACGATGCGCATGGTCGCCGGCCTGGAGGACATTACCTCGGGCGATGTGCTCATCGACGGCAAGCGTGTCAACGACGTGGCGCCCAAGGACCGCGACATCGCCATGGTGTTCCAGAGCTACGCTCTGTACCCCAATATGACGGTGTACGAGAACATGGCATTTACGCTCGAGCTCAAGAAGGTTCCCAAGGACGAGATCGACCGCAAGGTTCGCTCTGCTGCCGAGATTCTGGGCATTACCGAGTACCTCGACCGTAAGCCCAAGGCGCTCTCCGGCGGCCAGCGCCAGCGTGTCGCTATCGGCCGCGCCATCGTGCGTGACCCCAAGGTCTTCCTGATGGACGAGCCGCTGTCCAACCTGGACGCCAAGCTTCGTAACCAGATGCGTGCCGAGCTCATTAAGCTGCGCCACGAGATCAAGGGCACGTTCATTTATGTTACTCACGACCAGACCGAGGCCATGACCCTTGGCGACCGTATCGTGGTCATGAAGGACGGCGTCGTCCAGCAGATCGCCACGCCGCAGGAGGTCTTCAACCATCCCGCGAACATCTTCGTCGCCGGCTTCATCGGCGTGCCGCAGATGAACTTCTTCGATGCCCAGCTGGTGCGCTCGGGCAACGGCTTTACCGTCAAGACCGAGGATATGAACGTGGCACTCGCCCCCGAGACTTGCGCTCAACTTGCCCTCAACTGGGACGGCGGCGACGTGAAGGAGATTACGGCCGGCGTGCGTCCCGAGCAGATCCTGCTTGCCGACAAGGGCGAGGAGGGCGCGCTCCAGGGTACCGTCGAGGTGACCGAGCTCATGGGCTCGACCGAGCATGTCCACGTGACCGCTCCCGACGGCCAGTTTGTCCTGATTATCCCCGTCGTCGACCTCGAGGCCAAGGGCGCGCTCAAGGCTGGCGACACCATCTGGTTCAAGTTTGAGAAGAACGCGACCCACCTCTTCGATAAGGTCTCTGGCAAGAACCTTATCTAGGCCCGGTGCAACCAGGCCCTTCCTTTGGGCGACTGCGGTATTGCCATCCTTTTGCCGCGGTCACATATAAGGCTCCCCTCCCGTCCACTGGGCGAGAGGGGAGCCTTTCTTTGTGTCGGGGCTGTCCATCGGCCAGTTTGTCTTGATTTGTAACAGGTAGGGCCGATTTCGGACGCTAGGTGTTACAGATCGAGACAGTTCCGCTGAGCTGACCATTTCATCTAAATCTGTAACACCAAAGGTGAATTTCAGCTGCTAGATGTTACAGATTGAGATAAACCCAAGGGGAGGGGCCGGTATGTCTCGATCTGTAACAGCTGGGACCGTTTTGGTTGAGTAGTTGTTACAGATTGAGATTGTTTGGTCGAGTCGGGTCACAGGGTAACGTACGGGCACAAAAAAACGGAGCCGTGTTGCCACGACTCCGTTTCTCAAGAGGATGGGTAAGGGAAGCGAAATTAGTTCAGGTGCCAGATCTCGTCGTTGTACTGGGAGATGGTGCGGTCGGACGAGAAAGTGCCGGCGTTGGCGATATTGATGAGCGCCTTGCGCATCCAAGCGTCCTGGTCCTCGTAGTCGGCTAGCACGCGCTCCTTGGTCTGGATGTACTCCTCAATGTCGAGCAGGGCCATGAACCAGTCCTTGCCCTTGATGTCGTCGTGCAGACGCTGCAGGCGCTCCGCGTTGCCGGTCGCCATAAAGGCGGGGTTGGTGATGAAGTCCACCAGCAGTTTGATGCCGGGCTTGCGGTAGAGCGTGCCGGCGTCATAGGTGCCGTCGGCGTAGAGCTGCTCGACCTGTTTGGACGAGGCACCAAAGGTATAGATGTTCTCGTCGCCCACGAGCTCGGCAATCTCCACGTTGGCGCCGTCAAGCGTGCACAGGGTTAGGGCGCCGTTGAGCATGAACTTCATGTTGGAGGTGCCGCTCGCCTCCTTGGAGGCCAGGCTGATCTGCTCGGAGATATCAGCAGCGGGGATCACGCGCTCGGCGGCGGTGACGTTGTAGTTCTCGATCATGACGACCTGCAGGTAGGGAGCCACGTCGGGGTCGTTTGCAATCCACTGCGACAGCGTCAAGATCAGATGGATGATGTCCTGCGCGATAGTGTAGGCAGGCGCCGCCTTGCCGCCAAAGATGATGGTGACGGGGTGCTTAGGTCTGTTGCCGTTCTTGATATCGAGGTACTTCCAGATGATGTAGAGCGCGAGCATCTGCTGACGCTTGTACTCGTGGATGCGCTTGACCTGGACGTCGATGATGGCGTTGGAGGGAATGGTCACGCCCTGCTCGAGCGCCATGAACTGGCGCATGATGGCCTTGGCCTCGACCTTGGTGGCGGCCAGGCGCTCAAGAACGTCCTTGTCGTCGGCGAAATTGGCGAGTTTGCTCAGATCGCCGGTGCTGCGCCAGTCGGTGCCGATTACATCGTCGAGCAGGCTGGCGAGCGCGGGGTTGGCCCCATGGACCCAGCGGCGGAAGGTGATGCCGTTGGTCTTGTTGGAGAACTTCTCGGGATAGATTTCGTAGAACGGATGAAGCTCGGTGTCCTCCAGGATCTTGGTGTGGAGGGCGGCTACGCCGTTGATGGAGAAGCCAAAGTGGATGTCCATGTGGGCCATGTGGACGGTATCGTGTTTGTCGATGATGGCGACGCGCGGGTCATCGTGCTCGGCTTTCGCAATCTCATCGAGCTTGACGATAATGTCGGCGATGGCAGGGGAGACCTTCTGCAGGCTGGTGAGCGGCCACTTCTCGAGCGCCTCGGCAAGAATCGTGTGATTAGTGTAGGCGACCATGGAGCGTACGATGGTCACGGCCTCGTCAAACTCGATGCCATGCTCGGTGGTGAGCAGGCGGATGAGCTCGGGGATGACCATGGTGGGGTGCGTGTCGTTAATCTGGACCACGGCGTAGTCGGCCAGATCGTGCAGGTTGCTGCCGCGCTCGATGGCCTCGTCGATCAGGAGCTGGGCGGCGTTGCTTACCATGAAGTATTCCTGGTAGATGCGAAGTAGGCGGCCCTGCTCGTCGGAATCGTCGGGGTAGAGGAACAACGTGAGGTTCTTGGCGATCTCGGTCTTGTCGAAGTCGATGGAGCTGCCGGGGACCAGGCCGTCGTCGACGCTCGCCAGGTCGAACAGGCGCAGGCGGTTCTTGTTGGGTTGGCCGTAACCGGGCACATCGATGTTGACGAGCTTGGAGGTAACGGCAAAATCGCCGAACTCGACGGTGTAGGAGCGGTCATCGTCGACCAGGATGTCCTGCTCACCGAGCCACTCGTCGGGGACGGCCTTCTGCTGGTTGTCGACAAAGCGCTGACGGAACAGACCGTAGTGATAGTTGAGGCCCACGCCATCGCCGGTCAAGCCCAGCGTGGCGATGGAATCCAGGAAGCATGCGGCCAAGCGGCCCAGGCCGCCGTTGCCGAGTGACGGCTCGACCTCGAATTCCTCGATCTTGTTGAGGTCGTGGCCTGCGGCGGTGAGCTGGTCCTTAACCTCGTCGTAGATGCCGAGGTCGATCATGTTGTTGATGAGCAGCTTGCCGATCAAAAATTCGGCGGAAATGTAATAGAGCTTTTTCTTGCCGTTGTTGAGCGGGCAGGTGGCGGAGCGCTCCTGCACGAGTTTGACCAGCAGCTTGTAAATGCGACGGTCGTCGAGCTGCTCGAGCGAGGTGCCAAAAGACTGCTCGGCGAGTTCCATGAGGTTAATTTGGGGCATGTTTTCTCCTGTGATGGGTTGTTTCATGTCTGCAATTCATAAGAAGCCCGCGCGAGGGGATTGGGGTGGCCTCGCGCGGGAAAAGCAAGCGCGTCCGCACGGTGGGGAGGGGTCGGGCGCGGTAGCTCCTATTGAGGAAGCTCGATTTCGGCTTCCGACGGGATGCGGAAGTAGGTCTCGGTCCAGTCGGTGAGTTTGTGCTCGAGCTCGCGGGTGATGGCGCCGTCGAGCATGCGCCAGGTCCAGTTGCCGCCCAGCGTGGCAGGGGTGTTGATGCGCGCCTCGTTGCCCAAGTTGAGCAGGTCCTGCATGGTGTAGATGCACGTGTCGCTCACGCTGGCGGCGATGGTGCGATTGAGTGCATCTGCCATGGGTTCGCCGGCCTGCTGATGGGTGTACAGGGCTGCCTGCTCGCGCTGACGCGGGGTGGCCGTTCCCTCAAACCAACCGCGCGCCGTCTCGTTGTCGTGGGTGCCCACATAGGCGACGGTGTTGGCGATGTAGTTATGCGGCAGGTAGTACGAGTTGGTGCCCTCAAAGGCAAACTGCAGGATCTTCATGCCGGGGAAGCCCGAGTTGTCGCGCATGTCGATGACGCCGGGGGTGAGGAAGCCCAGGTCCTCGGCGATGATGGGCAGCGTGCCGAGCTTTTTCTCGAGCGTCTTGAAGAACTTGAGGCCGGGACCCTGCGTCCACGAACCGTAGGACGAATCGGGCGAGGAGAACGGCACCTCCCAATAGGCCTCGAAGCCGCGGAAGTGATCCAGGCGGATGACGTCGTACATGTCGAGGGCGGCGCGAATGCGGCCCTCCCACCAGGAGAAGCCGTCGGACTCCATGGCGTCCCAGTCGTAGATGGGGTTGCCCCAGTACTGGCCGGTGGCCGAGAACTGGTCGGGCGGCGTGCCGGCGACGCTCACGGGATTGCCGGCGGCGTCGATCTTAAAGAGCTCAGGCGTCGCCCACATCTCGACGGAGTCACGCGAGACATAGATGGGCAGGTCGCCGATGATGAGAATGTCGCGCTCGTTGGCATAGGCCTTGAGGCGGCTCCACTGGCGATCGAAGAAGTACTGCGTCATCTGGTGGTAGAGCATACGCGCCGGATGGTCGGCGCAGACCTTGGCGGAAGCCTCGCCGCGGGTGCGGAGCACCGCGGGCCACTCCCAAAACGCCTTGAGACCGCACTCCTCTTTGACGGTCATGAACTCACAGTAGGGGATGAGCCAGTCCTCGTTGGCCTGGATAAAGTCATCGAAATCGGCCGGCTTGTCGGCGGCAAAGCGCTCGGCGGCGCGGTCGAGAATCTGACGGCGGCCACCAAAGATGGCACCGTAGTCGACATTGCTGGGGTCGGATCCCAGATACACGCCATCGATATCGCGCTGCTCCAGATACCCTGCCTCGATAAGCTCGGCAAAGTCGATAAAGTTGGGGTTGCCTGCGCGGGCCGAGAACGACTGATAGGGCGAATCGCCATAGCTGGTCGTCGTAAGGGGCAGAATCTGCCAGTAATGTTGTTTGCACGAGGCGAGAAAATCGACGAAGTCGTAGGCATTCCAGCCAAAGCCGCCGATTCCGTATGGTCCGGGCAGAGATGAGACGGGCATGAGGACGCCGCTTGCACGCTCCATGAATGCGCTCACCAACCTTCTTGTTGTGGGGTCGGCCTGCCGATGGGTGTGCAGTCCGCCTCCGATGTTCTGATTCGATACGCCTATTGTAAAACATGTTGTTTAAACATGTACAGGCAAGATAAAAAAGTTGGTCGATTTTCGGCGAATGGTTACATGCCATGAAAAAGCCCCGACCTCACAACGTGAGATCGGGGCAAGAGCGGTATGTAGGTTTTTGCTACTCGGCGTCGGCGAAGCCATTGGGGTTGTGGCTCTGCCAGTTCCAGCTATCGCGGCACATGTCCGCGATGTCGTACTGGGCCTTCCAGCCCATCATACGCTCGGCCTTGGAGGCATCGCACCAGTTGGCAGCGATGTCACCGGCGCGGCGCTCGCGGATCACGTAGGGCAGCTCCTTGCCACAAGCCTTGGAGAAGGCGGCGACGACCTCGAGTACCGAGGTGCCGGTGCCGGTGCCCAGGTTAAAGATCTCGACGCCGGTCTTGCCGTTCATCCAGTTAAGGGCGGCAACGTGACCAGAGGCCAGATCGCACACGTGGATGTAGTCGCGCACGCCGGTGCCGTCGGGGGTGGGGTAGTCGTTGCCAAAGACCTGAACGGCCTCGAGCTTGCCCACGGCAACCTGGGCGACATAGGGCACCAGGTTGTTGGGGATGCCCTTGGGGTCCTCGCCGATCAGGCCTGACGGATGAGCGCCGATGGGGTTGAAGTAACGGAGCAGCACGACGTCCCACTCGGGGTCGGCGGTGTGGACGTCCATAAGGATCTGCTCGATCATCCACTTGGTCCAACCATAGGGGTTGGTCGCGGGCTTCTTAGGATCCTCCTCGGTGACGGGCGGGTTGTCCGGGTCGCCGTAGACGGTCGAGGAGCTCGAGAAGATGATGGACTTGCAGCCATGGTTGCGCATGACGTCGATGAGCACCAGGGTGTTCTCGATGTTGTTGTGGTAGTACTCGACGGGCTTGCTCACCGACTCGCCGACGGCCTTAAAGCCGGCAAAGTGGATGACGCGGTCGATCTGATGGGTATCGAAGATCTTGTTCATCGCATCGCGGTCGAGCACGTTGGCCTCGTAGAAGGTGAGGTTCTTGGCGGCCTCGTCGCCCACGATGGTCTTGACGCGGTCGACGGCGACGGCGCTGGAGTTGGAGAGATCATCGACGATGACGACCTGGTAGCCACCCTCGAGCAGCTGAACGACGGTGTGCGAGCCGATAAAGCCGGCGCCACCGGTAACGAGGACGCAGGTGTCTTTGGGGTCGAGTGCTTTGGACATGTAGTCTCCTATCGAATCAGGAACACTTCTAGAGGGGAGTATAGCGCAGGCGGGGACGCCCAAATCGTGCGCTGTAGGAAAAGCAGAGGATTATGTTAACGTACTCATAACAGAGCTTGCGTACGCATAACCTGATCTTTGGTATTTGCTTACGAGCCGCCGACCTTGCAGTTTCCTGCCGTTCGTGGAAATCGTTGGGACGCGCCATATGTACGCTAATATGTATGAGTTGAGCGACATATAAATAAGCATGTAACGGAGTACATATGTCACCAAACAGCGATTCCATCCTTTCCCAGGAGCTCTCGCGCCGCACTGCCCTCAAGGCCCTGTTCGGCGCCGCTTCTGCGGCAGTTCTTTTTGGCCTGCCCGCTCGCGCCCATGCGGCGGAGGCTTCCAAAGAAACCACCGATAAACTGAATGCCGCCCAGGCCCAGCTCGACGAGGTTCAGGCCCAGCTCGACAGCATCGCAAATGAGTATGCGGCGCTGGCCAACAAGAATGCCCAGACCCTCAACGACATCGAGAATGTCCAGGGCAAGATTGACGACACGCAGGCCCAGATCGATGAAAAGAAGGCCGAGCTCAAGAAGAAGCGCAACGACCTTTCCGATCGCGTGGCCGCCAGCTACAAGTCCGGCGGCACGAACATCCTGTCGCTGCTGCTGGCCTCTGGCTCGTTTGAGGAACTCGTCGCCAACGCGCATTACGTTGAGAAGATCAACAAGAGCGACCGCGACGCCATCGAGGACATTCAGACCATCCAGGAAGAGCTCGATGCGCAAAAGACCGAGCTCGAGTCGCAGAAGGCCGACTTAGAGAAGCTCAAGGACCAGCAGACTGCCCAGATGCAGGACATGCAGGCCAAGCAGCAAGAAGTCCAGACCGTGCTGAACGGTCTTTCCGACGACGTCAAGGAGCTCATGGCTCAGCGCGATTCCGAGATCCTCGCTGCCGCCCAGGCTGAGGAGGCCGCTAGGAAGGCTGCCGCTGCCGCGGCTGCCGCGAACAAGAACAATTCCTACTCGGGTGGTTCGAGCTCGGGTGGTGGATCGTACGCGCCCGGAACTCCGCAGCAGAATGCCGGCTCGGGCAAGCAGCAGGCTGTCGTCAACGCGTGCTACTCCACGCCTTCGCCGGGTCAGAACTGGTGCGCGGCGTGGGTCACCAATGTCTTCCGTAACGCCGGCGTTGGCTACTTTGGAGGCAATGCGTGCGACATGTTTAACGCCTGGTGCTATAGCTCCGACCGCTCGGCGCTGCAGGTGGGCATGATTGTTGCCGACTCCTCGCATAGTGGTACCGGCATGCCGGGTCTGATCTATGGCCACGTGGGCATCTACGTTGGCGGCGGCATCGTTATGAGTAACGAGGGCGCCATCACGTCGAGGTCGCTTGACTCGTTCATTGGGTTCTACGGCACTGGCTCTGGCGTGCGCTGGGGCTGGCTTGGCGGTATTGCGCTGTCGTAACGATAAGTTGGGCCGGGACAGTCCGAGAGGCATAAGGTTGCCTGCTCGGACAGTCCTGCTCGCGCGGAGAGCACATTAAGTGCTCTCCGGCTCGTGCGGAACTCGCGATCAACCTTATGCCTCTCGGACTGTCCCGGCCCTCTCGGGTTCGGAGCGCGACTCACCGGACTGGTTGTCTGATATAAAGAAAGTGAAGGCCCCTTTCGGGGCCTTCTTTTTTATAAGAATTCGCCTACTCGGTGGACTTCGGGTTCTAGGTCTACGTTGAATTGGTCTTTGACGGTTGACTGGATGTGGCGGATGAGTTCGTCGACATCGGCGGCGGTGGCGTGGTCGGCGTTGACGATGAAGCCGCAGTGCTTCTCGCTCACCTGCGCGCCGCCAACGGCGTGTCCTCGCAGGCCGGCATCCATGATGAGTTTGCCGGCAAAGTAACCCTCGGGGCGCTTGAAAGTGGAGCCGGCACTCGGCATGTCGAGCGGCTGCTTGTCCTCGCGGCGCTGGCGGTAGTTGTCCATGTCGGCCTTGATCATCGCGGCGTTGCCCGGGGCGAGGTTGAAGGTTGCCGAGAGCACGATAAAGCCGTCGTCGGCAATGCGACTCTTGCGGTAACCCAGGTTGAGCTCATCGACATCGAACTCAATGATATTGCCGCTGCCGCGGGTGCCATCGTCGAGGACGCGTGCGGGCTTGTAGACCCGTACGGACTCCAGCACGTCGGCCATGCAGGCACCATAGGCACCGGCGTTCATGTAGCAGGCGCCGCCGACCGATCCGGGGATACCCGAGATGGGCTCCATACCGGTGAGACCGGCCTCGGCTGCCGCCGCGGCGACGTCAGAAAGCAAGGCGCCAGCTGCTGCCGTGACATGCGTGCCGTCGACCGTAATGTCGGAGAGGCCCTTGCCCAGCGCTACGACGACGCCGCGGATGCCCTTGTCACCGACGAGCAAGTCGGAGCCGTTGCCCACGATGGTGAGTGGCAGATCGCAGCGATAACAGGTATCGAGCGTGGCGACGAGGCCCTGCTCAGTATCGGGCGTGACAAAGACATCGGCCGGGCCGCCGATCTTAAACGTGGTGTGCTCGCGCATGGGCTCGCTCATGAGTACGTTGTCCTCGCCGGCAACGCCGGCGAGCGCGCAAAGCAGGTCCTCGTTAAAAAAGTCGTTCTCGTGCATACGAATATCCGCCTTTTGGTGGTTGTTGTCATCGATCGATTGCAATATACCCCACCTGGACGGATTTGGTGCGCTGGCGGCGATAAAACAGCCGTCCACCGGATTGGTAAAGTGTTTATCACCGAGGTAGATGGGCAGTCGCTATACTTTCAAGAGATTGCGCGTAAACCCGGAAGGAGCGAGATGGCCAACAAAGTCACCCTCAAGCAGATCGCCCAGGAGGTGGGGCTTTCCCCTTCGTCGGTCTCGCTTGTTCTCAATAATCGGCCCTGTCGCATCTCGGAAGAAAACCGCAGGCTCATCAAGGAGGTTGCGGCGCGCAACCACTATGTTCCTAACCAGATCGCGCGCAGCCTGGTCATGCGCGAGTCGCGCACCTTAGGCCTGATCGTTCCCAATATCGAGAGTCGCTTTTTTGCCTCGCTTGCCGGCAGCTTGGAAAAGCGCTGCCGCGAGGACGGTTACGCGCTCTTTATCACCAGCTCGGGTGGAAGCGCCGATGACGATTTGGAACTGCTGCGCCAGCTGGTGACGCGCGGCGTCGATGGTGTCTTTCTGGTGGTGGGTGACGAGTTCTCCGACGATCGTGCCCTGCGCGAGGAGGTGAGCCATCTGCCTATCCCTGCCGTGATGGTCGACCGTGCCATTGAGGGGCTCGAGTGCGACAAGGTGATGTTTGACCACGAGATGGGTGGCTACATGGCCACCCGCTATCTGATCGAGCAAGGCCACCGTCGCATCGCCTGTCTGGTTAACGCGCGTCGCTCCAATACGGGTCGCAAACGACTCGCCGGTTACGAGCGCGCGCTGCGCGAGGTGGGGCTGCCCATCGACGCGCGCCTGGAGTTTGAGAGCGAATATTACATCCCGAGTGCCTACGAGGCCTCGGAGGCCGTGCTTGCAACCGATGCCACCGCCGTGTTTGCAAGCTCGGATAACATTGCCCTCGGTCTGCTCAAGCGCTTGCACGAGATGGGGAAGAGCATCCCAGGCGATATCTCGGTGGTGAGCTATGACAACTCGGCGGCCGACGTTCTCTTTGAGCCGGCGCTGACCGCCATTGAGCAGGATCCTGGTGTCCTTGCGGAGCATGCTTTTGGCTGCATGTCCAAGCGTCTTGCCGGTAGGGGCGGCAGGCGTGCCGAAGAGGTCGTCCTGGAGCCGGCGCTTATCGTTAAGGGCAGCGTGCTCGAACTTACCGAATGTAGCTAAACGTACTTGTTTGTTTGCATAGATTGCATGTGGAGTGTCTGCTATTTGCCGGTAGGCACCCCGGCCCTCGTCCGTGAACTCTTCCGCTGGGCGAGCCATAGACGCCGCGCACCGATGCGATAAAGCAGTGGCTTGAAATTGGTGCTATATTCAGCTTGAGTTGTTTAATGCTAGTACGGGAGGCTGATATGGGGCTGTTCAAGAAGAAAAACCCGCAGGATGCCTTTGATCCCGATGTGTTTACCATCACGGATACGATTTTGGACCCGCCGCGGTTTACGTTTTTGCCGGCTATCTACCAGGATGCCACGCGTCGCAAGTGGGCCGTGCATCAGCGTGGCGGCGAGCCGAAGATTTTTGACTATGCGGACGTGTTGCAGTGCGAAGTAGCCGAGGCGGGCGATCCGGAGGCCGAGGAAGTGACCTCAAAACAGGAATTTGCCCAGCGTATCCTGGCAAATCCTGCCAAGGCGGCGAAAATAAACGCTGCCAAGCGTAATATGTGTCTTGGCATGGGCGTTGTTGTGGCGGTTCAGACGGGAAAAGACGAGGTTTCCAAATTAGAGATTCCCGTTATGACCGACGAAGTCAAACGCGATTCAAGTCTATATAAGTCGTATCGGAATGTCGCCGAGAAGATCAAGGCCGAATTTGATGCCATGGGAGGGCTGGCCTAATTTTGGCGGCATACGTTTCTGAATGAGGAGTCTGTGCAATGGCAGGCGAATCTTATGCAATTCCCCCCAAAGATCGTGCTGTTGAGGGAATTCTTTGGTATATCCAGCACCATCAGCTTGCCGGCGGTGATCGCCTACCGGCCGAGCGCGTGCTGTGCGAAGAGATTGGCGTTTCGCGTACAGCGTTGCGCGCCGGTATCACGCGGCTCATCTCTTGTGGAACGCTCGAGAGCCGTCGCGGATCGGGTACGTATGTGTGTCCTCCCAAGCCGTTGAACATCTTCCAGGAAACGTATAACTTCTCCGATGCTGTGCGGACTGCCGGCCTGCACCCCTCTTCTCGTCTGGTTTCCACCGGGACCATCGAGGCGGATGAGGCGCTTGCCGACAAGCTTGGGGTGTCTGTAGGCGCTCCTTTGCTTCGCATGCAGCGCGTTCGACTTATTGAGGGCGAGCCGGCGTCAATCGAGACGGCTCACGTTAACCTGTCCCTGTGCCCATCGCTTACCGAGCACGATTTTGAGTGCGAGAGCCTTTACGATGTCTTGCTCAAAGAAGGCGGCGTGCGTGTTGAGCATGGACGTGAGCATATCTCCATCTCGCGTTTGAACGTCGAAGAGGCCGAGCTGCTCCAGCAAGAAGAGGGAACGCCGGTGTTCTATGAGAGCTCGATCGAATTTGATAAGGACATGCGTTTTGTGGAGCATTGCAAATCGGTGATTTTGCCCACAAAGTTCCGCTTTGCCGATAACGGCGAAGAGAACGGCATGAGGAGCGTGGCAGGTGAACAATGGCTGAAACAGTAGATGCCACCCCGGTTTATATGCGCATTCGACGCCGCATCGAGGAACGTATCGAGCGCGGTATATATCCCACGGGTTCCATGATTCCGTCCGAAAAAGACCTCGCCGAGGAATTTGGTACGACACGCTTGACCATCCGAAGCGCTGTCGATGAGCTGGTTCGGCGCGGGCAGATTCGCCGTGTTCGGGGAAAAGGTGCCTTTGTGGCGCAGAAAGTACCTGCTTTTTTTGAACGCACGGTCGGTTTCCGTGAATCGGTCCGTGCTTCGGGCGGCGAGCCGTCCGTCCGTATTCTCGCGCGTTCCAAGCGTTATGCGGGGCCATATTACGCCGACCTGTTTGGCATCGCCGAGGACGACCTGCTCTATTCCGTTCGACGCCTGAACTGCATAAACGGTAGCCCCGTATCGATTGAGACGGCGCTGATTCCCTGCCTGCTGTTCCCAACCATCGAAGATATTGACGTGTCGGTCTTCAGTTTGTACGAGACCTATGAGATGCTGGGCCGAAAGCCAGTCATGGCACAGGAAAAGCTCGATATCGAAGCGCTGGGCGCACGAGATGCCGGCCTCCTTGGACTGGAACAGGGCGATCTTGTTTTGCTTTTGGAATGCGTGAGCTATGACGCGAGCGGTCAGGCTATCGAGTATGTAAAGTCCTTCAATCGTGGCGATACGGGCGGCTACACCTATACGTACTAGCTGGTATTTTGTGAATAACGGCTGGGAAACTAACCAGTTTTGATCGTTGGGTCAGCTGTATATACAACCTTACAGGGCTCAAAATCGACCGTTCGCCGAAGGGGATAAATTAATCGACAAAGAGGTATCAAAAAAGTCATAACCTGTAACTGTGATTGGTATCAAATACTAATGATTTGTAACGAGGTGAGAAGATGAAGATGCTCGATTACGTTCAGCTTGCCCATGTGCGTATGGGAGAGAACCTCGAGCGTTCGTCTGAGCTGGTAGCGCAGCTCGTAGATATTTTCCAGTCCGGTTCTTTTGACGCACTGCGCGTCGTTGCTTCGGGCTCGTCGCGCCATGCCGCCGATTGCACCTGCGATTACCTGCAAGATGCGCTGCAGATGCAGGTGTCCGTTGTGACGCCCGAGGCCTTCGTCGATTTTGAACACACCTATCCGCAGCATGCGCTCAACATCGCCGTCTCGCAGAGTGGCTATTCGACCAATACGATTGCGGCGCTCGATTACATGCGCGCACACGATATGGCTGCAGTTGCGCTCACGGCAAACGTCGAGGCGCCCATCAAGGAGCACGCTGACATCGTTCTTGACTACGGTGTGGGCGTCGAGTCGGTGGACTTTGTGACTCTGGGCGTTGAGGTCCTCGTTGAGTACCTGGTGCTCTTTGGTATCTACGGCGGTCAGGCGCGCGGAACGATTGACGCCAAGGGCGTTGCCCAGCGTCTTGACGACCTGCGCGAGGCTATCCATGCCAATGCCGTGATGTGCAAGACCGCCGAGGCATATGTCCAAGAACACATGCTTGAGCTTTCTGAGCACACGCCCGCCATGGTCGTCGGCAACGGCCCCAACTACGGTGTTGCCGAGGAGGCAGCGCTCAAGCTGAGCGAGACCATCAAGATTCCGGCCATGCATCACGAGGGCGAGGAGTTTGTTCACGGTCCAGAGATGCAGATCGTTCCGGGCTATCTGGTGTTTATCGTCGACGATCCGCAGGGGTCGGAGCGTCTTGCGAATATCGCCGATGCGCTATCGAATGTTACGACAAAAACGGTGCTGCTCACGGCCCATCCCAGGGGTAGGGCTCACGAGGTTGCGGTGCCTCAGGTGGCTCCGCTGCTCAGCGCAATTCCCAATCTCGTGTTCTTCCAGACGATTGCGGCAATGATCGCCGAACGTCTGAAGTCATGGGACGTGCACCCGTATCTCGATGCCGTCTCCAAGCAAATGGAGGTCAAGGCAGAGGGCTACGAAGAGTCAGTCAATGCGCTTAAGGCCAAAGCGGCCGAGTGTTACGGAATGTAAGCGGGTTTGATGCCCGTTGGCATGGGGGATGTGGAAACAACCCCAGAAAGGAGAGACAAATGAAGGAAACCGAGAAGATCGAGATCATGCATTTCGACCAGGAGGGCTATCTCGAGGACGGTAAGGCGCTCTACGAGACCGGCAAGAAGATGACCGCGCTCGCCGACAAGGTCGCCGACGAGGGCTACGACGCCGTGTTCCTGATGGGCGTCGGCGGCACCTGGGACGAGCTCATGCAGCTCGAGTACCTCATGAACAAGTTCGGCGACC
>DBFRVO010000007.1:0-34768 GCA_048503295.1 Collinsella aerofaciens | reverse complement strand
GATCGCGTCGGAAATGTTGGTGTAAGCGCGCCGACGGCTGACCGCCAAACGCAAGCGGCCCCTGTCCTAGAATCTGGAATTGCTACATAACACAGGTTCTGGGAAAGGACAGGGACCGCTATGGAGATATTAGCAGACGCGATGCCGGATAGGGCCGCCATCCCGAGGTCGACCGACGGGATGGTCGACATCCAGTCGCTGCTCAGGCTGCTCGCCGAGCAGGTGGTCAACGCCATCATGGACGAGGAGGCCGACCAGCTCTGCGGCGATGGGGCCAACAGCAGGAACGGCTACCGCAACCGCACGCTCGAGACGTGCGTGGGCACGCTCAACCTGAGAATCCCCAAGCTCAGGACGGGCAGCTTCTTCCCCGAGGACGTCCTCGAGCGCTACCAGCGCGTCGACCGCGCGCTCGTCGCGGCGGTGGCCGAGATGTACGCCACCGGCACCAGCACCAGGAAGGTGCAGAGGATAGCCGAGAAGATGGGCATCGAGAGGCTCGGCAGGGACCGCGTGAGCGCGATCGCCGCGACCCTCGACGCCGAGATAGCCGACCTCGCGGAGGGGCCGCTCGATGCGCGCGCGATACCCTACATCTGGCTCGACGCGACCTACGTCAAGTGCCGCCGCGGGGGCCGCGTGGCTTCGACCGCGGTGGTCACGGCGATAGGCTGCGACGAGTCCGGCTGGAGGCGGGTGCTGGGGGTGTCCGTGGTGGACACGGAGTCCTACGAATCGTGGCTCGGTTTCCTGCGGAAGCTGCGCGACCGCGGCGCGACCGGCACCGAGCTCGTCGTATCCGATGCCCACGGGGGCCTGGTCGGGGCCATAGGCGAGGTCTTCCAGGGGGCAGCCTGGCAGCGATGCGCCGTGCACCTGATGCGCGACTGCATGCGCGAGGCCGGCTCCTGGCAGCTGAGGCGCCGCGTGGGGCGCATCGTCTCGTCGGTCTTCCGCGCCGGGGACGCCGCCACCGCCGTGGCCATGTACCACGCGGCGTGCGAGATGCTGGAGGGGTGCTGCCCGAGGGCGGCGAGGGTGCTCGAGGAGGCGGAGCCCGACGCGCTCGCGTACCTGGACTTCCCGCCGTCGCACTGGAAGCGCCTGCGCACCAACAACGTGCAGGAGCGCGCCAACAGGGAAATCAAGCGCCGCTCGCGCGTGGTGCAGGTCTTCCCATCGGAGAGTTCGCTGCTCAGGCTCGTGGGCGCCGTCATGTGCGACCAGGCCGAGACATGGTCCGGCTCGCGCTACTTCTCGGAGAGGAAGATGGCCGAGATGCACGACGCCGCGTTCAGAATGGGTGCCGCGGGCGAGCACGATTGGGCGGAGCTGGAGAAGGCGGCCAGGAAGATGATCGAATCCAGCCTGGAACTTGCCGACAGCGTGGAGGCGGCCTAGGATATCAACTGATTCCGGATATCGGACACAGGGGCCGCAAGGGCCCTTACACCAACTTTCTCGACACTACCACACAGTTGCCAACAGCTAGGCGATCGCCTTTCTAAGGTTTCGCATGACGCGCTGCTCGGCCGAAAGCACGGCAAGGCCAACGCGCGTAGTTACGCGTCGGCCGCACAGGTCGAGCTCCAAATAAGCAGTGCTCTTGCGTCTGTTAATAGTTTTGATAAGGCCTTCGTGGCCCAGTAGCGGACCTGCCGTCACTACGACCTGATCGCCGTCTTTTAGGGCCTCGCTCATGGGCACTACGCGGTCTCCCCTATGCGTAAAGCCGCCAATAAGCTGGACCTCTTCTTTTACCAGCGGCACAAACTGACCGTCCTGGGAAAGCACCCGGGCAAAGTCGTCCATGCGTAGCAGGTACTGTTGCACGGTACGGGGATCTGCTGTATCGCAGATAAGATAACCGGGAAAGAGTGGCATGGTCGTATTGACCCATTCGCCGTGTACTTTAATCTCGGTTTGAAATTGGGGGTAAAAGAGCTCCTGCATGGCACCAGCCGGCACCACGCGCTCGATGCGCTCGCGCATTACGTCTTCGCGACCGTTAATGACCTGGATCACATACCACACGAGCACCACCCCCTTGCTGTCTTACGTGTGGCTCACGAGGTTTGGGTATGGCTACGCCAGGGCGCTTGTGCGCGAAGGCGCTCCATATTCAAACCCTGAGCCCAGTTAGACAAGCACGTGGCTCTGCCCCACCGTGAACGGTATGTATAAGCGCAGTGGCTAGAGACGCGGACGTGTATCGCAAAATGACCGCGACTCCAGCTAGCTGCGTGCGGCCCAGTCAAGCGGGTACAAAACTGGACCGCACGCAAACAGCTGTAGGACTGCTGCGATTTGTCATGAGATACCAGTTCGATAGAACAGCTTGGACATAGACAAGAACAAGTCATTCTATGAGATACGCATGACGACACTATTGGAGCTCGTGGTTTTTCTGGCACCGCCGTTACGGCCGGATGCTGATCTGCCCTGTGCTTCGCGACCGGTTAAGCCGTGAGCGCAGTTGAACCCATGTAACGATAGTTATCCTAGCACAAGGCGGCTAGAAACCGATTTAGGCCGCACGAGGCAACATTTCGTCCATTTGCAGTGCTTAAGGGGGTTATTTTGCAAACTTGTTCACATTGACGCAGGTTTATGCGGGTGTGGCTCTTGGTGCGCGCAGCCCAAACTACAACGCTGACAGCGAGAAATGCAAAAAGGAATTATGTTGGGTTAACAAAGTAAGTACAGAAGTGGGAAATAAATTGCGCAACTTTTTGGGTGTGGGTGCTGGTGTGACGTCACTTTGGTTTGCGCGGTGGCTACATATGAAAAAAGCCTTCGGTTTCCCGAAGGCTTTGCATTCACGGTGGTGGAGACGAGGGGGATCGAACCCCTGACCTCTTGACTGCCAGTCAAGCGCTCTCCCAGCTGAGCTACGCCCCCGTGACGAGGAAATACTATAGGGGAAGTTGGCGCGACGTGCAAGGACTTTTTTGGGTCAGAATCTAAATGCCTATTGATAAAGGTAAGCGATGGCAGTACCAGCGTGGACTTGGATCTTGGCTGTTGACCTGACGACGTTGCTAATGCCCGTGTCGGCTAACAGGCCCAGGGGGCTGTGATCTAGTTCCCATTCTAGGCCGTGTTCACTTACCTCGGTGCTGGGGGCTATGGCGATGATGGAGAACGTCTTTCCCTCGGCGCCTTCGATGGTCCACGATTCGCCTGCGTGAAGGATGCGGGCGACCACCTTGTCCTCGGCAATCCAGACTGGGGCATCCTCGTAGCCCGCAAGCAGCCCCAGTACGGAAAGCGCCATATCAGGACGGCCGCCGGTGGCGCAGGTCGCAACCACTTCGGCACCCGGCCAGCGACGGCGGACGGAATCGAGCGCCAGCGCCAGATCGGTATAGTCCTTGTACGGGTCATGGCGCTCAACTTCAAAGTCGGTGGCGGCATCGACCAGCGCGCGACCAGCGTCGCTCACCGTGTCGGCATCCCCCACATAAACGTCGCAGCCCAGTCCCGCGCCCAACAATGCATCGAGCCCGCGGTCCACGGCGACAACGTGGTCGCACTCCCCTGCCAGCCGACGCAGCAGATCCGCGCTTGCCACCACGGGCGAGCCGCAGACTACTAATACCTTGCAAGCCACAGCTCTCGCCTATCCCTCAAACGAAAGCACGCGAGCCAGATCAAGGTCCTCATAGCTATCGATAAAGATATCGCAGTTGGCGCGCACGTCGTCGCGCTTCATGCGGCCGTGCGGGTCATAAATACCCACGCGCTTAAAGCCGGCGGTCCCAGAGCTCTTAAGGCCAAAGACCGCGTCCTCAAACACCCAAGCGCGCTCAAACTTGCACCCATGGCGCTCCTCCAAGCGGCGCAGCGCCAGCTCGTACACATCGGAGAACTGCTTGGAGCGTCCTGCCTCACCCGTCGTGGTAACAAACTCCATGTAAGCGTCGAGTCCGGCACCAGCGAGCGCGGACTGCACCAGCTCGGCCGGCGTGGACGTAGCCACGCACATGGCAATGCCCGCCGCCTTCGCCTGCTCCAAAAATGCCAGGAGCCCCTCGCGCGGCGGCACCTTGGAGTACCCATCGATCAGGATGTCGCTCAGCTCACGGTAGAGCTCCTCGCCATTCGCCCCAATGCCCCACGTGTCGTGGTAGGCCTGGCACTCGTCCTCCAGTGACAGGTGCTCAAATTGGGCAAAGTCATCCACGGTCACGTCGATCCCGTGACGGTGCAATAAGTCGGGCTGCGCATAGCCCCAGACGGGGGTGCTATTTACCAGCGTGCCGTCGCAATCGAAAATAAAAGCAACCTTGGGAGCGGCGGTATGGGACATAAACGAACCTTTCGATATCAAATGGTAAACATCCTGCTAAAAACGTTTTACCCAACGTCAAACAAACAATTTTGAAACCCAAATTGGTAAAACTGTCAAGAGTTTTACCACGTCAATTCTGCCAGTGGTATAAACATGTCGCTTACCGATTAAACGCCTCCGCAAATCCGCTTTCGTTCATAAAACTAACGTACAGGTGTTATCGTAGTTTTTGCCGAAAGTTCCACCGTGCACGCGAGGTGGAACGAATCACAGAAACTTTGACGTCCCTTCGATTCGTGCAGCCTTGGACCTTTCGCATCTAGTCACCAAGGCAATACGCTGCCGCGTCATGATGGGATCAAACGTGAGCGATACAAAGCTAAAGCCAGCAACCAAAAAGCCCGCTACCCGTAAAGCCGCCCCGCACGCACCGGAGCTCACCAAAGACGATGTCTATCTGTTTGGCATTGGCACGTGGGAGCGCAGCTGGGAAAAGATGGGCGCGCATCCCGACACGCAGCAGCGCACGCGCGGCTGGCGTTTTTGCGTTTGGGCGCCCGACGTAAAGAGCGTCCATGTCATTGGAGAATTTAACGACTGGGACGAGCAAGCCAACCCGCTGGTGCCCGTGCATACGAGCTCTATTTGGGAAGGCTTTATTCCTGGCGCAGAGCAGGGCCAGCTCTATAAATTTCTCATCGAGACCAACGAGGGCGAAAAACTCTACAAGGCCGATCCGTACGCCTTTAAGGCCGAGTGCCCTCCGGGAACGGCCAGCGTGCTGTGGACCCTGGATGGCTACAAGTGGAACGACGCCGCGTGGCTCAAGCGCCGCGCCGGCCACAACCATATGTCGCAGCCGCTCAACATCTACGAGGTGCATATTGGCTCGTGGAAGCGCCACGGCGACGCGCCACAGGGCGAGCCCGACGAGTACGGCAACTACCCCGGTCCCATGGACCCCTTCCCCGCGCAGCGCGGCGAGTTCTACACCTACGACGACCTGTCGGTGGAGCTCGTGGACTACGTGCGCGACATGGGCTACACGCATATCGAGGTCATGCCGCTTATGGAGCATCCCTTCGATGGCTCCTGGGGCTACCAGACGACCGGCTACTTTGCCGCCACGTCGCGCTACGGCAACCCGCAGCAGCTCATGCACTTTATCGACGCGTGTCACGAGGCGGGCATCGGCGTGATCATGGACTGGGTGCCCGGCGGTTTTTGCGCCGACTCCCACGGCCTTGCCACCTTTAACGGCCACATGCTGTTTGAGCACGAGATTCACCCCAACTGGGGCACGCACAAGTTTGACTTCGCCCGCGGCGAGGTCCGCTCCTTCCTGGTCTCCAACGTGCTGTACTGGCTCGAGAACTTCCACGTTGACGGCATTCGCATGGACGGCGTGTCCAGCATGCTGTACCTCAACTTTGGCATTGACGATCCGGGCCAAAAGAAGTTCAACAAGTACGGTACTGAGGAGGACCTGGACGCCAGTGCGTTTATCCGCCAGGTCAACTGCGCCGTGGAGGCCCACTACCCCGACGTGATGATGATGGCCGAGGAGTCCACCGCGTGGCCGCTCGTGACCTATCCGCCACAGGATGGCGGCCTGGGCTTCCACTACAAGTGGGACATGGGCTGGATGAACGACACCCTGCACTACATGCAGACCGATTTTCCGTGGCGCCCCGGCAACCACGGCCTGCTCACGTTCTCCATCATGTACGCCTTTACCGAGAACTTTATTTGCCCGCTGAGCCACGACGAGGTCGTGCATGGCAAATGCTCGCTGATCGGCCGCATGCCGGGCGACTGGTGGCGCCAGTTTGCCGGCCTGCGCACGCTGGCTTTCTACCAAATGACGCACCCCGGTGCCAAGCTCAACTTTATGGGCAACGAGATCGGCCAGTTTATTGAGTGGCGCTACTACGAGTCCATCCAGTGGTTCCTGACCGAACAGTACGAGACCCACCGTCATCATCAGGCGTTTATCAAGGCGCTCAACCACCTGTACACCGCCGAGCCCGCGCTGTACGAGCGCGGCTACACCGACGACGGCTTTACCTGGATCGACGCGGACAACTCCAAGCAGTCCATCGTGAGCTTTGTGCGCCAGGGCGAGGACGTCGATGACGACC
The DNA here is from genome assembly GCA_048503295.1 of Collinsella aerofaciens. GTDB lineage: Bacteria > Actinomycetota > Coriobacteriia > Coriobacteriales > Coriobacteriaceae > Collinsella > Collinsella aerofaciens_CI. The sequence goes on along the minus strand of DBFRVO010000007.1, from coordinate 28,333 downwards.
TGGTGATCCTGATCAACTTTGATCCGGCGAGCTACGAGAGCTTCCGCGTGGGCGTGCCGCGCGAGGGTGACTGGGAGGTCATCTTTGATTCCGACCGTCCCGAGTTCGGTGGCAGCGGATACGCCGGTGAGGAGCCCTACACCTGCTCGAGCGAGCCCTATCCCTGGAACGGGCAGATGGACTCCATCGAGATGAAGGTGCCCGGCCTGGCAGGCGTGGTACTTAAGCGCCGCGGCCCCAGCAGCTATAAGCCGCCCGTGGTCGAGAAGCCCAAGAAGGCGACGCGCAAGCGTGCGTCCTCGGTGAAGCCCAAGCCTGCGGCTGCTAAGAAGGCTCCGGCCAAGGCGAAGGCTGCCAAGCCCGCTGCCAAGGCTTCGGCCAAGTCCACCACGACCAAAAAGGCAGCCACCAAAAAGGCTGCGCCCAAGGCTAAGGCAGCTGCCGTTAAGGCTCCTGCCAAGAAAGCGTAACAAAGGCGTTACCACTGTAATTACCCGCCCCGCGGGGGCGTAGGATACATGTCATAACCGTTCCGGGAGAAACATCCCCGGGGGAAAGGAACGTATGAATAAGATCTTCGACAACAAGCAAGAGTTTACCGAGCTCTATCGCGATGCCGTCATGAGCATTAGCGGCAAGAGCGTCGAGGCCGCCAGCGACCTCGACCGCTTTAACGCCCTGGCCAAGCTCGTGGCCGAGAAGGCCCGCACCGTTGCCACCAAGAGCGACGCCCGTGCGGCGTCCGAGGGCAAGAAGCGCGTGTACTACTTCTCGATCGAGTTTTTGATCGGCCGCCTGCTCGACAACTACCTGCTCAACTTTGGCGTGCGCGATATGGTCGCCGAGGCGCTCGACGACATGGGCTTTGACCTGTCCATCATCGAGAACCAGGAGCCCGATCCGGCACTGGGCAACGGTGGCCTGGGCCGACTGGCCGCATGCTTCCTGGATTCCATGGCAGCCGAGGGCATTGCCGGCTACGGCAACGGCATGCGCTACCGCTACGGCCTGTTTAAGCAGGAGATCGTCAACGGCAGCCAGGTCGAGGCCACCGACGAGTGGCTCACCCACGGCTATCCCTGGGAGGTCCGTCGTCAGGACAAGGCCGTGACCATTAAGTTTGGTGGCCACGTTGAGGGCTTTGAGGAGAACGGCCGCACGTTCTACCGCACGGTGGACACGCAGGACATCCTGGCCGTCCCCTACGACATCCCCGTGGTGGGCTATGCCGGCGAGACCGTCAACAAGCTGCGCGTCTGGGCCGCCGAGCCGGTCGAGGAGCACTTTGACCTCGAGGCCTTCAACCGTGGCGACTACGCCCTGGCCGACGCCGAGCGCGCCGAGGCCGAGGCCATCAGCGCCATCCTCTACCCCAACGACGCCGGCGAGCACGGCCGTCTGCTGCGCCTGAAGCAGGAGTACCTGTTTGTATCGGCCGGCATCTACAGCCTGCTCGACACCTTTGAGAAGGAGCACGGCGAGAACTGGGAGCTGCTGCCGCAGTTTGTGGCCATCCACACCAACGACACGCACCCCGCCATGTGCGGCCCCGAGCTCATGCGCATCCTCATCGACGAGAAGAAGCTCGAGTGGGATGACGCCTGGAACATCGTGACGCAGGTCGTGAGCTACACCAACCACACTATCCTGCCCGAGGCTCTGGAGAAGTGGCCCATCGGCACGTTCTCCAAGCTCCTCCCCCGCGTGTACCAGATCATCGACGAGATCAGCCGTCGTTGGCACGAGTCGTTCGACACCACGCAGGAGGGCTGGCAGGAGCGTCTGCGCCAGACCGCCATCCTGTGGGACGGCGAGATTCGCATGGCCAACCTGTCCGTGATCTGCAGCCATAGCGTCAACGGCGTGGCAAAGATCCACTCCGACATCATCAAGAACATCGTGCTCAAGGACTTCTATGCCCTGACGCCCGAGAAGTTCAACAACAAGACCAACGGCATCTCACACCGTCGCTTCTTTGCCGAGGCCAACCCCACCTACGCCAAGCTCGTGACCGAGGCCATTGGCGACGGCTGGCTCAAGGACGCCTTTGAGCTCGAGAAGCTCAAAGAGTTCCAGAACGACACCGAGTTCCTGAAGGCCGTGGGTGCCTCCAAGCGCGCCAACAAGGAGCGTCTGGCCGCCTACGTTAAGGCCGAGACCGGTTTGGTCATCGATCCCAACACCGTCTTCGATGTTCAGGTAAAGCGCTTCCATGCCTACAAGCGCCAGCTCATGAACATCATGAAGGTGATGGACATCTACAACCGTCGCATCGCCGACCCCAACTTCCACGTGACGCCGACGACCTTCATCTTTAGCGGCAAGGCTGCCTCGAGCTACACCTTCGCCAAGGAGACCATCCGCCTCATTAACTCCGTGGCCGACGTCATCAACAACGACCCGCGCGTCAACGAGGTCATGAAGGTCTGCTTTATCCCCAACTTCCGCGTGAGCAACGCCCAGCTCATCTACCCCGCCGCTGAGATCTCGGAGCAGATCTCCACGGCCGGCAAGGAGGCCTCGGGCACGTCCAACATGAAGCTCATGATGAACGGCGCCATTACGCTGGGCACCCTCGACGGCGCCAACATCGAAATCGCCGATCTGGCCGGCCGCGAGAACGAGGCCATCTTTGGCCTGACCGCTCCCGAGGTCGAGCAGCTCTGGGCATCGAACAGCTACTTTGCATGGGATACGCTCAACCGCGACCGCGAGCGACTGGGCCGCGTGATGGACGAGCTCAAGGACAACACGTTTGCCGGCCTTTCGGGCAACTTCGAGAGCATCTACAACGAGCTCATGAACAACAACGACCCCGACCTGGTCATGGCAGACTTCCGCAGCTACGTGGATGCGTGGGAGAAGCTCACCGGCAGCTATGGCGACCAGGAAACCTGGAACCGCAAGGCTCTGCTCAACACCGCCTCGAGCGGCTGGTTCTCGAGCGACCGCACCATTCGCGAGTACCGCGACGAGATCTGGCACGCGTAAAGGCCGCGAGCTCCCCTATGCCAGCACGGCATTACTCGACGGGCGCGACGTTGCGCCGCGCCCGTCGCTAATGGGTTTAGGAACATCGATGACAGAAGGAGAAATCGATGAGTAAGAAAGAATGCATCGCGATGCTCCTCGCAGGAGGACAGGGCAGCCGATTGGGGGCACTTACCCAAAAGATCGCTAAGCCGGCGGTTAGCTTTGGTGGCAAGTTCCGCATTATCGACTTTTCGCTCTCCAACTGCTCCAACTCGGGCATCGACACGGTGGGCGTTCTGACGCAGTATCGCCCCTACCTGCTGCATGCCTATGTGGGCTCCGGCGAGGCGTGGGATCTGGACAGCCGCGACGGCGGCGTGTCGATCCTGCCGCCGTACGAGACGCAGACCGGCGGCGCCTGGTATGCGGGCACGGCCGACGCCATTACGCAGAACCTCGACTACATCAAGGCCAACGACCCCAAGTACGTCCTGATTCTTTCGGGCGATCACCTGTATCGCATGGACTACCGCAAGATGCTCAAGACGCATATTGAGAACAACGCCGACCTCACGGTGAGCGTTATGCCCGTGCCGTGGGAAGAGGCCAGCCGCTTTGGCATCCTGACCACCGACCCCGAGGACGGCCGCATCACCAAGTTCACCGAGAAGCCCGATAAACCCGATTCGAACCTCGCGTCCATGGGCATCTACATCTTCTCGGCCGACGTCCTGATCGAGGCGCTCGAGGAGGACGCTCTGGACCAGCGCTCGAGCCACGACTTTGGCAAGGACATCATCCCCAAGCTGCTCGGCGAGGGCAAGCGCCTGTACAGCTACGAGTTCCACGGCTTTTGGAAGGACGTCGGCACCATCGCCAGCTTCCACGAGACCTCGATGGACCTGCTGGGCAACAACCCCGAGTTCGATCTGTTCGACAAGCACTTCCCCATCATGTCCAACATCACCACGCGTCCGCCGCACTACATTGGTCCGGACGGCCGCCTGGACGACTGCCTGGTCTCCAACGGCTGCAAGATCTACGGCACCGCTCGCCACTCGATCCTTTCGACCGATGTCATCATCGAAGAGCGCGCCGTGGTCGAGGACTCCGTGCTGCTGCCGGGTGCGCACGTTAAGAGAGGCGCGCACATCTGCCGCGCTATTTTGGGCGAGAACTCCACGGTCGAAGAGGGCGTGAAGCTCGGCTCTGTCGATACCACCAAGGATACGGCCGTCGTTGGAAATGACGTCGTAATCGGGAAGGGGGAATGATCCGATGATCAATCGCAAGGCCATCGGTTATATCACCGCTAACTACTCTTCGACCTACGGCAGCGTGCTGCTCAAGGACCGCCCCATCGCGTCCGTTCCGTTTTTGGGCCGCTACCGCCTGATCGACTTCCCGCTGTCCAACATGATGAATGCCGGCATCAAGACCGTCGGCGTCGTCATGCCGGGCAACTACCGCTCGCTGATCGACCACGTGGGCTCGGGCAAGGACTGGGGCCTGGACCGCAAGAAGGGCGGCCTGTTCATGGTGCCCGGCAACGCATATGGCACCACCAAGGGCGGTATGCGCTTCCTGCTGCGCGACATCATCTCCAACAAAACGCTGTTCCAGCGCTCGGACAAGCCCTATGTTGTGATGATGGGCACCAACATCATTTTTAATATGGACCTCAACACCATCATCGAGGCGCACGAGAACTCCGGCGCCCAGATGACCGTGGTGTACTGCAAGGCCACGCACAACGTCGACGACGAGACCAAGCTCGAAATCAACGAGAACGGCCGCCTGACGGGCGTGAGCGCTGGCGTCGTGTACGGCGACAACGCCTCTATGGACTGCTGCATCGTCAACCGCGAGACGCTGCTCGAGATCATCGATCACTACCAGGCCGCCGACTATCTGGACCTGCTCGAGGCACTTCAGGGCGATTTTGGCAACATCGACGTGTGCAGCTACGAGTACAAGGGCGAGGTCGTGGGCGTGTTTAGCGAAAAGTCGCTGTATCGCCGCAGCATGGACCTGCTCGACCAGACCGTGGCCGACCAGCTCTTCGATCCCGAGCGCCCGATCCTGACCAAGGCTCACGACGTGCCGCCCTCGCGCTATGCGACCGGCAGCCACGCGTGCAACTCGATCATCTCGGCCGGCTGCATCATCAAGGGCACCGTGCGCAACTCGATCCTGTCGCGCGGCGTCGTGGTCGAGGAGGGCGCATCGGTGACCAACTCGATCATCAACCAGAGCTGCATCATCAAGAGCGGCGCCCGCGTCGAGAACGCCATTCTGGACAAGAACAACGTGGTTCCCACCAACACCGAGCTTCGCGGTACGCCCGAGAACATCCTGGTGCTGGGCAAGGCTCCGTTAACTTCCGACACCACCATCGTACGTTAACGTTGGCACCGCAACATCGCTCGTAACATGTAGAATAGCCGCCCGGTTTGCGCCAGGCGGCTATTCTCGAATTGCAACATGGGAGACAATATGGCACAAACCAGCAAAAAGATGCAGATCGTGTTTGCCTCGGCCGAGTGCGCACCGTTTGTTAAGACCGGTGGCCTGGGCGACGTGGCGGGCTCGCTGCCTGCGGCGCTCGTGCGCGCCGGCGCCGAGGTTATCGTGATGGTGCCCAAGTACGCCACCATCAAGGACGAGTACAAGGCGCAGATGGAGCACTTCTCCGACTTTTACGTGAGCCTGGGATGGCGTAACGAGTACTGCGGACTCGAGAAACTCGAGCACGACGGCGTCACCTATATGTTCATCGACAACGAGCGCTACTTTGCGCGCGACTATCCGTACGGCTTCTTTGATGACGGCGAGCGCTTTGCGTTCTTCTCCAAGGCCATTACCGAGAGCCTGCAGCACCTGCCGGCCGGCTTTGAGTGCGACATCCTGCACTGCAACGACTGGCAGACGGCGCTGGCGCCCGTGTTTTTGCGCGAGTTCTACCAGGGCCTGCCGCTGTACGACCGCGTCAAGACCGTGTTCTCGATCCACAACGTGGCGTTCCAGGGCCAGTTTAGCGACACCGTGATGGAGGACATCCTGGGCGTGGCGCACATTCCGGCGGCCGCCTCGCAGCTGCGTTGCGACGCCTGCAGCATCAACTACATGCTGGGCGCGCTGCGCTATGCCGACGCCATCACCACGGTGAGCCCCACCTATGCCAACGAGATCCAGACGCCCGAGTTTGGCGAGGGCCTGGACGGCGTGCTTCGCGAACGCTCCTACGCACTGCAGGGCATCCTCAACGGCATTGACGTGGCGGGCTTTGACCCGGCGACCGACAAGCGCATTGCCGCCAACTACACGGTTGAGGACCGTGGGGGCAAGGCCGTGTGCAAGGCCAAGCTGCAGGAGGAGCTGGGACTCGAGGTTCGCGACGACCGTCCCCTCATGGTGATGGTCACGCGCCTGACGCGCCAGAAGGGCATGGACCTGGTCATGTACGCGCTCGACCGCATCCTGGCCGGCGGCGTGCAGGTGGCGGTGCTGGGCACCGGCGACCGCGACTACGAGGACGGCCTACGCTACTTCAAGGACAAGTACCCCGGCACCATGGCGGCTCGCATCGAGTTCGATCCGGCATTGTCGCAGCGCATGTATGCTGCCGCCGACATGTTCCTGATGCCTTCGAAGTTTGAGCCCTGCGGCCTGTCGCAGATCATCGCCATGCGCTACGGTACCCTGCCCATCGTGCGCGAGACCGGCGGCCTGAAGGACACCGTGATCCCGTACAACGAGTTTACCGGCGAGGGCACGGGCTTCTCGTTTAGCAACTTTAACGGCGACGAGATGGGCGATGCGGTATTCCGCGCGGCGCGTCTGTTCTGGGATAACCGCGACGCATGGAACCAGCTGGTCACGCAGGCCATGAGCCAGGACTTTAGCTGGACGCGCTCGGCCGATAAGTATCTGGACCTGTACTTCTTTATGCACCCGGAGATTGAGAGGCCGGCGGCGGTTGTCGACGAGCCAGAGGCTGTTGCTGAGCCGGTGGCCGCTGAGGAGCCCAAGGCCGAGGAGAAGCCGGATGAAGCTGAGCCCGCAAAGGCCGAGTCTGAGGTGAAGGTTGAGGTTGCTCCTGAGCCCGAGCCTGCTGCGAAGCCTGCGGCAAAGAAGACCACGACTCGCAAGACGACAGCTAAGAAGGCTACTGCGACCAAGGCGGCGGCAACCAAAACCACCGCTACCAAGACAACGACCACGCACAAGCGCACGACCGCCGCTGCCAAGAAAGCCGCCGAAGCCGAGGCTGCTCCCGAGGTAAAGGCCAAGGTCGCTGAGGCCAAACCGGCCGCCAAGGCTCCGGCAAAGACTGCTGCCAAGAAGACGACCACGACCGCCAAGAAGACAACGGCAGCCAAGAAGACCACGGCTACGAAGTCGACGACCACCAAGGCAGCCACGACCAAGGCAGCCGCAAAGCCAGCCGCCAAAGTCGAGGAGACGCCTGCCGAGTCCAAGGCGGAGGCAACCGTCGAGGCCAAGTCCGCTGCCAAGGCCACCACGCGAAAGCGCACGACGACGGTCAAGAAGACCACGACAAAGGCCGCAACTCCCAAGGCAGAGACTAAGCCTGCTGCTGCCAAAGAGGAGCCCAAGGCCGAGGTAAAGGCTGCCCCGAAGGACGAGGCCAAGCCCGAGCCCGCCAAGGAGACTCCGGTCTCCCCCGCCGCTCCGGCAGAGAAAAAGGCTCCGACCAAGAAGACGTCCGTCCGCAAGGCAACGGCCACCCGCAAGCGCCGCTAGCCCACAGACGATTCAAAACCTCATCAAACCCTAAGTAAGGGGCGCTCCAACCGGGCGCCCCTTCTCTGTAGGTAGTTGGTAAAACGATTTTCTAGGACAACCGTTCGCCGATGGTAAACGGATGTTGTTTATACAGCCTGTGTACAACAGATATACTTACATCCTGTGCGTAAAGCCCATGGCCAGCAGGCCATGATTCTATTGAACTGGACCGTACTATGAGATTGATACACAACAGCCGTCTGCCGCAGTTTCGCACTCCGTTTGGCGCTGTGACCACAGGAACTACCCTTTCGCTTTCCGTGATTCTGGAGGATGCCGATCCCGTGCAGGCGACGCTTACGCTCCGGACCTGGGTCGATGAGATCGGTGAGTCTCGGTATCCAATGACGCACGAAGGCGACGGCATCTTTACCGTCGAGTTGGAGTGCGCCGAGCTCTGTCTTATCTGGTACAGCTTTATATGCAATATCGAGGGCCAGCCCGAGGTCCGCTTGGGCGCACCGCAGGGACGCACCGGCGGCGAGGGCGTAACCTACGACTACGCCGAGGTGCCGTCATTCCAAGTCACCGTCTACAAGCACCGCGAAGTTCGACCCGAGTGGTACGAGCGCGGCATGGTCTACCAGATCTTCCCCGATCGCTACGCCCGCGACGAGCACTGGCGCGAGCGCACGCTGACCGAAGTCGAAAAGCCGCGCAACGGAATCCAGCGCCGCATGGTCGAGGACTGGAACGAGCCGCCCGTATACGAGCGCGCCGAGGACGGCTCCATCAAGACCTGGGACTTCTACGGCGGCTCGCTCAAGGGCATCCAGGAAGACCTGCCCCGCATCGCTGAGCTGGGCTTTACAGCCATCTACCTCAACCCCATTTTTGAAGCCGCGAGCAACCACCGCTACGACACCGCAGATTACACCAAGATCGATCCGATTCTGGGCACCGAGCAGGACTTTACCGAGCTGTGCGAGGCGGCCGAGAAGCTGGGCATTTCCATCATTCTGGACGGTGTGTTCAACCACACGGGCGACGATTCGATCTACTTCAACCGCTACGGCAACTACCCCGGCGTGGGCGCGTGGCAGAGCGAGGATTCGCCGTGGCGCGATGCGTTTTATTTCCACGAGGACGGCTCGTACGACTGCTGGTGGGGCGTGGGCAATATGCCCGCCATCAATGAGAGCTCCGAACTGGTACGCGAGCGGCTCCTGGGCAAGGACGGCGTCATTCGTAAATGGCTGCGCGCCGGCGCTCACGGCTGGCGCCTGGATGTGGCCGACGAGCTTTCGGACGATTTCCTGACCGAGATCAAAAAGGCCGTACTTGCCGAAAAGCCCGACGCGCTGCTGCTCGGCGAGGTCTGGGAAGACGCCTCCAACAAGATCAGCTACGGCCATCTGCGTCGCTACCTGCAGGGCTCCGAGCTGGACTCTGCTATGGATTACCCCTTCCGCGACATGGTCATCGGCTTTTTGATGGGCTACAAAAACGCCTACCAAGCTGCCGAGGATATCGAGACCCTGCGCGAGAACTACCCGCGCGAGGCATTATCCTGCGCGCTCAATCTGCTGTCGAGCCACGACCGCCCGCGCATTATCTCGGTGCTCGGCGGTGGCCCCGACGAGTCGCAGCTGCCCGAGAGTGAGCGCAGCAAATGGCGCCTGGACGAGAACTCCATGGGCCTGGCCAAGAGCCGCTTTTGGCTGGCGACGCTCATGCAGATGACGTTCCCGGGCGTTCCCTCAATCTATTACGGTGACGAGTACGGCTTGGAGGGACTCACCGATCCGGGTAATCGCCGCACCATGCCGACCAAGGAAGACCTGCACGACTTCGATACGTTCGCGATCGTCAAGAACGCATCTGCTGTGCGCCGCGCGCTGCCGTTTATGATCGACGGTGAAATCAAGGCTTTCGCGCTCAATGACGAGGTGCTGGCCTACAACCGTACCGGTAAAGACGGCGAGTCCGCGACCGTCATCATCAACCGCAGCCTGCGCAATTCGCATCGCGTGACGATTCCGGCGCTCGGCGAATGTGCGAGTGACGTGATCAGCGGTCACGAGTGTGAGATTCATAACGGTACGGTCACGCTCGATCTGTATCCGCTGGGCTCGTCGATCATCTATCACCACGCCGAGCAGCGCCTGCAGGAGCCGCTCGATCACGGTGCGGGTGTTGTGTGCCATATCACATCGGTGCCGACCGACGACGGCAAGCCCGGTACGATCGGCGCACCCACGCGTCGCTTTATCGACCATCTGGCCGCCATGGGCATGCGCTACTGGCAGGTTCTTCCCGTCAACCCCACGGACTTCTTCCGCTCCCCTTATGCCGGTCCTTCGGCCTTTGCAGGCAATATCGACCTGCTACCCGAGAGCCACGAAGAGCTGGCAGCCGACTTTGAGACCTGGAAGGCCCGCGGCGGCGAGGATGCCGATCCGCTGTACACCGCGTTTAAACATCGCAATGCCGATTGGCTCGAGAAATACTGCGTCTACATGGCCGTTAAAAAGTACTTTGAGGGCGAGTCGCGCCATGATTGGCCGGCAGATGTCGCGCGCTACAACGAACATCTGATCGACGACAAGCGCTTCCACAACGAGGCCGAGCTTCAGGCGTACATGCAGTACCGCTTTGACCTCGCTTGGTGCGAGCTCATGAACTATGCGCACAAGAAGGGCATCGAGGTTATCGGGGATATTCCTATGTACGTGTCCGACGATTCGGCAGACGCGTGGAGCGAACCCGAGAACTTCTGGCTGTCCGATACCGGCAAGGCGATTGAGATTTCCGGTGCGCCGCCCGACAACTTTGCGCCCGAGGGCCAGGTGTGGGGCAACCCAACGTTCCGCTGGGACCACATGAAGCAGAACGGCTATAGCTGGTGGATGGATCGCCTGCGTCGTGCGTTTTCGCTCTACGACCGCGTGCGCCTGGATCACTTCCTGGGCTTCCACAGCTATTTCAGCATTCCCGCGGGTAAGGCATGCGCCGACGGGCGTTGGCTGGCAGGCCCGGGCAAGGACCTGTTCCAGACCGCCTACGACGAGCTGGGTCCGCTCAACTTTATCGCTGAGGACTTGGGCTATCTGACGCCCGGTGTTCGCGCCATGGCATCGACCTGCGGTTTCCCCGGCATGGACGTGCTGGAGTTTAGCGACTACGACGTTCGTTGCGGAATTCATCCCACACCGGGCAAGATCCTGTATACCTCGACGCACGACACCTCGACGCTTGCCGGATGGTGCACACACTCCTTTGCAGGCGGCGACGAGCCGAGCGGCATTGAACTGGCAAGCGAGCTCATGGGCAACGCCCTGGCCAGCGATGCTCCGCTCGTGATGATGCCGCTGCAGGACGTGCTAGGACTGGGCGACGATGCACGTATGAACGTGCCGGGCGTGGCCACGGGCAACTGGACCTGGCAGGCTGAGGAGGCCGACGTTGCGGCAGCCGAGGAGAAAACTGCGAAGCTCCTGCGCAGCACCCATAGATTCTGGGGCGAAGCGTGATAAAACCCCCGATATAGGGTACAGTTACAGACGTTTGAATTTTTGCGGGCAGAGCGATCTGCCCGCTTTGTGCTGAAAAGGAAGTATTATGGCGCGCTACGATTACAAGTGCACGAGCTGCGGCAACGTGTTTGAGGTTGAGCACCCCATGTCCGAGACGCCCGAGGTCGTATGCCCCAACTGCGGCGCCCCGGCGGCCAAGACGTTCTCGGCCAGCGGCATTAAGTTCGACGGCAGCGGTTTCTACAACACCGACCAACGCACTGGCGGCTCCAGCACCAGCGCCACCAGCGGCTGCTGCGCCAACTGCCCGCATAGCCACTAGAAACCAAACAGCCCCGCGATCGACACCGATCGCGGGGCTGATTCTTTAGCTACCCAGGCATCTTTATGAGTTGCGGTGAAATAAGGACTATTTGGCGGGTAGATGCCGCTATTCAATCCCTATTTCACCGCAACTTAGTAGTTACTTGTGGACCAGGCGGGCGCAGAAGTGACCGTCGTAGGAGTCGGCGTTTACGGGGACACTTTGGAAGAGGCCTCGAGGGTTTTGGCGGAGAGTGACGAGGCTCTTGGCGTGGTCGTACTCGGGGAGCTGCAGAATCTGGGCTTCGGAGAGCGGTGCCACGATAAAGCCGGCGCCCTCGGAAGAGGCCAGGAAGGCATCCACGACCTGCGTGTTCTCTTCATCAAAAACCGAGCAGGTGGCATAGATAAGCTCACCGCCGGCAGCAACGCGCGCGGCTGCTTCCTTGAGCATCGTCAGCTGTAGCTTGGGCAGCTCAGTCGTAACGTCGTTCTCGGTCAGACGCCACGGTATCTCGGGATGACGGCGCATGGTGCCGGTGCCAGAGCACGGCGCATCGATAAACACCGTGTCGAACAGGGCGGGCTCGCCGAGCATCGCGTCAAAGGACGTGAGCACCTCATTGAGCTCGCAGGCATCGCCCGACACCGTACGAACACCCGTTATACCCGCCTTATGCAGGCGTGCGAGATTCTGATCGCACTTGCGATCGTGCAGATCGAGCGCGGTATGCTGACGCTCGTACCCGGCACGCTTGGCCTGGCACATCATCACATAGGTCTTGGTGCCGCGACCGGCTCCAATCTCCAGGCAACGACCGGGACGTGTAGCGGCAGTAGCGATAAGCTGAGCGTTGAGGTCCGAGGCAACCGCGGCAGCACGCTCAAACACGCCCGATGCAACCGTGACCTGCGCATCGACCGGAGCATGGCAGCCCGGGAAGACAGGCGCAACGAGCTGCGAGATATACGGGTCGGCCTTGGTCGCAAACGCATTCTCGTGCAGTGCAAGCGGCGCGGGGGCCAGATTACCGGCAAAGTTGAGCGCGCCCTCGGGCGTATCGAACGAGGCCATAATACGAGCGCACAGCCAACGAGGAAGACCCATCAAACGCGAAAGGCGAACCAAACGGCGCTCGGACTCATCCACGTCAGATGCCGTGGCAAAATCCTCCACGTTGTCCGCAACCTTGTGCAGCACCGCGTTAGCCAGGCCCGCGGCAGACTTAGCACCGCTGCGCACCAGCTCAACACCCTGGCTCACGGCAACGCGGCCCGGCGTATGCAGATAGAGCATCTCGAAGGCCGAGATGCGAAGCGCCATGCGAACGCGCGGCGCGACCTTTTTGGGCTTATCCAAAAACTGATCGAGCAACTCATCCAAAATACCCTGCGTGGCGGCAACACCGAGCGCCAAACGAGCGGCAAAAGCGGAATCGCGCTGGTCAATGGCCTTGGCGGAAGCGCGGGACGAGAGCACGTCGCGCGCATACATACCGCGGCGATCGGCCTCCATCAACACATCGAGCGCAAGCTTGCGCGCGGGAGAAAGCTTGCTCATGACAAAACACCCCACGTCAGATCGGCACCCTGCAGGCCGGCAGCCCAGGCAGAAGCAGTCATGGCACGCTTGCCATCGGGCTTAACCTCAAGCAGTTCAACCGCGCCATCGGAAAGGCCCAGGTAAACACGCTTGCTCTTGACGGCAACAGTACCCTCGCCAAGCGACACATCAGCCGGCGCGGCATCGAGCACGCGAACCGTCTTGTCAGCGATCACACAACGAGCGGGCGCGGTGTCGGACGAAGCGAGCACATGACGCACGCAATCGAGAGCCGCCATCTGCGGATCCAGACGCATCTCCTGCTTGGAAATCTTGGCAGCATGAGTGACGAGCGACTCATCCTGCTCAGTCCAAACAGCCGAGCCATCGGCAAGCGAGGGAAGCGTATCGGCAAGCAACTTACCGCCAAGCTCACCAAGCTCCATCGTGAGCGCATCGGCATGCTTACCGGCAACCGACGTAGAGGCCTGGGCACAATAAGCGCCCGTATCCACGCCATGTCCAATGCGCATAATGGAAACGCCAGCAACCTCATCACCAGCAAGAATGGCACGCTGAATGGGAGCAGCGCCACGCCAACGAGGCAGCAAGGACGCATGAACGTTCACGATACCGAGCGGCGCCATATGCAGCACCTCATCAGGCAAAATGCAGCCATAAGCAGCCACACAGAAAATATCAGCCTGCACAGCCTGGAGCGCCTCAACAACCTCAGGCGTCATACGATTAGCCTCAACAACCGGCAGGCCAAGCTCAAGCGCCTTGGCCTTAACAGGAGACGGCTCCAGCTTCTTACCACGCCCACGAACAGCATCGGGACGCGTAATAACAAGCGCAATCTCGTTCCCAGCCTCAACAAGCGAAGTCAGCGAAGGCACAGCAAAATCAGGCGTACCCATAAACACAATACGCATAAAGAACGTCTCCCCTCAACCAAAGCCGAGACGGCTACAAACAACAGCGGAAAGCCAAGTACCCAGCCCATCCGCAATAACAATTCAACAAGAACAAATATACCCAAAACCAAAGAAAGAGCCGCAATAAAAGCAGCTCTTCCAACAAAGCAATTATCAGTGAAGACGCCCATCCCTGGCCCGACGGCACCCGGGCGAGACAAGCAGCGTCAACGTAGTCCCCGGGGCGCCCGCCTATATCGTCCCGCGCGCAGTTTCGCAGCGCAGCGAGAATGTTTGAGCACGGGATGATATAGGCGGGCGCCCCGGGGACGGACAAACCTACTCCGTCTCGCCCGGTCGAGCGCCGCGGGCTAGGGCGTCCTGGTACTCCTTGACTGCCTTGATCCTCTGCATCGGCTTGAGTCGCTCGAACATGGTATTGCCGTGCAGGTGATCGATCTCGTGCTGCAGGCACACGCAGAACAGGTCGCCTGTGGCCTCATAGCGAATCAGGTTGGCATCCAGGTCATACGCCTCGACGACAACGTGATCGGGACGCTCGATCTCGCAGCTAATGCCGGGGATGGAAAGGCAGCCCTCGCTAAACGGCACCAAATGGTCACTCTGCTCGACAATGACGGGGTTGATGAGCACGTACGGGTCGTAATCGTTCTTGTCGCTGTAGTCGCAGTCGATGGTGACGAGCTGAATGAGCTCACCGATCTGCGGGGCGGCCAGGCCGCAACCGCCGTTGTCGAACATCATCTTCTTCATCTTCTCGGCAAGCGCCTCAATCGCCGGGGTGATCTCCTCGATGACGGCGCACTCCTGGCGCAGACGAGGGTCGGGCGACAGTACGATTCCGTTGGCTTCCATGGCCATCCTTTCGGGTTGTTACATCAAATCATAGGCATCGACGTCAACGCTCACGCTCACGCCGCGCATGGAGCCCGCCTCTTTGAGGCAGGCGTCGATATCATCAGAGACATGGTACCCCACGGGCGACTTCACAAGCAGATGGAAGCGGTAACGGTCCTTGGCTCTCTCGATTACACACGAAGCCGGGCCCAGCACCTGCGGCACCGCGCTGCCCGCCCGCAAAAAGTCTGGCGCGGCGGCATGCCAGCGGCGCTTAAGAAGCTTTGCAATGCGCCCGATGTAGTCGTGCGCGTCGTCTCGGTTCGCCGACCACACCAAAATGTTGACCAGGCGAATAAACGGCGGGTACAGCGCGTCGCGGCGCTGATCCAGGTCGTAGTCGGTAAAGATCGAACGGTCGTGCTCAGCGACGGCGCGAATGACCGGATCCTCGGGCAGGTAGGTCTGGATGATCACCTCACCGGGACGATCGCCGCGACCGGCACGGCCCGCCACCTGTTCCAGCAGGTCGTAGGCGCGCTCCCCTGCGCGGAAGTCCGGCAGCTTGAGGGCAAAGTCGGCATTGACCACGCCCACAAGCGTGACCTCGGGAAAGTCAAGGCCCTTGGCGATCATCTGCGTGCCCAGCAGCACCGCACAATCGGCGGCATCGAACTGCTCGAGCAGTTTTTTGTGCGCATCCTTGCCGCGCGTGGAATCGGCATCCATGCGAATGATGGCGACATCCTCGGGCAGCATCTGGTGCAGTGCGTCCTCGATCTGCTGAGTGCCCAGGCCCATTTTTGCCAGATAGCGGCTACCGCATTTGGGGCAACGACTCGTGGGCGCGGGATACGGCTGCACGCGCCAAGACGATCCGCAGGTGTGACACTGCAGCGTGTGCGTGCGCTCGTGATACGTAAGCGCGGTGGAGCAGTGGTTGCAGGTTGGGACGCAGCCGCACTCGCGGCACATCAGGAACGGCGCAAAGCCACGGCGGTTATGTAGTAGCACTGCCTTCTCGCGGCGCTCGACCACACGCTCCAGACCTTCCATCAAGGGTTTTGAGAACATAGAGCGGCTGCCGTGCGAGAACTCGCGCCGCAGGTCGGCAATGCGGACTGTCGGCAGCACGGCGTGTCCCGGGCGCTCGGGCATCTCGACGCGCGTCCAGGTGGCACCGTTATACGTGCCACGGCGGCAGCGGTCGAGGGCCTCGGCCGAGGGCGTGGCGGAGCCCAACACGAGCGGGCAGCGGTAGCGCCGCGCCATCTCGGCCGCCACCTCGCGCGCATGGTAGCGCGGACTAGAGCCCTGCTTGTAGCTGGTCTCGTGCTCCTCGTCGATGATGATGAGACCAAGGTCGCTGAGCGGGCAAAAGAGCGCCGAGCGGGCGCCGACTACCACGCGGGCCGCACCGCTGGCGACCATATCCCACTGGTCCAGACGCTCGCCGGCCGAAAGGCGCGAATGGAACACGGCGACCGTCTCGCCAAAGCGCGAACGGAAGCGGCCGACGGTCTGGGCCGTAAGCGAGATCTCGGGCACGAGCACGCAGGCCGAACGGCCGGTCGCCAGCACGCGCTCAATCGCCGAGAGGTAGACCTCGGTTTTGCCGGAGCCGGTGACGCCGTCGACCAGCACCACGTCGCCGTGTGCGTCCAAGCGAGCGCGCTCAATCTGCACGAGCGCCTGCTGCTGGCCGTTCGTAAGTGCGACCGGCGCTTTGCCGCTCGCAGAGGACAGCGTAGTTTGCTCGCTGCAACCGCGCCAGGCACGGCGCTCCTCCACCACCACGACGCCGCGCTTTTCGAGCGCCTTGATGGTCGCCGACATGCTGTTATAGAGAAGGTTGAGGTCGCGCGTCGTGACCGGTCCGCACTGGAGCGCCTCGATGAGCTGACGCTGACGAACCGCAGTTTTAGGAGGCGTATAGTCAAATCCCTCGGGCGTGAGCATGACCCAGCGGTTTTGGATAGGCTTGACGGCGGGACGTTCAACCGTCCACACGCCATCGTTGCCCTTGACCACACGCGGGCTTCCACCCGGTGGCAAAAACAGGCGCAAGCACTCGGAAAGTGTCGCGACATACTCGCGGCTCATCCAGCACGCGATACGGGCAGCCTCGGCGGTAAAGAGCGGCTTGCTGAGGATAGCTTCGATAGGCTTGATACGCGCGGGATCGAGAGCGTCGTTACCTTGCAGGTCGGCCAGCTCGGGCGCGATGTCGACGATGTAGCCCGCGGCCGCACGGTTGCCAAAGTGGACCAGGACCGTGGATCCGATCTGCGCCTCGTTGGCAAGGGACCGGGGGATACCGTAGGCGAATGGCTCGGACAGCGCACGGGTCGGGATGTCGAGGACCACGCTCGCGTAGGCGGCAACGGGCTCGGGCGCGGACTCGGGCTTGGCCTGCCCGGCCGAGCGGTCGGGCTTTTCGAGGGCCTGTTTTGGTTCCGGCGAACCAAACAGCGAAAGTTGCTCGGCCATGGCCCCAGCACCTCCTATCCCATACGTCTACAGAAACAAGAGCCCCGCTCTGAGTGAACGGGGCTCGGATACATACATTTGCGCAGCGATTACAGCGCCATCGTGCGGGCGCGGTCGATGCGCGCCAGGCAGTCGTCGCGGCCGACGAGCGCCATGGTCTCGCCCAGCGGAGGACTCACCATGTTGCCGCAGACGGCGACGCGCACGGCCTGGAACACCACGCGCTTCTTAAGGTCCATCTGCTCGGGAAGCGGCTCAAGCGCGGCGTCAATGTTGACAGCCGTCCACTCGTCCACGCCCTCGAGCGCGGCCTTGGCGGCATCCAGAATGGCACCCATGCCTTCCTTGGCCAGGCCCTTGTTGACGGACTTCTCGTCATACTCAAGCGTCTCGGCCGTAGCAAAGATGGGAGCGGCGACGGTCACGGCGTCGGCCGGCATCTTGGTGCGCGGCTTAACGATGGCAGCAAGCGCATCGATCCAATCCTCGCCGTACTCGACATTACCCTCGATAAGACCCGCCTCGTGCAGCTCGGGGACCATGATCTCATCGGCAAACTGAGCATCGGACATGCCATTGATGTACTCGGCATTAACCCAATCAAGCTTCTTGGGGTCGAAGGTCGCCGGGTTCTTGGAGATGCGGTCGAGCGAGAACTTGCTGGCCAGGACATCGCGCTGGATGATCGTGGTCTCGCCGTCGAGCGACCAGCCGAGCAGCGCCAGATAGTTGACGAAGGCGTCGGACAGGTAACCGGCGTCGCGGTACTCCTCCACCGAGGTGGCGCCGTGGCGCTTGGAGAGCTTTTTGCCGTCGGCACCCAAGATCATGGAGATGTGGGCGAACGTGGGCACGGGCGCGCCGAGGGCCTCGTAGACCATGACCTGACGCGGGGTGTTGGACAGGTGGTCGTCGCCGCGGATGACATGGGTGATCTTCATCATGGCGTCGTCGACGACAGTCGCGAAGTTGTACGTGGGCGTGCCATCGGAGCGGAAGATGACAAAGTCGTCGAGCTCCTTGGCATCGAAGGTCACCTCGCCGTGGACGGCATCGTGGATAACGACGTCGCCGCGGTCCTCGGGCACCTTGATGCGAAGGACGTAGGACTCGCCGGCCTCGATGCGACGGCGGGCCTCCTCGGGATCAAGATTGCGGCAACGGCGCTGATAGCCCTGGAAGGGGTCCTTGCGCTCCTGCGCGGCCTTGCGGTCGGCGTCGA
This sequence comes from Collinsella aerofaciens, assembly GCA_048503295.1. Classification (GTDB taxonomy): domain Bacteria; phylum Actinomycetota; class Coriobacteriia; order Coriobacteriales; family Coriobacteriaceae; genus Collinsella; species Collinsella aerofaciens_CI. The sequence continues at coordinate 9,742 of DBFRVO010000007.1, read as the reverse complement.
GCTGCTCCTTGGTGCAGAAGCAGGGATAGGCCTTGCCCTCGTCCCAAAGCTTCTGGGCGGCCTGCTTGTACAGGTCCAGGCGCTCGGTCTGGGCGTAGGGGCCAAAATCGCCGCCCACCTCGGGACCCTCGTCCCAGTCCAGGCCCAGCCAACGCATGGCGCGCAGGATGATCTGCGTGTTCTCGTCGGTAGAGCGGGTGGGGTCGGTGTCGTCGATGCGCAGGATGAACGTGCCGCCGTTTGCACGGGCGAAAGCCCAGTTATAGATAGCGGTGCGGGCGCCGCCAATGTGCAGCTTGCCCGTCGGTGAGGGTGCAAAGCGGACGCGAACGTCTGATGCCATGGAAATCTCCTCGATTGCAGGATGGATGTCTAACCGCACCAGTATAAAGCATCAAAGCAACCTCCGCACAAAGGGCACCGACCTACTCATTGGGGACAGACTTAAATGACCAGTCATTGGACAACCTGTCGGCACTTAGGTAAGGGTGGTCATTTAAGTCTGTCCCCAATGAGTAGGTGCGGAAAGGGTGTGAATGTTTGATTTACGCGCTATGATGAGCCCTTGCATAGAGAGCCCGGCGGAATGGTAACGGTCGCCGGGACACGTTTTTGAAAGGACAATCATGTCAGAAGAACTTCGTTCCATCCCGCCCCAACACGGGTCCTTTGTTTTTACGTCGGAGTCGGTGACCGAAGGTCATCCCGATAAGATCGCTGACCAGATCAGCGACGCCGTCCTCGACGCAATCCTCGCCAAAGAAATAGAGCTCCAGGAGCAGGGCTACATCGCCCCCAACGGCGTGCCCGCCAACGTGGAGAACGTCCGCTGCGCATGCGAGACACTCGTGACCACCGGCACCGTCATCGTCGCCGGCGAGATTCGCACCCAGGCCTACGTCGACGTACAGGAAATCGCCCGCGGCGTTATCCGACGCATTGGCTATAACCGTGCCAAGTTCGGTTTTGACTGCGACACCTGCGGCGTTATGAGCCTCATCCACGAGCAGTCGCCCGATATCGCCCAGGGCGTCGACGAGTCCTTCGAGACCCAGACCGGCGCTACCACCGACCCGATCGACCTGATCGGTGCCGGCGACCAGGGCATGATGTTCGGTTATGCCTCCAACGAGACCAAGACCCTCATGCCCATGCCGCACTACCTGGCGAGCCGCCTGGCCGAGCGCCTGGCCGCCGTGCGTCACGACGGCACCCTCGCCTATCTGCGTCCCGACGGCAAGACCCAGGTCACCGTGCGCTACGAGGAAGGCAAGCCCGTGGAGGTCACGACCATCGTCATCTCCACGCAGCACGCCGCCGAGATCGAGGACATGGGCAAGATCAAGGCCGACCTCATCGAGCACGTCATCACCCCGGTCATGGCCGCCGAGAACATGCCGTGGGACAACGCGGACATCTACGTGAACCCCACCGGTCGCTTTGTCGTGGGCGGCCCCATGGGCGACACGGGCCTCACCGGCCGCAAGATCATCGTCGACACCTACGGCGGCTACGGCCGTCACGGCGGCGGTGCCTTTAGCGGCAAGGACTGCACCAAGGTCGACCGCTCTGCCGCGTATGCCGCGCGCTGGGTCGCCAAGAACGTGGTCGCCGCCGGCCTAGCCGACCGCTGCGAAGTCGAGCTTGCCTACGCCATCGGTGTTTCCAAGCCCCTCTCAATCATGGTCGACACCTTCGGTACCGCACATGTTGCTGAGCATAAGATCGTTGAAGCCGTAGAGAAGACCTTCGACCTGCGCCCGGGCGCAATCATCCGCGACCTAGACCTGCGTCGCCCGATTTACGAAAAGACGGCAGCCTACGGTCACTTCGGCCGCGAAGACGCCGACTTCACCTGGGAGAAAACCGACCGAGTCGAAGAACTCAAAGCAGCCTGCGGCCTGTAATTAAGAACCGCCAAGGTTTCAACGACATAAGCGCTTTAGAAAGAAGTACCGCCCCCAACCGGTACTTCTTTTTATTTAAACGGTGGTGAAGATGCTTCGATATGAGCCCACGCTGCGTCACCAGCTAATGAATTTTGCAGCACACGCGCCTCTACCATGTATCCTTAGTTCCGAGGGCTTTGGTATTTGGTCGGTCGCGAGTTCCGCACGAGCCGGAGGCCACTTAATGTGGCCTCCGTGCAAGCAGGACTGCCCGAGCAGGCGACCAAATACCAAAGCCCTCGGAACGACGGGACAAAGAAGGAGCACCCATGGCAGGCAAGCCGCAAACACTAGCTACGACCTCGGCATTCGAGATCTTAGGCCCCGTCATGGTCGGCCCCAGCTCATCGCACACCGCCGGCGCTCTGCGCTGCGCCCAAGTTGCCGCCAGCCTGCTGGAAGGCCGCATCACCAAAGTCACCTTTGGCCTGTGGAACTCCTTCGCCCACACCTACCGCGGCCACGGCACCGACCGCGCGCTCGTCGCGGGCATCCTGGGCCTCGACACCGATGACGAGAACATCAAGCAGGCCTTCGACCTCGCGCGCGAGCAGGGCCTCGAATATCACTTTGGCATCAAAGGCGACGACGCCTCCATCCACCCCAACACCGTCGACATCGAAATGGTCGACGACACAGGCGCCACGGCACAGGTTCGCGGCGAGAGCCTGGGCGGTGGCAAGATGCGCATCAGCCGCATTAACGGCGTCGGCGTCGACATCTCGGGTATGTATTCCACGCTCTTCGTGGCGCACAAGGACGTTCCCGGCGTGCTCGCCGCGCTCACGAACCTGCTCGCCTACGCCCACGTGAACATCGCCTTCTGCCGCACCTACCGCACCGAAGTGGGCGGCCAGGCCTACTCCGTCTTTGAGACCGACGGCGCGCCCGACGACACCGTCGTCCCCATGCTGCGCAAGCTCGACAATGTCGATTACGCAACGTTTATCGAGCTCCCCGGTTCTGCCTCGTCGCTCTCCCCCGGCGTCTCGGCCAAGGAAATCTTCGACGACGGCGAGCAGCTGCTCGATGCGTGCGAGGAACTGGGGCTCAGCATCGGCGCCGTCATGGCCGTTCGCGAGGCGCGTCTGACCGGCGAGGCCCACGCCGTCGCTGCCATGCGCCGCGTGCTCGACGTCATGCGCGAGGAGACCACGGCCCCCATCGCCAATCCGCAACGCTCGCTCGGCGGGCTTATCGGCGGCGAGGCCAAGCTCGTCGAAGCAACCCGCTGCAACGATTTGAGTGCAAGCCTGATGGGCGCCGTCCAGACCGACGCCGTTGCCCGCGCTATGGCCGTGCTCGAGCGCTCCGCTACCATGGGCGTGATTGTCGCCGCCCCCACGGCAGGATCCGCGGGTGTTGTGCCCGGCTGCGTGCTGGCGCTTGCCGATCGCCTACAGCTCGACGACGAGCAAGTCATGGACGCGCTCTACTGCGCAGCCGCCATCGGCCTCAACCTCACCACGAGCGCCTGCGTCGCCGGCGCCGAGGGCGGCTGTCAAGCCGAGGTGGGAAGCGCCGCCGCCATGGCAGCCGCCGCGCTGGTGCAGATACTCGGCGGCACGCCCGAGCAGGCGCTCGACGCCAGTTCCATCGCGCTGAGTAACCTGCTGGGCCTCGTCTGTGACCCCGTCGGTGGCCTCGTGGAAGTGCCCTGCCAAAACCGCAACGCCATCGGCGTGGCAGCGGCCTTTAGCTCGGCACAACTCGCCCTCGCAGGCATTAAGAGCTTGGTGCCGTTTGACCAGATGGCACATGTCATGCTCTCGGTGGGCCACGCGTTGCCGGCCACGCTGCGCGAGACGGCAAAGGGCGGCATCGCGCAGGCTCCGGCCGCACTTTCGGCCTGTGCAAAATGCGGTGTGTGCGGATAGCGGCAAGGAACGACTCAAAGGTGGGACAAATGTCCCACCTCTTTTGAATGCCACCGTTTCCGTACCACAAACAGCAGGGCAATCGCTATAATGCAAGCCCAGTAAAAACACGATGAACCGCAAGGCGAAAATCGAAGGATATGCATACGATGTCGCAAAACGATCGAACTCAACTGATTCCCGATCCGCAGCAGCCGAGCAGGCACACCGGCGGCGTTCAGTCGCCGCGTCCTATCGCGCCGAGCCACGGTCAGCAGCGTAGTGCGGCAAACGCTTCCCAACGCCCGAACCAACAGCGACAGCAGCGTCAACAACGTCAGCAGCGCCAGGCAAACGGCAATGCGCCCAAGCAGCCCCCCACGCACGCTCGGGGCGATCGTGGCCCCGCGCGCAAACCCGCCGAGAACAAAAAGTCGGGCAAAAAGACGACGTTATTTGTCGTCCTGGGCCTAATCGTCATTGTCTATATAGTAGGCGTCGTAGCGTTTTCGCAGGTAGCCTACCCCAACACCACCATCGCCGGCGTCGACGTCTCGTTCTCCAACGCTTCGTCTGCCGCCACCAAGGTCAATTCGGCATGGAAGCACTATAAGCTCGCCGTGACAGGCGATGACTTTAGCTGGACCTATAAGCCCGAGTCCGATGAGCCCATCGTCGACGGCGAAGCTGCCGCAAAAGAAATCATCAGCCACAACGAAGCCTTTATATGGCCGGTCCGTCTTGTGAAATCCTTAAGCGGCAAGACCAAAACAACCGCTACCTCCAACGAAGTCGATCTTGATCAAGACGTCGACCTGTCCATGCTCTCTGACACCTTTGACCAAAAGCAGTTTGAAAAGGATCTGGGCGCCGCCATCGACGAGTTTAACGAGGGCCGTTCGGGCACGTTCGAGGCCAATAGCTCCTATGACGAGCAGGCCGGCAAGTTTACCGTCGAGAAGGCGCGCTCCAACGAAAAGCTCAACCGCGAGCATGTCATTAAGTACGCCGAGCTCGAGCTTGCCTCGCTGACCGAGACCGTAGATCTTTCCAAGCTCGGCAACGATGCCTATGAGCCGCTTAATGGAACGCTGACCGATGATCAGATTCAGGCCGCATGCGATGCCGCCAACAACTTCCTGGGCGTCAACGTGACCCTCAAGCTCAACGGCGAGGATGCCGGCAAGGTTGATGGCAGCTCCGTGTTGCAGTGGATCAGCTTTGCCGATCCGGCCAACCCCACGCTCGATACGTCGCAGATCAGCAGCTGGGCAGCCGAACTCGCCAACGGCTTTAATACCGTGGGCTCCACTCGTTGGTGGACGCGCGCCGATGGCAAGCAGTGCGCCGTCGAAGGCGGCGACTTTGGTTGGTCCATCGACAGCAGCTCGCTCGCCAAGCAGGTCGAGGACGCCATTAACAACAAGCAGACCGGCGAGATCGAGATCAAGTACTCCCAGAAGGCCGACACCTTTACCGCAAAGGGAGAGCCCGACTGGAAGGCGTATATCGACGTCGACCTGTCCGAGCAGCACGCGCGCTACTATGACGAGAGCGGCAATATCGTGTGGGAGGCCAACTTTATTTCCGGCAAACCGGGCGAAGACGCCACCCCCGAGGGTGTGTGGCAAATCAACAGCAACGACGGCGGCAGCACCCTGATCGGAGCCAAGGACCCCGAGACCGGTAAACCCAAATATGAGAGCCCGGTGAGCTACTGGATGCCGTTTGAGGGCAACATGATCGGCTTCCACGACGCCACCTGGCAAAACGACAAGAGCTTCGATAACGCCGAGTCGTACAAGTGGTGCGGCAGCCACGGTTGCATCAACCTGCGCCTGGCCGACGCCAAGGCACTGCACGATTGCATCAAAGTCGGCCTGTGCGTGGTTGTCCACTCGTAGGAAAACCCGCCTTCACACAACGGGAAACTGACGCTCCAATCTAACAGTTCCGAAAGAATCCGCCATATGCGCCCGCCTCACGCGACGGGCGCATATACTTATTGAGGAACTTTCTATAAAGGAGACGCCATGTCGAATGTCCCCACCATCAGCTCGGGACCAAATGATACCGAGCGAGCGCCCGAGGGTGCCACCGAAACGATTCCCCTCATAACAGACGTGCACGCCACACAGCAAAATGGCAGCACAAGCGATACAACCGAGATTTCTGACGAAGAGGCCTACGCCAAGCTCAAAGCAAAACGTGCCGAACGTCGACGCAAAAAGCTGATTCGACGCGGTATTGCCGCCGGCGTCGTGGGTGCCATCGCGCTCACTGCCATTGTCGCAACCCTGGTTATCAATGCGCAGCCACAGGGCGCTAACGAGCCTGTGACCGACATGGTGACCGAGGGCACGTTTACCACAACGGTCGAGGCGAAAGGCCAGCTCAAACCCATTTCGTCCTCAGTGGTCTCCCCTTCTGTCGACGGTACGGTCGATTCGATCAACGTGCTGGCGGGCCAATCCGTCAACGAGGGCGACGTGCTTATGACCATTAAAAACGACGAGCTCGATCGCAACGTTGCCGAGGCGCAGCGTGCAGTTGCTGCCGCTCAAGAAGACCTCGCTAATGCGAAGAAAGCCGCAGCTGCCGCGCAGGCCACCCCAACGACGGACGTCGATGGAGCTTCCGCAGCGGCTGGCGTCTCCGACGCATCAGCGGACACGAACGCCGTATCGGCCGCGCAGCGCAGCCTCGCTTCGGCCCAGGCAAACCTCGATCAGGCGAACGCCAAGGCCGCCAGCCGTACGGTCACGGCCCCGAGCTCGGGCAGCATCGTGGAGCTCAACGCCAAGGTGGGCGCCACGGTAACAGGCGGCATGATCATGGGCGAAAGCGTTACGAGCGGTGGCAAGCAGTGCATGCAGATCGCCGACCTATCCAAGATGAAGGTGACCGTGCAGGTGGGCGAAAAGGACATCGCCAAAATCGCCGTTGGGCAGAGCGCCAACGTCATGTATCCCGCGTTTCCCGATATCGTGAGCCAGGGCACCGTCACGGCTATCGCGTCGGTGGCAAACTCCGACGCCGCTAACGGTGGCGGCGGCAGCGTAACCTTTAACGTCGACATCCTCATCGAGTCGCCCGACGCGCGCCTGAAGCCGGGCATGACGGCCGAGGTATCGGTGGTGACCGAGCAGCTCGACGACGTGGTGATGGTGCCGACGATGGCGCTCATGACCGAAGACGGTGAACACTATTACGTCAACGTAGCGACTGATGAAGAGGGCAAGCAAACCCGTCGCGTGAAGGTGACCGTCGTGACGCAAAACGACAACGAAGCCGTAGTCGGCAAGACACAGGTCAAGCGCGACGACCAGGGCAACGAGATCAACCCCAACGTGCCGGTTACCAAGCTGCGCGATGGCGACACCCTCGTCATGGACACCGGAGCTGACGCAACAGCTGACGGCGGCCACAAAGCGGATTCGGGCAGTATGTCTGACGATGAGGGCATGTAATGCGTCCCGTTATCGACATCCGCAAGGTGCACCGCATCTTTGAGAGCGAGGCGGGGTGCGCCCACATCCTGCACAACGTGAGCCTGGCGGTAAATCCCGGCGAATTCGTCGCCATCACTGGCCCATCGGGCTCGGGCAAATCAACGCTCATGAACATCCTAGGCTGCCTGGATAAGCCAACGGCAGGCGACTACTACCTGCAAGGGCTCAACGTGGCCGAGCTCGATGATGACGAGCTCACCGAAGTTCGCGCCCTGAGCATTGGCTTTGTCTTTCAGAGTTTCAACCTGCTGCCGCGCCTGTCGGTTATCGAAAACGTCATGCTGCCGCTGGCCTACACCAATGTGCCCCGTAGCCAGCGCGAAATGCGCGCCGTGCACGCGCTGCAGGCCGTCACGCTGCCCGTCGACCACTGGGACCACCGCATATCCGAGCTCTCGGGCGGCCAGATGCAGCGTGTCGCCATCGCGCGCGCCCTCGTCAATGACCCGCCCATCATCCTGGCCGATGAGCCAACGGGAAACCTAGACTCCGCCACTGGAGCGCTTGTGATGGAGACCTTCCATAAGCTCCAGAAGCGCGGCAAAACCATCGTGCTTATCACACACGACCCCGGCATCGCCGCCGAGGCCGACCGTGCCGTGACCATCCGCGACGGTCGCATTCACGACGGCGCGTATATTCCACATGCACCGCAGACCCTGCGCAGCGCCGTAGATAGCCTGCCCATGATTTCCGCCTCCGCCAACCCGCCGAAGGGAGAGATGGCATGAGCGCCCGCGATCTCATCCAGGAAGCCCTTCACTCGCTCGAGGCCAACAAGGGGCGCAGCCTGCTCACCATCCTGGGCATTGTCATCGGCATCGCCTCGGTTATCGCCATGACTTCGCTCATCGGCGGCATCCAAAACAGCCTGGTCAACAGCCTGGGCCTCAATGCGGCACGCATGGTGCAAATCTATTCGTCGCAAGAACTCACCGAGTCGGACATCGAGAAGCTTCAAAAACTGGTGCCGCAGATAGAGCAGATCGGCATTGTCGACAGCGCGTATACCGAGTACAAGACCGGCGATAAAAGCTATACCGTCATGGCACAAGGTGTCGATAGCGACATGCTCGACGCCGTGGGGGCCAGCAAGCTCGTTGCGGGGCGCACCTATTCCCAGGCCGAGTCCCAATCAGGCTCGCGCGTGGCGCTCATCAGCCGCAACGGCGCCGATCAGCTTTACGGCAACGAACAGGATGCGCTGGGGAAAACCATCAAGGTTTCCAACGGCGAGGTGCAGATTGTAGGCGTGATTGATGGCGGCAGCGACTCCATGGGCTCGCTCACGCTGTATATGCCACGCGAAACCATCTCAGGCCTGTTTGGTGACGAGAATCCCTCATTCCCCAGCGTGACGGCGCTTGCCGCCGAGGGCACGGACATGGATGAGCTCTGTAAGACCATCGAGTCCAAGGTGCGCGCGATGAAGGGCATCGAGGAGGAGGATGAGTACGACAGTGTATCGGCGACATCCATGAAAAGCGCCATCGATGCGCTCAACTCCTTTATGGGCGCGTTCTCGCTCATCATGGGTGCTGTCGCCAGCATCTCGCTACTTGTCGGCGGTATCGGCATTATGAATATGATGCTTACCAACGTAACGGAGCGCATCCGCGAGATCGGCATCCGCCGCGCTCTGGGCGCAAGTCGTCGCGATATCACCGCGCAGTTTTTGGCCGAATCCTCGGCGCTGTGCGTCACCGGCGGACTGCTAGGTGTCCTGATTGGCTATCTGCTGGCATGGGGACTCACGTTCTTTGCCGCAAGCTCGGGCATCATGAGCGAGTTTGGAGCTACCGGGACGATCACGCCAAGCTTCTCCATTACAACAGTGTTGATCGCGTTTGCCGTATCGGTCGGCATCGGCGTAATCTTTGGCTTCTACCCCGCTCGCCGTGCAGCAAAGCTCGACCCGGTGGAATGCCTACGCTATCAGTAAGCCACCACCAACAAGTTGCGGTGAATTAGGGACTGAATATGCTATTTAGCAGCAAAAACAGACGCTATTTCACCGCAACTTATTGAAGGGCTGCTTGCGCCAGTTCCGTGCGTCGTCCTCGAGCTTTTGGCGGATGACGGTCTTGTACGGTTCGAGCTTGCTCGAGGCGCTCCTCCTCGCGGGCGGGAGTGCGCGCAGGCGCGGCGAGCGCCTAGCGCGCGAACTCCCGTAAGAGCGCGTCTTCCACTTCCCGAAGCGAAAGGGCCCCGTTTCCCTCGGCGGGACGGGCGACCACGATACAGCGCGCTCCCACGTCGCGCGCGGAGGCGATCTTCTCGGCCATGCCGCCTACGGTTCCCGAGTCCTTGGTCACAAGCCACTGGGCGCCCACCTGCCGAAGCATCGCCTCGTTGAGCTCGCGGGTGAAGGGCCCCTGCATGCCGATGACGTGCGACGGAGAAAACCCCGCGTCGATGCACTTCG
>DBFRVO010000006.1:0-18774 GCA_048503295.1 Collinsella aerofaciens | reverse complement strand
AGATGAGCGTGCTTTATCAGTTTTGACCGCATTCAAACCTCCAAAATAGACTAATGCCCGGGAGCAAATTCAAATTGCCCCCGGGCATTATCGTCCCAAATCGGAAAAATGCTATATGTCAATTTTGGTCTAACAGAGCCTAAAAAAATGGCAACCCGCCCGCCGAAAAGACGGGCGGGCGTGATACCATCAAGATTGTGCTCGGGTGCTACCAACACCTCCGCACGGTGTAGAGGCGAGCTAACAACTCGCGTTTCTACTTGCCAGTTGTGCTAAAAACGCAAACAGCACTCCTGGCACATCCAATGATAGCAGGGACCCGCAGGTCACGCTATGGATGACAGTTAGAAAACGCAAATGGGAGCCGGCTCGCACGGCTCCCATTTTTTATGGGAGCGGACATATGCCGTTCCCGGTCGGCACGGGTTTAAGACCCGTTCAAAAAGGTAGCCAAGGGCTCGAATAATTGGAGACTGAGCTGTACAGGTTCATTGTCCCGTCTCTACGGAGACTTCGACGGGGGTAGTGCCCTCCATGTGACCCCTGCGCCGCCTCGGCCCTTCTGGGCGGAGACGGCGTGCCGGATTCAGAGCGATTGTCCTGCTGGAAAACTGCAGGAAAGTAGGCGAACAGCCGAAGATCAGGAGTTGGTTGGATAGCCGTGTGGCAACACACGTGTCGCGGTGATAAGCCGCAACGTCAAGCAAAGAGGATCGCGATGAGCATGCAGCCGTGACGGATTCTGAGCCCAACCCCGGGTTCCGCCATGTACGGGGGTGCCGGTGAGGACGGCCGGCGCGTTAAAACGAACGGTCCGGATGCATGGGCGTAGCCATGCGGAGTCCCGCGAGATCGTCGAGCAAAAGGCCAAGGGGCGGGTGAGGCTTTCCCAGCTGCAATGCTGGTTTCGAAGATTTAGGGAGGGTCCCGATTGTGCCCGGACTCTGTGGATGCTCCACCGCCTAACAATTCAACCACCAAGCTAATTAGACCTCGCGACCAGTTATTACAATCAGCAAGTCATCAGCGCGAGGCGTGCCAGCCGTCAGCCCTCAGCGCCGGCGTCGCTTCGCTCCCCGGGCGATGTAAATAAGAGATATATAAGTCAGCGAGCTTCGCGAGCGGATCATAGGTGCCGTCAGGCACCGCATCAAAAGCGATTCGCAATCATTTCGGAATACATGTCGCTGGCGATGAGTGGACCTAGTCCAGACCTGTATCCGTACTAGGCGTTTCTAGAAATGCGCATGAGAAAGGGCCGAACCGAAGTGTCTGGCCGGACGCCAATTGTCCGGGAACTGCTTCGTTTCGACCCTGCTTCATTCTACAGCCGCGTCATGTTTATGGAGATCAATTCGGCAGCTGCAATTCATTCGATTGTAAGATGAGCTGTCCTGGACGGCTCCCACTGTTGCGATCACGCCGCATGGACGATGGATGAACTCACATGAGAGCCCAAGCGTACGGTGGTTTTATCCGCCTAAAGAGGATAAAATGAAAGCAGAAAACGACGCATCCCGTGTAAGCATCAAGGAGCGCGGGCGGCCTAGTTTTCTGGTTTAGTTAAATGCCCGGGATCCGACCCCCGGGCATTCTTATTTGCGCTTGTGGCGCAAATGCCGTCCACCGTCCGCTCCGCGCGTACGCCTACGGACCTTAATCCGAATCTCATACGAGTTCAAAAACGCGATGATGAACGTGCCGACCGTCGCGAGAGCGGCCAGCGCGTTAAGGAATTTCAGCATATGGTGACCTCCGATCAAATCGTCGGCCGCCCGCGCACGGAATGCGCCGTGGCATCAATTCTAACCGAACCTGCGACTGCCCCAGTTAACTGGTACACCTCTGTTATTGTTCATATTCAACGTCCCAAAACGTATGCCGCGCGGCACTCGAAAACCGAACCCTCGATGCCGTGAACAGCGAGTGCCAAAACCAAGTGTCAAAACCTCCACTTGCATTCCCATGAGAAAATCAAAAGACAAGGCAGGAGGCTGAAAATGACCAGATACGGATACGCTCGCGTGAGCACGAAGGATCAGAAGCTAGATAGGCAAATCGAGGCGTTGGTCAACGCCGGCGTGTCCTATGGCCATATCTACAAAGACAAGGTCACGGGTGCCAAGGACGGCGACCGAACTCAGCAGAAGCGTCTGTTCAAGAAGATGAAGGCCGGCGATGAAGTGGTAGTCGAGTCCTGGGAGCGCCTAACCAGATCGACCAGGCAATTGCTGAACTACGACCTTATGTTCCGAAATCTCGGCGTGAAGCTAACTTCCTTGAAACAGCCGGTCGACCTCGATACCGCCTTCGGTCGATTCGTCCTCGGCACTCACGCCTGCACCGCCGAGCTCGAGCGCGACCTGATCAAGCAGCGCCAGGCCGAGGGCATCGCCGTAAAACGGAACCATGGTGGCAACGTCGGGGGCCGCCCGCGCATCGCGGACGTCAAGGCCGATGCTGCCGTGAAACTCTACCTTGCGCGGGAAACGCCCATCCCCGACATCTGCGCCGCCACCGGTATATCGAAATCGACTTTGTACCGCATCCTCCGTGAACGCGGATTGGTGGGCGTCAGAAGATAAATCCGAGTGCGCTACTATATAAGAGTGCGGTATTTCTCCAACTGAAACCCCCTGCGTGAACGCATAACGTATGACTTGAGGCGCCTTTTAGAACTCACCGATCGCAGGATGACTACAAATCAACAGCGGCCGTGCATTGTTCCCAGCCATATGGCATGGCGGAGCCATGCCGTTGTTGATTGGAGTGCCGCACCATGGCAGACAATCCGAGCGAAAAGAAAATCAGCGAGACATCCGGCGTGAAGGCCGTCCTCGATGAGGCTGCCGAGCGGATCGAGGCGACATGGCGGGAGAAGCTGCTGCGCGAGACTGCCGACCTCAGGACCGAGAACGCACTGCTCATGGCCCAGGTGGATGAATTCAGCCGCAAGCTCGCCGAGGCGACGGATCGGAATGAAAAGATTGAGGCCGACTGCAATGAGCGGGTCGCCTTTATAGAGGAGAAGTTCGAACTCGATACCGCGAGCCTCGAGCTCGAGAACAACGAGCTCCATGCCGCGAGCGTCAGATATCTCGCCGATGCTCGGGAACTCGACAGGCAGGTCGCCAACTCCATGCCGAGGCCGTGGCCATGGTCGATGAGATCGAGCGACTGCGCGGCGAGCGTGACGCCGCGCTGAAAGCCCAAGCCGAGTTGAACGACGCACTCCTGGCCCAGCGCGACCTGATGGCCGAGGTCGCCGCCCTCAAGGACCGCCTTGCCGCCTCCGAGCAGCGTGCGGCCGTGGCCGAGGCCAAGATCGAGGTCATGACCCAGATGAAGATCGAGTAGGCCGCATAGCATCTAATTTTCTAGAAACCCCCTAGAGCATTTCTAGGGGGTTTCTAGAACTGAGAACCGGGCGCAGCACTTTCGATCGGCACGATGTCTCGATAGACCAGACGGTGCCTGTCGTCACGCCACTCGTCACCGTGGTAGTGCCCGAAGAACCAAGCGCGGTAGCCGAGCCGCCCATCGAGCTCGCCCAGGAAGGTTTGCAGCTGATCCCCACGGTACTCACGTCCGCGCTCCCGGCACAGCTCTCTGGCCAGGGCAGCAGGAGCCTCATGCGTCACCACGTAATCGACCCTCCAGCCTACGCGGTTGAGCGAGGCGCGGCAGTGTTCCGTCTCTTTCTCGCTCGGCATCTCCTCGGGCCACCAGCTCCTCCCCTCCTTGCGATACTGCCTGTCGTTGCTCGCGGCGCCGCCCATGGCAAGGACCGTGGTTCCCGCGATGTCGAATACCCCTCCGCGCATGAGGTGCAGCACGTGCGGTCGCACCTCATGGACGAGACCGCCGCTCCACTCCCGCACCGGCAGTTCTGTCAGGGCGTGGTGGTTCTCATGGTTGCCGTCTACGAAACACGTGGTCCAGGGCTTCGACTCGAACCAGTCGAGCCAATACCTCTCAGCATTCGAGCCGTCCCAGACGAAGCCGAAGTCGCCGGCCACGATCACCGCGTCATCGCGCGTCAGCGTCCGGCCCAGCGGCCAAGACCTGAAGGCGAACCTGCTGGCCCCGTACTCGGCCCTGCCGTGGACATCGCCTGTTACATAGACCGTCATCAGTACGCGCCCCACGGCAGGAGTTTGTCCCCGAGCCTCGCGATCCGGTCGTACAGCACCGTGTGCCGTTCGTCCGGATTGCCGTCTCGGTGAAAATGTCCGTAATACCAGCGCTTGTAGTCCAGGCGGTCCTCGAGCTCGTCGAGGAATCCGGTCAACCGATCCACATCAGGGCGTTCCCAGCCTGGGTCCGGGTAGAGCGTCGGCGAGAGCATGCGCGTGGCGCAGGTATGGGTGATGACGCAGTCGACCTTCCAGCCGACCTCGTCGAGCCTTGCCCGCGCGGTATCGAAATCGCGCTCGTCCGGGAGCTCCTGAGGCCACCAGCTGGAATACGGCACGCGGTATTCCCTGTCCACGCTCGTGGCACCGCCCATGGTGAAGATTGTCGAACCGTCGAGCTCAAAGACCTCGCCGCGCGTCAGGCGCCGAATAGACGAAGTATCCGACAGGCGTTGCGTCAGCCCGCCGTGCCACGGTTCCATGGGACGCTCCTCCCAGTGGTCGAAGCGCTCGTGGTTGCCATCCACGAAGAGAACCGTGTAGGGGCGCGACTCCAGCCAGGCGATGTCGGCGCATTCCTCGGCAGAAAAGTTCCACGGAAAGCCAAAGTCACCGGCAACGATGAGATAGTCGTCGCTGGTAAGGCCATCCCCAAGCTCCCAGTCGCGGAGCTTTTGCATGTCGAGCCCACTGTGGATGTCGCCCGTCACATAGACCGTCATCGGATCGCCTCTTCCCTCTTGTACGCCGCCAGCTCGCGCTCGACCTGCCTGTCGCCGGTCTCGTTGACCCACCAGGGCCATTTCACCCGGCCGCACGGCTCGTCGACTCCGGCGAACCATTCCCTCAGCTCGTCAAGACTCACCGGGGAGTGCCCGTTGGCATCGCAACCGACGTCGTAGCGCAGAAGGCCCTGCTTGCGGTTGAACTCGTTGTACGCGCCGCCGCCGCTGTGGATGTGTCCGTGGAGGTGCCACGATCCATGGCTCATGCCCTGCCAGTCGGCCATGGGGTAATGGCACAGGACGATCTTCTGCCCGTCGATCTTGAGCACGCAAATCGGCGGTTCCACGGTGAACGCGCCCGCGACCGCCGGCTGGGTCCAGTCCTTGTCGTGGTTTCCCGGGACGAGGTGGATGCGCCTGCAGGCGATCTGCTTGCGCAGCCCGTAGGCGTCCTGGGCGGTCATCTTGAATGAGAAATCCCCCAAGATGTAGAGCTCGTCGTCCACGGCAACCTTGCCGTTGATGTTGTCGACGATGGCGTCGTTCATCTGCCAAATCGTCTCCCACGGGCGGTCAGTGAACTTCAGCACGTTCTCATGCCCGAAGTGGGTATCGCTGGTAAACCAGATCATATTTATGTCTCCTTCTGTCGCTAAAAAACGTTCTCCTTCGAGGTCAGGAGACGTTTTATGAGCGACATGAGGTGCATATCCCTCATGTTTCAAGCTCCAATCTGCCGGATTTGCCCAACTAAAAGTTTACGCCCACGCGCGAACAGGATTCGATTTTTGAAATATGGACGAATTCCTCGTCAGGAGGGTAAAATGGTGCCGACGGCAGCCCAAGTTGTAGAGAGCTGGGCAGAGCCGTTGCTTAATGAAGTTGGGTCATCGTCTTAGCGACGGTGACCTTTCTTTGGGCTTCGAGCCCTGCTTGAGTGCCTTGGAAAGGCCGACAAGGGCCGTGAGGAGCGAGACCATAGCGGTCAGGAGCTTCACGAGCTCGGTGAAATCGGTCATGGGCATCACCTCCCATCAAATGGAGGGCTCTGCCCGGCACGAGGGCTGCCGACAGCAAGGATGAGTCTATCAGAGCAGCTGACTCCCGCCGGCTTCGATATGTGCGATACGGCTCGTCAGTAGCCCTGGCCGTAGCCCTGACCCTGCTGGCCTAGCAGCTCCTCCAGATACTGGCGCAGCTGCTCGTCGGTAATACCGCCGTTGCCGGTGTCGGTCGCGCTGTCGTTCTGCTGCTGGTTCTGCAGCTCCTCGTCGGAGCCCAGCTCGACCGTGACCTTCTTCTCGTCCTTGCCGCGCATGAGCGTGATCTCGACCTTCTCGCCCACCTCGTGGCTGCGCAGCGCAATGATCAGGCCATCGGCGCTCGTGATCTCGTCATCGTCCAGCTTGGTGATGACGTCGCCCTCCTGGATGCCGGCCTTGACGGCGGGACCGTCCTCGACGACGCTCGCCACATACGCACCGCTATCGGTGCTGAGCCACGCGCGCTGCCGCTTGGGCACGGGCATCGGTTGGTACGGCGGCGTCCGCGCTCGCAGGCGCTTCGAGATCGATGTCCACACCGTCATCAAATAGGCTCGATTGCTCCATAGCGGTACTCCTTCGCTCGATTTCAAACGGATACAAGAGCACCACCGTTACGACGGACGTCCCGGTTCCGTGCATAACGAAAAGTCAACCGAGGGTTTTGTCCCGTCAAGACGCCGAACGAGAATTACGTACCGCCAAGAGCCTCAAACACGCCCCTCGCGGGACAGAATCCTCACTCGATTTCCATGCGGAGCAAAAACCTCAATCAATCATCCTCCGCAACGTCTATCCACCAAAAAGGCCGCCCCACGTGGAGCGGCCTTTGCTCGTAGCTTTTTACTGATAGTTACTCAAAATTTATTCCAACACATCCACAGAAGAGCAGCGAATCGTATTTCTCTTTCGGGAATCGAGAAAATAGCCTACCTTGACTTTAGACCCAACGCTCACGGGGCTATCGCTTACATAGCGCGTATGTTCTGAATTAACCAGAATGGTCAGACGATCAGACCCGTCGTTATATGGATCTTCGCTTTCGACCGACATGATAAAATCGCCAGAGCTGTCAACGTTCAACACCGATCCGCTCACGAACCACAAATGTGAATAGTCACCTCCGCTATCTTTTTGGCAACGCTCCACTTTTAGAAATAGCGCAGAGAATGCGAACACGGCAACTGATATAGCGATGAAAACCTTAACGCCACCCCCCCTTGCCATGAAATCCAAATTTATTCGCCAAAGAAAAATACCCCTGCCTTATCCGTGTAATTAGCATAGGCATAATTCAAATAACG
Source organism: Collinsella aerofaciens (assembly GCA_048503295.1). Taxonomy (GTDB): domain Bacteria; phylum Actinomycetota; class Coriobacteriia; order Coriobacteriales; family Coriobacteriaceae; genus Collinsella; species Collinsella aerofaciens_CI. The sequence goes on along the minus strand of DBFRVO010000006.1, from coordinate 11,566 downwards.
GGGAGAGCTGTACCACCCATCGGCAACAACCAGCATGTTCATTTTCTTAGCGCCATTGGTCATCTGGCCATAACCTTCAACAGCCATAGCGTGACCAGACCGCTTTCCATTCTTATTGATTCCAAGACAGACAATCGACATATTATTGTGGTCTGCTCGGGCAGAGAATGCGTTAAAAGTGGGGTTGTCCGCATACGTATATGTAACAGCCTTGCCATGCCTTGAACAATATGTCGTAAATGCCGGGCCGATTTTACTGTTTAGTGTTGAGCCATGGGTGATTCCACCGGTTGTTCTTTCTTTCGTTGTGTCGCTTAAACTCCAAAGCTCATCATATTCATTTTTAACTTTATCGAATCGGGATGGTAGATTACAGTAAAAAACCGAACAATTAAGCATGGCAGAGACGGCGCAAGCGTATCTCTTAGCAGAAGCTTCGACTTGATCCTCAGAAATAGAAATGAATTCAGGTATGGTTTTCATGTAGGATATGCCATAACCACCTGTGCCCGTATTAATAAATACATCATCCCAGCTGCCTGTAGACGGTGTCTCAGACTCATCGTCAAACGAATATGCTTCAGTTTCAAGCCCATCCGTTATCTCGTTCTTTTCTTCGGAATACAAGCCGTAGTCAAATGGCGAGGTCTTTACCACCTTTCCGTCGTACCCGCCATCGCTTTCCAATAGCACGCTGGCCTGTCCAAGCCTGTCTACAGGACTCGCTGCCCCATCGGACAGGGAATACTCGGATATCAAATCTTCTTGGCTATTATCAAATATTACATATCCAGCTGCTTCCCCATCATCCTTGCGAAAATCAATTGAATAGCCAATTGCCCTTCCGTTGTCCCCGTATATTTTGATGGGATCGCATGCATGCCTGGATACACCCCCATCAACATCACAGGCAAATTCTTCGGCCATCTGCTTTGCCAAATCTGGCGTAAGCAAGGTCAATGATTCGGCACGGCAAGTAACGGGGCTAGTCAAAGCACAAAGCAGCACAACCCCCACAATTAAGATGAAATGATTGAATTTTCGTTTCAAAGATTCCATAAGATCGCCTTCCATTCCAGATCTTATTTGCCGCCATACTAGAAACAATATTTAATATTGTCAATCAGTTAGCACTTTTTAGGATATTCACTAAGGCTTCGACGTCAAAAGGCCGCCCCGATCAATTCATACTCCTCATCCTCGCCGGATTGCGAGTATGGCAGAATCGGCACTGGATGGCAGCGCGCTAGGCCGTGTCCGCGGAGTTACCCCCTTGTTTTTATCGTAACAGCTGATTCTAGGGACGTTTCACTGTGCCCTTTTTGGAAACTCGAGCGCCTATCTGACCGATGGGAAAGATTTAGCGAATTTAGGTGTACCACTTTGTGTTAGTTTGTATTTTAGACAGTATTTGTGATACGCTTTGTTTCAATCAGTAGTGGTACGATTTCGCTTGTTCAACGAAGGAGGTAATTGTCTATGGCAGTGGCCGAGGAGAAGAAAAGAATCCAGGTTACTCTGCCTCTCGAAATTTGGCGTGATCTCGATAACTACGCGAAGAGTCGCGGTGTAGCTAAGTCGTCTATGGCGGCAATCGCTATCTCCGAGTTTTTGGAGCGTGTTAAAGAGCAAAAATAGATATGAAAAAAGCCCCCTACCGGCAAGTAAGAAGGGCTTTTTCCATGTTCAAATGTGGCTTTCTGGCCTGTTACCTGCAATCCTAGCACACGTATGCTTCGATTTGGGTCCCTATGTTGAAGTACTACCAAAATACTATGGCATCACTTCGACTGATGGCTAGATAGCCTCAACGAGAGGCTAGTTTATGGATACCAGTAATTTGAAACCGGATGCGGGCGATGACTTCCCGTGGGACACGGATAATCACCCGTCCAGTCCCGCGAGCCCGTCTGGAAAGGGAGTGGCGCCTGATTCGCGAAATCAGGCCGTCATGGATGTTGATATCGCCGAGGGCGATGGACACCGGGAGGCGCTGCGCCGGGCAGCGGATGAATCAGCCCGCATTGCCCGCATGGTGCAGGATATGGCTGGCGAGAAGGTCGCGATTATCAAGCCGCCCTGGATGCTTGAACTCGGTCTGCCTAGGCTCGACACCGATATTATGGGGCGGATTTGGTCGTTCCAGCGCAGGGACGTCTACAAATCCACCTGTTACATCAGCCTTGCCACCATGGCAGCTGATGTCAAATCGGATCGCTCGAACGTCAAGAAAAGAATCGATAAACTCGTCGAACTCGGCCTTTTGATTAAGTCGCCGCGTGGGAACAACAAATCGGTTGAGTACCGGCTCGATATGGCGGCGATCGCTAAGCGCAGACTCGAAGTCGAGGAGGGTAAGAAAAAGCACCGCGCCGAAAATTCGGCGAAACGCAAAGCTCAGTGGGACGCTAAGCATTCTGCCTAATTCGAAGGGCTATGGGTTCATACAACCCATAGCCCTATTTTTTCATTACAAACTATGGGTTAAATCAACCTATAGTCTAACTATGGGTTGATTTAACCCATAGTTAGACTAAAAATAATTTTATTGATCGGGGGGTAAATAACGGTTCTTTAGTAAGTCTATCGGTTAGGACAACCCATAGACTTACTCACAGAGATCGCGGATGCTTTTCGGTGACGGTAGAGCTATGGGTTGAATGAACCCATAGAAAATTTAAGCCACTTTTCCAGCTATGGGTTAATATAACCCATAGAAAGCGATCGGAAAACGCCAAAAAGTACCGAAATAGTTATTTCAACCCATAGTTTGAGCCTGTATTAACCGGGGCCAACTTATCAACTATGGGTTGTCTCACGAGACTATGGGTTGAAATAACCCATGCCAACTATGGGTTCAGTTAACCCATGCACTATGGGTTGAAATAACCACAACTATGGGTTGAAATAACCACAACTATGGGTTCATACAACCCATCAAGTCTGACTAGAGTGAATTAGATTCACTTAGTCTGAGCTCAAGAGGGAAACGGAGAAATCCACCAGGAAGCATTTAATAATCGAACGATATACAAACAAGAAAATCCTTCGGCCTTGCCCTTCGCTCACTGCGTTCGCTCTCCGGTCGCCTGCGGCTCCCTGCGCGTCGGCCATGCCTCCTTGCCCTCCGTTCGGCTGCGCCTCACTCCGCGTCGCCTTCGGCTCCTTGGCATGGCCTATCGGCCAAAAGTGTGGGGGCTAACGCCCCAACTCCCCAACTACGCTGTTGCCAGTCTTCAGCGCCGGCGTCGCTTCGCTCCCCGGGCGAACGACCTCACTTGGCCGTAAGCCCACAATTCGGCAATGACGCCGAATCCGTCTTCCCGTCGATCTGGATACTGGCATTCAGTCAACCTTGCTTCAATTATCGCTAGGAGGTCACAGAATCGGATATAAGACGTTCTATCGGTGAGGTTCGACCGTTTTCTCATTGATAGGTAAAACGGGGTCTTAAATCGGCTCTCGGTGGCCAAGGTAAAAGAAAACGGGCACCCTTCGGTACCCGTTAACTCAACAGCGCTCTTTTTCGGCCAAATAGCGATCGAAAAGCTCCCGAGCGATATCGGAAACAGACTTGTCTTCCTCAAGGGCGACCTGCTTCAATCGCTTGCGGTAGCTCTCGGGAACGTAGACAGACAACTGTACAAGCCTCTCAGATGCCCCTTCAAGGCCCTTTTTCGGGCGCCCGGCTTTCCGTACCTGTGGAGCCGATTTCTGGGGCTCAGATGCGCTTTCAACGATTTTCTGCTGCCTCTCCTCGGCCTTCTCCGCGGCAACATCGAAGTAGGAGGTCGCCTTTTTGAACTTTGCCATTTACAGCACCTCTTCCAGTTCGTTCAGGATGTTTTCAATCGCCTGGGCGGCCTTGCCGTTCTTGGCGATTTCATACACGGGCTTTCCCAGCGCCGCGCCCTGCTTGAAGGCCGCCGCGGTCGGTACGGTGCCCAGCACGGGAAGGTCGTCGGCCTCGAGCAGTTCGAGGAACTGTCTGTCCACGGTCTGGTTGCCGGCGAAGTTGTTGATGATGATTGCGAACGACAAGTCGGGATTGGCCTCGGTGATGACCTTGATCGTTCGCTTCATGGGTTTCAGGCCCAGTGTTCCGGGCTGCACCGGGATAATCGCGATATCCGCATTCTTGGCGTACTCGGCGGTGTCGTCGCTCAGGAAGCCCGGCGTGTCGATGACGTTCACGGCGTCCTCGTCGTCGAGCAGCCCCTTCTCGTGGTTCGCGCCGCCCTGCGGGTCCAGGTTGCCGAAGCCGACCTTGTGGCCGCGGCGCTCGAGGCCCCAGGCAATCTCGTCGGCGAACGTCGTCTTGCCGACGCCGCCCTTCTGGTTGACTAGCAGGATGTTCGTCGCCATGTTCTCCCCTTTCTGAATAGCGTAGTCATATATTAGCATATTAACATGTGACTACATTAAGTAATTCTAAGACGCAGATAGAAATACGTGAGCATGTTAAGTAATTAGTATAGTACTACGTTAACGTGCTCATGGCTGTGGGTTGGTTTAACCTACAGTCATCAGATACGGTTACAAGGCCGCTGATTGCGAGACGGGGACCCTTCCGACCGCCGACGCGGCGAGTGGGAACGCAAGGGTAAAAACGCATCGTCGCTGAACCAGTGAGTCAGTATTCTTTAGTTAGATGATGGATATTGAAATTAATTAGCGAGATAATGTGCATATCTCATAATGTATGCGTTTCACCATGAGAGAGGGGTCTGTCATGAGCTGGAAACCGAGAAAATGCGTTATCGCCGGTCTCGTGACAACCGGTCCTGGCGGCGGCTTGTTTGCAACCGCAAGGGCATCGTACCGACTTTTCACTTGCCTGTTCTAAAAGGCAGTTGCCATGCTGTCGCAAAATCAATCGAGATACTTGACCACAATCGGCTTTACCCTGCTCGCATTACTCTTTGCTAGCGACCTTTTGCTGAAACCGCCCAAGGAACTCGTTTTGCTTGCCATAGACTGCATTTCCGCCCTTTACTTTACGGCAACCCTAATCATCGGACTAAAGGAGAGGAAAAAAGGCGCAGTTGCCGCATCCGCCGTATGCTTGATCATAACCATTGCATCATTCTTTATCTGACACATTGGTGATTTAGGGGCGATATCGTAGGAATACGACCGGGAGAGTCGGGGCCATAGGCTCCGGTAAGAACCTTCGCCATGCCCCACGTATCGAGCCCGATGATTTCCCCGCCGGACGCCCTGACGGTCACGGCCTCCGGCGTCCACGCGATTTCATCGTCCGTGAGGCGGATGGGTGTGACGCTGCCGGCGTCCATCCGCCTCACGACCTCATTCCGCTTATCGCGCCAGCCCGGCTTGAGCCATTTGATGACGGTCGGACGCGAGACGCCAAGGACGCACGGGCGCAGCTCGAGCTCTAATACATGAGGTCCCAGCTTGTAATGCGTGAACATATGACTACATTAACATGGTCATGTATTACCGAACGTTATATGCTGAGCTGGATCCGCCCGTCTGTTATCTTGGCTGCTGACCGCTGAGAACATGGCCGCCGTCATCGGCAAGGATGGCGTGGAGACGGAGATTCAGGTGGGGCAGATGTGCCAAACACTGGGCAAGCCTGGCTTCGATTGGCTGTTTAATAAGCACTAACGGTTGAGTTATTGCAGCATAATCGCAGCTGTAAATAGGTGACCATATGACCATGCTAATATGTGCGCACAGTCATATGGTCACAGTTATAGATCGGTTTAATCTGTGGCCCTTAAGCTGAAGCTGCCTCAACGAACCGTGGCTGGCGAGACGAAAAAGGGGAATCCCTTTTGCGAGATTCCCCTTTCCGAGTCGTTATGCGATTTGCACTACATCTGCTCGCGGCGCTTCTTTTGATCGAGGAAGACGCCGGCTGCCACGAGGACGGTACCGCCGATGACGAACGTCTCGCCGATGAGTTCCGCGCGGTCACCGGTCTGGGCGAGGCTGCCGGGCTGAGCGGTATCGGTGCCGGCGAGGTGCTTCGGGGTGTATGCCGCCTGCTGCTTTGCGACCTCCTCTGCCTCCTGTCGTGCGATCTCATCGGAAAGCTTCTGCTCCACTGCGATGCGGTCGGACTTCGCCGACTCGTAGGCGGCGAGTGCCGCATCATAGTCGGGTTGGAGCCCGTCCACCGCGGCCTGCTTCTCGTCCAGAATGGCCTTGGCGGGCGCGACCTTGGCACGTGCCTCGACGGCGGCGGCGAAAAGCGCGTTGAGGGCGTCATCCGCGTTCGCGTCATGGCCGGAAGCGATCGCCGCGCCGGCGTCGATGGAGTTCAGCTTCGACAGCTTGGCGTCTGCCTGCGCCTTCGCCTGCTCGGCGGCGGAGACCAGGGACTCGGCGGCGATGGCATCCGCCTTCGCGGCATCGAGCGCGGCCTTGGTGTCATTGACAGCCTTTACTGCATCCTGCTCGCGCTGCTGTGCCTCTGCGAGCTTCGCGGCAAGACCGGTGAGGATGTCGAGGTTCGACTGTGCGCCCACAAGATCGGTCTGGGAGCCGGTGAGCCTGTCGGCGGCAACGCCGGTGTCGGCCTTTGCGGCATCGACGGCACGCTGGGCATCCGCGAGGGCGCGTGCGGTGCCGTCCGCCTTTTGCTTGGCGGCTGCGAGGACTGCCGCCTTCTCGGCCTGGTCGGCTGCCGCCGCGTCATGGACGCTCTTTGCTGTATCGAGCGCCTTCTTGGCGTCGGCGACGTCCTGGAAGAACTTCGCGAGATCGGCGTTCGCATCCGTGACGTCCTGCTGCTTGGCCTCGGTGTCCGCCTTGGCGGAATCCAGCTTAGACTGTACGGTCGTTACGGCTGCGTTGGCGGCATCAAAGGCGACCTGCTTCTGCTGGACGGTCGACTTTGCCGTATCGACTGCCGCGTTGGCGGCATCGAGGTCCGATTTCGCCGCATCAAGCTCGGTCTGGGCATCCGTGACGCCCTGCTGCTTGGCGGCGACATCAGCCTTTGCGGCATCGACGGCACGCTGGGCATCGGCAACACCCTGCTTCGCGGCATCGACACCTGCCTGTGCGGAATCCACCGCGACCTGCTTCTGCTGGACGGTTGTGGCGGCGCCGACGGCTGCCTGCTTCTTGGATGCGAGATCGGCCTTGGCTGCGTCGAGTGCGTTCTTGGCGTTCTTGAGGCCGTTGATATAGGAGGTCAGCTTCTGCTCGTACTCGTCGACGGACATGGGATTCATGTTCCAACCGGAGCCTGCCCAACCCAGGTTTGCGGTATCGAAGCTGTCGGTCTTCCAGCCGTTCATGGTTCCCTTGCTGCAGACCGCCATGCCCATATAGCCGATTTCAGGGCTGATGACATTCAGGTAGTGACCGACGGTTGCGGGATATCCGGCAACCTTAAAATGCTGGTTGACATAGGACTCAATCCCACTATGCGACTTGTAGAAGTCTACGGCATCCTTACCGATTAGACCGGTGACGCCATAGAGCTCCTGAACCGCCTGATCGAAGAAAGCCTTTTCTTGGTCCACCCACTGCGGTTTCGGATCGGTTCCATAGTTCCATGCGAGGTTTTCGCTCGTATCAAACTGCATGGAATGCCCAAGCTTGACATCGGAATAGTTCGCGTTGGCAATCGCCGCCGCAATGAGCTTGTACGTGACCTGGAGCTCAGAGAGACCGACGGACTTGCGATACTCGTTGATGGACTTCATGTACGGGATTGCCGCGAGCATGTTGTCGAGACTAGTCGCGTCGAGGCTGTTCCCCACCTCGGTGTAGTCCTTGTATGTGCAGTTCTGGATGATCTCGATGGCTGAATCGGCACCCATGGCACGGAAAAAGCCGATGGCTCCCTGCTTGAGCTGCGCGTCGGCGGAATCGAGTTTCGCCTGGGCCTCGTCGACCTTCTGCTGCGCGGCGTTCACGGCGGCGTCTGCGGTATCCTTTGCGGCCTTGGCGTTCGCGAGCTCTACATCGGCGGCTGCCTTGGCGGACTCAGCGTCCTTGACAGCCTGCTTCGCTGCATCCAGCTTGGCGACGGCGTCGGCATTCGCCTGCTTGGCCGCATCGAGGCTGGCGTTTGCGGCATCGAGAGCGGACTGGGCGGCGTTCACACCGGATTCGGCATCGGCCGCGGCCTGCTGCTTCGCGGAGAGGGACGCCTGGGCATCATTCAGGTCGGCCTGTGCCGTTGCCGCAGCGGACTGTACCTGCTCGAGCTCGGACTCGCACTGGGACTGTGTCGCTTGTGCGGCAGCGAGGGCTGCCTCCGCGTCCGCGACCTTCTGTTTTGCCGCATCGTACTCCGGACCGTTGGCGCCTGCCTCCGCTGCGGCGAGGTCTGCTTTCGCCTTCTCGTAGGCGGCGCTGGCGGTTGCGGCCTTCGCATCCGCCGCGTCCTTGTTCTGCTGGGCTGCGGCGAGGACGGCATCGGCGGAATCCTTTGCAGACTGGGCCGCAACCAGCTTGGACTGGGCATCGGCAAGCGTCGCGTTGGCGTTGTCGAGATCGGCCTGTGCCCTGTCCACGGCAGCCTGGGCGTCGCGCACGGCCTGCTCGGCGGCACGGATAGCCTCCGGGGTGGCGCCTACGGCATCGGCCTTGGCTTTATCGAGGGCGTCCTTGGCATCTTGGGCCGCCTTGAGGGCGGACTGGTACGCCTCGTCCTTCTCGGATGCATCCGCCTTGGCGTCTGCGAGACCCGCCTTCGCCTGCTCGAGGTCCTTGCCGGCAGCATCGGCGGCGGCCTTGCCCTCCGCGACCTGACGGGCGTACTCGTCCATTGCCGCTCGGTCGGCTGCCGTGCCGGCGCTGACCGCCGAATCGTAGGATGCCTTGGCCTGGTCGCGGGCGGAAGCCGCCTCGTTGTAGGGACCGGCGGCCTCATCGTAGGATGCCTTGGCGGCGTCCTCCTTCGTCTTCGCCTCGTCGACTGCCTTCTGCAGATCCGCGATGGTCTGTGCGACGGATTTCGCGCCGGTACCGGATGCCGCGCCGGCGTGGGCGGCGATCGGCGACATCACGGCGGGGTGCTGCGTGCCCCCGTTACCGGTCTGGGCGAATGCCGTGAACGGTGAGATTAGGCTCGATCCGGTCATGGCGGCCATGGTCGCCGCGGTGACGGTCAGACGCGCGATCCCCTTCGGAGTGTGAATCTTTTTGTTTGGCAGTGCGTGCTTCTTCTCGTACATGAATCTTTCGTCCTTTCGGCGAAACGTGCTGTCAACTATAGCGGATGACAGCCAATTTCGTTTAGTAACGCCCTGTTTTCTTGACGTGTATCAGAGCGCTTTCCAATAGAGATAGTTATGTGCCTTAACTGGGATTGTTGTATATAGTCCGTTGGCTTTTATACAACAATCCATGACTCTTTTTGTCATGGATACGACGCTTCAGAAATCATTCGGCATGAGATGCAAAGAGCTCCGCGCTGGATTCGGGTGCAGTCAGGAGCAGTTCGCCAATTTGATTGAAATGGATCGTTCCTACTACGCGAGCATTGAAGTCGGTCGGCGTAATGCCAGCCTCTCAAATCTCAAGAAGATTGCCGACGGATTTCAAATCAGCATTGCTGAACTCATGAGAGGCGTCAGCTAAATTTATTCGTCTCATAGTTCACAGTGGGTCTCGTTGATTAGTGCCTTAAGAAAATGGAAATCGTCCCAACGAGCTATCGTCAATCGTCCCAATAAATTACCGTCAATCGTCCCAATAAGTAATCGTTATTTGTCCCAACGACGCAGATAGACGCTATAATTTCAAATGAATGATTGGAGGGAAAGCCGATGGATAGGTATATAGGACGTTGTGTTGACTGCTTGGTCGAGCGCGACCTTGGCATTTTTGGTGCAGTGCTCATTCAGGGGCCGAAATGGTGTGGAAAGACAACGACAGCTCAGAGATTTGCCGAGTCATCGTTATCTCTCTCCGACCCATCTGGCGGTTTTGCGGCCCTCCAGCTCGCTCGTCTCGATCCGGCCCAAGCAATTGTCGGACCGACCCCGAGGCTTGTCGACGAATGGCAGGAAGAACCGAAGCTATGGGATGCCGTGCGATTCGAATGCGATGTCAGGGGAGGGGAGCCAGGACAGTTCATTCTCACCGGATCTGCGACGCCGCGAGCCGAGAACCAGCCGATGCACAGCGGTGTGGGTCGAATCGCCCGTTTGCGGATGGATACCATGACGCTTTTCGAGCTCGGTATTTCGTCGGGAGCGGTCTCGCTTGGTGCGCTGCTCGATGGCGATTCCGTTGCGGCGTCACTCGGATCCATCGCCGGTATCGCCGGTATCGCGGATTTGCTCTGCCGCGGCGGTTGGCCCCAAGCGGTCGGTAAGACAACTGCCGACGCAATGCGGATAGCCGCCGCCTATATTGACGGTGTTTGCGAGTCTGACGTTTCGAGGGCGGATGGAGTGAAACGCGACCCGGTTAAGGTAAGGGCCTTGCTCTCGTCGCTTGCACGCAATGAATCGACTCTTGCCGGCATGAGGTCCATCGAAAGGGATTTGGGCGTTGACGTCTCAAAGAATACGATTACCGGCTACATGGACGCGCTGCGCCGTATCAATATCGTCGACGATGTCCCCGCGTGGCATCCGGCTCTCAGGTCGCCGGTGAAGTTGCGGCAGGGCGCGAAGCGGCACCTTGCGGACTCATCGCTCGCCGTCGCCCTCATCGGTGCGGACCCGGAGTCGTTGTCATCCGATCCGAAGACCCTTGGCTTGCTCTTCGAATCCCTTGTGCTGCACGATCTCAAGGTTTACGCGGCGGCCAGCGATGCGACCGTATCTCACTACCACGACGCTGACGACCTAGAGGTCGACGCGATTGTCCATCGTCGTGACGGCTCGTGGGTTGCCGTTGAGGTTAAGCTCGGGAGCCCCCAAGTCCCAGAGGCAGTGGAAAATCTGCTTCGACTTGAGCGAAAGCTGGTCGATCGCGGGGAGAGGCCGCCTGCGGCGAAACTCATCGTCATCGGGTTTGGTATGCCGGCTCACGTAACTAGCGAAGGCATCGTTGTTGCTCCGGTCGATACGCTCGGAATCTAAATTATTGTTATTTGCATTTCCAGAAATCCTCTATCTAGACGCCTCCTAGAGGATTTCTGGAAACAACCGGTATTTTGATCTGGGCTACGAAAGGTTACGGGTCCAGATTCCGTGCTGCGTGGAGCCGGTGATCTTGTATCCGTGGCGGTCGATTCACGCCGCAAGCCTGTCCCAGTCGATGCGTTTCCAGTTGCCGCACGGCGCGTGGTTCACGATGAGCCCGCCGGCGACCATGAGCGCGTGGTTGCGTGCCTTGCGCGCCTCGCGCGCGAGCGCCCTCTTCTTGTCCGAAATCTGGACCTCGGCCTGCTTCTTCTTGCATTGAAGCCTGAACCAGGTTCAGTTGACATGGTTAAAAACGAGGGGCGACGCTTTTGCGTCGCCCCTCGTCCCGGCCGGGTTGCTTTAGTTGTACACACGGTAGTTACACTTGAACTGGGTTATGTGTCCATAGCTGGAGCGGTACCAACCCGATGTATAGCTGATTGCCTCTGCGCCTAGATAGTCGTAGCCCTTGTTGTAGCGAAGCTGACGGTAGG
>DBFRVO010000005.1:0-28669 GCA_048503295.1 Collinsella aerofaciens | reverse complement strand
GGGCGAGGACGAGAACCGCAAGCTCGACGAGCGCGTCCGCGCCTTCCTGACCCGCGGCGTGACCGGCGACACCGACATCAACATCATCGACACCGCCGAGTTCGCGATCCCCGGCCTTGACGACGAGTTCCGCGTCATCGTGTCTCCGTGGATCCTCTCCTCGCTGATCACCGATCGCCTTGCCGCTTACTACGAGACGGTCACCAAGCACAACCTTAACTATCGCCGCTACTATCACCAGTTCGACTACTAAGAGCAAATAACGTTTATGTAATTGGGCCCCGCTCCTATATGGAACGGGGCCTCGTTTAGGTTGGAGAGTAATTATGAGCTACCCCCTGCTTGCCGTCATGAATATCAGCCATCGTTATTTTGACCTTGAGGAATTCTTTTCTTCGGCAGCGGCCTCGGGCTACACGTGTTGCGAGCTTTGGACCGGGGCGATGCATCTGTATGTCGATTGCCATGGATACGATTCGCTCGGGCAGGTGCGGGAGCTGTCGCAGCGGTATGGGGTTCGGATTGTGGGGCTTTGTCCCGAACAGAACAACCCCAAGCCGTGGAATATCGCGGCGCGCGGGAATGAGGCACGTGCCCGCACGCTCGCGTACTTTAAGAACGTTGTGGATATCGCGGCGGAACTTGGAGCCGAGCAGGTCATGGTCTCGAGTGGCTGGGCATTTTTGAACGAGCCAATCGAGGACGCGTGGGGTCGCAGCGCCTCGATGCTGCGTGCGATTGCCGAGCATGCGGGAGAGCGCGGCGTGCGACTGGTGCTCGAGGCCCTACAGCCGGTTGAGTCGATGATCGTGAACTCGGCAGCCGATACGAAGCGCATGATCGAGGCGGTTGATCATCCGGCACTTAAGGCGTGTCTGGATTTGGGCGCTATGGCGGTGGCGGGGGATACCATCGACGATTATTTCGATCTGCTTGGCGATGATGTCGCCCACGTGCATTTTGTCGATGTTGCGGCAGACGGCACGACGCATCTTGCCTGGGGTGACGGCGACCGCGATATGCGCGCCGACCTAGATAGGCTGGTGGCGCGCGGCTATCGCGGAGTTGTTTCGGCCGAGACCTATGACTGGCGCTATTTTGCCGACCCCGCAGCTGCCGATGCGCAGGTAATGGCAGAGTATCGTCGTGCGATTGGCGCCTAAGTGGGACAGGGCGCCGAGTTGGCGTTTGACGCTTTTTGAGAAACGGGACGTGCTTTCCGCTTGAGGCTTCTGGCGGAAAGCACATCCCAGAACAGGCGCTCAGAATGGGACACACTTTCCGCTGAGGACTTCAACCGGAAACCGCATCCCAGTTTTTGGCTGGCGGGCGGGACGCGCTTTCCCCCATGTTTCCAAATGAATACGCTGTGAGCCGTGAAGGATGATTTTCCCCGCAAGCACTCTAGTATGCTAAAGTACCCAGAAGACCGGCGGAGCTATGCCGGTCTTCTGTTCTATATGAAACGCAGCATGAGGAGGCTCACCAGATGACGGCCACACCGTGGGGATTCCGGGACATATTGCCCGAGGAGGCTCAGGCGCGCGAGGAGATTGCGCTGACGGTGAAGGGCTGCTTTAGGGAGCATCATTACCTTCCGGTCGAGACGCCGCTGCTCGAGGACAAGGGCTCGCTCGAGGAGGGCGGCCGCATTGCGGACACGCCGTTTAAGCTCTTTGATGACGACGGCCGCCTGCTGGTGGTCCGTCCCGACAACACGCTGCCGATTGTTCGCCTGGTTTCGACTCGCATGCGTGCGGCCGATCTGCCGCTGCGCCTGCGCTATGAGGCGCCGGTGGTTCGCGAGTGTCAGCGCAATGCCGGCGGCTCGCGTCAGTTTACGCAACTAGGTTTTGAGCTCATCGGCGCGGGCGACACCGCGGGCGATGTCGAGATTGTCTCACTGGTCGCCGAGGCCGTGCGCAAGCTGGCACTTCCCGGTGCGCGCATTATCGCGGGCAGTGTGCGTCCGTTTAAGGAACTGCTTGCGGCGTGCGAAGATCGCGAGCTGGCTGCCGAGGCGCTGCGCTGCGTGCACGCCAACGACTTCGTGGGCCTCGATGCCCGCGTGGCGGAAAGCGCAGAGTCCGAGGCCGCTAAGGTCGCCATTAGCGAGCTGCCGCGCCTGCACGGTGGTGCCGAGGTGCTCGACCGCGTCGACGCGCTGCTGGCGGCGGCGGGCATTGTTGCGCCGCTCACGCGCGAGCTGCGTGCCCTGGTCGATGGCCTGGCTCCCGAGGACGCCCGGGTGCTGTCCTTCGACTTCTCCATCATGAACTCGTTTGATTACTACACGGGCCTGGTCTTTAAGGCCTATGCCGGTGGCCTGCCCGATCCGGTCGGTTCAGGCGGACGCTACGACTCCATCTTTACTGGCGCATTTGGCGACGGCATCGAGGTGCCGGCGGCGGGCTTTGCCTTTTCGCTCGAGCGTCTGGAGGCCGCGCATACCTCGGCCGAGGACGCTGCTTCCGATGGTGACCATGCCGTGGGCCGCGGCGCCGAGGGTCCACTGCGCATCGCCGTGCCCAAGGGCTCGCTCAAGGCCGACACGCTCGACGTGCTCGAGGCCGCGGGCTTGGACGTCTCTGAGCTGCGCGACCCCGGCCGTCACCTCATCGTGCGCGGCCGCGACACGCGTGCTGGTGAGGGCACGATCGGCGATATCGAATTTGTCATCGTGCGTCCCAGCGACGCGCCCGCCTTTGTGGGCTGCGGCGGTGCCGACTGCGGCATCTGCGGCTGGGACTCGCTTATCGAGGCAGACCTCAACCTGCTGCAGCTGGTCGACCTGGGCTACGGCCTGTGCACGTTTATCGAGGCGGAGCCTGCGTGGCGCGCCGGCCAGGCCGAGCGCAACTATGCCCGCCGTGGGTCGCTTCGCGTGGCAACTAAGTACCCGCGCATCGCGAGTGCCTGGTATGCCGAGCGCGGCGTGAACGCCGACATCGTCTCGCTGCACGGCAACATCGAGCTGGGCCCCATTGTCGGCATGACCGACCGTATCGTGGACATTACCGCCACGGGCGCCACGCTGCGCGATAACGACCTCGTTATTACTGGTCGCATTATGGACTGCACGGCCCGCTTCTTTGTCAATCCGGGTGCCGCACGTCTGGATCCGCGCGTGCGCAATCTGGCAGATCGCTTGGCGGCAGCCGTGAAGGACAAGCATTTTGAGCCCGTTGCGGGCTCGGCACAATAGCGCGAGCACGCACGGGCGCCCCAACGTCCGGGCTGCGGGCCGACTGGCGCCGTCGCCCGGTCTCTCGTTTTTGAACAAAAACCTCGACCGATAGGGGATACCGATATGAAGACCATCAAGCTTGCTCCCGGTGAGCGCCTCGTTACCAACCAGCTCAACCGTAAGGGCGTGCTGCCGCAAAACATCGTCGACGCCGCCCGCGATATCGTGGCCAACGTGCGTGCCAACGGCGATGCCGCGGTGCGCGACTATTGTCAGCGCTTTGACGGCGTTGAGCTGCAGAGCTTCCGTCTGCCGCAAGAGCAGATCGATGCCGCGCTCGAGGGCCTCGATCCCGCTTTTGTCGCGGCGCTCGAAAAGGCTGCACGCCAGATTCGCGAGTTCCACCAGCGCGAGGTCGAGCAGAGCTGGTTTACCACGCGCCCGGACGGCACGATGCTCGGCGTTAAGGTGACCCCGCTTGCCGCAGCTGGCATCTATGTGCCGGGCGGTCGTGCGCAGTACCCTTCCACCGTGCTTATGAACGCCATTCCCGCCAAGGTCGCTGGCGTTGAGCGCGTGGTCATGGTGACCCCGCCGCAAAAGGACGGCCTGATCAGCCCCTACACGCTCGCCGCGGCAAAGCTCGGCGGCGTGGACGAGATCTATATGGTGGGCGGCGCCCAGGCCGTGGCCGCACTGGCGTACGGTACCGAGACCATTCCGCGCGTCGACAAAATCACCGGCCCGGGCAACGCCTTTGTCGCCGCTGCCAAACAGATTGTCTCGGGTGACGTGGGTATCGATATGGTCGCCGGTCCCTCCGAGGTCTGCGTGCTGGCCGACGCCACGGCCAAGCCCATGGTGGTCGCGGCCGACCTGATGGCCCAGGCCGAGCACGATCCGCTGGCGGCTTGCTATCTGGTGACCTGCGACGAGCAGTTTGCGCGTGAGGTTGAGACGGGTATCGACATCCTGGTAGCGCAGTCGCCACGCGCCGAGATCACGCGCGCTTCGCTCGACAATGAGGGCACTATCGTGGTAGCCGCCGACATGGCTGCCGCCGTCGAGGCGGTGAACACCGTGGCGCCCGAGCACCTGGAGCTGCACTGCAAGGACGCGATGGGCCTGCTTGGCGGTATTCGCAACGCCGGCGCCATCTTTGTGGGCGCTTGGAGCTCCGAGCCACTCGGCGATTACGTTGCCGGCCCCAATCACACGCTGCCGACCGGCGGCACGGCCATGTTCTCCAACCCGCTTTCGGTGGAGGAGTTCGTCAAGCGCTCGAGTGTCATTTGCTATACGCCCGAGGGCCTGCTCTCCGACGCTCCCGCCACACAGCGTCTAGCCGAGGCCGAGGGTCTGTGGGCACACGCGCTTTCGGCCGCACTGCGTCGCCGCGTGCTGGAGCAGGGCGAGGATGCCGTGAGCGCCGAGTCGCTGGCCGCGGCCGACCTGGCCAAGGTCGCCTGGCCGGGCGATGCCGTGGCGACGGTTGCCGAGGGTGTGGACCTGGTGGCCGCAAGAGCGGATGGAGCTGGCCCGACTGGCGAGGAGGCCTAAAATGGCCGAACTCACGCCCCGCATGAAGGAGCTCGTCCAGCCCTACTTGGCCGGCATTGAGCCCTACGATCCCAACTTTACGCCCACGCGCATCAACCTTTCGGCCAACGAGAACACCTATCCCGTGCCGGCCGGCGTGCGCGAGGCGATCGACGCGGCCCTGGTTGCCACGCCGCTCAACCGCTACCCCGATCCCATGTCCAACGACCTGCGCGACGAGCTTGCCACTTGGCATGGCGTGACGCGCGAGAACATTTGCGTGGGCAACGGCGGCGACGAGCTGCTCTATAACTACCTGCTGGCGTTCGGCGGCGCGGGGCGGACCCTGCTCAACTGCCCGCCGTGCTTTAGCGAGTATGCGTTCTTTGCGTCGCTCTGTCAGACCGAGGTGCGCGACGTGTGGCGCGATCCGGCGACCTTTGAGCTCGACCAGGCTGCTGTGCTCGCGGCCGCGCCCGAGTGCAACCTGGCAATCGTGACCTCGCCCAACAATCCCACGGGCGATGTGGCTCCGCTCGATTTTGTCGCGGCCCTGTGCGATGCGTGCCCCGGCATGGTCATGGTCGACGAGGCCTACGTTGAGTTTGCCGACGATTCGTTTGGCGCGGCTACCACGGCGCAGGGGCTTATCGCCGAGCATCCCAACCTGGTGATTCTGCATACGCTGTCCAAGGCGTTTGGCGCCGCCGGCATGCGTCTGGGCTACGTGATCGCGGCACCCGAGGTCATCGACGCGTTTGCGGCGATTCGCCAGATTTATTCGGTCAACGTGCTGAGCCAGGCAGCAGCACTTGCCTGCGTGCGTGCCCGTGATGCGTATACGCCCGTGGTGGCACAGGTTGCATCCGAGCGCGAGCGCGAGTTGTGCGCCCTGCGCGCGATGGCTGCCGGGGGCCTGCCCGTGGAGGCATGGCCGAGCGCGGCGAACTTTGTGCTCGTGCGCATGCCGCATGCCACGCGCGTGCGCGAGCGTCTGCGCGATGAGTATTCGATTTTGGTGCGCGACTTTAGCTACGCGCCGGGGCTCGCGGACTGCCTACGCATTACCGTGGGTACTCCGCAGGAAAACGACGAGGTGCTGGCTGCGTTTGCCGCGCTGGTGAAGGGGGAGATGTAGATGGGCCGTTATGCCAAGGTGACCCGCAAGACGGGGGAGACCGACATCGTCGTCAAGCTTGACCTGGACGGGAGCGGCGTGTGCGATATCTCGACCGGCGTGCCGTTTTTCGACCACATGCTCAACGCCTTTGGCCGCCATGGCCTGTTCGATTTGACGGTACACGCGGTGGGCGATGTTGAGGTCGATGCGCATCACACCGTCGAGGATACGGGCATCGTGCTGGGCGAGGCGTTTTGCCAAGCGCTGGGCGACAAGGCGGGCATTACGCGCTTTGCCGACGCGGCGATTGCCATGGATGAGACGCTCGTGATGGCCGCCGTGGATATCTCGGGCCGCGGGCAGGCCTATTGCGAGCTGCCCGTGCCGACCGAGCGCGTGGGCAGTTTCGATACCGAGCTGGCCGTCGAGTTCTTCTACGCCTTTGCGCGCGATGCCAAGCTCACGCTGCACGTGCGCGAACTGGCGGGCGGCAATTCGCATCACATTATCGAGGCCGCCTTTAAGGCCGTGGGCCGCACGATGCGCCACGCCTGCGAGCTCGATCCCCGCGTGCAGGGCATCCCCAGTACCAAGGGCTCGCTGTAGCTGACGGATTGCACAAACCACCACAAAGGCGCCTGTCCCCTTTGTAGTGGTTTTGGATGATAGGAAAAGGGAGGGTCGCGTGGGCGAACCGAAGATCGTGGTGGTCGACTACCACAAGGGCAACTTGTCGAGCGTCGTGCGCGGGCTTGCGCGCGCCGGTGCCGCCGCCTGCACGTCGGACGATCCGGAGCAGATCTGCAACGCCGACGGCCTGGTCATCCCGGGCGTGGGCGCGTTCTATGACGCGATCGCCTTTATGCGCCAGAGCGGCGAGGCGGACGCGGTGCTCGATGCCGTCGCCGCTGGAACTCCGCTGCTCGGCATCTGCCTGGGGCTTCAGCTATTTTTTGAGCACGGCAACGAGGGCGTGCCTGCGGACGAGGGCACGGTCGCGGACAGAAACGCTCCCGAGCAGGCTGGCGGTCCCTGGGTCGATGGCCTAGGTATTATGCGCGGCTCGTGCACGCGCCTGGAGTCGAGCCGCCTGAAGGTGCCGCACGTGGGCTGGGACCAGGTGCACATGACGTCCGCCGGTGCGGCCGATCCGCTGCTTGCCGGTTTTGCCGAGGGCGCCAACATGTACTTCACCCACAGCTACGCGGTGGCCGACGACGTCGATGCCGCCGATGTGCTGGCGCGCACGCACTATACACGGAGTTTCCCGTGCATCGTGCGCCATGGCAACGTGTGGGGCTGCCAGTTCCATCCCGAGAAATCCTCCGCGCTGGGTCAGCGCATCCTTAAGAACTTCGTCAACATCGTCGAGGAGGTCGGCCGATGATCCTGTTTCCCGCAATCGATCTGATCGGCGGCAAGGTCGTGCGCCTGGAGCGCGGCGACCGCAGCCGCTGCAAGGTATATTCCGACGACCCTGTGGCCGTTGCCCGCTCCTTTGCCGAGCAGGGCGCAAGCTGGGTGCACGTCGTCGATCTGTCCGCTGCCTTTGGCGAGGACGAGGACATGTGCGCTGCCAACTCAGCGGCGATTAAGGCCATCTGCGGCGTCGACGGTCTGTCCGTGGACGTGGGCGGCGGCGTCCGCTCGCTCGCACGCATCGACGAGCTGGCCGGCTATGGTGCTCGCCGCATTGCGCTGGGCACCGTGCTGGTGACCGAGCCGGGTTTTGCCGAGGTGGCAGCCCAAGGCTTTGGCGAGCTGCTGGTCGCCGACATTGCCGCGCGCGACGGCCAGGTTAAGGTGAACGGCTGGCGCGACGGCGCGGGCGTGGCACTCGACGATGCCGTGGCGCAGCTTACCGAGCTGGGCTTTAAGCATCTGGTGTATACCGACATCGCGCGCGATGGCATGCAGACGGGCATCGATGTGGCGGCGTATCGCCATGTGGCCGAGGTCGCGGGCTTTCCCGTCGTGGCTTCGGGCGGTATCTCGACGCTCGACGACATCCGCGCACTGGCCGCGGTGGGTGAGGTCGCGATTGAAGGCGCCATTACCGGCCGTGCGCTCTACGAAGGCAACTTTACGCTGGCACAGGCGCTGGCCGCCGCCCGAGGGGAGGAGTAGCCCATGCTTACCAAGCGCGTGATTCCCTGCCTGGACGTCAAGGACGGCCGTGTGGTCAAGGGCGTCAACTTTGTGAGCTTACGCGATGCGGGCGATCCGGTGGAGCTGGCGCGTGCCTATGACCGCGAGGGTGCGGACGAGGTCGTTTTCCTGGACATTACCGCCACGAGCGACGACCGTGCGACGACTATCGAGATGGCGGCGCATGCGGCCGAGGAGCTGGCCATTCCCTATACCGTGGGCGGCGGTTTTCGCGACTTGGCGGGCATGCGGACCATGGTTGCCGCCGGCGCCGACAAGGTATCGCTCAACTCGGCGGCCGTGCGCGATCCGTCGCTGATCAGCCAGGCTGCCGCGGCGTTTGGTAGCCAGGCCGTGGTCGTGGCGATCGATGCCAAGCGCGTCGGTTTGCCCGGCGCATCCGGTGCCGACAAGTGGGAGGTCTTTACCGCGGGAGGCCGCAACGCCACGGGTATCGACGCGGTGGCGTGGGCCGAGGAAGCGGCTCGTCGCGGCGCCGGCGAAATCCTACTGACCAGTATGGATCGCGATGGCACCAAGGCCGGCTTTGATTTGGCGCTCACCCGCGCCGTGGCGCGCGCGGTGCCGATTCCCGTCATCGCGAGCGGCGGCGTGGGTACGCTCGAGCATTTTGCCGAGGGCGTGATCGAGGGCGAGGCCGATGCCGTGCTGGCGGCGAGCGTCTTTCACTTTGGAACCTTCAGCATTCGCGAAGTCAAAGAGTATATGGCCTCACAAGGCATCCCTGTCAGGTTGGACTTCTAGCGCTGCGGCTTGCCCAGGCACCCGACCTTCCGGCTCCAACCCTCCTCGCGTACTTAAGTACGCGTCGTCGGGCTTGTCGCTCGGAATCTCGGGCACCTGGACAACCCTCGCCGGCCTGTGGGGTTTCGTTTATGACTTGGGAGAAATGATGACTGAGGTAATAGAAGCGTCTGATCTTACGTACGACGCCCGTGGGCTGATTCCTTGTGTGGTTCAGCAGTATGACACCGGCGAGGTGCTTATGGTTGCTTGGATGAACGAGGAGTCGGTGGGGCTGACGCTCAAGACCGGTACCACGTGGTTTTGGAGCCGCAGTCGCCAGGAGCTCTGGAACAAGGGCGCGACGAGCGGCAATATGCAGGAGGTCAAGGAGCTCTGGGCCGACTGCGATAGCGATACGCTGCTGGTCAAGGTCGACTCGCCGGGTCCGGCCTGCCACACCGGCAACCGTACCTGCTTCTTTAAGAAACTCGCGTAGGGCGGGCGCTCGATTAGACGCTCGGCCACCAGAAAGGATTGAACCATGGGTGTGCGCACCGCAAACGTTCAGGATGGAAATATCGGTGAGACGCTGACGGGGCTCGCCGAGGTGATTCACGGTCGTCGTGATGCATCGCCGCAGGAGAGCTATACCGCGCGTCTGCTGACCGACGTCGAGGACGAGCTGCTCAAGAAGCTTGCCGAGGAGTCGAGCGAAGTGATCATGGCCTGCAAGGATAACGATCACGATCACATCCGCTACGAGGCCGGCGACCTGGTCTACCACCTGCTCGTGACGCTCGAGCGCTACGGTATCACCCTCGACGAGCTAGCCGGCGAACTCAACGCCCGCCGCCACTAGTCATTGGGGACGTTCTTAAACGACTAGTTAGGCGAGGGGCGTGGGTTGCCATTCGCCGGTGGGGTGGGGGATATCGAAGGTTCGATAACCGCAGTCGTAGGCGTGGGCCTGGGCCTCGCGGATGTTCCAGCAGATGTCGCAGGCGCGGTGCGCGTCCGAGCCAAAGGTAATCGGTACCTCGGCGTGGGCGAAGCAACGCAACAGCCCAGTCGCGGGATAGTAGTCGTCGAGGCCCTTGCGGGGTGCGGCGGTCGAGACCTCAACGCGGCGACCCGTATCGTGCGCGCACTCGGCCATCTGCTGCCAAAACGGTGCGGGGTCAAAGTCGGGCGCAAAGCCTTCCTTCGAAAAGCGCATGACCAGGTCGGGGTGAGCCATTACATCAAAGTTGAGCGGGCTCTCGCAGGCGCGGCACCAGTCGTCGACGTAGCGCTCCCACACGCCGCGTACCCCCAGGTTTTCCCAAACGTGCAGGTTGGTGTCGTCGTCGATCCAACCACAAAGGGAATCGGGTGTATCGGGACGAGCGACGTTTTCCGTTCCCGCCGTACCCGCGGCGCCGGCCATGATATCGCCTGGGTTGCCAATCCAATGCACGCTGCCCAGGCGCACGACGGCGCCCCGGGACCAGCGCTCAACCAAAGGCTCGCAGCCCTCGTACCAATCGCATTCAAAGCCATAGATAAGCTCGAGCTCCGGCGCGATTTGCGCGGCAAGCTTGCGGGCATCCTCAAAAGCCAGACGATGTGCCGGCAGGTCGCCCTCGACAACCTGCACCTCGCAGTTGGCATCCATGCTGGCGGGTAAGGTGAGGTGGTCGGTCGAGACCATGACGCGGCAGCCGGCGGCCGCGGCAGCGCGGACGTTTTCCTCAAACGAGGCATGTCCGTCCGAAAACGAGGTGTGGGTGTGGCAATCGACCAGCGGGCAAGCAGACATGGCGACTCCTTTGCATTTGGCGAAACCGCTCCATTGTAATGGCGCGGCCCCCGATGCGACGAGCGCACCGGGGGGCCGAAATCGACTGGAAAGGGTGCGCGGTGCGGCCTCGCTTGCGCTCTCAAAACATGCACATCAGCCTCCAAAAGCTGCAGAAAATGACATGTTTGGAGGCTGATGTACATGTTTGGATAGGAGCGAGGGCGGCGACGGACGAAAGTCACGTCTGTGCCACGTCCAATGTGCTAGCGTTTGGATGAACAAAACGAGCCCGCGCGGAAAGGATCCGGACCGTATGCAATGCGATAGCACATCCCCGCTGTCCCGCGAGACCGATGCGCCCGAGACCATCGTCAAGCTGGAATGCGACATCGACGACGCGTCGCCCGAGGTGCTCGCCTACGCTGCCGACCGCCTGCGCGAGGCGGGTGCGCGCGAGGTGCATTGGCTGCCCCTCTATTGCAAGAAAGGCCGTCCCAGTTGGCAGCTACAGGTAATCTGTGCTCACGAGGATATCGAGCGCCTGCAGACGATTATCTTTTTGGAGACCACGACCAACGGCATTCGTCGCCAGGTCATGGAGCGCGTTTGCCTGCCACGCCGCTTTGAGCGCGTAACGACGCTATGGGGCGAGGTGTCCGTCAAGGTGGCAACCCTGCCCGACGGCAGCGAGCGTGCAGCGCCCGAGTACGAGGACTGCGCCCGTCTCGCCCGCGAGCACAATGTGCCGCTCCAGCGCGTGATGCAGGCGGCACAAGCCGTGGCACTGCGATTTGAATAACGCGGCTGGTGGCGACATCCTGCGCCCAGCCATATCAACCCCATTCGAAAGGATCTCCCCATGAAATACCTCATCGCCTCCGACATCCACGGCTCGGCATATTGGGCCGAGCGCCTGGTTGCCGCCATCGAGTCCGAGCAGCCCGACCGCATCGTGCTGCTGGGCGACCTGCTCTATCACGGTCCGCGCAACGACCTGCCGCGCGATTACGCCCCCAAGCGCGTGATCCCGCTGCTCAACGCCCTGGCCGACCGCATCATCGCGGTACGCGGCAACTGCGATGCCGAGGTCGACCAGATGGTCCTCGACTTTCCCGTCATGGCCGACTACGCCACGCTGTTCGACGAGACCGGCCGCGAGCTGTTCCTGACGCACGGCCATGTCTTTGGCGCCGGCATGCACAACAGCGTCGACCACGCGCCCGCGCTGCCCGAGGGCTCCGCGCTCGTCTACGGTCATACGCACATCAAGGTCAACGAGGAAAGTGCCGCGCACCCGGGTCTGTGGCTCTTCAACCCCGGCAGTGCGAGCATTCCCAAGGACGGCACGCACAGCTACGGCATCTACGAGGGCGGTGCGTTCCGCCACGTGATCCTGGAGGAGGAATAACCATGGCGCAGCATATGGCTCAGCAAAATGCCGAGGGCTCGCGCGATCTGTCCACGCTGATAGACGCGTCGGCCGAGCTGCAGCATCTGGTGCAGACCATCTGGCGTCTGCGTCAGCCCGATGGCTGCCCGTGGGATCGCGAACAGACACACCGCAGCATCGGCAAGAACATGATCGAGGAGGCCTACGAGGCACTCGACTGCATCGAGGCGGACGACGCGGTTCACCTACGCGAGGAGCTGGGCGACGTGCTCATGCAGGTCGTGCTGCATGCGCAGATCGCGGCGGATGCCGGCGAGTTTACGCTGGCCGACGTGGCGCGCGATATCGACGCCAAACTCATTCGCCGTCATCCGCACGTGTTTGGCGATGTGGATGCCGACAGCTCCGACGAGGTACTCAAGATTTGGAACGAGGTCAAGCTTGCCGAGAGGGCTGCCAAGGACAAGGCCGTGGCGGCAGGCGAGGCTGCGCCCGAGGGCCTGCTCGACGGCGTGCCCACGCATCTGCCGGCGCTGATGCAGGCTCAGAAGGTGTCGCGCAAGGCGGCTGCCGTGGGCTTTGAATGGGAGACGGTCCAGGATGTGTGGGACGAGGTTGCCGAGGAGCGTGCCGAGTTTGAGGCCGAGGCCCCTGGCTCGCCCGAGCGCGAAATGGAGTTTGGCGACCTGCTCTTTGCCCTGGTCAACGTCGCGCGCAAGGAGGGCATTGACGCCGAGAGCGCCCTTCGTGCCAGCACGGCAAAGTTCCGCCGTCGCTGGGCCGCGATGGAGCAGATGGTGGCCGATGCTCACGTGGATCTTGCCGAGCTTTCGACCCACGGCCTCAACGACCTGTGGGATGCCGCAAAGGCGGAGGAGTAAGACTGCGGGAACGACGGGCTGACATGCCTCATCGTTCCCGCTATATTTTTCGAAAATCAAGTGTATCCCTCGGCTAACTTAGGGCATAATGCAAAAAGTGCGACATGGCTAACTTACAGAGACGCACCGATGGTGCACGGTCAGCCGGTCGCTTGCATCCACTACGTTTCCAAGTGAGAGGGAGACAACATGAGCGATATTTTGGACGTCTACGGTCGTGAGGTGCTCGACAGCCGCGGCAATCCCACCGTCGAGGTCGAGGTCGTGCTCGAGGACGGCAGCTTTGGCCGCGCAATGGTGCCTTCGGGTGCTTCGACCGGCGCCTTTGAGGCCTGCGAGCTGCGCGATGGCGACAAGGGCCGCTACCTGGGCAAGGGCGTTTCGCAGGCCGTCGAGCACGTTAACAACGAGTGCGCTAACGCCGTCGTGGGCCTCGACGCCTTCGACCAGCGCGCCGTCGATGCCGCGCTGATTGCCGCGGACGGTACGCCCAACAAGACCAAGCTCGGCGCCAACGCCATCCTGGGCGTGTCGCTGGCCGTTGCCCGCGCCGCAGCCGAGTCGGCGGGCCTGTCGCTGTACCAGTACCTGGGCGGCGTCAACGCCCATCTGCTGCCCACGCCCATGATGAACATCCTCAACGGCGGCGTGCATGCCGACAATAACGTTGACTTCCAGGAGTTTATGATCATGCCGGTGGGCGCCCCGAGCTTTGCCGAGGGCCTGCGTTGGTGCGCCGAAGTCTACCACACCCTCAAGGGCGTGCTGCACGAGGCCGGCCTGGGCGGCGGCGTGGGCGACGAGGGCGGCTTTGCGCCCAACCTCAAGACCAATGCCGAGCCGTTCGAGTACATCACCAAGGCCGTGGAGAAAGCCGGCTTTAAGCCCGGCGTCGACTTCATGTACGCCATGGACCCGGCCTCGACCGAGTTCTACAACGCCGAGACCGGCATGTACGAGCTCAAGGGCGAGGGTGTTGAGTACACGAGTGCCCAGATGGTCGATTACTGGGAGAAGCTCGTCGACACCTATCCCATCATCTCCATCGAGGACGGCATGGCCGAGGAGGACTGGGACGGCTGGGTCGAGCTTACCCGTCGCATTGGCAACAAGGTGCAGCTGGTGGGCGACGACCTGTTCGTCACCAACACCGAGCGCCTCAAGAAGGGCATCGAGCTGGGTGCCGCCAACGCGATCCTGGTCAAGGTCAACCAGATCGGCACGCTCACCGAGTCGCTCGAGGCCATCGAGACCGCCAAGGAGGCCGGCTACGCTTGCATCGTGAGCCACCGTTCCGGCGAGACCGAGGACTCCACGATCGCCGACCTGGTCGTGGGCGTCAACGCCGGCCAGATCAAGTCGGGCGCCCCGTGCCGCAGCGACCGTATCGCCAAGTACAACCAGCTCATCCGCATCGAGGACGAGCTCGAGGGCAGCGCGCGCTACGCCGGCAAGGCCGCGTTCTACAACATTCGCTAAACAGGCGAATTTGGCGAGGGGGAGGCTGACTCGGTTCCGCCTCGCCTTGGCTGGATGCCGCAAAGCGCTATGGGCGCTGGGCCATACGGCTCAGCGCCTTTTTTATGTCGAGCAAAGGCTGGCGAAGGCGATGCGGGAGCTCGTGCTATAACTAGAATACTTAGCGCAAACAAACCTCAACCGCACAAGGCGCACATGGATCAGATTTACGACAACAGGTACTATTCCGCCGGTTCGCGTGAGCCGTCGCCTCGCCGTGCGCGCACGGTGCAGCTCGGTGGGTCCGCCTACGCCGGCGCCGACCGCTCCATGCAGCGCCCGACAAGTACCTCGCGCCCCAATGCTCAAGTGAATACTTCGACAGATGGACCAGTGCGCCCAGCACGTTCGTCGCATGCGTCGCGTCCCTCGGCCCAGACGCACGACAGGTCGAGCAGGCCCTCGAGCCGTCTTTCGGGCTCGGACTTTATGCGCTACGCCAACGACAATGCGGTGGTCAAGGCGATCTATGACTTTACGCATGGCTCTCTGCGCCCGCTGTTTATCGGCATTGTCGTGGCGCTGGCGCTCGTGAGCCTGTATTTTCCCGTACGCGACCTGTACGTGGCTAAGCGCTCGAGCGACATCTTGGCCAAGCAGGTCGAGATTCGCCAGCAATACAATGATGGGCTGCAAAAAAGTGTCGACAAGCTGCTCTCGGAGGAGGGTATCAAGGATGCGGCATCCGAGGACCTGGGCTTGGTGATGCCCGGCGAGAAGAGGATTGAAGTGCAGGGCCTGGACGGCGATTCGGATGCCTCGTCGAGCCAGAAGTCGTCGAACGCCAAGAAGGCCAGCGAAGTTGCCAAGGAAATCGAAGAAGTCGGTAAGGACGCGCCGTGGTACATCCAAGCGCTCGACATGCTGTTTGGGTTTAACGGCGTCGAGGGCCAGACGGTCGTGTCCAACGGCAAATAGCGCCCGGAGGGGAGCCCGCAATGACAAATTGCAAACGCTATAAGGTGGCCGCGATCGACCTGGGAACGGTGTCGTCGCGACTGGTGTTGGCGCAGGTCGAGGCCGGGGCGATTGTGGAATCGTCCAAGCATACCGAGATCACCGACTTGGGCGAGGGCGTGGACGCGACGGGGCGCTTTTGCGAGGCGGCCGTTGAGCGCGTGCTCGCTGCGTGCCGCATGTTTGTGGACGAAGCCCGTACCTTTGGGGCCGCGTGCATCTGCACCACCTGCACGAGTGCCGCGCGCGATGCGTCCAATGCCGCGCTGCTGCTGGACGGTCTGCGCGATCTGGGGCTCGAACCGCAGGTGATTCCGGGCGAGGTCGAGGCGCGCCTGACGTTTTTTGGCGTGGCGCACGACTTTGCCGGCGAGCGCATCATTGTTGCCGATTCGGGCGGCGGATCCACGGAGCTCGCGACGGGCGTCTATGCGCCGGAGCGTGGGGTCTTTGCGCTGGAGGGCACGCGTTCGCTGGACATCGGTTGTCGCCGTGTGACGGAGCGATTTTTCTCGGCACTGCCGCCCGCACGCGGCGAGCTTACTGCCGCTGCCGCGTGGGCGGGCGAGCAGTTCGCTGCCTATTTTGAGGGCCTGCCGAGCAATTTTGAGCGCGCCGAACGCTTGGTCGCAGTGGGTGGCACCGTCACCACACTCGTGGCGCTCGTTCATGAGCTGGAACCGTACGATTCGAGCTTTGTGCACCTGCGCGAGCTTTCGCTGGATCAGGTTTCGGCCGCTATCGAGCGCATGTCTGCGTTGGATGCGGACGGCATCGCCGCTCTACCGGGTGTACAGCCCAAACGCGCGGGCGTGATCTTGGCTGGTGCCGTGGTAATCCGCGAGCTTATGCGAGCCGGCGGCTACAAGACGCTCACTGTAAGCGAGAACAGCTTACTCGCCGGCATGGCCGCCACCATCAACGAGGCTCTCGACGGCGCGACTCCCACCATCGCCTGGACCCCCACTCTCAGCACCCTCTAAATAATTTGCGGTGAAATACGGACTACAATCGCCCTTTCGGGCACTAACAGTCCCTATTCCACCGCAACTCAACAGCCGGCACCTGGGGACAGTCCTTGCGGGGCGTCCCCACAGCGCCTATGCCAGCTTGTCGATCTGCCCAATCTCCCAAAGCGGAATATTGATGAGCATGCCCTCGTCTCTATATGCCGCCAGGGAGCTCCTCACGCAACGCTCGAGTTTGAATTTTTCGCAGGCTATTTTCAGACTCTTCGCTTTAAGGTTCTCTGCCGCCTTGACCTCAAGCGGAAGCACGGTTCCCGCATGGTCGATGGCAAAGTCGGTTTCGGCATTGCCGGAGGTAGAGGACCAATACGCGGGAGTTTTGTCCTGGAGCAAGAGCTCTTGCGCGACGTATTGTTCGGTCAGCGAACCTTTGAACTCGGTAAAAACAGCGGATCCGTTAAGAACGACGGCCGGAGAGAGACCGGAGAGCGCTCCGAGGATGCCGGTGTCGATGCAGAACAGTTTGAAGCCCGAGAGGTCTTCGTAGCTCGAGAGCGGCGCCTTTAGAGCGGAAACACGTGGCACCTTATGAACGATTCCGTAGTCCGTGAGCCACTGGAGGCTTTCCTCGAAATCGCGTGCGCGCGCTCCGGGGCGAAGGGCGCCATAGACAAACTTCTTGTTCTCCTTTGCAAGCTGGCCGGGAAGGGATTTCCAAACCAACCTCATGCGCTCGACGATGCGGGCGGGTGCATGTTTGCCAAAATCGGATTCGTAAGCCTCGATGATTTGCTGCTGAAGCCTTCGGGCTTCGATGAAGTCGCGTGTCTCGGCGAAAGCGGAGACAACTTCGGGCATACCGCCGACAACAAGGTATTCCTTGAGCAAGTGTTCGAGCTTTTCGGTAACGTTTGCTAGAAGGTTCATGTCTGCGGCAAGGATGGCGTCGGCGAGCGGGTCGCCGTCGACGGCACGAACGAACTCGGCGAACCCCATGGGACGCATGGTGAGCTGGTCGATTTTGCCGACGGGAAATGACTCGTTTTCGCGTCGGAGCGCGAGGCCCATATAGGAACCGGCTGCTACGATGTGGTATTCGGGTGCAAGCTCGTTGAAGTACTTGAGCGAGGTGATCCCGCGCGGGGCCTCTTGGATCTCGTCGAAGATGATGAGCGTGTCTGCTGGCGTTACAGTTTGGCCACGTAGGAGTTCTATCTGGGAGATGATGCGCTTGGGGTCGAGGTCCCCATCGAACAGCGAGCGTGTGCTCGGCTCGAGCATAAAGTCAAAACGAATGACGTTTCGATACTGCTGGCTTGCGAATTCGTTAAGAAGCCAAGTCTTTCCTGTCTGGCGGGCTCCCTTAAGCAAGAGAGGTTTGCGATTCGTCCTTGATTTCCAAGCGATAAGTTCGCTCATAAGCTGTCGCTGCATATTGCCTCCCAACCCTCTCGGTTAGTATAAGGCCATTTGGGTGTTTCCATCGGAAAATGTGCGAGACAACCACGTTTTTCCATCGGAAAATGTGGTAGGAAACTCATTGGGTGGGCGGAAAAAGTAGTCAAAAAAGCCCCGTCCCAAATGAGCTGCTCTGCAGTTGACGGCGTCCAAAAGAAACGAGCCCGCATCCCTGGGGAACACGGGCTCGCAAGCAATCATATGGTAGGGGCGGTGGGACGTCCGCGCATTTGCTGCGCAAATACGCACCGGCTTCGGCCGCCTGTCGGCGCCCTCGCCGGCTCGCTTCGGACGCTGCGCGTCCGCTTAACGCTCGCCCCCTCGCGGGTTCGAGTCCCACCGGCGTGTAAAAGAAACGAGCCCGCATCCCTTGGGGACACGGGCTCGAAAGCTCCATATGGTAGGGGCGGTGGGACTCGAACCCACAATCCTTGCGGCGAGAGATTTTAAGTCTCCTGCGTATGCCAATTCCGCCACGCCCCCGTGAGACTAGAAGTCTAGCACAAGCCGTCCGTTACGCGTTGACGGCCATCGAGTGTTGGCCCGACTTCTCCAGGAACTCTTGGAACTTTGCCTCGTCGCCCTTGTTTTGATACTGCAGGGCCAGCAGGTACTCCAGTCGGCAGCGCTTGACCGGGTCGTCGCCGACATCCTCGAGCATGCGCTCCAGCTCGGGAATGTCGTTGTGGCGCTTGAGGATCATCGTGTCGTACATCAGCTGGCACTCGTGCGCAACTGCCTCGGCCTGACCGCCCTCAAAGCCCTTGATCTCGTGCAGCAACTCCTTGGACTTTTTGCGGTCCTCCTGGCCAACATAGTAGTTAAAGGCTTTGATCACCAGGTCGACGCGCTGCATCTTGGGGAGGTTGAGCCCCAGCAGCAGGTCGAACATCTCGCTGGCACGCTCGTGGTCCTCGCGCAGCAGATAGGAGTTCAGGCGCAGGTAGTCGCGGTTGTAGCGTGGGTACAGCATGCTGGTGAGTTTGCCGTCGAGCAAACGATCGAACTCGTCCCACTGCTTGGCGGCCATCAACTGCTGCAGACGCTTGAACGTGGTGCGTTTTTTGACGCTAAAGAACACCGACACGGCGATGCAGATGATAACGACGGCGGTCCAGAGGGTGCGGGAATCGGGCATTTTAGAGTCCTTAGTCGCTCTTAAAGCGAGCGGTATGACAACACGTACTAGATGTATTATACGCAGTGTGCAAGCAAACTGGCATAAAAGCTCATCGAGGCTGAGTGCCATCGCTCGCTGCGGTACACTTACCTAAAGTAAACCATGAAGGGAGACATTACCTATGAAGAAGATCGTTTTGGCTTGCGGTGCTGGCGCTGCTACTTCCACACTCGTTGCCCAGAAGGTCGCTACCTTGCTCGACGCCAACGGTTACGCCGACAAGTACGAGATCGTGCAGTGCGCCATCTCCGAGGCCAAGGACTACTGCGACGAGGGCGCCGACCTGCTGATCGCCACCACCGTTGCCCCCGAAGGCCTCACCTGCCCGTACGTGAGCGGCGTGCCCTTCATGACCGGCATGAACCGCGTCGCTGCCGAGAAGGCCGTTCTCGACGTCATGGCTCAGTAGGCACTGCCTGTATGAGTGAGCAGAACGTCAACCCGGTCGAGCTCTTTGGCATGCGCGTTGCCCATGTGGGCATTAACGCCGCCGACCCGGCAGACGCCCTGGAGATCGCGGAGCTGTTCTCGACGATGATGGGCCTGCCTGTTATCGAGACCCCGGTTTCGTACTTCAACGATTCGCTGGTCGAGGTCATGAAGCAGAACGGTCGTGGCACCAAAGGCCACATCGGCTTTGCCGTTAACGACATCGATGCAGCTGAGAAGTGGTTTGCCGAGCGCGGGCTCGAGGTCAACGAGGAGTCGCGCGCGCTGCTACCCGACGGTGGTACCAAGCTCGTGTACTTTAAGCGCGAGTTCGCCGGCTTCGCCGTGCACCTGTGCCGCGAGTAGCGCACAAGCTGTCATAGCTAGCAAAAAGGGATAGGGCTGCGTGGCCCTATCCCTTTATTTATGCCGAGGGGCTTCCTACCGCGGCAGGCGAATCGTAAAGCGGCTGCCGACGCCCTCGACCGAGGTCACGCCGATGACGCCGCCGTGGCTATCGACGATCCACTTGGCGATGGCGAGCCCCAGGCCCGAGCCCTGCGCTCCGGCATCGCGCGCGTTGTCGGCGCGGTAGAACCGCTCGAACGCGTGAGCTGCGGATTCCTGGTTCATGCCGATGCCCTCGTCCTCAACGCTTATGTCGATCGTGCCCGCGCCCGCATCCGGCGCTACGCCAAACGAGATGGGCGTGCCCGCGTCCGAATACTTGGCGGCGTTTTGCACGATCACGCGCAGAGCCTGCTTCACGAGCGCGACATCGACGGACGCGTCGCAGCGCGGGTCGCTGATAAGCGCAGCGTCAAAGGCCAGCCGATACGTGTGCCCGGCATCGATCATCTGCGATTCTTCGCAAACCTCGCCGACCAGTGCAGCCAGGTTGGTATGCGCACGCCGCAGGACCGTGCGCCCGGCATCGCCGCGCGCCAAAAACAGCAGCTGCTCCACGAGCTCCTGCATGTGCTCGCTTTCGGCCTTGAGGGACGCGATGGATTCCGCCAGCACGTCCGGGTCGTCTTTGCCCCAGCGGTCGAGCATGTTCACGTAGCCCTGAATCACCGCGATGGGCGTGCGCAGCTCGTGGCTTGCATCGTTGACAAAGCGCATCTGCTGCAGCTTGGCCTCTTGCATCTGGCGCAGCAGGCGGTTGAGTGCGACCTCGATGCTTGCCAGGTCGGCGTCGCCGGTGGTGACGCTCGGCGAGTCGACGCTCGCGCGCTCGATGGCTTGCTCCAGCGTTTCCATCTTGCCGCCGGAGAGCTGCATGCGGCCGAGCTCGTCCACGCGCAGGGCCAGGTCGTTGAGCGGCGCCATGGTGCGGCGCACACGGCGAGCGCCGCCGAGCATATCGAGCATGCTGATGACCTGCCAACCTACAACAACGATATAGAGGGGCCAAAGTGCGATGAGGTCCTGCGCGAGGGGGAAGGTCTTGGTGGTACGCGCAAGCTCGACGGTATAGGTGAGCGTTGTCAGGTCCCAGCCGCGCGCGGGCTTCAGCGACATGCCGCGAACGGTGGCGCCGGGGATCCATCCTGCGGTAAACGCGCTGTCGGGCAGTGTCTGGTTGTATCCATAGACGAGGATCGCCGCCGCAATCACCATCAGCAGCAGATCGAGCCAGACGTAGCTTATCAGGCGGCGCCACATATAGCCCCAGTTGATGGCGCGGGCGATGGAGGTGACGCGCTTGGCCTCGGCGTTACGCGCGGCAGACATAGCCAACCCCGCGCACGGTCTGGATGATGCGGGCGCTGCCGGCGTCTTCGATCTTGGCGCGCAGGTGCGCGATGTGCACGTCGACGTTGTTGGTGTCGCCTACATATTCGTAGCCCAGCGCCTCGTGCGCGATGCGTTCGCGCGTGAGCACGCTGCCGGCATGCGCCATAAGCAGGGCGAGGACATCGAACTCGCGGGCCGTGAGCGCGATGGGCGAGCCGCCGACCGTGACTTCGCGGCGGTCGGGATCGAGTGCGACCGAGCCCACGGCGAGCGTGGCGGGGGAGGGCACGGCAGAGGTCTTGGCCGAGTCGCCGACCGGGGACATCGCAGCGGCGTTCCCGGCCGCGCCGCCCGCCATACCCACCCCGGCACCGGCGCCGCCAACGCCCGAAGCCGCCCGCACGGCTTCCGAGCGCTTCAGCGCCACGCGGATCCGTGCGAACAGCTCTTCAATCGCAAACGGCTTGGTCAGGTAATCGTCGGCGCCGGCATCGAGCCCGGCCACCTTGTCCATCACGGCATCGCGCGCGGTGACCATGATCACCGGCACATCCTTGTGCTTGCGTACGCGCCGCAGGACCTCCATGCCGTTGAGCTGCGGCAGCAGTACATCGAGCAGAATCAAATCGTAGTCGCGCTCCAGTGCCAGGTCCACGGCGGTGCGGCCGTCGGCGGCATGTTCCACCCGGTAGCCCTCGTGCTCCAGCTCGAGCGTCACAAAGCGGGCGATTTTCTCCTCGTCCTCTACGATCAGGATCCGTGCCATACGTGCCCCCCCCGTCTGCGATTACTTGTCGTCGTTGAGATTTTGCTTGATGTCGTCCGCGGCGTCGGCGGCGTGATTCATAAGATTGTTGATGCTGCCGGGCACGTCTCCGTCGCTGTCGATACGGTAACGCATGCCAAAGAACAGGCCAATCAGCATCAGCCATATCGTGGCGCCCCAGGCAAACAGGGCGATGATGGGGATCAGGATGGGAATGTTGAGGATGATCGCATCGCGGCGCGTGGCGATAAACTTGGTGTCCAGGCTCAGGCGGAAGAGCTTTTTGAGGTACTCCCACACGCTGTCCATCTTCTTGGAGAAGTCGGTCTTTTCGCTCGACTTCTCGTAGGCTGCCTGCGCGGCGACCATCTCGGCCGAGGGCTCATCGACCGGCGCGGACTCGGTGGCGGCGTGCGCCGATGTGGTCTGCGTCTTGCCCTGCGACTCGAGCCAAATGATGGCGTCCAAAACGTTGCCGTCGGCGGCGTCGAGCGCGGCCTTGGCATCGGTGTAGCTCACGTTGCACTTGGTGCGGATGGTTTCAACTTTTTCGAGGTCGTCCATGACCTGTCCTTTCGTTCGATGGGCGCGACGCCGGGCGATCTGCCCGGGCGCGAGCGTTGCGTTCGGCGGCCTGCGTTGCGCGGCGCCGCCCCGCCCTTGGTCGAACTCTATAGTGCAGGTTATAGATTAAGCGATTCTTGAGCCAAGATTAACGTTGGATGAGTTTTTGGGTAGCGGTGGGAAAAGTATTAGACCTCGATAGCGGGGGATGTGGTGCCGGTGCAAAACGGCGTCAAAGGTTGGTCGAGCAGGCGGTTTCTCCATTGATGTCCGCACAGCATGTGACACTTACCCTGCCGCCCCGCTCTGCCGCGGCGGCATGCGTCTGAACAACGACCCTCTAAGGAGTTCGATACCGATGAGTGACAACGCAAAGCATCTCGCAAAGAAGTGCGTTAAGGACGCGGGGCCGTGCCTCGCGCTGTGCGTAGCCGGCGCAGCGGTCGCGCTGCTGGCTGTTCTGGGGCCATTCGACGTGCTCCGAAGTGCCAGTTCCCTGCACGTTTGCATGGCCCTTGCCGGCGCCATGATGACCGGCGGCGTGCTCGATCTGATTTTTTGGGTGCTTGACCCGTTTGGATGGAAGAACGAGGGGTAGGTCCCAAAGGATGGAAGGGCTGGAACGGTTGGCTTAGTGATCGTGCAGAATGTGGGCTAGCGACTTACAGGGAAGTGGTGATCCGATGACGGTCTATGTGACGGGCGATATTCACGGCGGCGTCGACATGCAAAAGCTTCGCGACTGGGATCTTGGGGATGGTCTGACAAGTGACGACTATCTCATCATCGCGGGCGACTTTGGCTTTCCGTGGGATTTTTCTGCCGAGGAATGTGCCGACATCGCCTGGCTGGAGTCGCGCCCCTATACCGTGCTGTTTGTCGACGGCAACCACGAGCGTTTCGATCACTGGGCGGAGCGTCCCATGGAACTGTGGCACGGCGGCCTGACGCAGCGCCTGTCGGACACCTCGCCCATCCGACGCCTGACGCGCGGCGAGGTTTTTGAGCTCGACGGCTCAACGATCTTTACCATGGGCGGCGCCACGAGCGTGGACAAGGAATACCGCATTCCGTATTCCAGCTGGTGGCCGCAGGAGCTTCCGGACGAGCGCAACTTTGAGGAGGCGCGGGCAAAGCTCGGCAGCGTGGGTTGGAAGGTCGACTACGTAATCACCCACACCTGCTCTACGCGCATGCTTTCGCCCACGCTCTATCCGGCACCCGGTTGGAATTGTCCCGACGTCGATCGGCTCACGGCATTTTTCGATGAGCTGGAAGACCGCTTGGATTACAAGCGCTGGTACTACGGGCATTTTCATCGCGACGCCAACCCGGCCGAGCGTCACACCGTGCTCTACGACTGCATCGTTCGCCTGGGCGACGAGCTCCAGCCCTGGGATGTTGCGTAGCGGCAAGGCGTTTGGTTACTCGGCCGTTATGGTGATGTTTTCCCGGTGCGCACGGATGACGTTCCAGCTAAAGTGCTCGACCAGTTGCTCGGCGGTACGCGGCGTGGTGTCCGGCGCGATGCCTGTTTGCCCGGCGAGCCATCCCAACAGTGCCTCGGGTGTGCCAAAGCGGGTGCGGAGCTCGCCCAGGTCCAGATCGCGATCGCGCTTGGAAAGGCGGCGGCCGTCCGGCGACATGAGCAGCGGAATGTGCGCGTAGCGCGGTGTGGGCAGTCCCAGCAGATGTTGCAGATAGATCTGGCGCGGCGTGGAACCAAGCAGGTCGCATCCGCGTACGATCTCGGTGACGCCCATGGCGGCGTCGTCGACCACCACGGCTAGCTGATAGGCAAACACGCCGTCGCTGCGGCGGACCAAAAAGTCGCCGCACTCGGTGGCGAGTGCCTCGCATTGGGCTCCGTACGTGCGGTCCACGAATTCGATCACGTCGCCGGCGAGGTCGTCGACGGCGGGCACGCGCAGGCGCGTGGCCGGAGCGCGCAGGGCGCTGCGGCGGGCAACCTCCTCGGCAGAAAGGTTTCGGCAGGTGCCGCGGTAGATGGGCGTGCCGTCGCTGGCGTGCGGCGCGCTCGCGGCGTGGAGTTCGGCACGCGTGCAAAAACAGGGATAGGTGAGGCCGGCGTCTTGTAGCTGGCGCAGGGCGTCCTCGTACAGATCCAGGCGATCGTGCTGGTAGTAGGGGCCTTCGTCCCACTCGAGCCCTAGCCAGGTCAGATCGTCAATCAGTTGAGCGGCAAGTTCCGGGCGCTTGCAGCGATCGTCCAGGTCCTCGATGCGCAGCACGATGCTGCCGCCCTGGCTGCGGGCCGAAAGCCACGAGCACAGGCAGCTGAACACGTTGCCCAGGTGCATGCGGCCCGAGGGCGACGGGGCGAAACGGCCCACGACGGGCGCGGGGGCGGAGGCGGGTGGCGTCGCTGGCGCGTCCGCGGCGGGCGTTGCTATGTTGCGTGTTTTGATATCCATGCGGACGAGTATAGCGCGGGGTGAGGTGGGGGGCGTCGTCGATGCTCGCGAGTTGCCGAGGCTGCGTGTTGTGCGCGGCGGGCACCGACTCAACACCTCGATTACCGTCCCAAGCTCAGCCCCTTCAACCCCTCAAACGACAGAAACCCCGGCAGCTCTTCGCAACTGCCGGGGTTTCCGCGGAAAAGGGGGACATGATCCTCAAGCGAACGGCAAAGGGGCAAACCGTTTTCGCTCAACTGCTTTATGCCCCTCGCTCGCCGGCTTAATCGGCTCACGCCGCGCCCACACAAAGCCGCTACACCTGTGACGGAGCTATGAAGTGGTATCTATTGCCGGAGCGGGCTATGCCAAGGAGTGTCCCAGATTGCCGGCAGATAAGGAACGTCCCCAGGTGCCGGCCGCGGGCGTGACTTTCGTCCCGTTTGATACTCCGCTGACCTAGATGTTCGTCACATGAACCCGCAAACGTGGGACAATGACGCTACTGGTATCACAGACAAAGGATGTGCCTATGAACGCCCCCGTTGCCAAGACCTGTCGGCAGCGCTGCCCGTTTGCGCGATTTGCTTCCATTTGCGCGCTCGTCGCGTGCGCGCTGCTGCTGTTGCCCGCCGTTGCACGTGCCGACGGGTATTCCATGACCCAAACTTATATCAGTGCCACGGTTGAGGCCGATGGATCGCTGACCGTTGTTGAGGGACGACAGTTTGATTTCGACGACGACATCAACGGCGTGTTTTGGGAGATCAATACGGGCACCAACCAGCAGGGCGGCACGGCGGGCGTCGATGTGCTGAGTGTCGAGGAAGAGGACACCGCGTTTAACAAAGTCGATAGCGCGAACAAGGGCGATTCTGGCGTCTACACGGTCGAGCAGGCCGGTGACGGCGTAAGGATTAAGGTGTTCAGCCCCCACGAGAGCGGCGACAGCGCGATCTATTACGTGAGCTACACCATGACCGGTGCGGTTATGAACTGGGCCGATACCGCCGAGCTCTACTGGAAGTTCGTGGGCGACGGCTGGTCTGCGGATTCCGACGATGTCGAGATGGAAGTGCGCTTCGCAAATGCCGCTGCTGGGACGGCGGCCGTCAAAGGCGATAACTTCCGCGCATGGGGCCACGGTCCGCTGACGGGCGACGTGTCGCTCGATGAGGACGAGCCCATGGTCGCCTATACCATTCCCTGCGTGCATCAGGGCGAATTCGCTGAGGCACGCATCGCCTTCCCCAGCGACTGGGTGCCGCAGCTTGCCGCCTCGGTCGAAGAGCGCATGTCAACGATCCTGAGCGAAGAGAAGGAATGGGCCGGCGAAGCTAACGCCCGCCGTGAGCACGCGCGTGCGATTGCCAGCGCGATTGCCGTGGTGTGTGTTGTTGTGGCGGTTGCCTATACCGGTGTGATCGTGATGCTCAAGCTGCGCAGGCCCAAGCCCAAGCCGCTCTTCCAGGACGAGTACTGCCGCGATGTACCCTCCGCCGACCATCCCGCGGTGCTTGCAGCTCTTATGAGCTGGAACGACGTGCCCGATCAGGCATATATCGCCACACTGATGAAGCTGACCGACGACCGCGTGATCAAGCTGGAAGAAGCGACCGAGACCAAGAAGAAGGGTCTGCTCCGTCGCGAAAAAGAGGAGCAGACGTATCGCATCACAGTGACCGACGAGGCCTGGAAGGCTGCCAAGAAGGACGGCATCGATCGCGATGTGCTCAAGGTCTTCTTCGCCGGCGTTAAGCCCGATAAGGACGGAGTCCGTTCGCGCACGTTTAGCGAGCTGGAGGAGTACGCTAGCGAGCGCACCACATCTGTTGGCGACAAGCTCGAGGACTATCAGAGCACAGTTAAGGCCAAGCTGGAGGCGCGCGAGCTTATTGCATCGGATGGCACTATCGCGATGGTGGCCGGCCTGGTTCTTGGCATCATCATTGTCTTTGGCATTTTGGGCTCTCTGTTCTATACCGACTTTGCGGACGCCAACGTCGGTGCCGCTATGATCTCGATCCCCGTCACGATTGTGGGCTTTGTCCTGAGCTGCACCTTCCGCCGTTACACGCCGGAGGGCGCCGAGGTGGCGGCTCGCTGCAAGGCGCTCAAGCATTGGCTCGAGGACTTTACGCGCCTGAAGGAGGCCATCCCCAGCGACCTGATCTTGTGGAACAAACTGCTGGTGATGGGCGTTGCCCTGGGCGTTTCGAAAGAAGTGCTGCGACAGCTGGCCGAGGCCGTGCCTGCGGACCTGCGCAACAGCGACGATTTCTACGACAACTACCCCTGCTACTGGTGGTATTACCATCACTACGGCAACGAGTCTCCGCTCGATTCGTTTAACGATGTGTATCACGAGACCATCCGCGAGCTGGCTTCGAGTTCCGATAGCTCGAGCGGCGGTAGCGGCGGCGGCTTTTCCGGTGGCGGCGGTGGCGGCGTCGGCGGAGGCGGCGGCGGAACGTTCTAACGGTCGTAAATTATGGGATGGGCTTTTCTCGACAGCCGTCGGGGAAAGCCCATCCCCTTTTTACGCGCTACCTACGAAGACTGTCCCCAGCGACTAATCATTTAAGAACGTCCATTACAGTCGAAATTGTCAGCCCGGGACCGTCTCGGGCTACGATTGAGGCGCGCCCAGAACGGGCCGCCGACCGGGCGCCCGCGCACGGCCGAACGTCCCTGCCCCGAGAGGGCCCGTTGGGTGCTGCCGGCGCGGGGCGCGCCGCCCCCGACGGCTGATAGGAAAGTGCCGGGCAGGTGCCGCGGCTGGTAATGTGAGTGCCGAGGGGGAGGCCATCCGGTCGAACGACTACCGGAAGGATACCACCGTGAAAGCGCCATCCACCAGACCCGCGGCCGTGCTCGGCCTGGACGTCGGCAAGTCATCGCACTGGGCCTGCCTGATCGACCGCGACGGGGAGGTGCTGGACAGCGCCCCCGTCCGCAACAGGGAGGCCGAGCTCGACGCGCTGTTCGCCTCCGCGCCCGCCGGCACGCTCGTCGTCGTCGACCAGTTCCGCAACATAGGGTCCCTCGCCGTGAGGCGGGCCCGCGCCGCGGGGCTCGGGGTCGCCTACCTGCCCGGCCTCGCCGCCAGCCGCGCCGCGGGCCTGTTCGCCGGCGAGGCCAAGACCGACGAGCGCGACGCCGCGGTGATCGCGCGGACCGCCCTGGGCGTGCCGGACTCCCTGTCGGGGGTCCCGGGCCGCGGCGAGGCCCTCGAGGCCGCTCGCGCCCTCTCGTCGCAGCGCGACCACGTCGTCGCCTGCGCG
Organism: Collinsella aerofaciens; assembly: GCA_048503295.1. Classification (GTDB taxonomy): domain Bacteria; phylum Actinomycetota; class Coriobacteriia; order Coriobacteriales; family Coriobacteriaceae; genus Collinsella; species Collinsella aerofaciens_CI. The sequence goes on along the minus strand of DBFRVO010000005.1, from coordinate 596 downwards.
ACCAGGGACAAGAACCGCCTGCGCGCGGTGCTGCTCGAGTCCTGCCCGGCCCTCGAGGCCGCGGTCGACCTGTCGGACCGGCGGTGGCTGGAGCTGCTCGCCGGGTTCGGCGGGGCGTGGGGGATCGCCCGCTCCGGGGCCGGGGGCCCGCGGGCCGAGGCCGCCGGGGAGGTCGCGGCCGCCTCCACCGCGCCCCCGCCGGCGCTCGTCGAGGCCGAGAACAGGCAGGTCAGGTTCCTGGCCGCCCGGATATCGGAGGCCCTCGACGAGGCCGGGGCCCTCGAGGCCGAGACGGCGGCGCTGCTCGAGGGCGACGAGACCTACGCGTGCCTGCTCACCGTGCCCGGCATCGGCCCGAGGACCGCGGCGCAGCTCGCGGTGTCGGTCGACATCGGGAGGTTCCCGGACCACGACCACCTGGCCTCGTACTGCGGCATAGCCCCGAGGGTGAGGAGCTCCGGCACGTCGGTGAGGTCGGTCAGGGCGTCCAGGCGCGGCGACGCGAGGCTCAAGTCCCTGCTGATCTTCTCGTGCAACAGCCTGGTGAGGTCCTCGGGGCGCTACGGCGAGTACTACCGGGCCTGCAGGGCGCGGGG
>DBFRVO010000004.1:0-128447 GCA_048503295.1 Collinsella aerofaciens | reverse complement strand
AACGGCATCTCGAACCCGAACCTGATCTATCCCGGCATGCGCCTGGTTGTTTCCTAGACCGCTCGTGGTATCCTAACGAAGATGATCGTGCCGACTGCGCACACCTCGGTTCGAGGAGATGCGCAAACGGTGCACCATTTGAATTGAAGAGCCCGTTACCCTCGCGGTAGTGGGCTTTTTGCTACCGATATGCCGGGATTCGAACCCGACAGGGTGCGAAGCTGAGGAAACGCGCAAGCGTTTTCCAGCGCAGCACGCAAGGAGCGGAGCGACGCAGCGGAAGCGGGCGGCGCCAGCCGCACGCGGACATCCCGCTGGGGGCACCATTTGAGATGTGAAGCCCGTTACCAATTCGGTAGCGGGCTTTTTGCTACCGATATGCCGGGATTCGAACCCGACAGGGTGCGAATCCCGGCATCATCGCAAGGCCCGTGGGCAAAAAATAGCAAATATGAGTAATATTACCAATTTAGTAACAGCGATTTCATGCCATCAGAAGGCGATTTAGACGCCAGGGGTCCTACGGCGGAAGAATTAAAGGCGCTTATCAGCTGAGTACTTGGACATATGTTGCGTAACACTGCATATTTTGCAAAAAGATAATGCTACGGGACTTGTGACAGTACTCATATTTGACGTTTTTTGCCCACGACCCCTTATTGCGTGGGTGAATCAGTTGCAAAACGGACTCCAAAGCGTCCTTCGCAAACAAAAAGCCGGGGCCCGCGCGATGCGGACCCCGGCTCAATACCGTGACGATATGTCAGTTACGTTCTACACGTAGAACAGGATGTCGTCGTAGGTCGGGACCGGCCAGTAGTCGGCGGCCACGATCTCCTCCATGGCGTCCACGGCGGCGCGCAGCGTATCCATAGCGGGAACGACCTCGTGTGCATACACATTGGCCTGCTCCTGGCCATCGAGGGCCTCGGCCTTCTGATGCACGGCGTCGAGCGCCTTGATGGAGTCGTTGATGGCGGTGATGCCGTTGCAGAGCTTGTTGAGCGTGTTCTGCTCGCACTGCATGGCGGCCTCAGCACCGGCGGCACGAATAGTCTCGAGGCCCTTAGCGACCTTGGTGGCGTAGGCGGTAATGACCGGGCGATAGGTACGACGCGCCTCGCGAACCATCGTGGTAGCCTCGATGTTCATGAGCTTGTTGTACTTCTCGAGCTTGCAGTCGTAACGGCACTGGGCCTCGGCCTTGGTCAGGACACCCGTCTCCTCAAAGAGCGCAATGGCCTTATCGGAAACAAAGGCGGGCAGGGCGTCGGCCGTGGTCTTGTTGTTGGCAAGGCCGCGCTTCTCGGCCTCGATGGGCCACTCGTCGGAGTAACCGTCGCCGGAGAACAGGATGCGCTGGTGATCGGTCAGCACCTTCTTGCAGTACTCGAGCGCGGCGTCCTGGAACTTATCCTCGGGCGTACCCTCGAGTGCGTCGGCGAAGGACTTGAGCGACTTGGCCACGGCGGCATCGAGCACCAGGTTGGAGTCGGAGACGTTCTGCTCGGAGCCGCAGGCACGGAACTCGAACTTGTTGCCGGTGAAGGCGAACGGGGAGGTGCGGTTGCGGTCGGTGTTGTCCTGCATCAGCTTGGGCAGGGTATCGGCGCCCAGGTCGAGCACGCCGCGCGTGGCATGGACGGAAGCCTTGCCATCGATGATCTTCTCGACGACCTCGGTAAGCTGGTCGCCCAGGAAGATGGACATAATCGCCGGAGGAGCCTCGTTGGCGCCCAGACGATGGTCGTTGCCGGCCGAGGCAACGGAGGCACGCAGGAGCTCCTGATAGTTATCGACGGCCTCGATCACCGCGGTGAGGAAGACGATGAACTGCAGGTTGTCGAGCGGAGTGTCGCCCGGATCGAGCAGATTCTCGGACTCGGTGCCAAGCGACCAGTTGTTGTGCTTGCCCGAACCGTTGATGCCCTCGAAGGGCTTCTCGTGCAGCAGGCAGACCAAGTCGTGACGGGAGGCGATGAGCTTCATCTTCTCCATCATGACCAGGTTCTGGTCGATGGCCTCGTTGACCTCGCCATAGACAGGGGCGAGCTCATGCTGGCAGGGAGCGACCTCGTTGTGCTTGGTCTTGGCGGGAATGCCAAGCGCCCACAGCTCATCGTCCAGGTCCTTCATATAGGCCGAGACGGTGGGGCGGATAGCGCCAAAGTAGTGCTCCTCGAGCTCCTGGCCCTTGCAGGGGGCAGCGCCAAAGAGGGTGCGGCCGGCGATGACCAGGTCCCTGCGCTTGCGGTAAGCGTCTTTCTTGATCAGGAAGTACTCCTGCTCATCGCCCACGGAAGGAACGACCTTCTTGGGGGTCTTACCAAACAGCGCCAAAACGCGCTTGGACTCACGCGAGAGCGCGGTCATGGAGCGCAGCAGCGGGGTCTTCTTGTCCAGGGCCTCGCCCGTGTAGGAGCAGAAAGCCGTGGGGATGCACAGGACATCGTCCTTAATGAAGGCGGGGCTGGTAGGATCCCAAGCGGTGTAGCCACGGGCCTCGAAGGTGGCGCGCAGGCCGCCGTTGGGGAAGCTGGAGGCGTCAGGCTCGCCCTGGATGAGGTTCTTGCCCGTAAACTTGGTAATGGCGGTGCCGTCGTGGTTGGGCTCGAGGAAGCTGTCGTGCTTCTCGGAAGTAATGCCCGAAAGCGGCTGGAACCAGTGCGCGTAGTGCGTCGCGCCCTTGGAGATGGCCCAGACCTTCATGGCGTGGGCAACGGCGTTGGCCACATCCAGGTCGAGCGGCTCACCGTCCTCGAGGGTTGCAGCAAGGCGCTTCCAAATGTCCTTGGGGAGGTAGTCCTTCATGACTTCCTCAGAGAACACCATGGTCCCGAAGCGGTCAGTAAGATCGGCCATACGGAACTCCCTTCGTATCGGCACCGCGTGAGAAGCGGTGTTGATTACTAACGAACGAGTCATAGCTTAGACTCGCCGTGTTTCCGCGACATTACCGTTATGTTGCTGTCGCGAAACCAATCAATGAGGTTACCCTATCGAGGCGGCGTTGCCACCCTCAACAGCCAATCAACTGCATAAATTGCAGACCTCTCCCCATGGTTTAAGGGTAGTCAATTTGGGATGGAGCTCTATTAACTGGTATTTTGCATCAGATACCAGTCTTTATAGTCCGTGCCTAGATTAGCCGCTCTGTTATAGAGAAAGCCGATAGCAAGGCATCTTTGATTGGTATCCCCGAATAACGAGTGAAACTCCACCGTGACACAGTGGTGCTGTAGAATCCTTACAACACATCACACTATTACGTATCTAGAGGAGCACGATATGCGCGTCGACGAGGTTTTTAAGCAGGCAGCATCCCAGGGCACCGCGCCCGTTTCGTTTGAGATGTTCCCGCCCAAGGGCGAGCTCACCCTCGACACGGCTCGCGAAGTGGCAGGCAATCTGTGCAAGCTTTCGCCGAGCTTTGTCTCGGTCACCTGCTCGGCCGGCGGCTCGGGCAACGGTGCCACCACCGCCCCCATCGCGCATATGATTTCGAGCGAATTCGACACGCCCTCGGTGGCACACCTCACCTGCGTGGGCCGCACCCACGCCGACATCGCCGCCAAGATCGACGAGTATCGCACCGCCGGCGTTGATAACATTCTGGCCCTGCGTGGCGATCTCCCTGCCGGCGCGACCGAGGACGACAAGCCCGCCTCCGACTACGCCTACGCCCGCGACCTCATCCCCGAGCTCGTCGACGCCGGCTTTTGCGTGGGCGCCGCAGCCTACCCCGAGGGCCACATTGCCTGTGAGGATCTCAACCTCTCGGTCGAACACCTCAAGCAAAAACAGGACGCCGGCGCGAGCTTCTTTGTGACACAGCTCTTCTTTGATAACGAGTGCTTCTACCGTTTTCGCGAGCTTGCCGACAAGGCCGGCATCACCGTGCCCATTACCGCGGGCATCATGCCGTTTATGGGCAAGTCGCAGATCAGCCGCATGGTCTTTATGTGCGGCGCGTCGCTGCCCTCCCCCGTCATCAAGATTCTCGCCAAGTACGAGAACGACCCCGAGAGCCTGCAGGCAGCCGGTGTAGATTATGCCGCCCGCCAGCTTTGCGACCTCAAGGAGCACGGCGCCGACGGCCTGCACCTGTACACTATGAACCGTCCTGCGATCGCCGCGACCATTATGGAGCGCCTGGGGTAATGGAAAAACCGCACATCGATACAACCGCTGTCGAAGTGCCGGCCGACCTTGCGTCGCCGGCGCTTTACCGTGTCGATGCTGCGCACCATCCCCGTGTCGACCGTGCCGAGATGCTGCGGTATCTGGGTTACGGCGGCCAGCAGATCGAGCCCGAGCTGTCACGACGTATTGAGCTTGTGGTCGAGCGTCTGGAACTTGACATTGAGCCCCGTGGCGTGCGCCGCGTGTTTGCCGTCGATGCCACGGGCGTGGACGAACAAAGTGAGCCTTGCATTCGCTTGGTCGGCACCAACGTTGAGCTGCGAGGTCGCGATATCTATCGACATCTCAAAGATGCCCGCTTTGCCGCGCTCATGGCATGTACCCTCGGCATGGACGCCGAGCGTCGCCTGCGCACCACGGGAGCCCAACATCCCCTGGAGGGCGCCGTGCTCGACGCCGCGTGCTCCGCTTACGTGGAAGCCGCCGTTGAGCAAATGGACCAGCAGGTCAAGACGGACGCCGCCGCACACGGACTCGCCGGCAACTGGCGCTTTAGCCCCGGCTACGGCGACTGCCCGCTCTCGGCCCAGCGCTCGATCGTCAATGCGCTCAACGCCACGCGGCTCATCGGGCTTACCGTCACGCCGACCAGCCTGCTCATGCCCACCAAGAGCGTGACCGCGGTGATCGGCCTGTTCGACGGCGAAGTCCACGACGCCCAGAGCCGCCCCACCTGCAATATCTGCCGCATGCGCGAGCACTGCCGCTTCCGCGCCACCCATACCACCTGCTATTCGCATTCTGAATAAAATGTCAATGATGGCACGGTATCGAGGGAATCTCATCCGTATGTAAGCGAATGTCCTCACAAACAAGTACCATAAGATGCCAAATAACAACTATCTGAAAGCCAGTACATGCACAACATTCTGCAGTTCTCGCCACAACTAACCGCGCTTGAGTTTTTTTCAGGCATTGGCTTGGCTCGTGCCGGCATGGCAAAAGCCGGAATCAAAACAATCTGGGCAAATGACATAGACCATACTAAATGCGCCATGTACAGCCAGTGTTGGGGCGATGAACATCTAGTCGAGCAGGATGTCCACACACTCGACCCCGACCTAATACCTCAAGCCGACATCGCATGGGCGTCAAGCCCTTGCACAAACTTATCTCTCGCGGGAAACAGGGAGGGACTTATCTCTGGCAAAGAGTCCAGCGCGTTCTTTGGCTTTATTAAGGCCATCGAAGGAATGAGCGATCGTGCCCCGAGGGCACTTGTTCTCGAAAATGTCATCGGCCTTGCCACGTCCAATAACAGTGATGACTTTAGACTCGTTTGCCAGGAATTTAATCGTTTAGGCTATTCATGCGACGCTTATTTTATCGATGCACGGCACTGGCTTCCCCAGTCACGCCCCCGCATGTTTGTCGTCGGATTAAAAAACCCTCTTCCCAACAGCCGACTCGATTCCTCGCTTCGACCTGAAAAGGTCTCCTGGATTCACTCCGACCCTTCACTCATTACGCACGTCTCTCACCTAAACGAGCCAAGTCCACTTCGCATGACGGGCCTTGCAACGGTTGTTGAAAATATTCCCGAGAACGACAAGCGTTGGTGGAACAAAAACCAAGTACAAGCATTTATCGACTCACTTGCACCGCATCAAGCAGAGCGCCTTCAGCGCTTCTTAAATGCCAAAGAAAGAATTGTTCGCACTGCTTACCGTCGCACGCGATCGGGCGTTGTGCGCTGGGAAATCCGTGAAGAAGAAATTGCCGGATGTCTAAGAACGGCTCGCGGCGGCTCATCAAGACAGGCAGTCGTTATATGCGAAAACGGAAAGATAGAAGTTCGCTGGATGACTGGAACTGAATATGCCCGTCTCCAAGGTGCTGACTCATGTCAGTTTAGCGGCTTCTCGGATGCTCAGATTCGCTACGCATTCGGCGATGCAGTTGCCGTGCCAGTTGTCACTTGGCTTATAAAAAATGCAGTCAAACCCGCGCTTATGTCTTCAAGGAACGGAGTGGACAATAATGGAAATGACCAATTGCTCCTTGAGCGAGCCCGATAAAGACATCTTGGATGCCATTGAACTCTGGTACGAATCCAAGCGCAGCAAGCGAGGCAACGTCAACCGTAACGTCATGGCGGTTGGCATAGGCATAAGCGAGCTGTTGCAAAACCGTTTTCCGCTCACCGACGATTATGTGCAATCGGACAAGGGGAGCCAAGTACGAGGCCTAAGTGGAGCATGCATCAAAACAGTTTTAGCCAGACATGGGGAAACGCGTGCCTTCGCATCAGAGGGCGGCAGAACCTCACGCGGCACACTCCCGATGGCGCTTGAGCTTGCCACAATTATCAACTCTGCCCTACCCAGTGACACTTGCGAAGACACTCGTCTTGAAGCTGCGAATGCAATCGCCAATTTCTTCGTCGAGCGAATCCAGGTCGATTTCTTTAACCGGCAGAGAATCAAAGTCGAAATCGATCTTCAAAAACCAATTTCTGTCATTGTCGATGATATCCTAGCCGAAGCAAGCCTACGGTCCGATAAGCCAACGGGTACCGTCGCACAGCACCTGGTAGGTGCAAAACTAGAGATGTTATTTCCAACCATAGAAATCGGAAAGGACAACTCAAACGCCGCCGACCAGCAGACAGACCGTTCTGGCGATTTCCAAATCAATGATGCTGCATTTCATGTGACTGTATCGCCAATGGCCAAATTGACCGATCGATGCCGAGATAACATTCGAAATGGCATTCGGCCCATCGTCGTTGTCCCCCACGATAAAGTTTCCTTCGCTTACGGACTGTTCGAAAGTGAGGGACTCGGCAATCGCGTACAGGTTATCGCGCTCGAATCGTTTATCGGCATCAATATTGAAGAGTTATCGTTCTACAAGCGAGGCCTAATTCGATTAAATGTCGCACGGCTTCTTGCCCACTACAACAAGCGAATCGAAGATATCGAGCCCGACAAATCTCTTCAAATAGAAATTCCTCAGTGGGCTCTAGACGAAATGGATGCACATGGCGAATAGCTCAAACATACTTATCACTCATGATCTGGACGGTGCCGCGCTGGCGGCGCCTGTTGACGCCGCACGCCGCAATGGCGCTGCATACAAGACGCGCACGATCGACGATCTGCGCATTAAGGATGACCGCCTGCGTGCCGCCATCGAGGGCACGGGACACCTGCTGTTTGACGGCGGCATGGGCACCATGCTGCAGGCGTCCGGCATGAAGGCCGGCGCCCTGCCCGAGCTGCTCAACTTTGAGGAGCCCCAGGTCATTACCGACATTCAGCGCCAATACGTCGAGGCCGGCTGCGACGTGATCACCGCCAACACCTTTGGCGCCAACGCCCACAAGCTCGACGGCGCCGCCACCGTGGCAGACGTCTTTGCCGCGGCAGTCACCTGCGCCCGCGAGGCCGGCGCCCGCTACGTTGCCGGCGATATCGGCCCCATCGGCGCCCTGCTGCGCCCCTTGGGTACCCTCAGCTTCGACGAGGCCTATGACCTCTTTGCCGAGGAGGTGCGCGCCGGCGTCGATGCGGGTGTGGACCTCTTTATTATCGAGACCATGACCGACCTTGCCGAGATCAAGGCCGCCGTCCTCGCCTGCCGCGAGAATTCCGACCTGCCCGTCTTTGCCACCATGACCTTTGAGGAAGACGGTCGCACCTTCTTGGGCACGAGCCCCGAGGTCGCCGCCATCACCCTCGACGCCATCGGCGCCGACGTCCTGGGCATCAACTGCAGCCAGGGCCCGGCCGAGCTCCGAGGACTCGCCGCGCGTATGCTCACCGTCACCGACAAGCCCGTTATGGTGCAGGCCAATGCGGGACTGCCCCGCGTGGACGACGACGGCAATACCGTCTTTGACATCCAAGCCCCCGAGTACGCCGAGGCCGTCGCCGGCATGATCGCCGACGGTGTGAGCGTCGTGGGCGGCTGCTGCGGCACCACGCCCGCGCATATGGCGGCCCTGCGCACGCTTATCGACAACCACACGCCCAGTCCGCGCCGCCGCAAGCCCAGTATGTCGGTCACGAGCGCCCAGACCGTGGTGGACCTTCCCTGCGACGGCCACAAGATCGCCGTCATCGGCGAGCGCATCAACCCCACCGGCAAAAAGCGCCTGCAGCAGGCCCTGCGCGACGGCGACCTGGACTACGTCGTGAGCCAGGGCATCAGCCAGCAGGAGCAGGGCGCCGACATCCTGGACGTCAACGTGGGCCTGCCCGAGATCGACGAGGTCAAGGTCATCCAGCAGGCCACCGAGCAGCTCCAGGGCTCCACGCTGCTGCCGCTGCAGATCGACTCCACCGACCCCGCAGCCGTCGAGGCCGCCGTGCGCCGCTACGCCGGCAAGCCCATCATCAACTCGGTCAATGGCAAACAACAGATCATGGATGAGATCCTTCCGCTGGTGGCCCACTACGGCACCAACGTCGTCGGCCTTACGCTCGACGAGGGCGGCATCCCCGATACCGCCGAGGCCCGCTTTGCCATCGCCGAGCGCATCGTGGCCGAGGCCGCCCGTTACGGCATCGGCCCGGACCGCATCCTCATCGACTGCCTGGTCATGACCGCCTCGACCAACCAGCGCCAGGCCGAACAGATCCTGCGCGCCATGTCCCTGTGCAAGGAGCGTCTGGGCGTCAAATGCGCGCTCGGCGTGTCGAACATCAGCTTTGGCCTGCCTGCCCGCCCGCTGCTGGGCTCGGTCTTTTTGGCCGCCGCCTTTGGTGCGGGCCTGGACGCCCCCATCATGAACCCGGGCTCCAAGCGCTTTATGGATACCGTCTACAGCTATCGCGTGTTGAGTGTCGAGGACGAGGGCTCGACCGGATACATCGAGCGCTACGCCGGCTGGACCGATCCGTATAAGATCGCCGCAAACCCGGCAGCAGCTCAGGCCGCATCGAGTGATGCCGCGCCTGCCGCGGGCACCGCCGGCACCGACGGCAACGACGACCCGATTCGTCGCATGGTCGTCTCGGGCCGCAAAGGCGAGATCGCTGCCGAGACCGAGCGTCTGCTGGCAGACCACGACGCCATGGACCTTATCAACAACCACTTTATCCCCGCCCTCGACGAGGTTGGCGTCCTCTTTGACCAGGGAAAGTTTTTCTTGCCGCAGCTCATGGCCTCGGCCGAGGCCGCACGCGTGGGCTTCGACACCATCAAACGCCTGATGCCCGCCGGCGAGATTGCCGACAAGGGCAAGATCTGCGTGGCCACCGTCAAGGGCGACATCCACGATATTGGCAAGAACATCGTCAAAATGCTGCTCGATAACTACGGCTACACCGTCTTTGACCTGGGTCGCGACGTCGATCCGCAGGAAGTACTCAAGACCGTCAAGGAGCGCGACATCAAACTCGTCGGCCTCTCGGCGCTTATGACTACCACAGTCGTCGCCATGGAGGAGACCATCAAGCTGCTTCATACTGAGGTGCCGGGCGTCAAGATCATCGTGGGCGGCGCCGTACTCACCCCCGAATACGCCAAGCAGATCGGCGCGGACTACTACGCCAAGGACGCCGCCGAAAGCGCTCGCATCGCCGAAGAGGTCTTTGGGCAGTAACACAACGGAAACAACCGAGCACCAAAACGTGACGCACGCGCCACTTGGCACGTGCGGCACGTTAGAATAGATAAGACTATGCTCGTTTTGGCAGATAGGAGCGCAAGGATGGCGATCACGCCCGCAGAAATCGCGGAAACCCGCGGCATGGTTGAGGAACAGAACCTCGACATCAGGACCATCACCATGGGTGTTTCGCTCATGGGTTGCGGCGACGAGGACCTCGACCGCATGTGCACGAAAATCTACGACCACGTGACGCACACGGCTGAGCATCTGGTCGAGACCGCCGAGAACCTCGAGCGCGAGTACGGTATCCCCATCGTCAACAAGCGCGTTTCCGTCACCCCGGTGGCGCAGATCGCCGCGTGCTGCAAGGATGAGGACCTCACCCCCATCGCGCATGCCCTCGACCGCGCGGCCGAGACGCTCGGCATCGATTACCTGGGCGGCTTCTCCGCACTCGTCCAGAAGGGCATCGGCGACGCCGACCGCCGCGTCATCCAGTCCATCCCCCAGGCGCTCGCTACCACGAGCCGCGTCTGCTCCAGCGTCAACGTCGCCAGCCTGCGCGCCGGTATCAACATGGATGCCGTGCTTATGGCCGCCCAGACCATCATCGATGCCGCCAAGCTCACGGCCGACCAGGATTCCGTTGGCGCCTCCAAGTTTGTCTGCTTTGCCAACATGGTCGAGGACTCCCCGTTTATGGCGGGCGCCGTCCACGGCGGTGGCGAGGCCGACGCCGTCATCAACGTTGGCGTCTCGGGCCCCGGCGTTATGGCTGCTGCCTTGGAGACGCTGCCCGATTCCGCCTCGATGATGGAGGTTGCCGAGAAGATTAAGCAGACCGCCTTTAAGATCACCCGTGCCGGCGAGCTCATGAGCCGTGAGGCAGCCCGCCGTCTGGGTGTCGAGAAAGGCATTGTCGACCTGTCGCTGGCTCCCACGCCTGCCATTGGCGACTCCGTTGCCCGCATCCTCGAGATCATCGGCGTGGGCACCTGCGGTGGTCCCGGCACGACCTGCGCGCTCGCCATGCTCAACGATGCCGTCAAGAAGGGCGGCGTCATGGCCAGTTCCAGCGTGGGCGGTCTCTCTGGCGCCTTTATCCCCGTGTCCGAGGACGCCGGCATGATCGCCGCCGTCGAAGCCGGCGCGCTTTCGCTCGAGAAGCTCGAGGCCATGACCTGCGTGTGCTCCGTTGGCCTGGACATGATTGCCATCCCTGGCGACACCCCGGTCGAGACCATCGCCGGCATCATCGCCGACGAGATGGCCATCGGCGTCATCAATAACAAGACCACGGCCGTGCGCGTGATTCCTGCCATCGGCAAGGGCGTGGGCGACTGCGTCGAGTACGGCGGCCTGTTTGGCCGTGCGCCCATCATGCCGGTGAACCCCAACGCCGGCACCGTGCTTGCCCACCGCGGTGGACGCTTCCCGGCGCCGCTGAACTCGCTCAAGAACTAGCTGAGGGGGACTGGCGAGGAGCCCCGGGGAGGGCAAATATATAAGGTCGCCTGCTCGGACAGTCCTGACTCGCACGGAGAGCACATTAAGTGCTCTCCGGCTCGTGCGGAACTCGCGATCGACCTTATATATTTGCCCTCCCCGGGGCTCCCGCACAACGGGACCTCAGTTGGGTTCTATCCCGTATGGCAGTCGCTTCGCTCCTGCCCGCCCTGGTTGTGAGGGCGGTTTGGCGTTGGATCGGTTCTTTCTGATATATGCTGGTTGCGGCTCTTCTTTTGGGAGGAGTCGCTTTTTTGTTGCTAGGAGGTTAGCCCGTGGTTGATGGGGATGCTCGCTCTGAGCTTCTTTCTGCGGATTGGAATGGCGAATGGATGCGCCTGCAAGCTGGTCGGCATCGGGCTGATGATTCTTTTGAGTGGGATAAGCGGGCTCGGCATTTTCGGCCGCTTGAGACTGCTCCTTATGCCCGGGATTTTATAAAGTTGTTGGCGCTTGAGCCCGGCGAGTCCGTGCTGGATATGGGGTGTGGGGCTGGGTCGATTGCTATTCCGCTTGCTCAGGCTGGGCATTCCGTGATTGCTGCCGACTTCTCTCCTGCCATGTTGGGCACGCTTGATGCCGGCATTGAGTATTACGGGCTCGAAGATCTTATTACGCCGCTTGAGCTTGCTTGGGATGATGACTGGTATTTGGTTGGACCGATCGCAAAAGCGGTAGATGTTGCCTTTGCCAGTCGGTCGGTTACGACGACCAACCTAAAAGGCGCGCTTGCCAAGCTTGATCGTACGGCTCGTCGGCGTTGCGCTGTCACGATGGTCGCCAACTCCAGCCCGCGCTATGACCTGCACCTGATGAACGCCATCGGCGCCTCGGTTACCTGCAGTAATGGCTTTGTGTATGCTTTTAATATCCTCATTCAGATGGGTGCCCTGCCGCAGGTTACGTACTTTGAATCGCCCCGTCGCGACACCTTCGATAGCCTTGAGGCGGGCGTAGCAGATTTTTCCCGTATGCTCGAGCATGGCAACGAGGATAAGATCGACCGCCTGCGCGACTACATCGCTCAACACATGATTGAGAATCCCCGTGCCGGCGAGCCGGGCTCCAAGGGCGTGCCGCAGGGACGCTACATGCTCGACCACGTCCGCAAGGTCCGTTGGGCGTTTATTGCATGGGAGCCGGTCTCTGCGCCCAGCTCATAGCCTGTTCGCAGCCCGCACTGCCCACTCACTCGGCATCCGCATTCTTTTTGAACTGGGCAAACGCGCTCCACACCGCACCGTTCCTGCGCTATCGTGGGACAGCTCACGTAAATTAAGGCCCCGTCGCGGGGCGCCCCATACATAGAAAGCGAGAACCCATGGCACTGACAGGAGCACAGGTCAAGCAGCTTCGCAGCATGGCCCATCACCTCAACCCCGCCATCATCATCGGTAAGTCCGATGTCAACGAGGGCACCGTCGAGCAGACGGTCGCCTACCTGGAGAAGCACGAGCTCGTTAAGTGCTCTGTGCTGGACGGCTCCAGCCTTTCTGCCCGCGAGGCCGCCGAGGAGCTCGCCGAGCGTTGCCACGCCGAGGTCGTCCAGGTCATCGGCCGCAAGTTCTCACTGTATCGCGAGTCCTCGCGCAAGGACATCGAGAAGATCAAGCTCGTCTAAGAGCCAATGATCCGGCGATCCAACACATAGCAAGCTTACGGGTGCCCAAGTACTTCGGGCGCCCGTTTTTTATCGCTCGACCAGCACGCGATTGAGCCGCCCCTCCACCAAGCGCTCGTATAGACGCCGCGTCTCGGGCTCGGGCACGCCATTGACCTGCTCCCTCAGATGGTGCATATGCCCGCTGTACAGCTCGACGATATCGCGCCGCCGCCCCGCCGCACTGTAGACGCGCATGGCGCAGCGCACCATATCCTCACGCGCCGTTTCCTGTCGAAGCCCCGACTCCGCCAGCCAAATCGCCGACTGCAGATCGTTTTCTTCTAGAGCGGCATTTGCTCCCTTAATCATGCAATCGATGTACTTTGACTGCATAATGCGTCGCATGCGCAAAAAGTAGGTGGGATTACAGCCATTGGGAACATACAGCGGTCCGGCATAAAGCTGCTCAATCTTAAGGCACAGCTCAACTAAATGGGGTCCGCGCGCACCCGTGCGATTTCCCAAAACCTCGCGGCTTATCTGATCAAACAGCCGTACATCGGTCTTGACGTAGTCGCCGTTGAGTCCGATGCATTCATTTTGGATGAGCACACACGACTTGCCATCCGGCGTCGGTCCCAAAGCCGACCGCAAGCGCGATATCGTCGAGTACAGGTTGTTGCGGGCACTATTGAACTCGGCATGGGGCCACAGCTCCATGGCCAGCGTCTCACGATCGACGAGCGCATCCATGCCCAGCGCAAGCCGCTCGGCAAGCGTCGCCGCCTTCTTGCGGCGCCACATTTTGTCCGTGATGGGAAACCCGTCGCGCTCGGCGCGAAACGCACCAAACATGCGAATCTCGATATGGTCGATGGTATCAACGGCTTCAACCTCGCCAGCCTGGAACAGGCGCTCGCCCTCCCCTTCCAAATCGTCGCGCAGCGAGTACCGCGACAGCTCGCGCACGGGAAGCTTCTTGCGTATCCTGCCCGCCGGCTCGCCCAGACAATGCATGGCAAGGCGCGCAAAGAGCCGATACGATGGCTCTAGAATCCCCGCACGATTCATGGACATCCAGGCCGCAAGATCGCTGTCTCGGCCCGCACAGGCCAAATGCAGCGCCACCATCCAGGCTTCTGCGCCACCAACCTGCGTCTGGCTTATATCGAGTAGTTCCGCTTCCTCGCGCACCGAAACCATCGAGGTGTTACGCAGATACGCTGCGCGCTCCAGCAGCAATGCGTTATCGCGCATGTACGCAATCGACTCCTCGGCAAGTTTGAGCACTTGGACCGCACGGAACTTTGCATTAACCGGCCGTCCCTCTGCCAGCGACTGCCAGCCTTCTAACAACAGGCCAAACAGCTGAATCTGGTTGTCGCGCATGCGCACGGCAAAACGGTCGAGCTCGTTGAACGCCGCGTCGTCGGTTACCGGCAAGCCGGAAAGGAGCCGCCGTGCCGCCAACACCATGCGCACCCAGATAGCCATCGCCTTAAGCCCACGTACGTCGAGCGCCTCCCGCACCACCGTCATCTCGTCGTCGCGCTCGTCGGTTCCCGAAAACGACCCGTCAAAGAGCTCCACCAGCATGCTATCGGCCCGTATAACAATCCCCGCGATATCGAGCTCGCAGTCGTAGGCCTTGCTCGTTTTGAGCTGCTGTAGAACGCCGCCGTCATCTCCCCGCTCGGTCAGACAGCGCTTGACCTCGATATGCGCGGACAGCATATCGAGTGCGGTGTGGGACGTCTCTATTTCTGGCACGGCCAGGTTCGTAGGAAGCCCAAGCCCGTTGTCCCCATAGCAAACAGCCGTCAGTGTCTGGGCCACCCTCCATGAAACAGGGTCTATTTCACAGGCCGCCCGTTCGCCCCCGCGCTCGATGACCGATGCCATATAGCGAGCGAGCTTTGTATTGGACACGCTGACCGCTGCCAGATATACGCCAAGCGCCTCGGCAGGCGTTGGCTCTGGAGCCGGATCGTCGGCATCGATCGTGCCCAGCGCTGCTCGGCAGATATCGGCCCCGTGCCCCGTCAGAGCAAGATCGACCCCATACTGCCCAGCAAGTTCAAGGACCGCTTCACGGTCCAAAAAGGCGTCCGCCAGGCCCATCGCCGCATCGCATCGGCCCGCCTTAAGCAAAATCCGGGCCGCCCTCGGAACAAGTTCGGGGCGAACCTCGGCCACCAACTTACGCAAGCGCAAGCGTCCGTTATCCTCCGCGCCCAGACACGTAAAACTCCGCTCGGCGGGATCCAAGCCAAAGATCGGGTAGTCGCGTACAAAGTAGGACTGGTCGACCATCGACAGCCTCACCCCGCAAGCCTCGAGTTCTGCGATATTGCCCTCGCCCATCAAAACCATGAGACATGCCACGCAAAACAGCGCATTATTGTCGAGTGAAGCCAGATCGGCAAGTGCCGCGCCATACACGTTGACAATCTCGTTTTCGAGCAGGCCGGCTACGTCACCTTGGCCATACAGACCTGTCTGCAATGCCGAAACGAGCTCGGGCACGCCCTGCGTGAGCTGATAAAAGTCGAGCGATGTGCTGATCGAAAACGCCGATGCCCACGCCGAATACTCATAGGCATGCACCTTGAGCATCTGCGCATTGATCTTAACCGAATCGCCCAGCCCATGAATCAGCTGACGATTTGAAGGACGGCAGGAGATAAAGACCCCTACCCCCATAGCGCGCAGGCCGCGAATCCTGTCGATGAGGTCTTCGGTATCGTGCTGATCGAGGTTTGGCACATTATCAATCGCGATAAGGGAGTGCGGTTTGTCTTTGAGTTCTTCGGTAACCACCTCGAGCTGCATAAACACCTCGCGCCCAATGGCACGATCGGCCTCGATAATCCGCACGGGGCCTCGCGTCGGGTCGCATTTAACCTCATGGGTGTACTGCAGCAGCACCGAGGTCTTCCCAAACCCGTCGGGCGCATAAAGAACCACGATGCCGGCCTTTCGGCCCTTGGCGATAAGCTCATTCATCAAGCGTTCGCGTCGCACCATATAGCCTCCGCCCAGCGGCATCAGCTCGAGGTCGTCTATACCGCTCAAATCGTTTACCATGCCCGCTCCTCAACTCGACCGTATGGACACTGTAGCCGCAAGACCATACAAGCCGCGCTATGAATAGAGCGACCTTGTGTTTTAGGTTGTCTTTTGGTACGCAAGCGGCAAGTTTTTGTACAGCGAGGGCCGATTGTTATTAATCCCCCGACTAATCGGTCTTTAAGCAGGTAAATGAGCTTGTCAGCTTGTCCCATCTAAGCGGCAGTGTAACGCAGATGAACAAGGTTCAGCCATGTCATTCAACTCGCCTAGCACCCGCTACCGTCTACGACCTTTTAGTGGCATTTTTGCATAGAATCTGATATAGAATGAATCAAACTGTTGGGCGTCCGGCGTTCGTCAAGCTTGCGGCAAGATTTTGGTCAAGTGGGCGGAAAAGGATAGAAAAAGGCCCCCGCAAAGCGGAGGCCTTAGGCAAGGCTATGTCGAGCTGCAGGATTCGCGCTACTCGCAGAGCGAAAGGGCGGCCTCGTCGGCAACGACAACGCAGTTGGTGTGCAGCTGCAGGATCGAAGCCGGGCACTCGGGCGTAACCGGACCATAGCACATGTCATGCACGGCCTGAGCCTTGGCCTCGCCGTTGGCGACGACCAGGATCATGCGGGCATACATGATGGTCTGGGTACCCATGGTGTAGGCCTGACGGGGAACATCGTCGATGCTGTCGAACAGGCGGCTGTTGGCCTGAATGGTGCTCTCGGTGAGGTCGACGCAGTGCGTACCCTTGGAGAAGTGGTCATCGGGCTCGTTGAAGCCGATGTGGCCGTTGTTGCCAATGCCGAGCAGCTGCAAATCCGGGTAACCGGCGTCGGCGACAATCTTGTCGTACTCAGAGCAGGCAGCGGCGGCGTCGGGGTTGGAACCGTCGGGCACATGCGTGTTGTTAAGGTCGATGTTGATGTGATCGAAGAAGTTCTCACGCATGAAGTAGTGATAGCTCTGGGGATCGTCGTGCGAAAGGCCGCGATACTCGTCCAGGTTGTAGGTGCTGACCTCGGCAAAGTCGACGTCGCCCTTCTCGTACCAAGCAGCGAGCTGCTTGTAGGCACCGATCGGGGTGGAGCCGGTGGCAAGACCCAGCACACAGTCGGGCTTGAGGATAACCTGGGCCGAGATGATATTAGCGGCCTTGCGGCTCATATCCTCGTAGTCTTTAGCTTTAATGATCTTCATTACGCGTCCTTTCTCGTACAAGAGAGGCAAGGCTCCCTTACAAGCACTTGCCCGCGGCCCGCGTCGGCCGCAACCAACGTGTGCGGCCACCAGGGCGAGGTCGCGTAATGTATGTGTCTCGTGTCTAACCGCGTCGAGGCCCCTGCCCGTCCACGGTGACCCGAAGCTGTTTAGCCTCGGACGTTTCCCATCTTGCCACGGAGGGCGTCCTCTTTCAAGGGCGCCCTCCGTAAACGTGTTTGAATTGTAGGCTAATGGCCACGTGCACTTGCTAGCGCTCGCGAGCAACGATGAGCTGGTCCATCTCTTCGACATGCACGCCAACGGAGCCCTTGATACTCGAGAACTCAACGGAGTTGCACACCAAGATGGGAACCGTCACATCGTAGCCCTCGGCAGCAATTGCCTCGCGATCGAACTCAATGAGTACATCGCCCTTATGGACGATGTCACCCACTTGCGCATGTACGGTAAAGTGCTTGCCCTCGAGCTGAACAGTGTCCAAACCAACGTGGATGAGCACGTCCAGGCCATCGACCGTGTTAAGCGCAACGGCGTGTCCCGTGGGAAAAATGGCCTCGACCTTGGCATCAGCCGGTGCAATCACACGCGTTCCGGTGGGCTGAATCGCCACGCCCTGGCCCAAAAGGCCGGTAGCAAACGTCTGGTCGCTTACCTCGGAAAGTGGAATGACGTCGCCCGAGATGGGAGCATCCAGCGTAAGGACTCGACCACGCATACCCAAAGACCTTAGGACTTTAGTGAACATGCTCCCCCTCGGACATACCAATCAATCAAAATAACCTTAACAGTTTACCACTTGGCACCCGTTTTTGACCATTAGGGAAGTTCGCGCTTGACAACCTCGACGATGTCGTCGACAACGCGCTGGGTCAGCTCGTGCGTCTCGGCCTCGGCCATCACGCGGACCAGCGGCTCGGTACCGCTCGGGCGCACCAGAATGCGGCCGCGGCCGTCAAGCTCCTTCTCGGCAGCAGCGACGGCATCCCAGATGGGCTGGCAATCGTCCAGACCAGCCTTGTTGTCGGAATGCACGTTGACGAGCACCTGCGGGTACTTCTTCATGATGCCGGAAAGATCGGTGAGGGTACGACCGGTGCGCTTGAGCACGGCCAGCAGCTGCAGAGCCGTCACCAAGCCGTCACCGGTGGTGTTGTGCTCCAGGAAGATGATGTGGCCGGACTGTTCGCCGCCGATGACGGCGCCGTCCGCGAGCATGCGCTCCAGAACGTAGCGGTCGCCCACGGCGGTCTGGACCATCTCGAAGCCCTGTTCCTTCATAGCGATGGAGAAGCCCAGGTTGCACATGACGGTCGAGACGATCTCGGAGTTGGCGAGCTTGCCGCGAGCGGCAAGGTCAGAACCGCAGATAGCCAGGATGTAGTCACCATCGATCTCATTGCCCTCGCTGTCCACGAACAGCACGCGGTCGGCGTCGCCGTCGTGGGCCAGGCCGATATCAGCATGGGTGCGCAGCACGAGCTCGCGCAGGGGCTCAAGGTGCGTAGAGCCGCACTCAACGTTAATGTCGGTGCCGCAATAATCGGTGTTGATGGCGTGCACCGTGGCACCCAAGCGCTGCAGCGCGGCGGGCGTAGTCTGGCAGGAAGCGCCATGGCCGCAGTCGACGGCAACGACCAGGCCGTCGAGCCTCAGGCCATCAAGCGTATCGATGGCGTGGTCGACGTATGCCTTGCGAGCGTCCTTCATCTTGATGATGTGGCCCACACCGGCACCGGTCGGCAGCGTGTCGGCAGCCATGGCTTCCTCGGACATGACCCAGGCGCTGATCTCTTCCTCGACAGCATCGGGAAGCTTCATGCCCTTGCGGCTAAAGAACTTGATGCCGTTGAACTCCGGCGGATTATGCGAAGCGGAGATGACGATGCCGCCATCAAGCTCGTTTTGGACGGTGAGCAGCGCCACGGCAGGCGTAGGGATGACGCCGCAGCAGTGCGGGCGGCCGCCCTCGGCCATAATGCCGGCGGTCAGAGCACTCTCGAGCATGGTGCCCGAAAGACGCGTGTCGCGGCCGATGCAGATATCCGGACCAAGAAACTTGGTCGCCGCACGGCCCAGGCGAAACGCGAGGTCGCACGAGAGGTCGGCGTTGGCAACGCCACGGACGCCATCGGTACCGAAGATGTTCTGGGGCATAGGATCGCTCCTTCCCTAGTAGGCGATATGCAACCGCCCACCCTAGTCGAAAAAGAAAAGCGGGACCCGCCGAGGAATCGGCAGGCCCCGCTTGTACATTGTATCTCGAAAGGAGATAAAACCTTAGCGCTTGGAGAACTGGGGAGCGCGGCGGGCCTTCTTGAGGCCGTACTTCTTGCGCTCGACCACGCGAGCATCGCGCGTAAGGAAACCGGCCTTCTTGAGGTCAGCACGGTAGTCGCCAGCGTTCAGAAGAGCGCGAGCGATGCCCAGGCGCAGAGCGCCGGACTGACCGGAGATGCCGCCGCCATCGCACAGAGCGATAACGTCGAACTGACCGGCGGTGTCGGTCACCTTGAAGGGAGCAAGGGCGTTCTCAACGAGCTGATGACGGCCGAAATACTGCTCGGCGTCACGCTTGTTGATGGTCACCTTGCCGGTGCCGGGGACGAGACGGACGCGGGCGACGGCGTTCTTACGACGACCGGTACCCTGGTAGACAACGGTGTTCTCAGCCATCTTTAAGCCTCCAGCTCAATCTTCGTGGGGTTCTGGGCAGCATGCGGATGCTCGGCACCAGCGTAGACCTTAAGCTTGGTCATCTGGGCACGGCCGAGGGTGGTCTTGGGCAGCATACCGCGAACGGCGCGCTCGATGACCTTCTCCGGGTGCTTCTCCATAGCCTGGCGGAAGCTCTCAGCCTTGAGGCCGCCGTTGTAGCCGCTGTGGCGATAATAGGTCTTCGTGTCGGCCTTGTTACCGGTAAGCTGGACCTTATCGGCGTTGATGACGACAACGAAGTCGCCGCAGTCGCTGTTGGGCGTGAACTGGGGCTTGTTCTTACCGCGCAGGATCATTGCGATCTGGGTGGCAAGACGGCCCAGGACAGCACCATCGGCGTCGACGAGAACCCAGTTGCGCTGGACCTCGCCCTGCTTGGCGTAGTGAGTCGATTTCGAAATCACTTAGACTCCTCCATGTACAGTACGTGTTGTTACAGAGATTCACGGGGCTCTGCAAGTAACCCGTCCATATTACCCCGCTCGCCGTACGAGTCAACAGGTATTTTGGCTCCGACCAGAGTTTCTGCACATGTCATCCACGAGCCGTGATTTTCCAGCTCTTTAGCTGTTGTCATTTTTTGAAGGTTCGCCGTCGCTAGCGCTCAACGAACTCTTGGATTTCCGCGAGCAGGCGCTTTGCCTCCTGACGGCCCTGGATATACAGGTCCAAAAGCTTTGCCGAATCGTGCTCGACATGGCCGACCTCGACCAGCTTTTGCGGAGCAACGACCAGCGCACGGCCCTCGCGCTCATACTTCCACAGATGCATGCGCTGGATGTTATAGCGGTCGTGGCGCGTCTCGATAGCCTCGAGCAGATAGGGGTAGTCGGCATAACGCGCACGCGCGGCCGGCAAAAACTCGTAGGGCTTTTTCTCGTACGAACGGTCCTGCGTGACGATGACGACCGCGCGATCGAAGCCCGCCTCCTCCAGCACGTGCTCGATGGGGACCGAATCGGCCACGCCGCCGTCGACGTATTTGTGCCCGTCAATCTCGACCGGCGGCGTCACCAGCGGCAACGAGGTCGATGCGCGCACGGCATCGAGATCAAGTACGGCGCTTTTGACCGGGAGGTACGCGGCGGTTCCGAACAGCATGTCCGTCGCAACGGCGTACATCTCGATGGGACTCGCGTCGAACGTCTCGTTGTCAAAGGGATCCAGGCGGTCCTGGACATCGTTGAAGATAAAGTCGTAACCCACAATAGAGCCCGTGGACGCAAACGACGCGGCGCCCATGAAGCGGTTGTCGTTGCAGAAAGCCAGGTTGATGCGGTTGGCACGGCCGATCTGGTGCGACTTGTAGTTCACGCCGTTGAGGGCGCCGGCCGATACACCGTAGACAGCCGGAATCTCGACGCCAGCCTCCATGAGAACGTCGAGCACGCCCGCGGTAAACTGCCCGCGAAAACTACCGCCCTCCAAAACGAGCGCGACCTTTCCGGCGTTCTTTGCCTTATCTTCTGCAGTCATATCGACCTCCTGCGATTGCGTTTTGGCTTTCTTCTACCCAGTTTTGGGATGGCGAGAGCGCAGGTTTTTTGAGGCGGCAAGTGAAGCGGAAAGTGTGTCCCAGTTTGAGGCGAGATTCCGGGATGCGCTTTCCGCTTGGACCGCCGCTGGGAAAGCGCGTCCCGTTCTGAGCGCGGATTCCGGGATGAACTTTCCGCCTGGGCCGCCATTGGGAAAGCACGTCCCACTCTGCGTCACTGAGGCGTTTTCTTTACGCTCGCGCCCTGCACAGAGTTCGATTCTACGCGGTACGGACAAGAAATAAAAAGGCAGGTAGATATGAGTATCTACCTGCCTGTTGCTTATGGTGGAGGCGCGGAGAATCGAACTCCGGTCCACGAAAGCCCCCTGATTGGCATCTCCAAGCTCAGTCGCTGGTTTAGTCTCGGACGCTTTGCGCGCAGCGACACGCTCGCGGCATCCCAACCGGTTCGGTCTTAGCCCGCGCCATACCGATTACGTGCGCGGGAGCATTCCCCTAACATGACGTCGCGCCGGTGACGGGGAAATCACCGGGTTGACGCGCCGCTATAAATTAAGCAGCGAGAGCCATAGGCTCAAAAGAAGAGTTGTTGTCAATTCAATTTGACGGTACCCCTGTTTAACGAGGCGAGGAGACCTCGGCTTGCTTCCTCTCTCAGAGCTATCGTGTCGAAACCAGTCGCCCCCGAATGTCGGGAAAGTCTGGATGGTATCGGGCCTACAAACACCCGATAACCGTCGACTTTTCAAGGAACATACGGGGCGAGCCCCGCTTGTGATGAGTTATCTTACCACGTTCTGAAAGCAGGCAGCTGTTCTATGCACGAGCTGTGAAGACCCCAACGTGCGCCGCACTTCGCACTTTTGCTACCGATCGCGTCACGTATATTTTCGCCAAGCAAAATTGACCCGTCGAAAGGACCGTTATGGATACCAAGCAGCAACTCGTCGATGCCCTCGCAGGCCTGGGCTCAACCATTACCGAAGCTATGGATGTCATCGAAGGCTTTGTCCCCTGCGGACATCCAGCCCTCACGGTTTCGAACGCCCTTGTTGCGCTGGACGCTGACGATGATGCAGCTCTCGCCCAGCAGCTTGAGACCGTCGAGGGCTTTATCGACCACGTGAGTGAGAACCGCGGCGTGGCCGCCTACCACGGCATCGAGGTCGAGCTCGCGGGTCCCAAAGCCGATCTGTTCGCAGCAATCCGCGAGGTAGGCGCCCTTATGCAGACCGCAGGCGTCAAGAACACCCAGGTCAATGAGTGGGTCTACCGCAGTCTGGCAGCACTCGACAGCTCCGACGAAAAGGCCGCCGAAAAGCTCGCAGAAAGTCCCGCCATCAAGGCCGAGCTTTTGTAAATAGCAGACGCGGGCCCCTTGGCGCATCGTCGTCCAAGAGGCCCGCAAACAGTTCGCGTCAACCGATAGCCGCGCCGCCGCGTTCGACCAAAGCCAGAATCGGCATCATTTGACGAGGTGTCTTTGCTGCAAGATCGGCATGTTCGAGCAGCTTGCGATCGTTAGTTACCAAGTAATCAACCTGGGCGCGTTTGCATGCGGCGAGTACCAAGTTGTCCTCGTAATCGCGATGGAGCGTCAGATATTTGTCGGCTAGCCACAGATCGGATGCATCAGCGCCCACGGCTGTGGCGTTTTCGGTCATGTTCCGAACAAATGCCAGTGCCGCATCGCCAATCGCGCGGGCAGAAGCCTCGTCGAGCGCTCCCCCGCTGGCAAGAACGCTACGCTTCAGCTCATGTTGGACAACGTACAGCACGTCCTTGGCGATATGCACCGGAAAGAACAGCAATGCCCCCGTCTCCGCCGCCTGCCCAATAAACGCACGCGCGGCAAGCGACTCGGCATGGTCGACGCAAAACGAATCAACCCATACGTTGGCGTCCACCATTATTTTGAGGGGAGACCCGCTCACAGGATCATCCCCTTTTGGCGATAGCGCTCGTCCATGGCTTCGGAATAGATTGCGTCCCAATCGCGATCGTCGAACACGGACGACGTAGCGATGCCCAAATCTGCATAAAGCCGGTCTGCCGCTGCCCACGACGCGGCGAACGGCGTATCGGGCGCGACGGTCTGCTGCCGGTCGTCGACGGCCGCAAGCACTTCCTCGCACTGCCCGCCACCCTGTGCGACCTTGGCCACGACCTTTTTGATGAGCTCGGGCAGTGACCTGCCCGAAAGCTGCAGCGCTTCCTCGGCACGGTTCTTGACCTGGCGATCTACGCGAACGTTCACCTGCGCCATGCCGCTAACAGCACCCACGTCGATCTCGCTCCCTTCAATTGCTAGCCTTGCTAGCAACACTATATAGAGAAGTTAGCAAATGTTCAAATGCAAAAGGCCTGCGTCCGGACGACACCGATGCCGTCTGGGCGCAGGCCAGATAACGTGGGCGAACACGTCTGCTAGCGCAGGTACGCCTTTGCGTTGCCCAGGCTGTAGGCAATCGTCGAGCCGTTGTGCAGCAACGACGACGCCTGCGGGGTAATCGCGCCGGTAATGCCCAGCGCCAGCAGAGCCGAGTTGGTGAGCATCACCTTGGAATACGAACTCGTCAGACGGTCGATAAGCCCCTGGCTCATACGGCGCAGGCGCACGATTGCGGCCAGATCCGTATCGGTCAGGATGATATCGGCGACCTCCTTGGCAATGTCGCTTCCGCCACCCATCGCCAGGCCCACGTCGGCCAAACCGAGCGCCGGCGAATCGTTGACGCCGTCGCCCACCATGGCAACGTGGCGCCCCTCGCCCTTAATGCGCTCCACATACGCGTACTTGTCCTCGGGCAGCAGCTCGGCCTTAAACTCATCGACGCCCGCCTCTCGCGCGATGCGCTCGGCCGTGCGCTCGGAGTCGCCCGTGAGCATAACGACATGCTTGACGCCCAGCGCATGCAGGTCGGCGATGGCCTCACGGACCCCGGCCTTGAGCGGATCCTCGATACCGAGCACGCCGACGACCTTGCCATCGACCGCCAGATACAGCGGCGACAGGCCCTGCATCTGGGACTCGATTTGCTCTTTAATGTCGGACTCGAGCTGCGCGCTCTCGTCCTCAAACACAAAGTGTGCCGAGCCAATAATTGCGCGACGACCTTCGATGGACGAAGCAATACCATGCGCCACGATGTACTCGACCGCGGCATGGCGTTCACGATGCTCGAGCCCGCGCTCGCGGGCGGCGTTGACCACGGCACGCGCCACCGGATGCGGGAAATGCTCCTCCAGGCAGGCAGAAAGGCGCAGGACCTCGTCCTCGCTCCAGCCGTCGGTCGTCAGCACGCAAGCCAGGCGCGGCTGCGCCTCGGTAAGCGTGCCGGTCTTATCAAACACAATGGTGTCGGCCTTGGCAAACGACTCAAAGTACTTGGCGCCCTTGACCATGACGCCCATCTTGGCGGCATCGCTCATGGCGGTCATGACGGCGACGGAGCCCGTGAGCTTGAGTGCGCACGAGTAGTCGACCATCAGTGCCGCTGAGGTCTTGATGAGGCTGCGGGTGGTAAGCGCAACAAGGCCCGCGAGCAGGAAGTTCCACGGGACGATCTTGTTGGCAAGGTCCTCCATATGCGACTGGCCCTCGGACTTGAGCGAGTCGGCCGTCTGCACGAGCGAGACGATTGAGCGCAGTTTGGTTTGCGCCGTATTGGCGCGCACGCGCACCAAAATGCTGCCGTCCTCCACGACGGTGCCGGCGAACACGTCGTCGCCCACGCTGCGCTCGACGGCCAACGGCTCGCCGGTCAGGGTCGCCTGGTTGACCATGGCGCTCCCCTGTTCGACCACACCGTCAATGCAGATGGACATGCCGGTGCGCACGGCTACCAGATCGCCGGGCTCGAGCTCGGTCGCAGCAACGCTTACCTCGGTGTCGCCGACGACTTTTTGCGCCTTGTCGGGCACGTCGAGCAGCGAGTTGATGAGCTCGTTTTCGCTCATGGCACGGGTGTAGTCCTCGAGCAGCTCGCCCACGTTGAGCAGGAACATCGTCTGACCCGCGGTGTCGACATCACGTTTAACGAACGAAATGCCAATGGCCGAAGCGTCGAGCACGGGAACGGTCAGGCGTGGCTGCGCCAGCTCATGAAGGGCAGCGCGCAAAAATGCCATGTAACCGGCCACGACAAACACCGCACGCAGAGGCGTAGGCAGGAACCAGCGGCGCGCGTAGTGGGCGCCGATAAGTGTCGCCAGGTCCATAACGAGTTTGTGCTTGCGCGGCTCGAGTTGCATCACGTAGCCCGACTTGGCATCGGCGATAGCTTGAGCATCGAGTGCGCCCAAGGCGTCGAGCACGCTCGCGCGGCGCGGCTCGTCGTACTCCAGCGCCATCTGGCCAATACGGCCATAAACGCGCACCTTGCGCACGCCGTCGATGTCGCCGCCAAGCTTAAGAAGTGCATCGAGATCGCTCTCTGGCACAGGACCCGCCAATTGAAGACGGGTCCTGCCGGGGATCTCGCTAATAATCGAGAATCTCATAGTTTGTGCCTGGGAGCGTTACTCGGCTGCCTCGTCAGCAGCGGCCTCGCTCTGGGTGATGTAAGCAGCCTCGGCAACCATGTCATCGACATTGGCCTTGGCCTGCTCGACCATGTCCTGGTAGCCGTTCTTGATGCGCATGCCGCACGCGATACCCTGCACGCAGGCATTCTTTACCGGAGCGCTGGTGAGCAGCTTGATGCCGGCCGTGCCAAGCAGAAAACCGCCACCGACAAGCAGGGTGTTAAAAGTCGACTTCTTCATGTTGCTTCTCCCTTTTGCCGCACAAGCGCGGCATGGTGCCTTAGCACCCGAGTTCATTAGTTTGCTCGAGCACGTTTTTGAGACTAGTTTAATCGAACTATTATGGTCAACCAAAGTTAACCTTTGGAAATCTTGGTCCCCTTTCCTACAGCTGCCAGGTAGCCGCTTCCTTTTGCAGTGCGACCATGCGGGCGAATTCTCCGCCTGCTGCCTTGAGCTGCGCCGGAGTGCCCTGTTCGGCAACCACTCCATCCTTGAGCACAACGATTTTGTCGGCATTTTCCACCGTACGCATACGGTGGGCAATAACGATAACCGTCTTACCTGCAAGCAGACGGGAGAGCGCCTGCTGCACCACGGTCTCGTTCTCCACATCCAAGCTTGCCGTCGCCTCGTCCAACAGCACGATGGGCGCGTCCTTAAGCAGCGCACGAGCGATGGAGATGCGCTGGCGCTCGCCGCCGGAGAGCTTGGAGCCGTTCTCGCCGATCATGGTGTCGTAGCCCTGCGGCATACGACTCACGAACTCATCGCAGTTGGCGGCATGTGCGGCAGCCAAGACTTCCTCATCGGTGGCGTCACGACGCCCGAGGCGGATGTTTCCCATCACTGTGTCGTCAAAGAGCAGTACGTCTTGGAACACAATGGCGTAGTCGCGCAGGAGTACCTCGGGATCGACGCTCGCAACATCCACGCCACCCACGGTAACCTTGCCCGCGGTGGCATCCCAAAAGCGTGCGGCCAGGCGGCTCACCGTAGACTTACCGGAACCCGAAGGACCGACCAGCGCCGTAACTTCGCCTTCCTTGGCGGTAAAGCTCACATCGGTAAGAACTTTCTCGCCGGCGCGCCCGTCCTCGCCCGCACCATAGCCAAATGCCACGTGATCGAACACCACATCGTGGCCCGCGGGCTCAA
This sequence comes from Collinsella aerofaciens, assembly GCA_048503295.1. GTDB lineage: Bacteria > Actinomycetota > Coriobacteriia > Coriobacteriales > Coriobacteriaceae > Collinsella > Collinsella aerofaciens_CI. Next base: position 101,390 of record DBFRVO010000004.1, on the reverse strand, counting down.
ATTTCTCGCTGCCCCGCGCCACAGGCTCTTCCATGATGGAACGCATGCGCTTGGCAGACGACTCGGCGACGAACAGCTCGGACATTAACATTAACGCCTGGTCAAACGGCGCATAGATACGGCTCACCATAAGCAGGAAGGCAAACATCACCAAAAAGTCGACCTGCCCGGAGGCGACCATCGCAGCACCCGTGACCAGCGTAGTGGCAATGCCCAGACGCAGGATGGCAAAGGCGGAGTTGACCAAAAGCCCGTTAGCGAGCTCGCCCTTGGTGGTCTCGCGCTCCTCGGCATCGATCACAACGTTGAGTCCCTCAAGATAATGGGCCTCTTGGTTGGTGGCGCGGATCTCGCGAACGCAGTCGAGCGTCTCTTGAATCGCCTCGGTAACCTTGACCTTCTCGGCGCGCACGCGATCGAACACCGGAGTCATGGGGCCGCGTGTTAGATACAGCACGGCAAAGGCCACGGGAACGCTCCAAAACGCCGCGATCGCCAGCTGCCAGCAAAAGAACAGCGACGCCACGAACACAATGGCGCTTGCGATGATGGCACCCCAAAGCTCTCCCAGCACGTGGCTGTAGGCGTGCTCCATGGCCTGGACGTCACCCATGATGGTCTCGGTTAAATCGGCCAGATCACGACGACCAAAAAACGACAGCGGCAGTTTGCGCAAGCGCTCGGCAATCTCCATACGCTGCTTGCCGCACTCCTCGTAAAAGATGCAGTAGGTGTAGTAATACTGCTGCCAGTTAGAAGCGAAGAGCAACACAAAAAAGACCAGGAGGCCGCCCACGATCGGCAGGGCATCCGGCAGGTCAGCCCCGCTGGCGAGGTGTTCGACAAAACCGGCCATAACCAGGAATAAAAAGCCCATGCCGGCCATGGTAATAAGATTGGTGAGCGTGGTCCAGAAAATGCCGCGTTTTACGCCGGCGACGCCTTTATCGGATAGGAAATACTTCTTTTGGAATGAGGCGAACATTTAGGCCTCGCCTCCCTTCGTGACGGCGGCATCCGCGGTCGCTGCAGTGATTTTCCAGCTCGCGGCCTGTTCGTATTCGGCCCACATCTTGGCATACAGGCCATTTTGGGACAGCAACTCGGCATGGGTACCCGACTCCTGCACGCTGCCCTGGTTGAGCACCACGATTTGGTCTGCGCCCACCACGGTCGAAAGCCGGTGCGCAATCATAATGACCGTGCGACCCGCCGCCAGCTTGCTAAAGGCGCGCTGAATGAGCGCCTCGTTCTCGGGATCGGCAAACGCCGTGGCCTCATCGAGCACCACGATAGGCGCGTCTTTAAGGATCGCGCGGGCGAGGGCCACGCGCTGGACCTCGCCGCCCGAAAGATATGCTCCGCCGGCACCGAGCATGGTATTGATGCCCTGCGGGAGCTTGGCCACAATGTCGTCGCACTGAGCTGCGGAGAGGGCCGCACGCACTTCGTCGTCAGTGGCCGTAGGCTTGGAGGCGCGCACGTTATCGGCAAGTGTTTGCCGGAACAGCTGGTTGGTCTGGAACACGAAGGCGACCTGGTCCATAAGCTCGTGCGGATCCATATCGCGAACGTCCACACCGCCTACGAGCACTCGACCCGAGGAAACATCCCAAAAACGCGGGATCAGGCTTGCGCAGGTTGACTTACCGCCACCCGAGGGACCCACCAGGGCGAGGGTGCTACCAGCGGAAACGCTAAAACTCACATGGCTGACAGCAGGTGCTTCGGCACCCTCGTACGTAAAGCTCACGTCCTCAAATCGCACGTCGCCGCCGGCAGGGTGCTTGGGTTGGGCGGGCACGGAGAGCTGCTTGGAATCCATGACGCTTCGAATGCGAGCCAGCGAATCAGCACTCATCTGAGAGGCCTCGCCCACAAACATGAGCTTGGTCATGGCCGTCGGCACCACGGCCGAAAATATCGCGTAAAACGTGAAGTTGACCATAAAATGCGCGAAGTCCGTCTCACCCGGTGCCAACAGCAACGCCACGGGCAACAGGAATGCCACAAGACCATTGAGCGCGGTAAGGTTGAGTACCTGCGGACCTCGGCAGAACGTGCCCGAATAGTTTTGTGCCATGTCGGCGTATTCGGCGATCGCATCGTGGAAGGCCTTAAAGGAGTAGACCGTCTGCTGAAACACCTTGACCACGGGGATGCCGCGTACGTATTCGGTGCCGGTCTTGTTCATCTTGACCAGCGCTCCCATGTAGGCCTTCATAAACTCGCCGCCCTTGCCGCCCATCATGGTGGCCATGGCGCCAAACGAAACGACGACCGAGATAAGGCATGCCGCCCCCAAGCGCCAATCGAGGGCGAAAAGCAGCACGAGCAAGCCTGCGACCATGGCAGTGGCGCCGGCGATATCGGGCAGCATGTGCGCGAGCAGGGTCTCGGTGGAGGCGGCGCATCCGTCTACAATACGGCGCAGCTCACCGGTGGCGTGCGTGTCAAAGTAGCCAAGCGGCAGCTTAAGCAGGTGCTCGCTCGTAGTCTTGCGGATATTGGACGCGCAGCGAAACGCAGACAGGTGCGTACACATGAGCCCCACGAAATAAACTACGATGCTTGCCAGGGCAAAACCCACGGCCCACCAGCCATACATCGCGATATCGGTGGCTTCACTCCAGTTAGGCGCCACAGCGATAAGCTCTCGCGCGACAAACCAGATGCACACGTACGGTCCAAAGCTCAGCAGCTGCGAGAGCGCCGAGAGGGTCATGCCCAAATACGTTAGGAATTTGCGGTCGCCGGCATATGCAAGCAGCTCGCCGATACCGCCGCCTTCACTTTTTGATCCCTTTGCCATGAGATTCCTTTCTAACGGCTTGAGAGTTAACCGTAATCAACTTATCATTGATATGTTAGCCATGGCTCACAATCGAGCCAGGCGTGGACGTTTCTGCAAAGGAAGGGGACGCTTTTGAAAATGCATCGGGCCGCGACCGACATAACTGAGCTCTACGCACCACAGTTTGAGCAGTTTGGCCTGGAGCTTTCCGGCAAGGGCGCCGTCTTTACCGGCGAGGTGGCAAACGATCGGGCGCACGGCCGCGCATGGATCATGCCTCTCTCCCCTGCCTGCATCGTCATGGAGCATTTCATCACCCCGACGCACGATATGTACCTGGCCGAATACACACCCGAGCCATACGCCTGCGTGAGCGAAGTCAGCGCGCCCACACTTACATGCATGCCCGAGGCTGGCATAACGCCCGCGAACCTCAAACCATTGAGTGGTCCGTGGCCAAACAATGCCGTTTGCAGCTTTATCCAAGATAGCTGTGGCGAGGAATTAAGCCCGCTGTTTGCGGGGGAGCTTTATCACTCGCGCTCGGTGCTCTTTTTGCCTGGATATTTTGACGAACTGGAGCACCGCTATCCCACCGAGTTCGCGGGAATCTTTGAGGCGTTTGCCGAGCCATGGCACGAGGAGGCGACGTCTGCCATCTGCCACACGCTGCGCCGGATTAACGAGGACCGCGCCCGCACCGTAGGCGGACACGTCTATATGCAGGGCATCGTGGAGACCATGGTCGCGGAGCTCGCCTGTTCGCGCGCGGCCCACAAACAGGCGCGGCAGGCGGCAGATACACGCGCCAGCATAACCATTGCCGAAGAAGCAACGGCAATGATTGAGCGCGCGCTCGACAAAGGCAGACATGTGGGTATCAACGAGGTGGCCGAGAGGCTCTACACAAGCCGCTCCAAACTATGCGCCACCTTTAAGGCCCAAACTGGCGAGTCCCTAGGCGCCTACATTCGCAGACGCCGTATGGAGCGAGCACAGGACCTTTTGGCCGATAGCTCGCTCACGATAGCGCAGGTGGCAGAGCGTCTAGGCTACCCTCAGCAAGCCGCCTTCACCCAAGCCTTCAAACAATACACCGGCACCACCCCCACCACCTGGCGCTCCCAACACCAGTAAGGAGCCAGCAAAGGGACAGACCAATGAGCTCCACATGCAGAGGAGGTCACCTGCAATGTGACAAAGGGACTGTCCCTTTGTCACATTCACAAAAATGGGCGCGCCAACGGCGCGCCCATTCACTCTATTCCATTCAGCCTACCTGACCCGAACGGCCGAGTCGTCACAGAACCCGGGAGCCCCGGCAGGGCGGATGCTTGCTCAAAATGAGTTCCGCACGCAAAGAAGGCCACTTAATGTGGCCTTCGTCTTGCGCAGGACTGTTCGAAATTTTGAGGAAGCACCCGCCCTGCCGGGGCTCCCGGGTTCCCGTTTACGAGAGCGACGTTCTCAGCAACTCGTTGAAGAGCTTCGGGTTGCCCTTGCCGCGGCTCGCCTTCATGCACTGACCCACCAAAAAGCCGATAACCTTCTGGTTGCCGTCGCGGTACTGTTGCGCCTGCTCGGCACAGTTTGCCAGCACCTCGTCCACGATCGGCTGCAGCGCACCGGCATCGCTCACCTGACGCATACCGCGCTCGTCGACGATCTTGTTGGGATCGTCGCCGGTCTGGGCCATGGCCTCAAAGACCTCGTGCGCCTGGTTGGAGCTGATGGCATCGGTCGCCAGCAGCTTGGCGAGTGCCGCCACCTGAGCCGGCGCGATGCCGGACTCGGTCAGCGAGACGCCCGCGCCCTTAAGGTAGGCGATCATCTCGTTGACCAGCAGATTTGCGACCGTCTGGGCCTCCTTGCCAGCCATACCGGCAGCGGCGGCCTCAAAGAACTCGGCAAACTCGGGGTCGCCGGCAATCTGCTCGGCATCGGCCGCCTTAATTCCAAAGTCGGCCTCAAAACGGGCGCGCTTGGCATCGGGCAGCTCGGGAATCTCGCCACGGCAGCGGTCGATGAACTCGTCGTCCAGATCGAACGGCGCCAGATCGGGGTCGGGGAACAGACGATAGTCGTCGGCCGTCTCCTTGACACGCATGACCACGGTGCGCTTGCGGCTGGGCTCCCAGTGGCGGGTCTCCTGATAGATAATGCCGCCCTCCTCGAGCACCTCGGCCTGGCGGCAAATCTCGTAGGCAAGGCCGTCATGCAGGCTCTTAAACGAGTTGAGGTTCTTGAGCTCGGTCTTGGTACCCAGCTTGGTCTCGCCGCGGCGACGCAGCGACACGTTGCCGTCGCAGCGCATGGAACCCTTCTCCATTGAGCAGTCCGAAATGCCCAGCGTCACAAAGATGCGACGGAGCTTCTCCATAAACAGGCGCGCTTCCTCGGGCGTGCGCAAATCGGGCTCAGTCACGAGCTCAATCAAAGGCGTGCCGCAACGGTTGTAGTCGACGAGCGACTCGGCCGCGGCGGTAATGCGGCCCTCGGCGCCGCCCACGTGCACCATCTTGGCGGCGTCCTCCTCCATGTGGATGCGCAGGATGCGGATGGGCACCGTGTAGGAACCGTCCTCGCGACGCTCGGGCATCTGCAGGTTGGACGCATCGTAGCTGGCCAGGTGACCGGCACGCTGATTGCCTTCGCGCATGGTCGACGTCATGGACGTGGACAGGCCCTCGGCGTTGGCCGAGGCGCTCGCCAGGCTCTGAGCCTCGGCCTCGCCAAACGCGCAGTCGGGGCGCTCGGCGGCACCGCGACCGGTCACGTCCAGGTCCAGATGGCCGTACATGGCAAAGGCGACCGGACCCTGCGTGGTCTGGAAGTTCTTGGCCATGTCGGGATAGAAGTAGTGCTTGCGATAGAACATCGAGTGGCGCTGGATCTCGCAGTTGGTGGCAAGACCGGCCTTGACGATGCTCTCGATGGCGCGCTTGTTGGGCACCGGCAGGGCACCGGGCAGGCCCAGGCACACCGGGCACACGTTGGCGTTGGGCTCGTCATCGTGGCTGAGCTTGCAGTTGCAGAACATCTTGGTATCGAGTGCGGTGAGCTCGGTATGGATCTCCAGGCCGATCACGGCCTCCCAATCCTGCAGGACCTCGGAAAGCTCCTTCATTACAGCTCGCCTCCCTTCCCGGCAAAATCGGGCGCGACGGAAAGCGCGGGCGCACCCGTAGCGGCATCGGCAAAGCCGCGCTCCAGGGCGCGGGCAAACGTGAGCAGCTGACGGTCCTTAAACGCCGGACCAACCAGCTGGGCAGAAACGGGCAGCCGAGTATCCACGCCCAGGCCCAGCGGCACCGAAATACCGCCGTTGCCGCAAATGTTGAGCGAGATGGTGTACAGGTCGGAGAGGTACATCTGCGTGGGGTCGCTGATCTCGCCAAACTTAAAGGCCGTGCGCGGCGAGGCGGGCATGAGGATGGTGTCCACCTTGGCATACGCAGCGTCGTAGTCCTGTGTGATGAGCGTGCGGGCCTTTTGCGCGGCGTAGTAGTACTTGTCGTACACGCCCGAGCTCAGCAGGTAGGCGCCGAGCATCTGACGGCGCTTGGCCTCGGCGCCAAAGCCGTGGGCGCGCGAAAGCGAGCTCTGGTCGGACAGGTTGGCGCAGCCCTCCTCCTGATAGCCGTAGCGAATGCCGTCGAAACGGGCCAGGTTGGAGAACGCCTCGGCCGGGCCGATGACGTAGTAGGCGGCGATGGCGGCGTCCAGGTGCGGCAGGTCGACCTCGACCAGCTCGGCACCCTGGTTCTGCAGCTCCTGGGCGGCGCGCTGAACAGCGGCCTTAACCTCGGGCGTCAGGCCCTCGGCCTCCATAAACGCGGGGATGATACCCACGCGCTTGCCCTCGATGCTGTCGTTGAGGTGCTCGGTAAAGTCGACGGCGCAATCCTGGCTGGTGCAGTCATACGGATCGTGCCCCGCACCGGTAAGCGCGTTCATGGCCAGCGCGACATCCTCGACCGTGCGGCCAAAGGGCCCCACCTGGTCGAGCGACGAGCCGAAGGCAACTACGCCGTAACGGCTTACGGCGCCGTACGTGGGCTTAAAGCCCACCACGCCGCACAGCGACGCCGGCTGGCGAATGGAGCCGCCGGTATCCGAGCCCAGCGAGAGCGCGACCTCGCCCGCGGCGACGGCGGCAGCGGAGCCGCCCGAGGAGCCGCCGGGCACGCGCTCGGTATCCCAGGGGTTGTTGGTGCGGTGGAACGCCGAGCTCTCGGTAGAGCTGCCAAAGGCGAACTCGTCCATGTTGGCCTTGCCCATGGGCAGGCAGCCGGCGTCGAGCATACGCTGAACGCAGGTGGCGGTGTAGACACTCTGGTAGTCCTCGAGCATGCGGGAAGCGCAGGTGGTGCGCGTGCCCACAAGGTTCATGTTGTCCTTGATGGCCAGCGGCACGCCCGCGAGCGGGGGCAGCGGCTTGCCTGCAGCGCGGTCGGCATCCACGCGCGCGGCGGCATCGAGCGCAAGCTCGGGCGCCACCTGCAGGAATGCCTGGACCCCGCCCTCGCGCGCCTCGATGGCGGTAAGGGAGGCCTGGGCCACCTCGGTAGCGGTAAAGTCGCCGGCGGAAACGCCCGCGGCAATCTGGGCGGCGGTAAGGGAATCGAAGCTCTGCGCCATTACTCGCTCTCCCCCTCTCCCAAAATGGACGGCACGCGGAAGTAGCGGTCGCGCGCGCTGCCGGCGTTCTCGAGCGCAACGTCAAGCGGCAGGTCGCGCTCGGGCTCGCGCAGGTCATCGCCCATCACGTTGGACAGGCTTCCGATGGGATGGAACGTGGGCTCCACGTCGGGCAAGTCATATTGCAAGACGGGCTCGAGCATCTGGACGGCGTCGTTCATGTAGGACGTCATCTGGGTGAGCTCGTCATCGGTCAGTGCGATCTTTGCGTACTCGGCGATGCCGCGCACGTCTTTCTCGCTGAGTGCCATAGGCGCTCCCTTCCGCATAACAGTTAAACCGCTCTAGTATACAAGGCAACTCCGCTTGGAGCAGGTGCTTTACCTAAATGCAGCGAAAACGTAACGAGGGCGGCGGTTAGCAGGCGGCAGGCTGGCGGTTCTGCAGCGAAACCGCACCGTCCACAGCGAAAACCGTCTCGTCCACAACGAAAACCGCGCCGTCCATAGCGAAAACCATCACAACATTCGACGCTTTTCGTCAAAATCGCGATTTTCATCGAATGTTGTGATGGTTTGGAAGTTCCGACCACCACAAAGGTGCCTGTCTCCATTGTGGTGGTTCTGAACGATGCCTTATGCCGAGGCCTTGACCTTGCGGCGCTTGCGGACCGCGTGGATCACGATGTCCAGCAGCAACAGCACAATGGCTACGACCACGATGAGCACGGCAAACTCGCGCTTGCCCCAGTGGCGGCCGGCCAGCGACTTTTGCTTGTCGACGTCTTTCTTGCTGTACTTGGTGCGCACGCAGTGCACCAGCAGGCGATGGTCGTTCACGCCGTAGGGCGTGCAGGTAACGAGCGTCACCTTGTCGGCGCCGGGCTCGATGGTCAGCGACTCCATCTCCTCGGGCAGCACCACCTCGGAGTCCACCATCTTGTAGGCGAGCGTCTTGTTCATGGTGTGCAGCAGCACCAGGTCGCCGGGCTCCAGCGAATGGATGTCGTCGAACATGCTCAGGTTGCGCATGCCCGAGTGCGCGGTGAGCACGCAATGCGTCGAGGTGCCGCCCACCGGCAGGCTCGTGCCCTCCAGGTGGCCGACGCCCGCCATGAGGACCTCCTCGCTCGTGCCGTGGTAGATGGGCATGCTCACGTCGATGGAGGGGATTTCGATCCAGCTCATCATGGGGTCGCGGTCAAAGATGAGCTGCTGGGCGTAGGGCTCAATCTGGTCGGCGGGGAGCTCGGTGGCCTCGCCCGCCAGCTGCTCGTTAAAGGAGCGAGCCTGGAGCAAAATGCGCTCGCGCTCCTCGGCAGACAGCGCGTCCACAGTGCTGGACACGGTACTGATCTGGTTGAACACACCCGAGGCCTCGAGCCGGTCCAAGATCCACGGCCAGGTCATAAGGCCCACGCCAATAAGGATGATCACGATGGTGATGAGCCGATCGGCCCAGCGCGGCAGTCGCTTGCGGCGGCGCTTGGGCTTTGGTTGAGGTTTGGGCTGAGGGCTTGAGCCACCGTTAGCCGCGGCGTTATTGCTCTTCATATGTTTGGCGCCCTGCACCATCGCCGGTCACTCCTCTACAACTCAAGTTGTCTAAACAAATAATAGCCGATTAGCGAGCTCATGCGCCGGACAACGCCGCTAGACTGCACCGTCCGGGCCACGTAACTCCACTCAACCAATCAAGCCATATGTTGCTTTCATCGTCTCGAGCAACTGCGCCATCGTTACGCCCGCAACCCCAATCTGTTTCAGATTGACGTCGCCCACCTCACAATCTTTAACAAACGCAAGCATATCGTCCTTCAGTTCTCCGCCTAGGTCGACACCTTCCGACTCGCCAAGCAATTGAGCAAGCCTCAGCGCATCGCGTTTATGCTTTTTTACCTTCCTCGAATCAACGTTCTCCCCCGCTTCCCTTCTAGCTTTTAGGTCGAGATACGCCTTCGCTTTGAACGGGACAATGTATTCCGTCCCCAGGACCGAAACGCCGCCTACGGTTCGAATTCCCTGAAGGAACAAGCCGTAGTAAGCATCGTCCAACAAAATTGCCGAAAGACTGCTTATGTTTTCATCAACGTGAATTGGCGCCACATCAATCCCCTCACGACCCTTTAGAAAGTCGGGGCACTTCGCGAAGAGTTCAATCATATGGGGGTAACCCGGCCTCTTAGGCTCTGTAAACCGATAAAAACATGAGCCTTTGCCTTCGCCCCAGCCGCAGCGGTAACCGCCATCACGCACCAAAGTCCATATAGCTTCTGCCGTCTGAGGCAACCGGTCATCGGCGACAATTACCACATCAAAATCGTGAGTCGCCCTAAACGGAAGTCCCGCCTCCGCGAGCAAAATGTCGCATGCCGTGCCGCCGATAAGGGCATACGATCCTGCAGCTTCTTGCATATGCTGCTGAAATTCTTGAAGACCTTCTACAGCGCTTCTTGCCATGGATATTCCTTTCCAAACATGCGATTGACTTCGAGCTGAATTCGCTCATCGTCGATTGCCGCCAAAGATAGCGCAAGCGAAATGTCGTCAACACGGGAGGAGTCGGCAAACACGGGCGCATAGCGCCACACTTGGATCATCGCCGTCTCGTTATCCGGCAACTCCCCGTCTGCGACTTCGAGGTCGCTCAGTTGACGCCATGCACTTCTTAAGACGGCCTTTTGTTCCATACCCGGCGCAGCGAGCATCGAACGCGCAGCGAGCGCCGTCTCCCCGGCGTCAACAAGACAGTCGATCTGCGGTGTCTTCCTTGCAAAAAAGACCTTCGAGACAGGCGAGGAGAGCTCTGTCATGTGCTCGCTAAGCAGAAGATCAACGGCAACAGGGAACACGACGACACGTCGCTCGCAACGCTCGCGCCTCGCGAGCCCCCTGTCAACAAGCTCGGTTATGGCCTCACTCGCGCGGCTTGCCGAAATCCCAAGCGCACGACAAAGGTCATAGGGACGATATGGCTCCTGGGTTGCTCCCCAGATTGCGGCAGCCTGCGCGTTGGGTGACATCTTGGTCGCATGATTGCGAAACCAGGCACCGCCCCTCTCCGTGCAGGCCGTGCCCATAAATGGAAGAAAAGCCTGTCTACCCGGGCAGACAAAGGGAATCCCTTGTGCGACCAATGCTTTGCGCTGACGTGCATCGGCATCAGGAAACGAAACGACAACAGGAGTCTCCGCGCGCAAGGCTAGCTGACTATAGACCCTCTTAGCCTCGGGAAGCCCGACGCCAGTAGGCAAACTTGCAAGCAAAAACGAAAAACCGTTTGCGTCAACAGCGCGGACCTCAATCGCCCGCAGATGCAGCGGCAAGTGTGCGGATCCAGGCCAAGTTTTGGTCTTGGCGGAGAGGCCTAGTGCTTCTTGTAAGTAGATTAGCGCTTCGTTCATTTCCATCGTTTTCGTTTGATTCCAGTTTAAATTGGAATTATACATTATTTTCGGAATTAACGAGCTTCCTCTCATGCATAGGCCCGCATTTGAGTTTTCAAAATGTCCCGAATCGGCTGGGCGATTCGGGATACAATAGCTACAGGAAACGACGCACCCCGCGTAAGTACTTTGGAGCGCGGGCGACCAGTTTCCGGTGTTGTTAAATGCCCGGGCCTCTAACCCCGGGCATTCTTATTTGCGCTTGTTGCGGCGCAAATGCCTTCTACCGTCCGCACCGCGCGTGCGCCTACGGACCTTAAACCGAACCTCATACGAGTCAAAAAACGCGATGACGAACGTGCCCACCGCCGCGAAGGCGGCGAGCGCGTTAAGGAATTTCAGCATTTGGGGACCTCCGATCGAGTCGTCGGCCGCCCGCGCACGGGATGCGTCGCAAGGGTATTTTACTGCGAGTGTATGCACCCACAGCTGGTAAACGCAATAATTGCAAACATCTGTTCGATATTCATACGCTTGATTCATCGGACGATGGAGGCTGGCTGCGTTATCCAAAAAAACGGGGCAGACTCCAGTGCGGAATCTGCCCCGAAAAGAGCATGGCAAAGCAAGAACGTGGATGGGCGAGAAAGGTGTCCGCAAGTCTCATGGCCATCACATCCCACCTGCCAAAGGGATGGGTGAGCGAGCGTTACTCCTGCTCGGACTCCTCTGCCTGCTTACGGCTGCGGATGAGGTGCGCCACGCCGATGCACAGCACCGCGCCACCAGCGATCCAAGTGAAGGTCATGCCGTTAAGGCCGGTGAGCGGGAGGCCGGAGCCCTTCTGGTCGACAATGGTGAAGCTGAGCTTACCGGTAGAAGCGGTCGCCATATTGTCTTTCACGACGCCATCAGCAGCTGTGACATTGGCAGAATTCGCCTCAGGAATTACATCAGAACGGTCTTGCTTAAGCGTGCCACGCGCAATGGTAAACGTAACACCGTTGGCAGCAGAGTTGTTGTATCTGGGGGCAGGCTTGGTCTCCTTGAGGATATAGGTGCCCTCGTCAAGACCGATGACGCTGATCTTGCCGTCCTTGTCCGTCTTGAGCGTAACCTTGTCAGTCTTCTCGTGCTTCACGCCCTTGGAGTCGATATATTTCTCTTCAACAGTATCGCCGTTTTTCTCTTGAAGCGTGAACTCGACCCCCTCAAGACGCTTAGTTTCTGCATCGCTACCGACCTTGATAACGTCGATGCCGTAGGTGTAGTCGTAGGCGGGGTGATCGACCGTGGTGCCGGTGTCAGTAGTGTGCGGGTTGTTGGAGTAGGTCAGTTTGACCTTGTTCTCCTGTGCTTTACCGAGCATGTCTGCCGAAATCTTCGCAGGATCAAGCTTGGCCTTGTAATTCACATAGACCTTCGAATCGCCGTTAACGGTAATAGTGTTGTTGCTGGAATCCTTGGCTTCTTTCAGATTATCGAAAGAGACGGACAGGGTATTCTTGCCGCCATCCGTACTGTAAGACACGGTGTAGGAATCGGAACTAACGATGCTCTTGCCAATTTTAACCTCGACAACGGGCTTGTTGTCATTGCCAAGCTCTGGAGCCATCGTGAGAGGAAGCTCGTCCGTGAAGGTATAGCTGTACTTAATGTACGTGTTGATGTTGCTCGCGACAGTACCGGCAAGCTGATACTCAACCAGCTGACCAGCAGCGGAGTCAGCCGCCTTGTTTGCAGCTTGGAAAACAGTTTTGCTGTCGTCCGTAACCCACTTGCCGTCCTTGTCGTCCTTGACGGCCTTGGTGACATTGGGGACGTCCTTCTTGGGCTCCGCATTTACATCGGCGCCGCCGACGACAGTGAAGATCGGCGAGGTGTAAGCATCATCATTACCATCTTCCCCAGTAGTCTTACCAACCGACTTTGTCTCAAAGAGCCAGTAGCCCGCGTCAATTCCATCAAAGGTCCCTTTGGTGCCCTGCTTCGCGTCTTTCCACGTCAGATTTTCAAGCGACTTAGCGATTTTGTCGAGTGTACTGTTGGCATCAACCTGAGCGTCCTTGCCAACATTGCCGCCCTTGTTATCGTTAATGTACTTGGCCCATTCCTGAGCTCCAGCACCTGCGCCAGGCGCACCAGAAACACCGGCAAATTCCCCGGTCACAGCGTTCTTCACGGTATCAGATGCCCAGTCAATATCAGACAGCGTCTTATCGCCGTCCGCTTTCCAATCTCCTTCAGCGGTGCCATCGCCATCCGCATCAGCCTTATCCTGTGTCACCGTGGCCTTGAAAATCTGGATGCCCTTAAACGTGGTGTCGGCATAGGTGCTCTCAGTAATGGTTACGTTGCCGATCGTTGTCGCCGTCGGCACATAGCTTGTGAGACTGCCGCCCTCGGCCGCAAACGCCATGGTCACCGGGGCCATGACTCCGCCGAAGCTCAGCGCTGCTGTGAGGCCGGCGGTTACTGCCAGGCGTGCGATGTTCTTGTTCATGCTCATCTTCTTTTCCTCCGTTTTCCGTTTGGTTCTCATTCGATCGGTCATCATCTGTCTGTGTCTTAGCATCTACTTCGCTACGTCTCGCCCCGCTCTCTGTGGGGCTGCCAGCTACTCTTTATGGCTGCCACCTCCCCGCTTGACCAGGAGCGCGACCACGATGAGCGCGGCTCCGGCGACCGCTGCGGCGGCCGCGGCGTACATTGCCATATCGCCAGTCGAGGGCATAAAGCCTCCGGTGGTAATGCTAGGGGGTGTGCCGGCGGGCGTGTTGATGAGCGACGCCTCCAGGCTGCCCGTCGACCCGTCCGCGCTGTCGGCGCGCAGGGGCGACTCGGCCGTGATGGTGAGCTTGGGCTTGGCGGCGGCCACCTGGTCGACGTCCAGGCCCTCGGCCTTGACCGTCACAGAGCGCGTGCCCTCAAAGGCGGTATAGCCCTTGGGTGCCTTGAGCTCGCGGACCTCCAGCTTGCCCGAGTCCACGCCCGAGACGGTCACGCGGCCGTCCTCGCCCGTGGTGACGGTGGCCTTGCCCTCCGCATCCCACGTACCGTCGGCCGCCAGTGTGCGACCGCGGTCGTCGGCGATGCTCAGGACCGCCCCGGGCAGTGGCTTGTCGCCGTCGCTGCCGCGCTTGGTGAGTGCGAGGTCCCAGGTGTAGGCGCACGCATCGTCGCTCGGCGTGCAGGTGAAGCCGGCGTCGCCGGACTGGTCGGCAAAGGGAGAGCGCGGGTAGCGCAGGTAGACCTCGTTGGGGTTGCCCTTCGCGATGCCGTGGTTGCATGCGCCGTTGAGCGGCGCATTGTACACGGCGACCACGCGGGCGCCCGCGGCAAAGGCGTCGGCCCCGCCGAGCGCGGCGATCAGGTCGCCGGTGCGCACGGTGAAGGTTCCGTCCGCCGCTACCTTGGTGGCGCACTGGGCCGTGATGTCGGTCCAGCCCTTCGCGGGCTCGGTGCCGACGCGGCCGTCCTTGCCGGTCTGGACCGCGTCAAAGCCGCCGTCCGTGCCCGCCGCCACGTACACGCGCATGCTCGCGGCGACCTTGGAGGGGTCGAGCCCCGCGCCCATGGTGTCGACGAACCGCACCGTATAGGTGTCATAGGCGGTAAGACCCGCCGGGACCGTTGCCGAGAGGCGCCAGTACAGGTCGTCGCCGACCGTGGCGTCGGCGGCCTTCTGCCAGGAGGCGGTGCCGTCCTCCAACACATGCTTGGCGACCTTGGGGGTCGCCGCCTTGGGCTTGACGGTGACGGCGCTGCCGCCGACCAGGACCATGATCGGCGCGGTGCCGGCCTCGCCCTGGGCGATGGCGTCGTCGTCGGCGACGATGAGCCAGTAGCCGCAGGGCAGCTCGGCCGTCGTGCCCGCGTTAAGAGCCACGAGCTCGGCGCCAGAGCTCTGGAGGGAACGAGCGAGCTGTGCGCTCAGCGCGCTCGTAAGGTGGGAATCGGTGTTGAGCCACTCGGCAGCTTCCTGCGCGGTGGTCTGGGAATTGGGCATGCCGGCGCTGTGCAGCGCGGGCAGGACGGCGTCGCGCGCGGCGTCGCTTGCCCAGGCGAGGTCGGTGGCGATCTTGGCGTCGCTGTCGCCGTCGACGACGTTGGCGCTAAAGATCTGGTAGGCGTCGTAGCTGCTCGCCACGGTGCCGCTCACCGTGATGGAACCGGTCGAGGTCGGCGCGGCCTGCGCGGAAGCGGGGAACACAACCGCGCAGGTGCCGATCAGGAGGGCAAGCAGCGCAAACAAGATCGGGAAGGAGCAAACTTTCTTATTCACGACGCTTACCTCCCTTCGCATTCGCCTTGCGACGAATGTGCATCCAGGCCGCAGCAGCGCAAAGCACCGCCGCGCCGGCAAGGTACGTCAGAGTGACGCCCGACATACCAGAAAGGGGCAAAGAGGTGGAGTAGGTGTTGGTGAAGGTGGGGATGGAGGTTGGACTCGTGCTCTCATGACCGCTGGCGTCGACCTCGTAGTAGGTCGGCGTGCAGGTTAGATGTCCTTTGCCGTCATCCTTTGCCGTCACCACGACCTTGAAAGTCTTGGTGTCGTTCTTGTAGCCTTCGTGTTTGGTGCCTTCGTTCTTGTTGGCGGCACATTCACGGATATAGTAGGTGACTGTTGCTTTGCCATTGGTGAGATCTTTGACGCCAAGTGGGCCAATTGTCTGCTCAGCAAACGTCACCGTTGCCTCATTGCCCGTCCCCTTACTAGTGTATTGGGTATTGAGCACCTTCTCATTGCCACTGGCATCCTTGGTGTACAACTCGAACTTGAACCTCTTCATCTCGCCACCATCGACCTTCTTGGTCACCTGAGGTGTCCAAGTGCCCGAGGTCTGGTAGGGCGGGAGCTCGTTCGTAAACGCAGGTTTGGAGCTGTTGCCGATTTTTACGGTCGAGATTGTATTGTCTTTCGGATCTACACTCCAGTTATAGAACTCAGGAGATTTACACTCGGTGAAGCCCGTTTCGCCTTCCCTTTTAACGGATACTGTGGAAGCGCTTTTATCAACTTCATAACGATTAATATTGATCCCCAAGAGGTTAGTCGTATTAACTGGTGTCGTACCAACCTTTATATGTATTTTGTAAATGGCCTTATCAAAGGTCGTGCCTTCCTCATTGATAGGGACTTCAACAAGGTAGAGGTCGTAATTGCCCGACTGGTAGTTCGCAGCCGTATCAATGACGATCTCTCCACTTTCATTAACGGTAACCTCGGA
This sequence comes from Collinsella aerofaciens, assembly GCA_048503295.1. GTDB lineage: Bacteria > Actinomycetota > Coriobacteriia > Coriobacteriales > Coriobacteriaceae > Collinsella > Collinsella aerofaciens_CI. Next base: position 85,336 of record DBFRVO010000004.1, on the reverse strand, counting down.
CGTCGCCTCGCATCCGTTTGCGTTAAGTGAGCCGTCCGTATTCCAATACGGCTCCCCAGCTGAATCGGCGGCTTTACCCAACAGCTTGAACTTATAGCCGTGGCCCGTGAGGCCTTGCGGTTTGCCGTCCTTCATGAGGACCTTGTTAGCCTTGACCTTGATTGCAGGATACACGTCCAGGGAAGTAACCTCACCGACGATGAGGTCGCCGTTGGTCATGATGCCGCCGCCGTGGGTGTAGGAGTAGTTGCCACTGATGATGGTCGTAGCCGCTGCTTGCGCTTTATTTACTGCATCTGGGGAAGGATTAGCCTGAAGACCGAACATATACTTGGCCTCGGCGCCGCCATTTGGGTCGATGGTAATCGGATTTCCGTCGCAAGTGCCCTGCCAACCAGCCGATCCGCCGCCGAGCATCTTGCCAAGGACGACAGCGATCGTCTTATTCGCGCCATCTTTATTACGTACCAGGAAGAAGTCCTGATGGCCGGCTGTTTTGAAGGTATCGGTAATATATTTGGACTGGCTGTCCTCGTTCTTACCATTACCGCCGGCAGAGGAATTCTCGCCATGGTCGGTGTTGCTATATATTGCTGAGCCATTAGTATGCGTCACAATCGTTTGACCGGTAGGGCACGCACCGATGCCGCCGCCCCAACCGCCAGCTTCATTTTTGGTTACGAGTGCTGCGCGAAGGTTAAGCGTACCAGCCGTCTGGACAAAGACTCCACCGCCACCCCAGTCGCCACCGCGACCGGTAGTACCGCCCGTCATGGTCTTGTTGTTGGTGATGTAAACCTTGTTGGACGCACTTGCCGCCTCAATAACGCCGGTAGTACCGGTGGAAATACGGAGACCACCACCCTCGGCGTTTACAGATTCGTTGCCGGCAATCGTGCCGCCAGTCATGGAGAACGTAATTGGCTGATTATGGAAACCAGCGTAGATTCCGCCACCGGCCTCTTTGGAGTAATTGGCAGTAACGGATCCACCCGTCATGGTTAACGTCCCTCTGTGTGTGCATGCAATTCCGCCGCCGCCAAGCAGACCGAAGTTGTAAACACTGGAATCAGCAATCCAAGCGTCAACTCGATTGTTGGTAATATTGGCAGATCCGCCGATGGTGACGTTCGCGCCCTTGGTATAAACACCGCCACCGTATCCGCCGTCTCCGGTGTCACCGCCGCAGGTGTTGCCGATGCCCTTATCGTACGTAGCATTACCCGAGATGACACCGCCGGAGAGATTCAACGTGACACCGCTGTCGGCAAAAATACCACCACCGGAAGCAGCCTTATTCGCCGCGATCACACCGCCGGTCATGTTGACCGTGACTTTCGCGCCCGCTACGCACAGGCCGCCGCCCCAGCCGCCACGTTGCTGATTGAGATTCGCGCCAGCGATATAACCACCACTGATATTCACTTGGGTATTACTATTCTCGCCCTTAGCAAAAATAATATGGCCATTGTCAGCCAAGTTTTTCGGCGTTGTGATCATACCGCCGGTGAGGTTAAGCGTACCGCCATCCTGAACGGAAATGACCTGTTGAACCGATCCGCCTTCGGACGCAGCAACGATTGCACCGAAACCGCTAACATCATGCCGTGTCGTGGTTTCAGTGGTGCCAAGGCTATCTTCCTTTGGATTACTTGTTGTCACATAGTAGGTAAGAGTAGCGTTGTTGTTTCCATCCCATGCCATGCTTGCGGGCCGGCCGGTATTTTTATCGCCGACAGGAGAAGGTATATCGACTGGTTTTGCAGAATCTTCAATAGTAAGTGCACCACTCGTTACCTTAATGAACGTGTCGTTGTTGCCAGTGCGGTAATAAAGTTTGTGACCCGCAAGGTCGATCGTGGTGTTTTGGCTGATGGCGATTGGTGTACTCGAACTAATATCAGCCGCAAGACGCAGCTTTTCGGGCTTATTCTCCATGTCAAGATAGGTAGACAAATCATCGCCACTCTTCAGCAGCGTGTAATCGTCCGCATCTTTTTGAAGTCCCTGAGCCTCACCTTCATTTGCAATAGTAGCGACCTTATAGACAGGCTCTCCATCATCCGCAGGCTGCGCAGCACCATCGGCTTCCGTGTCATCAGACAACTGATCAGCCCCAGTAGCATCGTCGCCAGACTCGCCGCCCTCGGTCTCGTCACTATTCTGGTTTTCGGTATCCCCGTTGTTGGTGTTGTCTACATCAGTAGACTCACTTGAGGAACCCCCCCCCATCACAGTTTTCTCGGTAGAATCTGTCTGGGCGTCGTTGGCAATGGCCTGCGAGATCGGGGGCATGACGAGCGACAGTACCAGGCTCAACACGGAGGCTCCGCACAAAACGCCTGCCAGTACACGGTGCGTCGCTTTATTGCTCTGCTTAGTTTTTTCTGAATTCGCTTTCATCGATGTCTCCTCCCCAAGAGACCGCGATCTTGCTCTTTCACTATCAAACGTATCTGCACAATCTGTAATTGCGCACGCTTATAGTTCATATTGTAACGATTGTTTGAACATCTAAGCAAAAATACCGATAGTTTTGTAGCGAATTCTCAATTCTCTTGACATTTGCTCGGATTAACCTTCGTTTATTCGCTATAAAATATCTATTTCTACTGGTAATTAAGCCAGTTATCAGTTTTTTAATAGCATTTTATTTATTTGCACAACATTTTGCTCAAGAGCAAACATCCTGTGAACGGTCGAAAATCGACCGTGAGCGGTAGGTCATTAACCGGGAGGAATAGACTACCAAATTGATGGGAATATCTTTAGCTCATCGGTGGTTAGAAGCGTAATGTTCAGACAACGTTATTTGGATTTTCGCGCAGATTTTAGGCATCAATTCACCCAAATCGCCTGAGGCCACCACAAAGGTGCCTGCTCCTTTTGTGGTGGTTCTCCCCCTGCGCTACAGCAGATGTTCCTCGATAAAGATCGCGATGCCGTCTTTGTCGTTGCTCGCGGTTACAAAGTCGGCGGCGGCACGGGTGGCGTCGCTGCCGTTTGCCATGGCCACGCCCACGCCGGCGTCAGCCACCATGCAGGTGTCGTTATCGGCATCGCCAAACACGCAGATGTCCTGGAGCTCCATGTCGTTGAGCTCCGCCACGCGCACGAGGCCGCGCGTCTTGGACACGCGCGGATCCATGAACTCGTAGAGCCGCTGCGTGGTTTGCAGAGCTGCCGCCTTAACAGTGTCATCGGCAAACGTCGACGCCCGCTCAATCACCCGCGGCATCACCTCGGGCGCCATGGTAAACATCACCTTGGGCTGCGGCTCGCGCAAGAACTCGGCAAAATCGACCACCTGGTAGGGCACGCCGTCAACGCGCGACAGGTGCTCGACGCACGCGTTGCTCTCGGGCACGTAGAACACGCCGTCTCGGGGGCAGACGGGCGTTGCCGGAAGGTCCGCCATGTGCTTGCAGATGCGCGCGATGGTCTCGCCCGGCAGCGGATAGCTCAGCTCGTTGATGTCGTGCGCGCGGTCGATGACCTCGGCGCCACCGCAGCCCACCATCACGTCTACCAGGCCTTCGATGCCCCAGAGCTCGTACATGGCCTCGGTCGCGTGGGCGTCGCGCCCGGTGCACAGGCCAAACAGCACGCCGCGCTCGCGCAGGGCGCGGATCGCCGCCACGGTGCGCGGGGACACCGTGTGCTGACTCGTGAGCAGCGTGCCGTCGATATCGCAGAACACGGCTTTGATGTGGCTGAAGGTGGTGTCCATGGAGGCCTTTCTGGGTTGTGCGGCGGTGTGGGGTGTATTCGTGAACGGCGTACATGGTATACCAAGGCGCGGGCGCGGCCCGTCAAAGCAAAAACCACCACAAAGGTGCCCCTTTGTGGTGGTTGCGACGTTTGCGGGCCAAACCATCACAACATTCGACGTTATTCGGTAAAATCGCGATTTTCATCGAATGTTGTGATGGTTTCTTACCGCTTTACGGCACGATCCAAATGATTTCGTCCAAACAGCAGCAACGCCGCAGGGACCGCCGTCACGACCATGCCCGCCCCCACGAGTGTCCGTTGTACGCCAAATGTTGCCGCCAGCCACGGGGCAATCGCCAGCGGCGCCACGCCGGCGAACATGTTGCCAAAGCCCATGACCGAGTTCACGCGGCCGAGCTGCTCGAGCGGAGCCGTCGTTTGTACGATGGTGTTGTGGAGCGGGTTGACGACGCCCCAGGCCACGCCCAGGGCAATCTGGCCGACAAGGGCTACGCCCACGTACGGCGTTCCCACGTAGAGCAGGCTTCCCAGGCCCACGGACATAAGCGCCACGAGCAGCGTTTTGAGGCTGACGAAGCGCGGCGGCAAGCGGAGCGCGACCACGGCGCCTAGCACCGCGCCCACACCGCTGGCCGACGAGAGCCAGCCCATCCACTCAACACCGATGTGCAGGACATCGCGGTAGAAGAACGACTCCAGCGGATCGAAAGCTCCATAGCCAAAGTTCGAGAGGAAGATGATGCAGAAAAGTAACGCGAGGACGCTGTTGGTAAAGACTGTCTTGATGCTGGTCGCGAAGGTTGCACGGGTGGATTTACTGGAGTCGGAGCTTTGACTGGCGGTACTTGCCGTTGTGCTGCTATCCGCGGGAGTACTTTCGCGCGCGGCGACGCGACCTGCTTGCGGCCTAAAGCCCCAACCGGCGACGAGCGCCAGTACGGTAAAGAGCATCATGAGCACGAACACCGCGCGCGACGACGCAGCCGCCGCGACAAAGCCGCCCAGCGTGGGACCAACGATGATACTCACGTTTGAAAACATGGCGATGGCGGAGTTGATGTCTTTGAGCTCGAGAGGATCATCGGTGAGGTAGGCTGGATAGGATGTAGCGATGGGCTGGGCGAACCCCATCACAAAGCCCAGGAGCACCGCGCCGAGCAGGACGATGCCGGTCGCGCTGCCAAAGACGATGATCGCCGCGCCGGTTGCCAGCGTGCCCACGATGCTCAGCAAGAAATGACGGCGCGGGCCCCAGGCGTCGAGCACCGCGCCACCCGCAAAGGATCCCAGGATCACGAATACGTTCATAAACAGGACGGCCAGCGATGTCGCCACGACCGAGGCATCGTCTGCATAGGTGAGCGTTCCGATAACGCCGATAAAGTAGCTGGTCTGAAAACCGGTGTAGATGAGAAAGCGCATCGCCACCAGGCGCTTTGCCTGCGCGGACAGCGATGATTGAGGCTTTGAGAAAAGAGAGGCGAGCATGGAGACTCCTGGTTTCATACGAATACGGACGGCGGGCATTCGCCACCGTCTGTCAAATCAATCTATCCGCATGAAACATTAAGGACGCATCAAGCCCCTTCTCTCCGTTTTTCGCCCGTCATGAACTACTTGGTAGATTGTAAGGCATGTCCCACACATCTACCAAAGCAAAAACCACCACAAAGGTGCCTGGCCCCTTTGTGGTGGAAATGACGTTTGCCCAGATAAAACCTGCCAAAATAAACCTGTCCCTATTTGGCAGGTTTTAGGCCAGATGATCTTGGATGAGGTCGCAGATGGCTCGGGCGTCGTTGATGTTGATGGCTCGGGTCGCAAAGCCGGCGTCGAAGGCCTGGCGTGCCAGGGCCTCGTTGCAGGCGAGGGCCAGCGTGTGACCGTCGACCAGGTCGAGCGAGCTCTTGCCGCGCAGACGGTCGACACCGGATCGCGCGACGACGATGTTATCGAAGCCCTCGGTCTTGTAGCCCTCGATGATCACCACGTCGACATCGTTGTAGCGCGACAGCAGCTCGCGCGCGGGCATCTCGTCCTCCTCGCGCGTGTCGGCGTACTCCGCCCAGCGCGTGGCGCAGATGAGGCCCACGTGTTTGGATCCGGCCTGGTGATGGCGCCAGGTGTCCTTAGCGGGCACATCGATATCAAAGCCGTGATGCCCATGATGTTTGAGCGAGCCCACACGCAGGCCGCGGCGGGTGAGCTCGGCGATAACCTTCTCGACGAGCGTTGTCTTGCCCGAGTTTTGGTAGCCGATAAACGCGATCGCGGGGACGGCCGGTGTCGGAGCTGCGGGTGCGACGGCGACGGGTGCGCTTGCGGGCGCGGCACCGTCAGCGGCCACGGCCTCAACAGCAGCGGCCTGGCGTTCGGCACGATCCCACACGCCCGAGCGGCCACCCTCCTTGTGCAGCAGGCGCACGTCGACGATCTCCATGCCGCGATCGACCGCCTTGCACATGTCATAGATCGTTAGGCACGCGGCACTCGCGCCGGTCAGGGCCTCCATCTCGATACCCGTCTTGCCCGTCACGCCGGCCGTAACCAGTACGTGAAAGCCAACCTGCCCGTCCGCGCGCGCCGGTGCCCAGCCCTCGGGCACGTCCTCGGCCGGCGTCCCCGCCGGAGCGATGGGCGCAATGTCGCACTTGCTCTTGGTAATGAGCAACGGATGGCACATGGGGATGATGTCGCTCGTGCGTTTGATGGCCATGATGCCCGCCACGCGCGCGCAGGCAAGCACGTCGCCCTTTTTAGCGCGGTCCTGCAGCACCATAGCCTGCGTCTCGGGGTGCATGAGGATGGTGCCCTCGGCGATAGCGATGCGATGGGTCTCGGCCTTGTCGGACACGTCGACCATGCGAACCTCGCCCTTGGCGTCCACGTGCGTCAGCTCGTCGCGACGGGCGTCGCGGGCGGGCTCGGTGGCGTTATCGCTCGTGGACGGCTGCGCGGACGCGTCGGCGTTACCAGCATTCGCCGCAGCCGTGACTTTGTGGGCAGACATCGCGGCCCTGCGAGCGGCCTTGGTGGCATCGGCGTACCTGCTCTTGGCCATATAATCATCCTCCGATTTGGGACATAAATCGTTGCGTGCCCTCAATTATCGCGTGTTCCTGCGGTTTGTGGGCCACGGCATCGCGCCAAATCGAAAGCACCTGCATATCATCACCACGGCGCAACGCCTCACGCACCGAATACTCGGCATCGCTGAACAGGCACGGACGTACGTTGCCATCGGCCGTCAGGCGCAGACGGTTGCAGTTCGCGCAAAAATGGTTGGACATGGCGCTAATGAAGCCAACCGTTCCCGCCGCGCCCGGAAAGTGCCAATAGCGCGCAGGGCCCGCGCCGGCAGGAGCGTCGTTGATGTCGAGCGGCTCGAGCTCGCCCAGTCCCACCACGGCGGCCCCGGCATTGATGCGCGCCCGCAGCTCGTCGCTCGGCACGGTATCGCTCGCGTCCCACAGCTCGGGATTGAGCGCGGGCGCATGCGGGTCCACAGCGCAATGCGAGCTCGTGCGCTCGTCGCCGATGGGCATGTATTCGATAAAGCGCAGGTGGATGGGGCGGTCGACGGTCAGCCGTGCGAGGGCCGCCACATCCTGGTTGAGCCGGCGCACCACAACGCAGTTGACCTTAACGGGCTCAAAGCCCCAAGCCAGCGCCGCGTCGATGCCAGCCATGGTCTGCTCGAGTCGGCCCAGGCGCGTGATCTTTCCAAAGAGCGTAGGGTCGAGCGTGTCGAGCGAGATGTTGACTCGGTTAAGCCCCGCGTCTTTGAGCTGCGGCGCCAGCCCGGGCAGCAGGGCGCCGTTGGTGGTGAGCGAGATGTCCTCGATCTGCGGGATCGCGCGAATGTCGCGAATGAGCGGAATGATACGGCGGCTGACCAGCGGCTCGCCGCCCGTCAGGCGCACGCGGCGAATGCCCTCCCCCGCCACCAAGCGCACAAAGCGGGCGATTTCCTCGGCACTGAGCAGCTCGTCGTGTGCACGGGGCGCCACGCCGTCGGCCGGCATGCAATAGATACAGCGGAAATTGCACTTGTCGGTAACGGCAATGCGCAGGTAGTTGATATCGCGGCCAAAGCCGTCATGTTGCACGTGCCCGTCCACGCAGTCCTCCCCTCACGCGGCGTTTTATTCTTCGGAAAACATAATACCCCACGAGAGAATCATGCCGACACCCGTACGACAGGACAGGTCGCTTCGAGCAAGACCGGCTTCCCAAGCCCATCCTCAGCATACAAACCATCACAACATTCGTCACTTTTCCCGTTTTTGGCGAAAACCGTCGAATGTTGTGATGGTTTGCCTGCCCACAGCACCCTGTAGAGGGACCCAAGCGCCCCTAAAGGACGCCGCCCCAGTGCCGAATCACGAATTCTCGCAGGTCGTTCTGACGTTTCTGGAACGCTTCGCTTCGGTCGCACTTAAGGCCCATTGCGAGCGCGATGGCGTTCATCGCCCGATGCAATTGCAGCTGATGGGCAAACTGAGTCCCGGTGAGGACGATCATCCTAAAGCCCAGCGCGCTCAGCACGGTCATACGCTCCGCATCCGACGCGCTGCGCTGTTTATCAAGATGGTCCGAGCCGTTGTATTCAATCCCCGTACCGCTCGCAGGCGCATATACGTCGATCTCGAAATACCCGGACTTAGCGAGATATTTGAACTCGCTGGGAACATCGACCCGATGGTTGAGCTCGATCTTGGCGTATCCCAGCCCTCCCTGGGAACGCTTTGCTACGACCATGATTGCGGTGGCCGTCTCCATGGGCGAACGCGCGCCATCGTGCACGCGCTTGAGCACGGCGGCCGCGCGTATAGCCCCCTGACGAGATCGGTTCTCATTGCAATAGGCGATCAAGTCGGCAACGGTATACCTCTGCCCCATCTCGATATAATCGCCTGTCGACAGATGATTCAAATGGTAACGGGCGCAAATTTCATACCCATATTCCAGCTGCTCGGGCTCGCTCATCCACGAACCCGCTTGGACAAAGCACATGGCCTCATCAACCACTAGAAGGCCCTCTGCCACCTCGATAAGATGGCCTGGAGGTATCGGCGCCCCAAACACGTGGCACCTAAATCCAGCCGGCGTCGAACGCTCAAAATCGAAGTTGACGAGCGTGTCGATATGATCGATCTCTTCTCGTGGAATACCGAGCGAAACCAGATAGTCGGTAACGATCCCAACTGCCGTTGAAGCCCTCAGCCCCTTGGCATCGAGTCCCAATTTGGGCAGGCTCGCGGTCGGCTCCGCCTCGTTAACAAGCGAGTCCTCATCGTATAGGCTGCTTGCTCGCGAGAGCGGCTCGGACGGGCGCGCCACGTTGTGGTACAGCCAGGCAGTCTTATGGGACAGGACGATCGGCAGGTCCATGAGCCCTCCAATGGAGTCGGATAACCAACCTTATTCCCCTGCCCACGGGTCCGCACACCTTCGTGCGCAAGAAAGCGATTCCACCCGGTCGAGTGGCAGAAAAACCATCACAACATTCGATGCTTTCCCGATTTTGGCAAAAAACGTCGAATGTTGTGATGGTTTGAGTCGAGGTGAGGGGCACGGAGGGATCAAAGCATCGTGCTCGAACGGGTTAATCCAGCTCTTTTAAGCCATGCGCCAGCTGCCAGTACTCGCCGTGCTGGGCGAGCAGCTCTTCGTGCGTGCCGCGCTCGATGATGCGGCCGTGTTCGAGGACCATGATGGCGTCGGCGTCGCGGACAGTGGACAGGCGGTGCGCGATCATAAACGTGGTGCGACCGCGCATGATGCGGTCCATACCGCGCTCGATGAGCTTTTCGGTACGCGTGTCGATGGAGCTCGTGGCCTCGTCCAGGATGAGCACCGGCGGATCGGCGACGGCCACGCGCGCGATGGCGAGCAGCTGACGCTGACCCTGCGACAGGTTGGCGCCGTCGGCCGTGACCGGTGTGTCGTAGCCCCGCGGCAGGCGGCGGATAAACGAGTCAGCGCAGGCGGCCTCGGCAGCGGCGCGCACCTCCTCGTCGGTCGCGTCGAGCTTGCCAAAGCGGATGTTCTGCGCAATGGTGCCGCTAAACAGGTGCGTGTCCTGCAGCACAATGCCGAGCGACCCGCGCAGGCTGGCCTTGGCAATGTGCTTGACGTCGATGCCGTCGTACGTGATCTCGCCGTCATCGACCTCGTAGAAGCGGTTGATGAGGTTGGTAATGGTCGTCTTGCCGGCGCCCGTCGAGCCCACAAACGCGATCTTTTGCCCCGGCTTGGCAAACAGGTTGAGATCCGTGAGCACGCGGGCGCCCGGCACGTAGGAAAAGTCCACGGCATGGAAGCGCACGTCGCCGGCAAGCGGGACCAAGCCGCACGTGAGCTCGGTGCCGTCGGCGGCCACCGCGCGGCCCGACTCATCAACGGCTGCCACGTCATGCAAATGCCCGTACGCGCCCACGCCCTGGCCCTCGGGAATTTTCCACGCCCACGCGGCATCGCCCGTCTGCACCAGCTCCACGCAGCCCTCGTTCACCTCGGGCTCAAGGTCCATGGCGGCAAACAGGCGCTCGGCACCGGCCAACGCGTTGAGCAAGAAGTTGCCGAGCTGCGTAAACTGGTTGATGGGCATGGCGGCCTGGCGCACAAAGACCAGGTAGCTCGCGAGCGCACCTACGTCGGCGAGCCCCTTGATGCAGAGCATGCCGCCCGCCACGGCGACGATGGCATAGTTGACGTAGCCAATCACGACAGTCATGGGCACCATGGAGTTGGCATAGCTCACGGCGGCGGTGCCGGTGCGGCGAAGCTCGTCGTTGCGGCAGGCAAAGCCGGCGACATTCGCCGCCTCACGGTTAAAGACCTTGATGACCTTTTGACCCGAGACCATCTCTTCGATATATCCGTCCAGGTCGCCAAGCGATGCCTGCTGGGCAGCAAAGAAACGCTTAGAGCGCGCGCCCGAGTAGCGCGCATACAGCACAATGGCCGCATCGCACACGAGTGTGATAATCGTGAGCTGCCAGTTAAGGATGATGAGCATAGCCGTGGTGCCCACAACCTGAATGGCGGCCTGAATCACGTTGGCAAAGCTGTTGTTAAGCGCCTCGGAGACGGTGTCGACGTCGTTGGTGAAAAAACTCATGATGTCGCCCGAGCGCGTGCTGTCAAAATAACTGAGCGGCAGCGTCTGGATGTGCGCGAACAGGTCGCGGCGAATATCGGACACCACGTGTTGGGCCGCGCGCACCATGATCTGTGAGTAGCCCAGGGCCGAGAGCACGCCCGCGGCGTAGATGATCGCCGTCAGGATGACCTGCTTGGCGAGCAGTTCCTCCCCGCCCGTAGCCAAACCGTTAACGATGGGGCGCACCATGTAGGTGCCGGCGAGGCTCGCGATGGCGGCAACGGAGGCGAGCACGCCCACCGCGAGCAACGAGAACTTGGCATGCCCCATGTAGGAGAGCAAGCGGCGCACAGTGCGCTTGAGGTCGGCCGGGCGTGCTTGGGCTGCGGTCTTAGGCATGACGCTCACCCCCTTCCAAGGGCGATCCGCATGCGACGGAGGAAAACGGATCATTCGCGCAACCATCGTCGCTGCCGTCGCCGGCGTCCGCGTTCCTCGCAAACTCCATCTGCGAGGCGTAAATCTCCTGGTAGATGTTGTCGCCCGCCAGCAGCTCCTCGTGCGTGCCCACGCCGTGGACACGACCGTCGTCCAGCACCACAATGCGATCGGCATCCATGACGCTCGCGATACGCTGGGCGATGATGAGCACGGTCGTATCGGAAATCCGAGCGATGTGCTCGCGAATCTTAGCGTCGGTCGCCATATCGACCGCGCTGGTGGAGTCATCAAAAATGAGCACGCGCGGATGCTTGAGCAGCGTGCGCGCGATGCACAGGCGTTGCTTCTGGCCACCCGAAACACCAGCGCCGCCTTGGCCCAACTCGCCGTCCAGCCCGCCGATGCGATCAAGGAACTCGTCCACGCACGCCGCGCGGCAAGCCGCGAGGAGTTCATCGTCCGACGCCTGCGGATTGCCCCACTGCAGGTTCTCGCGCACGGTACCCGTAAACAGCACGTTCTTTTGCAGCACAATGCCCACAGCGTCGCGCAAGGCGGCGAGGTCGTAGTCACGCACGTCACGTCCGCCCACAAGCACGGCGCCCTCGGTAGCGTCGTACAGGCGCGCAATCAGCTGCACAAGCGAGCTCTTGCCCGATCCCGTACCGCCGAGGATGCCCACCGTCGAACCGCTCTCGATGCGAAGGTCGATATGCTCGAGCACATCCTCGGCTGCATCCGCGCGGTATTTAAAGGAAACGTCGCGAAACTCGATACTGCCGTCCGCTGGTGCCGCAATCGCGAGGTCTCCCGCGGGGTTGGCGATAAAGGGTTCCTCATCGAGCACCTCGGCGATACGGCCCACACTCGTAAGAGCGCGCGTGAGCAGCAAAAACACGCTGGAAATCATCATGAGCGAGTTCATGATCAGCAGCACGTAGCTCATAAAGCCCGTGAGCGAGCCCACGCCCAGCTTACCGGCGAGAATCATGCGGCCGCCAATCCACAGGATAGAGAGCGCAGCCACGTACATCGACAGCTGAAACACCGGCAGGTTGAGTACCGCGCTGCCAAAGGTCTTTGTCGCCGTGCCGGCGAGCTCGGTATTGACGGTGTCGAACTTGGCCTCCTCGTGCTCGGTACGAACGTAGGCCTTGACGGCACGCACGGCGGTGAGGTCCTCCTGTACCACGCCGTTGAGGTGGTCCATCGAGGTCTGGAGTTGGCGGTAGAGCGGGCTCACGCGATAGGTGATGACGCCCAGTACGATTGCCAGCACGGGCAAGATGATCGCAAAGACGGTGGCGAGCGGGCGCGACAGCATCAGCGCGTAGATAAGGCCGACGATAAGCGTCACCGGGCCGCGCACCATAGGGCGAAAGCCGTTGCCCACAGCATTTTGGATAACGGTGATGTCCGTGGTCATGCGGGTGACGAGCGAGCTGGCGTCGTAGTTGTCCAGGTTGCCAAAGGCGAGCGTTTGAATCTTTTTGTACTCGGCCTCGCGCAGGTTGGCGCCTAGGCCCGAGGCAACGCGGGCGGACGTGCGGGCATAACCCAAGCCCAGTACCAGCGAAAGCGCAGCGCACACCAACATGTACGCACCCTGTAGCAGCATGTAGTTGATATCACCCGCAGGCACGCCCACATCGATGATGTTGGCCATGATGACCGGGATAAACAGCTCGAGCACCGTCTCGACCGACACAAAGAACACGCCGAGGATGGCATCGCGACGGTATGCCCCTAGATAGGAAAACAGTATTTTGAGATTGCGCACGCAGGTTCAACCCCCATCAAACGTTGTTCGCAAACGCACGTATTATTGCGCGCCGAATAATGGTGTCAAGTATTCCGAAATCGTTTTCTGCAAGGTTAGCGCCGGCGGCGAGTTCTCGTGACGTGTGTCCATATTCACTCGGAATAATGGTGCGCGCGACTTATTTCGCCCCACTGCCAACATAAACCTTGACTCTACAATCGTTGTAGGGTTTTCACTACACTGGTAGCTAAACGAACCAAGCCAGAAAGTGCCTCGCCCATGGAACACGACCTCACACGCGGCAATGTCCTTAAGACCATCGCGGTCTTTGCCCTGCCCTATATGCTCTCGTACTTTTTGCAGATGCTCTACGGTATGGCCGACCTGTACATGATGGGGCAGTTTAGCGGCGCCGCCGGCATCACCGCCGTGGGCAATGGCGCGCAGACGCTCTATATCATTACCGTGACGCTCGTGGGCCTGGCCATGGGAACGACGGTCATCGTCGGTCACGCCGTGGGCTCGCGCCGCTTCGATCGCGCCGAGACCGCCATCGGCAACACCATTACGCTCTTTATGGGTGTCTCGGTGGTGCTGGCCGCTGTCCTGCTCGCACTGTGCCCACAGATCGTGGCGCTCATTGGCACGCCGGCCGAGGCGGTCGAAGGAACCGCTGCCTACCTGCGCATCTGCTTTGTCGGCATTCCGTTTATCGCCGCATACAACATCCTCTCGGCCATTTTTCGCGGCTTGGGCGATTCGCGCTCGCCCATGTACGTGATCGGCGTGGCATGCATCATCAACATCGCACTCGACTTTCTATTTATCGGGCACATGGGGCTCGGCCCCGTGGGCGCGGCACTCGGCACGGTGACCGCACAGACGGCCAGCGTTGCCCTCGCGCTCGTGTGGCTCAAGAGCCGCCGCACGAACATCCACGTTAAGCGCAGCGACCTGCGCCCCCAGCCCGAGGTGCTCGGCAGCATTCTTAAGATCGGCGTGCCTGTGGCCGTGCAGGACGGCTGCATCCAGGTGGCGTTTATGTTTATCACCGTCATCGCCAACCACCGAGGGCTCGTCGACGCCGCCGCCGTGGGCCTGGTCGAGAAGATGATCAGCTTTTTGTTCATTGTGCCGAGTTCCATGGGCGCCACCGTCAGCGCACTCACGGCGCAAAATGCCGGCGCGGGCAAGGGCGATCGCGCTCGTCAGGTGCTCAAAGACGCCATGACCATCTCGGTGGTGTACGGCTGCCTGATCACGGTGCTGATGTGGCTGGTAGCGCCGGCGTTTATCGGCTTTTTTGCCAAGGACTCCGCGGTGGTCGCGGCCGGCACCGGCTATATGCGCAGCTATATTTTCGACGCGATTTTTGCCGGCATCCACATTTGCTTTAGCGGCTTTTTCGCTGCATACGGCAAGAGCTACATCGGCTTTGCGCACAACGTGCTGGCCGTGGCGCTCATTCGCGTGCCGGGCGCGTGGCTGCTGTCGAACGCCTATTCCGACACGCTGTTTCCCATGGGCATCGCTTCGCCGTGCGGATCGATTTTGTCGGCGGTCATTTGCGTTGTCGCGTTTACCGTGCTCAACCGGCGCGGGGCTTTTGACAAGTTGGCAGCGTAGCGGGGCAACGCGAAATCGCCCCCATCGACGACATCATCAGCGACGATCCCACAACCTACGTGACGCAAATCACGGTGCCCGTATCGCTAGGCTAGACCGAACCTCGTCTCTAGCTCGGTCAACGCCTCAAAAGCATCGCGAGACGCACCTGCCGAGCGCTCACGTTCCGCAATGCGAATTCGCGCCATCAGGTGCTCTTTTGCCTGCACTTGGTCGTGCTTCGTGCGCCCTTCCGCCTGCGAGCAATTGCGATTCTCTATATCCATTACGCCTCCGGCACCTGGCCGGTCGCAAGGATCTGCTCGAGTGCGTCCTCATCCAGCACGGGCACACCCAGCTGCTCAGCCTTGGTGAGCTTGGAGCCCGCTTTGGGGCCGGCGACCAGATAGCTCGTCTTCTTTGACACGCTGCCCGAAACCTTAGCGCCGAGTACCTTGAGCGCCGCGCCAGCCTCGTCGCGGGTGCGGTTGACGAGCGTGCCGGTGAGCACGAAGGTCAGACCCGCAAGCGGCTGCGCGTCGGCGAGCTCGCCCGCCACGCCAGCGTCGGCTGCGGCTTGCGCGTGCGCGGCGCCCAGGTCGACCTCGAGCGACAGGCCCGCCTGACGCAGGCGCTCCAGCACGGCAAGGTTCTCGGGCACGGCCAGGAACTGCTTAACGCTCGCCGCAATCTTGGGGCCAATGCCCTCGCACTCGGCAATATCCTCTTCGCTCGCCAAGATGAGCTTGTCAATCGACAGGAATCGCTCGGCGATGACCTCGCCCACGCTCTTGCCCACGTGGCGGATGCCCAGGGCAAACAGCACGCGACCGAGCGGCTGGCTCTTGGACTTGTTGAGCTCGGCGATGATTTTCTCAGCCGTCTTGAGGCCCACCGGAATGGGGTCGCCCTTCTTGACGCCCTTTTTGCTGTTGGAGCTGGCATAGGTGCGCCCCGTGTCCAGGCCGGCGATATCGTCGACCGTGAGCTGGTAGAAGTCTGCGACGTCGTGAATCAGCCCGGCGGCGATCATCTTGTCGACGATCTCGTCACCCAGGCCGTCAACGTCCATGCAGCCGCGGCTCACCCAGTGGAGCAGACGCTCCTTGAGCTGCGCCGGGCAGTCGATGGACACGCAACGGTAGGCAACCTCGCCGTCCTCGTGGACCACGGGACTGCCGCACACGGGACAGACCTCGGGCATGTGCCAGTCGACCGAATCGGCCGGGCGCTTGTCGAGCACCGGGCCTACGACCTCCGGGATTACGTCGCCTGCCTTGTGCACGATGATGGTGTCGCCCTCGCGCACGTTTTTGCGGCGGATCTCGTCGATGTTGTGCAGCGTGGCGCGCGCGATGGTAGAGCCGGCGACCGTCACCGGGTCGAACTCGGCGACCGGCGTGAGTACACCGGTGCGGCCCACCTGGATGCGAATTTCGCGCAAGACGGTCTGCTTTTCCTCGGGCGGGAACTTAAAGGCAATGGCCCAGCGCGGCGCACGGGCGGTAAAGCCCAGGTCGAGCTGCTGCTGAAAGCTATCGACCTTTACGACCACGCCGTCGATGTCGTAGTCCAGGTCGCCGCGGTGCTCGAGCGCCTGGGCACAGAACTCGTGGACCTCGGCGGGCGTGGCGCAACGAGCCACGTTGGGGTTGACGCTAAAGCCGGCGCTACGCAACCAATCGAGGAACTCGCGCTGGCTGTGGACGTGCAGCGGGTCGGTATCGGCGATGGCGTAGATAAAGGTGGCCAGATCGCGGCGCGCCGTGACCTTGGGGTCTTTTTGGCGCAGGCTGCCGGCGGCGGCGTTGCGCGGGTTGGCGAAGGGGTCGCGGCCCTCGGCATCGGCCTCGTCGTTCAGGCGCACAAAGCTGCCCTTGGGCATATAGACCTCGCCGCGCACCTCAATGGTGCGCTCGCAGTCGGCGCCCATGTGGACAAGCGCTGGCTCGGACAGGTGCATGGGCACATCCTTGATGGTGCGCACGTTGAGCGACACGTCCTCGCCCGTGGTGCCATCGCCACGTGTGGCCGCACGTACGAAGGTGCCGTTTTGGTAGGTAAGGGCCACGCCCAGGCCGTCGATCTTGAGCTCGCAGGTATAGGTGACGCTACCGGCGCCGAGCGCATCCTCGGTGCGTTGGAGCCACGCGTCGAGCTCGTCCAGGTCCATGGCATCGTCCATGGAATACATGCGTGCCATGTGCGTGACCGGCGTAAACTGCTCGCTCACGTAGCCACCTACGCGCTGAGTATAGCTGTCGGGCGTCACCAGGTCGGGGTAGGTCGCCTCGATTTCCTGCAGCTCAACGAGCATTTTGTCAAAGGCGGCGTCCGTGATCTCGGGCGCATCGAGCATGTAGTAGCGATAGGCGTGGTAATCGAGCTCGTGGCGCAACTCGGCCGCACGCGCTGCCGCCTGGGCACGGGCGTCGACCGGTGCGGTGGCATCCGCGCTCGCGGGCGTTTCGGTATCGATGTCCACGCCGTCACCAAACAGGCTCGATTGCTCCATAGCGGCACTCCTTCGCTCGATTTCAAACGGATACTAGAGTACCACCGGTCGCAATGAGGCCGAATAGCGGTCTCGAACCGCACCGAATCGGCAGCCGCCAGACTGGAGTGGACAGTTAGTTCAGATACGTATAAATCCTAGAGCTGAATCAGGCACGAACACCCCTGTTTCAACTAATTTGGGCTCCTCGAGACCATGTAAACGTCCCGCTCTCCCTTCCAAACACCCATTCGAGCCCCATCCCAATCAAAAATTGCTCAAAACGCATCCCAAGCTGCCCCAGATTTATACGTATCTGAACTAACTGTCCAGACCATTCCGGACCAGGCCTCTTGTCAGCCCCAAGCGATCCGTTTTCCTCCGTCCCCAACGGATCAATAAGAAAAGAGGGGCTGTCCCACACTTGGCGGGACAGCCCCTCTGGCTTCGGCATATGCGAAACGGCTCGCTAGTAGCCCTGGCCGTAGCCCTGGCCCTGACCCTGCTGGCCCAGCAGCTCCTCCAGGTACTGGCGCAGCTGCTCGTCGGTAATACCGCCGTTGCCGGTGTCGGTCGAGCTGTCGTCCTGCTGCTGGTTCTGCAGCTCCTCGTCGGAGCCCAGCTCGACCGTGACCTTCTTCTCGTCCTTGCCGCGCATGAGCGTGATCTCGACCTTCTCGCCCACCTCGTGGCTGCGCAGTGCGATGATCAGGCCATCGGCGCTCGTGATCTCGTCGTCGCCCAGCTTGGTGATGACGTCGCCCTCCTGGATGCCGGCCTTGACGGCGGGACCGTCCTCGACGACGCTCACCACATACGCGCCGCTATCGGTGCTCAGCTTGTTGGTGCGGGCGTTAAGCGCATTGACGCTCGAAAGTGTGGCGCCCAGATACGGATGAACCGGCGTCTTGCCGCCGATGATCTGGTCGGCAATGTTCTTGGCGTAGTTAACCGGAATGGCAAAGCCCACGCCCGAGCTGGAGCCCGAATAGCTCTCGATGAGCGAGTTAATACCCACAAGCTCGCCATTGTCGTTGACGAGCGCGCCGCCGGAGTTGCCCGGGTTGATAGCGGCGTCGGTCTGGATCATGTTGGCATAGATGGTGTTACCGCTGGTAGAGCTCATGGCCGTGGAGCGGTAGAGCGCCGAGACGATACCGGTAGAGACAGACTGCTCGTTGCCGAACGGCGAGCCGATCGCCATGACCCACTCGCCCACGTTGAGCTTGGAGGAATCACCGATCTCGATCGGCGTGAGCTTGGAGGCATCGGCGTCCTTGAGCTTGATGACAGCCAGGTCGCTCGAGGCATCGTTGCCCACAAACTCGGCCTCGTAGGTGGTGCCGTCGTCCATGGTAACCACGTACTGGTCATAGCCATCGACCACATGGTTGTTGGTGAGGATATGGCCCTCGGTATCGAGCACAACGCCCGAACCGACGCTGCCCGAACCATCCGACTCGTCGGCAGACTGCGAAAGCGAGCCATTCTGGCTACCGCTCGAAGTGGCGGTGATGGAAACGACGGAGGGCAGGGCCTTGGCAGAAACGGCCTCGGCCAGTGTAGTGTCCTCGGAGTCGATCGTGATCTTTTGCGTCGATGAACCCGAAGCGCCCGCCGTCACGGCATTCTTGCCGCCGCCAATGTTGAGCGTGCCGCTCATAATGAGCGCAATGACCAGCAGGGCGCCGCAGGCACAGCCGGCGAGTGCTGTAATAAAGATCGGCAGCTTTTTGGTCTTGGTCTTGACCACCGTGTGCTTGTTCACGACCTGTTGGCCGCCCAGCGGCTGGCCGGTCTGTGTGTCGTAGGCCTGCACGTAGGGAATGTTGCTGTCGGCAGGCGTCGACTCCACCTGCACGCGCGGCTGCTGCTGGGTATCGCCGGCGTTGCCCGCATCCTGGGGACGCTGGGAATCGTACTCGCTCATAGCTGCGATCCTTTCGTCAAATAACCAAAGGCCCGCCAAACATGTGGCGGGCCATCATTGTTCACGTTGAGTTGTACCCCAATATGCGGGCGTACGTGTATGAGAACGCAATCTTTTAGGAAGGCTTAAGTTCTGCTGCAGGCCCAAAAGGACCCGGCCTACGGCAAAACCACCACAAAGGTGCCTGTCCCCTTTGTGGTGAAAAGCTAGTCCTTAAACAGATAGCCCACGCCGCGGACGGTGGTAATGTGCGCCGCGATCTGCGGGCCCACCTTGGAGCGGATGCGTCGAATGTGCACGTCGACGGTGCGCGTGCCGCCGCAGTACTCAAAGCCCCACACGCGGTGCAGCAGCACCTCGCGGCTGTAGGCACGGTTGGGGTGCGTCGCCAAAAAGCTCAGCAGCGAGTACTCCATCAGCGTCAGGTCGATGGGCTCATCATCGAGCGTCACCTGGTAGGTAGCCAGGTTAATCTCGAGGTTATCGATGTTGAGCACATCGTCGGCGGTGACGGTCTCCTCCTCGCCCATCAGGCGCTGCGCACGAGCCTTAAGCTCGTTGGGCGTCGCCGTGGGGCATACAAAGTCGGCATGCGCGTGGTTCGGCAGACGCAGGGTGCTAAGCGCCTCGTCGTCAACGATCACCAGCATGGGGACGCCACCGCGGTCGTCGAGCCATTTGGCAATCTGATCGATGCGGTCGCTACGGATGCCGTCGGAATCGAGGATCAGCAGGTCAAAGTCGTGCGCCGCAGTCGGCGAATCGGGGGTTGCCAAGCTCACCTCGACACCCAGAGTGGTCGTCAAGCTGCGGGCAAACTCGTGGAAGCGCGTCGTGCGCGCCATGAACAGGGCACTCTTTTCGGACATATCGGCCTCCAAAGAAATGAGCTCAATCGTACTGGAACAAGCCAGCACGATTAGGAGTTCGCCAGGTAGTGCTTGATCTCCCACTCGGTGATCGTAGACTCAAACTTATGCCACTCGTCGCGTTTCTTTTTGAGGAAGAAGCTGTGGATGTGCTCGCCGAGGGCATCCTTCATAAACTGCGAGTCCTCAAACACGTCGAGCGCCTCTTTGAGCGAGCGCGGCAGCGGCGTGTAGCCGGCCTCGAGCATCTGACGGTCGGTGAGCTTGAGCGTCTCGGCCGTGGCCTCGGGCGGGAGCTCCAGCTTGCGCTCGATGCCGTCCAGACCGGCCGCCAGCGTGACGGCGTTGACCAGGTACGGGTTGGCCATGGGGTCGGGGCTGCGAAGCTCGATGCGCGTGGACAGCTGCTTGCCGGGCTTGTAGACCGGGATGCGAACCATGCTCGCGCGGTTGCGCAGGCCCCACGTGGCGTACTGCGGCACGGAGTCGCCGCCCGTGGTGATGCGCTTGTACGAATTGACCGTGGGGTTGGTGATGGCGCTGATCTCGCGCGCGTGCGCCAGGATGCCGGCCATGTAGTGCTTGGCGATATCGGAGAGGTGGTACTTCTCGTCGTCCTCGCCCCAAAAGACGTTGTTGCCGTCGTGATCGAATAGCGACTGGCACAGGAACATAGCGCTGCCGTCCTCGCCCGCCAACGGCTTGGGCATAAAGGAGGCGTGGCACCCGCTCTCGTAAGCCTGCTGTTTAATGATGAGTTTGGCCGTGGTGATAGCGTCGGACATGCTCAGGGCCTCGGCGTGGCGCAGGCTCATGCCGTGCTGCGAGCGGCCGGCGGCGTGGAAGGTGTACTCCACGGGCACGGACATCTTCTCGAGCGTGAGGACCGTGTTGCGGCGCAGGTCGCGGGCGGCGTCACTCACCGAAAGGTCAAAGTAGCCCACGTTGTCGAGCGGCTCGGGCGTGTGCTCGTCGGGGAAGTAATAGTACTCCAGCTCGGCGCCCACGTTGAGCAGGTAGCCGGCCTTCTCGGCCTTGCGGAACATGCGGCGCAGGGCGTCGCGCGGGTCGCCGGCAAACGGCTTGCGATCGGGAGTGCACACGTCGCAGAACACGCGGGCGACGCCGTTATGGCTCGGACGCCACGGCAGAATCTGGAAGGTCGAAGCATCGGGAAACGCCAGCATGTCGGCTTCCTCGGGCGTGGCAAAGCCCTCGATGGCCGAGCCGTCAAAGCCGATACCCTCCTCAAAAGCGACCTCGAGGTCCTCGGGGCTAATGGCAAAGTTCTTGAGGCGGCCGAGAATGTCGACAAACCACAGACGCACAAAGCGGATGTCACGCTGCTCTACAGAGCGGAGTACGTAATCGATGTTCTGCTGGTTCATGTCGCTCCCCTTTCTTTCGGGCGGGTTTCGACTGGTCTATATCGCAGATACTATCGCAGAAAAATGTTTCCGCAGGGTTAAAGCGTATCAAGCGCTCAAAAAACGTGTGCGAACAGGCAGTTGCGAACGAGCGGCTAGCGCGAGGTCGAAGCGCGGTGTTCGATGTGGCCGGGGACCTCGATACGCTTGGGGGCGAGCTTTGCGGCCTCGCCCACGGTGGTGGTAACAACGTCGATGCGCTCGGAAAGGCGCTCGACTACGCGCTCGGCAATGGTGAGGGTGTCCTGCGCGGCCGTGGTGACGCCGCCAAAGAGCACATGGTTCCAGGGGTAGTCGTCAAACGTCGCGATCTTGAGCCCTGCCGGCAGCGAGGGACCAAGCTGTGCCAGTGCCTCGGTCAGGCGCAGAAAGACCAGGCCGTTGACGGCAATGAGGCCGAGCTTTTTACCTGCATAGCCGCGGATGGTCTCGTCCAAACGGCCAACGCCCGTGGCACCGCCATCGGCCAGGGTGACGACCTCGCCGGCAAGGCCGCGGTGCAAAAGCTCGTCGGTAAAGGCCTCGGCGCGCTTGCGACGCACGGGGCTGTCGTCGCTTGCCTCGGTGAGCAGGCACAGGCGCTCGCTGCCAGCGGCGGTCAAGGCGTCTACCAGGCCGGCGACCAGCTCACGGTTGTTAGATGTCACCAGATCGACACCGCCGTCGGCAACGTCGCGGTCGAGCAGCACAACGGGCAGGCGCCCCGCGGCCGCGGCGATCGCCTTGTCGTTGCCTCCGCAGGTGTTGACGACCAGGCCGTCCACGTCAGCATCGATAAGTCTGGCGAGCGACTCGGCCTCCTTAGCGGGGTCGTTGCCGCTAATGGCCGTCATGAGCGAGCAGCCGCGCGCGGCGGCGCTGGCGGAAAGGCCCTCGAGCATGGCGCTCGAGAACGGGTTGGCGATGTCGGCCAGGATCACACCGATGAGGTTCGTACGCGAGCTGCGCAGATTGCGCGCGGCAGCACGTGGGCGATAGCCGGTGCGCTCGATGACCTCGGCGATGCGGGCGCGGGTCTCCTCGGTCATCTGCCCGGGACGGTTGTTGAGATAGCGCGAGACCGTGGCCGGGCTCACACCCGCCTCGGCGGCAATGTCCTTGATTCTCATCTGCGCCATGGCGCACCCCGTTTCCCAATTGTCAGCAGTCTGAGCCATTTTAGGCATTTTTTTAAAAATCTCGCTTGCAAAACGCTGTAGGTGAGTATACTACAACTCGAAACGAAACCGATTTCGTAAACCGATTTCGGCAAGCGTTGGCGCGGAGGTGCAAAGATGTACCCTACCGTCTTGGCACCTCCGCGCCAACGCCATATCAAAGGTGTACGCACGAGCAAGAAGGAGCTGCGCGACCATGGGTAAAACGGTTCTTACCTTCGGCGAAATCATGATGAGGCTCTCGCCCAAAGATCATCTGCGCATTGAGCAGGCAACCGAGTTTGACGTCCGCTACGGTGGCGCCGAGGCCAACACTGCGCTTTCCCTGGCCTACCAAGGCGACAAGGCCGCTTACGTATCCGTTGTCCCGGCCAACCGCCTAGGCGAGTGCGCGCTGCGTTCGCTGAAGGCCTACGGCGTCGACACAACGCGCGTCGTGCGTCAGGGCGACCGTCTTGGCTCCTATGTGTTTGAGGTCGGCGCCTCGCAGCGCGGTAACGGTTGCGTCTACGACCGCAAGTACTCTGCCATCAACATGGCCAAGCGCGACGTCTTTAACTGGGACGAGATCCTCAAGGGCATCGATGTCTTCTATTTCTCCGGCGTGACCCCCGCCGTCTCCGATGAGATGGCTGCCGCCTGCAAGGATGCCCTCACCGCCTGCCGCGCCAAGGGCATCACCACCGTGTGCGACGTGAACTATCGCGGCAAGATGTGGTCGCCCGAGAAGTCGCAGGCCACCATGAAGGAACTCCTGCCGCTCGTCGACATCTGCATCGCCAACGACGAGGATGCGCCCGCCGGCCTCGGCATGACCTGCGTCTCTGGTTCCCTTGCCCATGGCATCGAGGAGCGCGACACCTACGTCGAGATGGCCCGTCAGATCTGCGCCGAGTACGGCTGCAAAAAGGTCGCCTCGGTCGTCCGCAACATCTCCTGCGTCGAGCGCTCCATCTGGATGGGCATGCTCTTTGACGCCGAGAGCGGCGAGCACTGGTTCTCCCCTGCTCACGACGTGCACGTGCTCGAGGGCGTTGCCGCCGGCGACGCTTTCAACGCCGGCCTCGTCCATGCCCTCACCAACGACTTTGACCCGCAGGACGCCGTCAACTATGCGATTGCAGCGTCGATCCTCAAGCTCACCATCAAGGGCGATTCCAACTTGGTGACCGCAGACGAGATCGCAGCCGTGGCATCCGCCGCCGACGGTGGCACCCGCGTCGCGCGCTAATCCGTCTCCATTCCGCGGGCCGCAGCTTTCCAATCCCATACCCCTGCGGCCCGCTCCCCGATTCCTCCGGTCGGGCAAAACCACCAGTCCCATTCCGGTTTTGCCTGGCATTCCCTACATGACTGGTCGAGCAGCTGGTTTTGGAATTGCTTGAACCCCAAGCAGTGCCTCCGATAACCAATCCAAAATCGGCTCCTGACCAGCATATTTGGCAATCACGCGCCCATGCGCGCCATACATCGAAAGGAACATTATGTTCGATCAGTTCTACACCACGCTTGAGTCCCTGGGCATCGTGCCGGTCGTCGTGCTCGACAAGGTCGAGGACGCCGCTCCGCTCGCCCACGCCCTTATGGCAGCTGGCATGAAGTCCGCCGAGGTCACCTTCCGCACCGCCTGCGCCGCCGAGTGCATCGCCGCTATGGCCGAGGCCGAGCCCGAGATGTGCGTTGGCGCCGGCACTGTCCTGACCGTCGAGCAGGTTGAGCAGGCCCGCGCAGCCGGTGCCAAGTTCATCGTCTCCCCGGGTTACAACGAGGACGCTGTGAAGCACTGCATCGACATCGACCTGCCTGTCCTTCCCGGCACCGTAACCCCCTCCGAGGTCACCGCAGCCGAGAACCTGGGCCTCAAGGTCACCAAGTTCTTCCCCGCGTCCCAGTATGGCGGCCTGAACACCATCAAGGCCCTCGCCGCTCCGTTTGTCGGTCACCGCTTTATGCCCACCGGCGGCGTGAGCACCGCCAACGTCGAGGAGTACCTGAGCTCCTCCGCCATCATCGCCTGCGGTGGCACCTGGATGGTCAAGCCGGCCC
The DNA here is from genome assembly GCA_048503295.1 of Collinsella aerofaciens. GTDB lineage: Bacteria > Actinomycetota > Coriobacteriia > Coriobacteriales > Coriobacteriaceae > Collinsella > Collinsella aerofaciens_CI. Next base: position 60,762 of record DBFRVO010000004.1, on the reverse strand, counting down.
TGTTTGCCGACGGCGACTTCTCCAAGGTCGAGCAGATTGCCCGCGAGGCCATGGACGTCGTCAAGAAGGTCCGCGGCTAGGTTTAGCTCTCTATCGTGAAAGGGGGCGTGCCCTAGACCTCGCCCCCTTTCTTTTAAAGCGGCTCGGAAGCGCGCCGTTTCCGTCACGGACAAGAACCGAAAACGTCTTGTATGCTGATAGAACGTGACGGAAGCGACACGCCCCCGAGCCGCTTTGCCTACTCGGTTGGCAACCGCGCTCAACTGAGCCACATCGACGAAAGCCGAGCCATCAAAACAGCTGCGGCGCCGTCTGGAGGAATGGACCCTTGCTTCCGGTCTTTTCCTCCAAGCGGCGCCGCAGCTTTTTCGTGCCCCGATAGTACCCCGGCAGTTGCGGTGAGATACGGACTGTTTACACCATCAGAGCCGCAAAACAATCCCTATTTCACCGCAACTAATGAAGGGGACGAGTTAGATGGCCGAGTCTTTGGACAGCTCAAAATAGTCGGGATGCAAGGCGATAACCGGGCCCTGCTCCTCGGGCATCAGGTGCAAGTGCGTCTCTGCCAGATAGCTCGCCGCATCGGTATCGCCCCTCTTAATTGCCTCGAGAATCCGGCGATGCTGCCGGCGAATCGGCTCCCAATCCAGGTCCTGCGACACCATACGCAACCAGTTGTATCGCTCAAAATGTGTGTTGACGCTCTTCATCCAATCCCACAACATGTGACGGCCGGCAATCTCAAAACACGTCTCATGGAACAGGTTGTCCAGATCGAAAAAGCGACGCGTTTCGCTATGGTCGAGCGACTCGGACTCGGCAAGAATCTGCTCGAGCCGCTGCTTTTGCTCGGGCGTAGCAGCCGAACAGCATTTAATAAGCACGCTTCTCTCGAGCTTCTCGCGCAAGAAACAGGCGTTCTCGGCGCGCTCCATGCTGATTTTTGAGACATAGGTGCCGCTTTTGGGACGCGTTTCCACCAGCTCCTGCTCACGCAGGCGCACAAAGGACTCGCGAATGGGCGTGCGCCCGATTCCCGTCTCCTTTTCCAGACCAATCGCCGAAAGGCGCGTGCCGGGCTTGAGCTCGGCATAGATAATCTTGGAGCGTAATGCGTTGTATGCCTGATCTTGCAGGCTCTGATAATGCTGGTGCTGTTCCATAAAGCCCTCGGATAAACCCTCGGTTAGTCGAATACCACCATGCAATACTATCGCATCGACACGCCCCAGCTCCCAATCAGTCTTTTTGGGACGGGGCTCTTTTAGCTACCCTGGCCCGCAGATCGGCCCCCTTGCCACAAAAGTGGCCCATCTACTACGTTAACACGGACAGCCTCGGCCATACCGAAAACCGTGAAAACAAAACCGCAGGTAGGCAGCTTGTCGATTTTCGAAAAAGCCGGCTATGGTTGACCTCTGCGGCTTAAACGTAGTAGATAGGCCCTATTCGTGGCACAGCACCACTCCATCCCAAATTGGCACCCCGAGCCCTCGTGAGTTGCCAACAAGCTGTTCGACCAGCGCTTTATCCGCGCGGCATTTGGAAAATAGCACCACCGCAAAACCCGCGAGTAGCGCTTACTTTGCTATATCTCACTATATTTTACTATATCTTGCTATACTTTGCTATATCTTGCTATATCTTGAGCAAAGGTGGCTCACATGCAAACAAACCCTTTTAAGCCCACAGCAGGTAAAACACCTCCCACGATTATCGGCCGCGAAGATGTACTTGAAGAATTCAGTGAAGGCCTCACCAACGGGCCTGGTGCCCCTGGGCGCCTAATGCGCATAGCCGGCGTCCGTGGAACGGGCAAGACGGTCCTCCTTGACGAGTGCTCACGTTTGGCGCAAAGCCGTGGCTGGACGGTCATAAAAGAGGTCGCAACCGAGGGACTTTGCCAGCGCATTCTCGAACAGCTACAGCCCAAATTCCAGGCCAAACACGCCAGATTTGAGCCCACCGTAGCTGGCATATCCATCGGCAGCATAGATATTGAGCGAATCGGCCCATCGCTACGCGACGCCATGAGACAGACAATATCCAAGAATGGAAATGGCCTGCTCATCACTCTCGACGAGGTTCAAGACGCAGAGCTCGATGAGGTCCGAACGCTCTCCGTTGCGATTCAGCAGGTTATCGGCGAAGACCTTGATATCGCCTTTGTTTTTGCTGGGCTGCCTTCGATGATTGAAAGCATCATCAACGGAAAGACACTTACGTTTTTGCGCCGTGCCCTCCCCTTTGATCTGAAGGCTGTGGCAGTAACCGAAGTGTCGTACTCCCTCGAGGAAACCATTGAAGCGTCTGGCATGGAGTTGCAGCCAGGTATTGCCGACCAACTTGCCGAGGCAACGCAAGGCTATCCTTTCATGATCCAACTCGTTGGATACTACGCATGGCAGTTGGCAAGACGTGCACATACAGCGATTATTGGAGAAGAAGAAGCCGAGCGTGGCATTGCAACGGCACGCGAACGCTTCTGCGCCATGGTGATTGAGCCCGCGCTGCGGCGCATTCCGCCCACGTGCATCGCTTATCTGCTGAGCATGGCGTCTTTGGGGCAGACGAGCTCGACTAGCATGGTTGCCGATGGCCTAAACAAAACGCCTCAACAGGTGAGCTCCGTCCGCAGCCGCCTGTTAAGAGAATCGATTATCGAGGCCCCCTCGTACGGCAAGGTCTCATTTGCCATCCCCTACATGCGCAATTACCTCTACGAACACAAAGCCGAACTGGAAGTTGAACTGTAGAAGCGGTAACTGCCCTGCAAGACGAAAACCGTTTTCGTACGGATTTAAAGCAGACGTAAACGATTTTCGTCTTGATTTGCGTACGGAATTAAGACGTAAATTGCGCTTTCGTACGCTTATTACCAGACGCAAATTGTTTTCGTCCGGCCATGCGTCCCCAATCTAGACGAAAAGAGCCCCGAGCTCGAATCGGGGCTCGATGTAAGTTCTAGGGTGTCAGAAGTTACATCAGCCGCTTACGACCGCTCTGTCTATCTCTCCGAGCGGGACGGGCGCCGATGCCCTGATCTCTGCCATGTCGAGGTGCGAGATCAAATCCTTGGCGCGCTCGCCGGAGTGGTATGCCTTGTTCGGCGCCACCTTCCTGTAGAGCTTCTTGAGCTTCGTCTTCCCCTTGTTGCCCGGCGGCATCTCCGTCTCAGGTGGCAGCCCTAGGAAGGACAGGACGCCGGGCAGGTCGCACAGCATCACGTCCTCGATGTCGGCCTTGGCCGCCAGGTCGACGACTCTCTGCGCTGTCGGCGAGATGTTCGGGGTGCTGCTACCGCCCGCTGGTTCGGAAGCTGGCGGGCAGTAGCGGGCAGTAGCGGCAGTAGCGGTGTGGCTCGATAGGCCCGAATATCCGTAAGGAAGGTGCTCGCTCTCATATGTGCTGATATGCCTCGCCTCGCGAACCTTGGGATGCTTCCTGAGGTAATCCCTCAATTCGAGCCACTCTTTATGCTCATAACGCTTCGAAATCGTTTCCCCGTCGACAGTTTCCTTCACATAATGGTATGTTCGAACGCCTTCGAACTTGCCGAACCCGTTCTCGACGCTGAAGTTTCTGAACCAGCGCGAAAACCCATTCAGGTCCATGAAGTTGACTTGGGGATGCCTGTCTTTCGTTCGTTCGAATGAGTGGACGAGCGGAGTGCCTTTGACTTGTTCCAGGCCGAAGGCTTCCATTTCGCGGGCCTGCTCCTTTTTCCAGAATTCGAGATACGACGTCAGCGTCTCGCTTATCGAGATCCTCCGCACGCTTTTCTTGCTTTTGGGCGAGCGAACGCTTCGATCGGCCGCGAACTGCTGCTCAATGAGGATGCTTCTGTTCTCGACGGAGACATCGGACCACGTCATCCCGAGGGCTTCTGCCCTTCTCATGTCGGTGTCGAGCATGAGCATCACGCATGTGATGTGCGCGTCCGGTTCTCGATTGAGTAGGATGTCGAGTAGGCGAGCGGCGTGATGATTCCTTCGCGGTTGTCGTGGAACTTTTTTGCGTACGAGCCGACGGTGTCCCTCGATTTTTGGACGTAGGTGCCGCTGTTGAGTTCTGCCTTGTAGGCTTCGAGTGCGGCGTCGACCTCTCGGCTTTTGGTGGTATGTATGGTCTGCCACGGCGAATAGCGGTATTTGCCCGTGACCGGATCCTTGCCGAGGCTGTGACGGTAGCGCCACGTGTATTTGTCGCGGCGTTGCTTCGTTCCTTTGCCTATGACGAGAGGTCGGTCGTTCATCGTGTTCCTTGCCTGAAGTGCCTGAGAATCGCGCTCGGTTGCGCGGAATGGCGCAAAGGGCTGGGGCGGGTGGGCATTACCCTTGGTGGTGGGCCCTGCGTGGGGTCACACCCCAAGGGTAATGCTCCGCCTGACCGCTTTCAAGCTCGTTGTGGGTCGAATTTGGGTCGAAATGTCTGAATGAAACAACGTCGTAGCGACCTCATAACCCGAAGGTCGGTGGTTCAAATCCGCCCCCCGCGACCATGAAACTTCAGGTCGGAAGCATAAAAGCTCCCGACCTTTTTCTTTGTCTAGGGGTTTCGGCATCTCTCGTTCTTTGGGTACCTCGAGGCGGGCAATCAGATAGATGCTTACGAGTATCATAGGGTCTTTTTACGTCGCGGTCGTGTCTCGTACTGGTGCGCCGCTCTTTGTGGGACGTGTCACTTTGCCATAGGTTGTCCGGCGGCGGGGCGCAGGTCGTTCCCCGTGGCGTCGCTCCTTTCGACGCTACGCTGCCTGGCCACTCGTTCCACTGGTGCTTTTTCATGTCGACGCAGCCGTTGTCTCGGAAGGCGACTCCTTCCTCCGTCAGTAGTGCTCGCTGGTCGGGGAAGTTTGGCGCGAGGCGTCCCGCGTGGTTGACGACGCGGTGGCAGGGATAATCGCCGTAGCGATCCGCCTCGCTCAGCACCGCTCCGACCAGGCGAGAGTTTTTCTCCCTGCCGATGAGGCGCGCTATCTGACCGTACGAGGCGACGCATCCCGCCGGAATCTCTGCCACGACGGAGAGAATCTCATAAACCAAATCTTCGTCCAGGACTTTTCCCATCGTATCGCTCCCGTGTTCGCTTTTGCCTTCGGGGGCGCGGCGCCGATCACCCGTGCTGCGATTTTCGCAGCTCCCCTTACCGAAGCATCGAGGGAAAGCGCGTGCGTGTCAAGGTTGTCTGGTCCAGTTGCTGGCTCGATGCCTCGAGATGTTCGCCTCAAGTGCGACCTGCCCCTATTGGAAAAGGATGCCGAAGATGTATTTGGTGATGGCGGAGCGGCGGATGACCCCCACGAGTTTGCCCTCGTCATCAACCACAGGAAGCTTCTTGAACTTCTTCTTCGCCAGCAGCGCGGCGACGCGGGCGATGCTCTGCTCGGGACGGGCACACACTACCTGGCGCGTCGCGAAATCCATGACGCAGCGATCCTTCAGGTCTTCGATGCGCTGCTCAAGGCTCTGATCGTCGAAGTACAGCATGGACGCGTCGCCGCCCGTGAAGATGGTGTGAGCGCGATGCTGCGCGATGGCTCCCATGACATCGCCGTCGGAGATGAACCCGACCACCTGGTTGCGCTCATCGATTACGGGCATGCTGCTCACCTCGTTTTCGGCGAGCATGCGCACCACGTCGGAAATCGTGCAATCCTGCGTGCAGGTGAACGGCTCTTCAATCATGATGCTCGAAACGGGCGTCCCCTCGAGCTCGAGCGGGATGCGCTCGGACAGAATCTCGGACATCGCTTATGCCTCCTTCGTTTTCGGTGCGGTTTTCTTGGTGCGCACGCTGAATATGGCGCAGATAAGGGAAACGAGGCCGATTGCCGCGCACACCTTGTAAGCGACGCCCGCGCCCACGGCGGTGGCTACTTGGATGCTCGCATCGACGCCGGCCGACGCGGTGACGCTTGTCATGACCGTGATGATGAGCGCCGTGCACAAACCGCCGGCGACCTGGCGGCCGGTGTTCGCGATGGCGTTGCCGTGGGCGATCATGTCATTTTTCAAGGCATTGACACCCCATGTGTTCACCGGCATGTTCGCGAGCGACTGGCCGGCGGACTGCAGCATGCAGAACAGCGCAACCACCAAGATGGGCGTGTTTACCGTCGAAAGCGAGAGCAGGAACAGGGCGCCGGTCATGAGGGCCAGGCCGACGATCGAGATGGCACGCGGACCGAACTTGTCGAACACCACGCCGGAGATAGGGCTGATGATGATGCCCACCGCCGCGGCGGGAAGCATGGCCATGCCGGTTTCGAAGGCCGAAGCGCCAAGCGAGGTTTGCAGCAGCAACGGCAACAGCGTGTTGGTGACCAGGCATGCGGCGTTGATGAGCGTGACGATGATGGCGGCCACGCGGAACTCGCGCGTCTTGAGCGTGCCCAGTTGAAGCAGCGGGTCCTCGATTTTGCCCTGGCGTACGACGAACAGCACCAAGCACACGACACCCGCGACGATCGAGCCGAGCACCACGGGGTTGCCCCAACCCATCGACGAGGCGCTCGAGAACCCGTAGAGAAGTCCGCCGAAGGCGATGGTGGAGAGGACGACCGAGGGCAGGTCGAGCTTGGGGTTCTTCAGCTCGCCCACGTTTTTCAGCATGAACACGCCCAGCACCAGCACGAGAATTGCGAGGGGGACGATGGCGCCGATCATGGTGCGCCAGCCGTACGTGTCGATCACCGCACCGCCTACGACGGGGCCGACCGCGGGACCCGCCGACATGACGATGCCCGCCATGCCCATAGCCGTTCCTCGTTTCTCGACGGGGAACACCAGCATGGGAACCACCGAGACAAGCGGCATGAGCACGCCTGAGCCCGCCGCTTGCAACACGCGACCGATGATGAGGAACAGGAAATCAGGGGCTGCGGCGCACAGCAGCGTGCCCAGCGCGAACACCAGCGTCGCCCCGAAGAATAGCGCGCGGGTGCTGAACTTGTCGATAAGGAACGCCGAAACGGGGACCATGATGCCGCTCACCAGCGGGTATATGGACATGATCCACTGGGCAGTCGAGGCATCGATGGCGAAATCGGACATGATGACCGGCAGCGCAGGCGACATCACCGTTTGGTTCAGTAGCGCCAAGAAGGCACCCAGGACGACGACCGCGACGATGCGGATCTGGGTACCGGTAATGCGCCCATTGGCGGGCGCGACCGTACAATTATCAGACATAAGCTTCCTTCGTATCTATTCGATTCTTCGCCGAAGGCGCGCCGGCCCACGGGCGAAATAACATGCACGTGCTATGCGTGCATCAGATACGACAGGAAGAAAGCGGCTGCTCAGAGCGCACTTGGGGAACAACAGGAGAGGCCCCGTATACCAGGGGCCGCCGAATTGCGATGTATGCTTTGGTCAAATCCTTCATAGCGGGGAGGTATTCTAGCAGCCGTCTTCGCCCCTTTCAAGGGATGTAACCCAGACGTTGATTTTCTTCACCGAGGCGCCATCGTTGACGGGTGGCGTGCTTCTCTATCGCCACACCGCGGGGCGAGGGAACGCCGCGGCGAGCTTGTACATCGGCTATGTGTGCAGCTGCGAGCGTGTCGCCGGCGCGCGCTGGGCGCCAGTCCGATCCGGCCGACTCTTGCCGACGGTCGGTCGCCGTCCTCCTCCATCTCCGCCTGCTCTGTTTTTGCTCGGCTCCCTTGTCGTATCATGGACGGACGAGAATTGAGCGAAGACGGTACGTATGAACATCCAGATATTCGGCACGAAGAAAAGCTTCGATACTAAGAAGGCGCAGCGCTATTTCAAGGAACGTCGTGTGAAGTTCCAGTTCATCGACTTGAAGGAAAAGGGGATGAGCAAAGGCGAGCTCGAAAGCGTGGCGCGCGCCGTCGGCGGGATCGACGCTGTGATCGATCCAAAGGCGAAAGATGCCGACACGGTTGCGCTCGTACAGTATCTTGCTGCCGACCAGAAGTTCGAAAAGGTGCTCGATAACCAGCAGATTCTTCGTGAGCCCATCGTTCGCAACGGCCGCCAGGCAACCGTTGGCTACGAGCCTGACGTGTGGAAGGGCTGGGAATAAAGTGAAGCGCCCACGCCCGTGGTTTTATCCACGGACGCGGGCGCTTGCGTAAGACGTCTCTTGTCGTTTGAGTGGAGCGCCCCGGCGGCGCTGAACAACGCGCCCCGGTGACGTGGCTCGGGGCTCTTTGTGCCGCGCATCTATGAGAGGAGATATTTGATGCGCATGGGCGCTACTCCATGTAGCCACCCTGGATGGCGGAAACTGCATGCTCGGTAAAGAACTTGAGCGTGCCGGAGGTGTAACGATTAGCCTTAGGCTTCCAGGCGGCGCGACGCTCGGCCAGGACGGCGTCGACCTCGGCCGGCTCCATCTCCTTGCCGGCGATGCCCACGATGGACAGCGAGCGCTCGGGAATATTGATCTGGATCAGGTCGCCTTCCTCGATCAGGGCAATCGGGCCGCCCACGGCAGCCTCGGGCGAAACGTGACCGATAGCCGGGCCCTTGGAAGCGCCAGAGAAGCGGCCGTCAGTGATCAGGGCGATGCTCGCGCCCAGCTCGGGGTCGCTGGCGATAGCCTCGGTGGTGTAGAACATCTCGGGCATGCCGGAGCCCTTGGGGCCCTCGTAGCGAATGATGACGGCGTCGCCGGGCTTGACCTCGTGCGTCAGGACGGCGTGAATGGCGTCCTCCTCGCAGTCGAACGGACGGGCCTTGAGCGTAGCCTGGAACATCTCACGCGGAACGACGGTGTGCTTGACGACGGCGCCCTCGGGGGCAAGGTTGCCGTGGAGGATGGCGATGGAACCGTCGGTGCCGAAGGCCTGGTCAAACGGACGGATGATGTCCTCGCGCTTGAGATTCCACTTCTCAAGGTAACGACCGCACTTCTCGTAGTAACCGTTGTTCTTGAGGTCCTCGAGGTTCTCGCCGAGAGTCTTGCCGGTGACGGTCATGACATCGAGGTGAAGCATCGACTTGATCTCCTCCATGATGCGCGGCACGCCACCCGCATAGTAGAAGAACTGCGCCGGCCACTCGCCTGCGGGACGGACGTTGAGCAGGTAGTGGGCGCCACGGTGCAGGCGATCGAAGTCGTCGGCGGACATCTCGATGCCAAACTCGCGGGCGATCGCGGGGATGTGCAGCAGCGAGTTGGTGGAACCGGAGATGGCGCCGTGGACCATGATGAGGTTCTCGAAGGACTCCTTGGTCACGATGTCGCGGGGGCACAGGTTGTGCTCGGAGAGCCACACGGACTGGCGGCCGGCCTCGCGCGCAAACTCACGCAGGTCGGAGCTGGTAGCGGGCAGCAGGGCAGTGCCGGGGAGCATAAGGCCCAGGGCCTCGGCGGTAACCTGCATGGTCGACGCGGTGCCCATAAACGAGCAGGCGCCGCAGCTGGGGCATGCGTTGTGCTTGGCAAACTCAAGCTCCTCGCGGGAGATCTCGCCGCGCTCGTAGCGGGCAGAAATCGCGCCGAGCTGCTCCAGGGTCAACAGATCGGGACCGGCATCCATGACGCCGCCGGTAACGACGATGGAGGGGATGTTGATGCGGCCCATGGCCATGAGGTTCGCAGGCAGGCCCTTATCGCAGCTGGCGACAAAGACGCCGGCGTCGAACGGGGTGGCCTTGGCATGGATCTCGATCATGTTGGCGATCATGTCGCGGCTGGGCAGCGAGTAGTTGATGCCATCGTGACCCTGGGCCTCGCCGTCGCAGATATCGGTGCAGAAGTAACGGGCACCGTGACCGCCAGCCTCGGCAACGCCGGCACGGACCTCCTCGACCAGCTCGAACAGGCCGGCAGAACCCGGGTGCGAGTCGCCAAACGTCGACTCGATAATGACCTGTGGCTTGTCCAGATCCTCGATCGTCCAGCCGGAGCCCAGACGCAGCGGGTCCATCTCGGGGCTGATGGTGCGAAACTTGCCGGAACGCGGCTGCAGTTTGGCAACCAGGTCGGCGGCCTCCTGCTGAATCTGTGCTTTGGTCTTCTCGTCCATGATGTTCTCCTCTTTTGGTTTGAACGGTTGTACCAATCGTTGGTTAATGAATCAGGTGTAAATGGGTACCGAGCGATGCACTCGGCAAAAGATGCTTAGCTACGCGAACTAGGCGAAGAACGAAATCACCAGGGCGCAGGCAAGACCCGAAAGGCCGATGAGCGTCTCCATAACGGTCCAGGACTTGAGGGTTGTCTTCTCGTCAATCTCCAGGAACGAGGAGCACATCCAAAAACCGGCATCGTTGACGTGCGAGAGGGCCGTGGCACCGCCGCAGATAGCAAGACAGATAGCGGCGCGCATGAGCACTGAGGCTCCGGCAACCGCGGGCATGGCGGCCATAATACCCGATGCCATGGTCATAGCGACGATGGAGCTGCCAACAGAGGCGCGCACCATGACGGCAATCAAAAAGGCAACGACCACCAAAGGCAGCGGTGAGGCCTCGAGCATAGGGCCGATAACCTGGCCCAAGCCGCAGTCCTGCAGCATCCAGCGGATCACGCCGCCGCAGGCAATGACCAGCAAGATCATGCCGACGGGCTTAAGAGAGCGGTCGAGCAGGGCCTTGAGCTCGGCGCCGGAGTAGCCTCGGCGCGCGCCCAGCAGATACATCGCGACGAGCGTGGCGAGCGTCAAAGCGACGAACGGCTTGCCCAGGAAGGCGAGAATCGAGGCGAGCTCGGCGGGCATGGGGATATAAGAGGACAACGTGCCCAGCAAAATCAGACAAAGCGGCGTGAGCACGATGGCAAGCACCATGCCAAAGGAGGGAAGCTCCTTTTCGTCGCTCGCGCCCTCGGCAGAGGTAAAGTGCTCCGGAACATCGGTAAAGATGCGACCGCCCACGTTGCGGCCCCAGATGACGCCGGCAATCGCCATGGCGATGAAGGCGGTGGGGATACCGACGAGAATCATGGTGCCCAGGTCGACACCGAGCGTGCCGGCGACCAAAACCGACCCGGCCGATGGCGGCACAAACGCATAGCCAGCGGCAAGTCCCGCGAGCAGCGCGATGCCGTAGTAGAGCGTCGACTTCTTGGTCTGCGATGTCACGCTAAACGCAAGCGGAATCAAAACGACTACGCCTGCCTCAAAGAACACCGTAGTGCCGATGACCAGACCGGTAATGCCCAGTGCCCAGCTAGAGTGACCCTGCCCAAAGGTATCGATGAAGGTTTGGGCAATCTTCTTGGCACCGCCGCTCTCCTCAAGAATCTGGCCAAACATCGAACCCAGGCCAATGAGCAGGGCGATGTTTTGCAGCGTGGTGCCCACGCCCTTGGTGACAGTGTCCGCCACCAGGTCGAGCGGCATACCGGCGCCGATGCCGATCGCGAGCGCCGAGACCATCATCGAAAGCACGGGATGCAGCTTGAACTTAATGATGAGCGCAAGCAGCAGCGCAATGCCCACGATGGCGGCGATGACCAGCCTGGTGGGGTCGGCCATAAACGTTGGGTCTGACATCTTTCCTCCAATTCATCAGACCTTTTGAATTCGCCTTAGACTATAGCGTGTTCTCAATAGGTCTGATGTTTTATTTTGAAATTTGTTCGAAATACATCTGATGTATTTGGTAAACGGTCGTATTTGCGCTGCGAACGGTATATCTAAGCCGCCCGACTCAAATCCAGCGGCCAATATTGCATCCGTGGTGCGCTAAAATAGCTCAGATGAATTTTGTAATGAGAGGTATAGCTATGGCCCGCGCCGAATCGGGACTCCCCGAGCAAATATCGGAGAAAATCATTCAATTGATTCTGGATGAACACCTTGAGCAAGGCGATCGCCTGCCTAAGGAAACCGTGCTGGTCGAGCGCTTGGGCGCCGGCAGGAGCACCGTGCGCGAGGCCATGAAGTTGCTGCAGTCGCGCAATATCGTGCGCATTAAGCAGGGTTCAGGCACCTATGTGGCGTCAAACCCCGGCGTTGCCGACGATCCGCTGGGCTTTACCTTTATCGATGACAAGAGGCGCCTGGCACGCGACCTGCTCGAAGTGCGCTTTATGATCGAGCCGCAGATGGCCAGCATGGCCGCAGAGCACGCAACCAACGACCAGGTAGTCTGTATCAAAGAGCTCTGCGATGAATCCGAGCGCTTGGCCGAGACCGGTGAGGATTACTCCGCCGCCGACACCGCATTCCACAATGCCATTGCCGAGAGCTCCGGAAACCTCGTCGTTCCCCGCCTGATGGGCGTGCTCAAGGCATCCGTCCCCCTCTTTATCGACGTGACCGGCAAAAAGCTCGTCGAGGAAACTATCCGCACGCACCGCGATGTGGCCGACGCCATCGCCTCGCGCAATCCCACCGCCGCGCACGACGCGATGTATCTGCACCTGGTGTATAACCGCAACATGATCGCAGAGGGCACGCAGGATCAGAGCGAATAAACGTCCGCGCGGCAAGGGCGAGATCACCGTTTACCTTTTAAAAGTGAACGTTCACCTGATTTTAGGAAATAAGGGGTGCCTGTTGCGCCGCTTCTCCTATACTGAGCTTGTACTAAAAGTAAGATAAATATAGATGAACGTTTCTTTTGAAAGGATCGCTATGTCTGATCTTATGGACAGCTTTCGCCTGGATGGCAAGGTCGCGCTCGTAACCGGCGCCACCTATGGCATTGGCATGGCCATCGCCGAGGCGCTCGGAGAGGCCGGCGCCAAGATCGCCTTTAACGCACGTCACGCCGACAAGGTAGCCGAGGCCGAGAAGCACTACCGCGAGCTGGGCTTTGACGCTCACGGCTATGTTGCCGACGTCACCGACGAGGCCGTCGTTGCCGAGCTCATCGCCAAGATCGAGGCCGACTTTGGCACCACACCCGATATCTTGGTCAACAACGCCGGCGTCATCCAGCGTACCCCGATGCTCGACATGAGCGCCGAGGACTTCCGCCGCGTCGTCGATATTGACCTCAACGCACCGTTTATCGTGTCCAAGGCCTGCCTGCCCGGCATGATCGCCAAGGGCCACGGCAAGATCATCAACATCTGCTCGATGATGAGCGAGCTGAGCCGCGAGACCATCGCCGGCTATGCCGCCGCCAAGGGCGGACTCAAGATGCTCACCAAGAACATCTGCTCCGAATTTGGCGAGGCCAACATCCAGTGCAACGGCATTGGGCCCGGCTACATCGCCACGCCGCAGACCGCGCCGCTGCGCGAGACGCAGCCCGACGGCAGCCGTCACCCGTTTGACCAGTTCATCATTGCCAAGACGCCGGCCGCCCGCTGGGGCACGCCCGAGGATCTGAAGGGCCCCGCCGTGTTCTTGGCTTCCGACGCGTCGAACTTCGTCAACGGCCACATCCTCTATGTCGACGGCGGCATTCTCGCCTATATCGGCAAGCAGCCGCAGTAAGACGTCTGGGCGAGGCGGCGGACGATAAGGTCTGCTGCTCGAGCAGTCCTGACTCGCACGAAGAGCACATTAAGTGCTCTTCGGCTCGTGCGGAACTCGCGACAGACCTTATTGTCCGCCGCCCGCAGAGCGGCCTCTCTGTTGGAAATGCCGCTCAACATAACGAACAATTAATTCAGAAAATAGCGGAAGGTTACCTATCATGAAAATCGCTCTGATCAATGAGAACTCTCAGAACTCCAAGAACCCCATGATCGAGGCTGCCCTTAAGAAGGTTGTCGAGCCCATGGGCCACACCGTCTTTAACTATGGTATGTATGCCGACGCCGACTCCAAGCCCCTCACCTACGTGCAGAACGGCATCCTTGCCGCCGTGCTGCTGAACTCCGGTGCTGCCGACTACGTCGTGACCGGCTGCGGCACCGGCGAGGGCGCCATGCTCGCCTGTAACTCCTTCCCCGGCGTGCTGTGCGGCCACGTTGCCGACCCGCTCGATGCCTACACCTTTGCCCAGGTCAACGATGGCAACGCCGTTGCCATGCCCTTCGCCCTCAAGAACGGCTGGGGCCAGGAGCTCAACCTCGAGTACACCTTCGAGAAGCTCTTTGGCTTTGGTTCGGGCAACGGCTATCCTGCCGAGCGCGTTGAGCCCGAGCAGCGCAACAAGAAGATCCTCGACGGCGTGCGCGCTGTGACCATGCGTCCGCTCGTCGACGTCCTGGGCGAGATCGATCAGGACCTGGTGAAGGGCGCACTTGCCGGCGAGCACTTCCAGGAGTACTTCTTTGCCAACGCCACCGACGAGGCCATCATCGCCAAGGTCAAGGAGCTCCTGGGGCTCTAATCGCACGACCTATTGCAACTAACGCAAGCGACGGCCGTCCCACGTACGGGACGGCCGTCGCTTTTTGCTATTTACCGACTGACGCCGCGGTGACAGGTCCCCTATGCATCAAGGAGTTGACTAGAGCTCGCAGGCAACCTTGTAGCCATCGCCGATAGCGTCGCGGATGTTGCCGCACTTGTTGGCATCGCCCAGCACGTGGGTGGCAACGCCGGCAGCGGCAAGGTCGTCGGCCAGCTTGGTATTGGGACGATAGCCCATGGCAAGCACCAGCGTATCGGCATCGGCGATGGTGTGGACCTCGCCGTCCTTCTCGTAGCTGATGGCATCCTCGGTAATCTCGGTCACCTTGGCCTCGGTCAGCACGTGGACGCCCTTTGAGAGCATGCGCGTGATGAGCACCGCGCGACCGGCGCCGCCCTCGTTGGCGGCGAGCGTCTTGGTCATCTCGATGACGGTGACGTCGCGATTGGCCGGCGACAGATCGTTGACCAACGGGGCCAGGTAGTCGGCCGTCTCGCAACCGACGGTGCCGCCGCCCACGATGACAATCTTCTTGCCCGGGAAAGCCTTGCCGCCCAACAGGTCGTCAGCCGTCATGACCTGCTTAAATCCCCGCATGAAGGCCGGGGCGATGGGCTCGGCGCCATAGGCCAGGACGACCTCGTAGCCGGCGTAGTCACGCTGAATGTCATCGGCAGTAAGCTCGGTGCCAAATACGCACTTCACGCCGACCTCGGCCAGGCGACGGTACTGATACTTGATCACGCGGGTGAGTTCCTGCTTTGCCGGCGGAACGGCCGCGATACGCATCTCGCCGCCCGGCTCGTCCTGCTTATCCACGAGCACTACGTTGTGGCCGCGCTTGGCAGCAATGTAGGCTGCCTCCATGCCCGCAGGACCAGCGCCCACAACCAGCACGTTCTTAGCCTCGACGGCAGGCTCGTAGCCGGCCTCGTCGCGCTCAACATCGGGATTGACGGTGCAGGAGATGCGCTTGCCAAACATAATGCCGTTCAGGCAGCGCAGGCAGCCGATGCAGGGACGGATGTCGTCGGCGTTGCCGGCAGCGGCCTTATTGCAGAACTCGGCATCGCACAGATTGGCGCGGCCCATCATGCAGATGTCGGCAGCGCCGTCCTCGATCAGCTCCTCGGCGATCCAGGCCTCGTTGATACGTCCGACGGTGGCGACGGGAATGTTGACGTGCTTCTTGATCTCGCGCGAGCAGGCGGCATGCGAAGCCTGCTGCGTACCGGCGGCGGGAATCGCGGAGCCGCGCTTGATGGTGGTGCCGCCCGACACATGAATCATGTCGACGCCGGCCTTCTCCAGGCGACGTGAGACGTAGATCATGTCGTTGAGGGTCAGGCCGCCATCGGTGTACTCGTCGCCCGAGATACGGACGTCGATGATAAAGTCCTTGCCGCAGCGCTCGCGAATCTCGGCGATGACCTCGAGCAGGAAGCGCATACGAGCGTCGAGCGAGCCGCCGTACTCATCGGTACGCTTGTTGTAGAGCGGAGTCAAAAAGCCGCCGAGCATACCGTGGGCGTGCGCCGCATGGACCTCGACGCCATCGACGCCGGCCTTCTGCATACGCACGGCAGCGTCGCCAAACTGATGCGTGAGCTCGTGGATCTCGTCGACCGTGATAGGACGCGGCGCCTCGCGGGCATAGGACGGGCCCACAAAGGACGGGGCGATCAGGCGCGGCGTGCCCGGAATGTTAAAGGCCATGTAGGCGGGGTGGAAGAGCTGCGGCATGATCTTGCAGCCGTACTCGTGGACGGCTGCGGCGAGCTTTTCCCAGCCGGGGATAAACGTGTCGTCGTAGCAGCACATGTCACCCGGCAGATAGGTATAGGTAGGCTCGACCGTCACGACCTCGGTGATGATAAGGCCAACGCCGCCCTTGGCGCGGGCACGGTAATGATCGACCAAGTCGTCGGTCACATAGCCATGATCGGCCAGGTTCGTGGACACCGGCGGCATAAAGACGCGGTTCTTGACCTCGGTCGTACCGACCTTGATCGGGCTAAAGAGCATCGGATAGGCGGAAGACTCCATACAGGGTTCCTTTCGTTTAAGCCGCTCGGCGGCAGTTGCTAACACACCTATCGTATCAGCAACCGCCGCATTCGCACTCGCTCGCACTCTCCACCTTCAATCCCGACCCTCACAAAAAAGTTGCGGTGGAATACGGAGTAGGTAAGGCCTTTGACAGCCAAAACAGTCCGTATTCCACTGCAACTGATGGGCGGGGTGGAATTAAGGGCTCAGATAGTCAGTCATGCCCTCATCCGCCACTCCCTCACCTACAGCGCGCCGTCCAGCATAAGGTTCACCTTGAGCACGTTGACCGTAGGCTCGCCGAAGACGCCCAGGAATCGGCCCTTGGTGCACTGGGCGATGATCTCGCGAACCTCGCCTTCGCTCTTGCCCGTGGCCTTCGCCAGACGCGGTACCTGGTACTCGGCGGCATCGGGGGAGATCTCGGGGTCGAGCCCTGAGCCAGAACACGTCACCAGGTCGACGGGCACGGCGTCCATGCCGGCGTCGGGGTTGGAGGCGCGGATCTTCTTCACGCGCGCGTCCACAAGCTGCCGATACTCCTCACTCGCCGGGGATAGGTTGGACGGGGTACCATACGCCATGAGCTCGCCGTCTTCGCCTTTGACAATTGACACGTTCTGGATACGACCCCACATGTGGGCTTCGTCATCGAAGTTCTGGCCGATGAGCTCGGAACCCACAACCTTGCCGTCGACCGTAATGAGTGAACCGTTCGCCTGATACGGGAACGCAACCTGGGCGATGCCGGTCACGACGAGCGTATAGCCCAGGCCGCAGACAACGGTAAACAGCGCGAACACGCCCAGTGCGCGCGATGCAACACCTTTGAACATACAAACCTCCACTTACATAATGCCGCAGAACGCGAGCAGCATGTCGATGAGCTTGATAAATGCGAACGGGGCAACGATGCCGCCCAGACCCCATACGAGCAGGTTGTGGGTCAGCAGCCGTCCGGACGGTACCTCGCGGTACTTAACGCCCTTCAGCGCGGCCGGGATCAGCGCGACGATAACGAGCGCGTTATAGATGATGGCCGAAAGAACCGCGGACAGCGGGCTTGCCAGACCGAGGATGTTGAGCGCGCCAAGGCCCGGGTAGATCGGCGAGAACAGGGCCGGGATGATAGCGAAGTACTTCGCCATGTCGTTGGCGACCGAGAAGGTCGTAAGCGAACCGCGGGTCATGAGCAGCTGCTTGCCGATACGCACGACCTCGATGAGCTTGGTGGGGCTGGAGTCGAGGTCGACCATGTTGCCGGCCTCCTTGGCAGCCTGGGTGCCCGTGTTCATGGCCACGGCGACATCCGCCTGCGCCAGCGCCGGCGCGTCGTTGGTGCCGTCGCCGGTCATGGCGACCAGGTGGCCCTCACGCTGGAACTCGCGGATCTTCTCGAGCTTGCCCTCAGGGGTGGCCTCGGCCAGGAAGTCGTCAACGCCGGCCTCGGCGGCGATTGCCGCGGCGGTGAGTGGGTTGTCGCCCGTCACCATGATGGTCTTGATGCCCATCTTGCGCAGGTCGGCGAACTTCTCCTTAACGCCGGACTTGATGATGTCCTTGAGGTACACAACGCCCAGCACGCGGCAGTTCTTGGTCACGACCAGCGGGGTGCCGCCGGCCTTGGCGATGCGCTCGACGGCCTCGTCGCACTCCTGGGAGAACACGCCGCCGGCTGCCTCCACATAGGTGCGCACGGAATCGGCAGCGCCCTTGCGGATCTCATTGCCCTCGTAGTTCACACCGGACATGCGGGTCGCCGCGGTGAAGGGGATGAACTCCATACCCTTATCCTCGAGTGTGCGGCCGCGCAGACCGAACCGCTCCTTGGCGAGCACGACGATGGAACGGCCTTCGGGGGTCTCGTCGGCCAGCGAGGAAAGCTGGGCGGCATCGGCCAGCTCCGCGGGATCGATGCCGTCGACCGGGATGAACTCGGCGGCTTGGCGGTTACCCAGGGTGATGGTGCCGGTCTTGTCGAGCATGAGGATGTCGACGTCGCCGGCGGCCTCGATGGCGCGGCCGGACATGGCCAGCACGTTGGCCTCGTTCAGACGGCTCATGCCGGCGATGCCGATGGCGGAAAGAAGGGCGCCGATGGTAGTAGGAGCCAGGCACACGAGCAGCGCCACGAGCGTGGTCACGGCCGTGGGGTTGTCCATGTCGTTAAGACCGACCGAGAAGCAGGAGTAACAATACAGGGCCAGCGTGACCAGGATAAAGACGATGGAGAGGGCCACCAGGAAAATCTCCAGAGCGATCTCGTTAGGGGTCTTCTTGCGCGCGGCACCCTCGACCATCGCGATCATCTTGTCCAGGAAGCTCTGGCCGGGCTCACTGGAGATCTTGACGATGATCCAGTCGGACAGCACCGTGGTACCGCCGGTAACGGCAGAGCGGTCGCCGCCGGCCTCGCGGACCACGGGGGCGGACTCGCCGGTGATGGCGGACTCGTCAACGGAAGCAGCGCCCTCGATGACGTCGCCGTCGCCGGGAATCTGCTCGCCGGCGCGTACGATCACCAGGTCGCCGCGCGTGAGCTCGGTGCCGGGAACGACGGTGAAGTGCTCCTTGTCCTCAACGGACTCGATGCGATGGGCCTCGACATCCTTCTTGGCCGCACGCAGGGAATCGGCCTGGGCTTTACCGCGGCCCTCGGCAAGCGCCTCGGCGAAGTTCGAGAACAGGTCGGTAAGCCACAGGATGACCGCGATGGCGACCACATAGTAGGTGGGCACACCCGCGTCCTGCACACCGAAAATGGAAGCGACGGCCAGGACGGAGGTCATGACGGCGGAAAGCCACACCAGGAACATGACCGGGTTTTGAATCTGGACGCGAGGATCCAGCTTGGCAAACGAGTCGCGGACCGCGCGGCCCATCATGTCTTTTTGCATAGTCATAAATCTGCGCCCTCCTTTACGCAATCATCTGGAAGAACTCGGCAACGGGGCCAAGCGCCAGGGCCGGGAAGAAGCTCAGGGCACCGATCAGCAGAACGATGAACACGAGCAGGAATACGAACATGCCGTTAGTGGTAGACAGGGTACCGGCGCTCTCGGCGACCTTGCCCTTCTTGGCCAGCGAGCCGGCGATAGCCAGCGTACCGATGATAGGCATGAAGCGGGCGAACAGCATCTCGAGGCCGAGCATGACGTTGATCCAGGGAATGTTGCAGTTCATGCCTGCAAACGCCGAGCCGTTGTTGCCGCCGCATGAGGTGAAGGCATA
Source organism: Collinsella aerofaciens (assembly GCA_048503295.1). Classification (GTDB taxonomy): domain Bacteria; phylum Actinomycetota; class Coriobacteriia; order Coriobacteriales; family Coriobacteriaceae; genus Collinsella; species Collinsella aerofaciens_CI. The sequence continues at coordinate 41,239 of DBFRVO010000004.1, read as the reverse complement.
CAGCGCCTCGGAGAAGCCGTGCGCGCCACCATTGTTGAGCTGGTCGGCAAGACCGGGCACCATGCAGGCGATGGCCGAGCACACCAGAATGGCAAACGGAGTTGCCAAGCACAGGACAACTGCCCAGCGCATCTCGCCCGGCTCGATCTTCTTGCCCAGGAACTCAGGCGTGCGTCCGACCATGAGGCCGGCGATGAACACTGTGAGGATGGCGAAGCCGATCATGCCGTACAGGCCGCAGCCCACGCCGCCGAAGACGACCTCGCCCAGAGCAATCTGGAGCATCTGGACAAAACCGCCCAGCGGGGTGTAGGAGTCGTGCATGGAGTTAACCGAGCCGTTGGAAGCAGCCGTCGTGAAAGCGGACCAGGTAGAAGAGGAGGCGATACCGAAACGGCTCTCCTTGCCCTCCATGTTGCCGCCGGCCTGGCCGTCGGTCATCTCGATATTGACCGCTCCGCCATCGGCCAGCTGCGGGGTGCCCGCATGCTCGTTGACGGCGATGATGCCGGTGAAGATCACCAGCAGGATGAACATGGCGGCAAAGATGGCCTTGCCCTGCTTGGTGTTCTTGACGCCGATACCGAAGGCGAAGCAACAGGCGGCCGGGATCAGCAGCAGGCTGGTCATCTCGATTATGTTGGTGAAGGCACTGGGGTTCTCATACGGATGGGCGGAGTTCACGCCGAAGAAGCCGCCGCCGTTGGTGCCGGACTGCTTGATGGCGACCTGAGGAGCCGCGGGACCCTGGGGCAGGAACTGCTCGGTGACCACGCGCGCGCCCTCGACAACCTTGCCGTCGACCTTGACCGTGTCACCCTCAATCTGGGCGCCGTCGATGACGCTCCAGCCGCCGTCTGCATTAGGCTGAACAGCGACGGGTTCTACGAGCTCAGCCTTCTGAGCCGGCTGGAAGTTGGAGATGACGCCACCGGCAGCCAGGCAGATGCCGAACACGAGGTTCAGCGGGATGAGCACATACAGGACGGTGCGGGTGAGGTCGACCCAGAAGGAACCCAGACCCTGCTCCTTGACCTGACGGAAGCCGCGGATCAGCGCGAACATGACCGCGATACCGGTGCCAGCGGAAACGAAGTTCTGCACAGTGAGACCCATGAACTGCACAAGGTAGGACAGGGTGGTCTCACCGGAGTAGGACTGCCAGTTGGTGTTGGTTATGAAGGAAGCAGCCGTATTGAACGACAGGTCCCATGACACACCCGGCAGGTGCTGGGGATTGCCTGGCAAGAAGGACTGAAGCGCCTGGAGTGCCACAAGAGTCACGAGGCCGATCCCCGAAAAGACCAGCACGCTCGCCAGATAGCGCCTACACCCCATCTGTTCTGCCGCGTCGATGCGAAGCAGACGATAGACGCCACGCTCCACAGGAGCAATCACAGGCGACAGGAACGTATGCTCACCATCCATGATATGGGCCATGAACCGACCGAGCGGAACGGCCAGGACGACGAGTACGGCAAAGTACAAGATGTACTGAATCGCAGCGTCCATAGTTTACGAATCACTCCTCATCAGAATGTAGATGTAATAGATAAGAAGTCCAATGCAGACTACTCCGATGATGGGAATGAGGATGTCCATTTACCGCCCCTTTCACACGCGGTCCGATGTCTCGGACGCCTGCCCTCGCAAGCGTCTGGGGACAGTAAACGCTTCTAGGGATTAAAGAGGCGTGAGGGCCGGGGCTCACGTCCTTAAGATGCCGTAAAGATGCAGGTAGAAAGCACTATTGCAGCTGCAGTGCGCCTATACTCGACTTCGCGAGCATGCAGTGGCGTCCTCACCGCGTATGCACGCATGGACAACACTTCAGAAAGGCTACGCTATGCAGCGCGACGCATCGGACACTCGCGTCAATCCAGACCTCATCCTCAAGGCAATTGAGAAAGACGAGGTCGCCGATGACGCTCGAACCAGCCGGGGACACCTCAAGATTTTCTTTGGCTACGCTGCTGGCACGGGCAAAACCTATGCGATGCTTCAAGCCGCCCGCGCCGCCAAGCGGCGAGGTGTCGACGTCGTCGCGGGATACATCGAGCCGCACGAACGTCCGGCAACTGCCCATCTTGCACAAGGGCTTGAGAACGTGCCCTGTAAACTCATCGAGCACAACGGCATTGCGCTCAGCGAGTTCGATCTAGATGCGGCCATCGAACGCGCCCCTCAGCTCATCCTTGTCGACGAGCTCGCCCATACGAATGCGCCGGGGTCTCGCCACGACAAACGCTATCAAGACGTCGAGGAACTTCTACATGCGGGCATCGACGTCTATACGACCGTGAACGTTCAGCATATCGAGAGCCTAAACGACATGGTTGCATCCATCACCGGCGTTGTCGTGAGCGAACGAATCCCCGACCGTATCTTCGATGATGCCGACCAGGTCGAGCTCGTCGACATAGAGCCCGAAGACCTACTTGAGCGCCTTCGCGCCGGCCTCGTCTACCGTCCCGCACAAGCCGACCGAGCGCAACAGCATTTTTTTACCGTCGAGAACCTCACCGCACTCCGAGAAATCGCGCTGCGCCGATGCGCCGATCGCACCGGTCACCTCACAGACGCTGCACGCGTGCTGGGAAACCGTGACTACTACACCAGGGAGCGTATCTTGGTCTGTGTCTCCCCGGCGCCGACCAATCCCCGCATCGTCCGTGCCGCCGCACGCATGGCGAAAGCGTTTCGCAGCGAGCTCGTCGCCCTGTTCGTAGAGAGCCCGCGCACGCAAGCCATGAGCGATGATGAGCGCGCCAAGCTTGCAGCCAATATCGCCCTAGCCGAGCAGCTCGGAGCACATATGGAAACCGTCTATGGCGACGACGTCGCGTTTCAGATCTCCGAGTTCGCGCGCCTGTCGGGTATTTCGAAGATCGTCATGGGGCGCACGGGCGAGCGCAGCAGCGTCCGTCAGGCCCTCTTCGGCCGCAAATCTCTCGTAGAACAGCTCATAACATTCGCCCCGAACCTCGACATTTACATCATTCCAGAACAGTCGACTCCGCCCTCCCGACCCAAAGGACGCCGCCATGCGCTCGCCCTGCAGCCGCCCAGCAGCCGAAACGTGCTTCGCACGCTGGCCCTATCTCTTGCCGCCACGGCGATCGGCACGGCTTTCCGCCATCTGGGATTTGCCGATTCCAGCATCATATCCCTCTATATCCTCACGGCCCTACTGACCGCCGTCACCACGACGGGGCGTATCTGCACGATCGTATCGAGCGTGCTCTCTGTAGTGCTTTACAACTTCTGCTTCGTCACGCCTCTGTTTTCGCTCGCCAGCTACGACCGAAGCTATCTGGTCACGTTCGGCATCATGTTCGCTACCGCTATGGTCGCCGGCGAGTTAACTGCGCGCATCGCCGACAACGCCCGTACATCCGCCGAGAACGCATTCAAAACGCGCGTACTCCTCGAAACGAACCAGCTCTTGCAGCAAGCCCATAGCGCGGAGGAGCGCGCCCGCGTCGCCATGAACCAACTCGTCAAACTGCTAAAACTCGACGTGGTCTTCTACCCCGCCGAACACGGCACGCTCGGCAAGGCGCTCTATGAGTCCGCTGGCACCGAAAACCAATCCGCGTCGCTGCTCACCGACTACGAGCGCGCCGTTGCAACCTGGACCTACACCAACAACAAGCGCGCGGGCGCAGGCACGCGGACCCTGCCTGAGGCGCGCTGTCTCTACCTCGCGGTTCGCACCGGCGACAAGGTATTCGGTGTCATCGGCATCGCCCTGGAGGGGCGCGAGATCGAAGCCTTTGAGCATTCGATCGTCCTATCTATCGTAGGTGAATGCGCCTTGGCGCTCGAAAGCGACCGGGCGGCGCAAGAGCGCGAAGAGGCTGCGGTCTTGGCGAAAAACGAGCAGCTGCGCGCCAACCTTTTGCGCTCCATCGGCCACGATTTGAGGACACCCCTCACGGCTATATCCGGATCTGCGGCAATCCTTCGGAAGAGCGACGAGAAGCTCAGCCTCGAACAACGCTGCGATCTTGCCGATGCCATCTACGACGACTCCCTCTGGCTTATCGATACCGTGGAGAACCTCCTCGCCATCACACGCGTCGAGGACGGCACCATTCGCCTCAACTTCACATCCGAGCTCATCGACGAGGTCATCGAGGCCGCCCTCAGCCATGTCGCCCAAGCATCGCATGGACGTACCGTCACCATCGAGCACACTGACGACATCCTGCTGGTACGCATCGACGTCCATCTCATCATGCAGGTGCTTACGAATCTCATCATGAACGCCTTCAAATACACGCCCGAGGACTCGACTGTCACCATCAGCGCACGTCGCGAGGGTGAGTTCATCGTGGTGGACGTCGCAGACGATGGGCCGGGTGTGGCAGACTGCGACAAACCTCATATCTTTGAGCGCTTCTTCACCTCAAGCAATACGCGGCCCGTGGATTCGCGTCGAAGCATCGGCCTTGGGCTGTCGCTCTGCCGCTCCATCGTGGAGGCGCATGGCGGCGTCATCGAAGTTCGCGACAACCACCCCCATGGGGCCGTCTTCCGTTTTACCCTGCCCGCCGAGGAGATCGAGATTCATGAATAATGCCGCTAAGCCACGCATCCTCCTGGTAGAAGATGACCTGACCGTTCAAAACCTCGTTTCGACCGCGCTTGACCTCCACGGCTATGTCGTGAGCAAGGTTTGCAACGGCCAGGCCGCCATCATGGATGCGGTGTCGCACGGCCCCAGCCTCATCATGCTCGACCTCGGCCTTCCCGACATTGACGGTATCGAGGTCATCACGAAGATCCGAAGCTGGTCGGCAGTCCCCATTATCGTCATTTCGGCGCGCACCGAAGATTCCGACAAGATTGCAGCACTTGACGCAGGGGCAGACGACTACCTCACCAAGCCCTTTTCTGTGGATGAGTTGCTCGCGCGCGTCCGTGCGAATTTGAGGCGCTCCTCGATGGCGTCGAGCGAGTCGACAGAAGCGAGCACGTTTGACAACGGTCCGCTGCATATCGACTACGCCGCGGGATACGCGACAAAAGACGGACGCGAGCTCTCGCTCACCCCAACTGAGTACAAATTGCTCGTCCTTCTGGCGAAAAACGTCGACAAGGTGCTCACCCACACTTTCATCACCCACGAGATATGGGGCACGAGCTGGGACAGCGATCTGGCGAGCCTGCGCGTGTTCATGCGCACCCTGCGCAAGAAGATCGAGGCAGACCCCTCTCACCCCAAGATGATTCAGACACACATGGGTGTCGGGTACCGCATGCAGCGTCTCTAGCCCGCCCAACAAAAAGTTGCGGTGGAATACGGAGTAGATAAGGCCTTTGACAGCCAAAACAGTCCGTATTTCACCGCAACTGATGGATGGAATGTGTTAGAGGCCCAGGTAGCTGGTCATGCCTTCGACGGCGAGATTGGCGCCTGCCACGGCATGAACCACGGTGAGCGGGCCGTTAACCACGTCGCCGGCGGCAAAGACGCCGGGCACGGTGGTCATGCCGTTCTCATCGACCGAAAGCAGGCCGCGATGGTCGGTCTCCAGGCCGCCCGTCGTAAGCACAAGCTTGTCTTTGGGCACCTGCGAAGCCGCAATCACAACTGTGTCGGCAGACACATGGTCGAGCTCCTCCTCGTAGCCCACCACATTGTTGTCCTCGTCAAAGATAGCCGTCTCGAACACCGGACCGTTATCGTCGATGGCGCAGATCGCCTTGCCGCACACAATCTCGGCACCGTCAAGCTCGGTCAGCTCGACCTCGTCGTCGATGGCCGAGATATGGCGCGAGCGTGCATACACAGTGACCTTGCGAGCGCCCGAGCGCAGGGCTGTGCGGGCAACATCCATGGCAACATTGCCGGCACCGATGACCGCCACGTTCTGCCCGATTGCCACGCTCGCGGGATCGACCAGGTAATCGATGCCAAACAGCACGTTGCCGCGCGACTCGCCGGGAATACCCAACTTTCGAGCTCGCCAGGTACCGGTACCGACAAAGACCGCGTCGTAGCCGTCACGTAGCAGGTCATCGATGTGCAGCGCGCCGCCGATGGTGGTCGAGGGGCGCACGCGCACGCCGAGCGAGCACATCACGTGACGGTACTTTTGCACGAGCGCACGGGGCAGGCGGAACTCGGGAATACCGTATTCCAGCACACCGCCGATCTCGGGGCGCTGTTCAAATACCGTGACGGCACAGCCCAGCTGGGCCATCTTAATGGCCACGGTAATACCGGCGGGACCGGAACCGACCACAGCAACCTGTTTGCCGCACGACGGCGCGGGCGTCCACTCCTTACGATCCAAATACGCTGTCGAGATATAGTTCTCGATGCTCGAGAAATGCACGGGTGTGCCCTTGCGGCCCTGGATGCAAGCACCCTCGCACTGGCCCGAATGGTTGCACACCATGGAGCAGACCGCGCTCATGGGATTGTTCTGGAACAGCAGCTCGCCCGCCTCTTCTAGACGACGCTGCTTGAACAGGTCGATGACCTGCGGAATAGGCGTCTGAACTGGACAGCCCTCAATCTGACAGGACGCCCTTTTACAACCCAGGCAACGATTCGCCTCTTCGACAATGTGGATAGCCACGCAACTCCCCTTTTTAATGCAATCCAATGGGGCGACGATAAAGACCCTTCACCGCCGCCCCCATACAGGTAATCTCAATCTGCCGACACGGCAAAAGCCAATGCTATAACTCGCGATGCGAAGCCCCGCAGCGAGCGGACATGTGCTTGAGTGTCGCCAGGCAGTCAGCCACCGTCGCCGGCACGCTGTTCTCGACCACGCAGGGAATCCCAGGGCAGGCGGCAGCCGCCCAGGCCACCACGGGCTCAAAGTCATATCGTCCCGTCTCGCCCACGCCGTGGCACACCAGGCGTGAACCCGTACCGTCGCACCAACCGGCTTCGTCCTCGTTGTCGACGACCTCATAATCCTTGGCGTGCAGCACGCGGATCTTGCTGCCGCATAAGTAGAGCATGCGCGCGGTAATTTCCTGCGCTTCGTCAACGACGCTGGGGTGCAGCAGCGACACTGGGTCATAGATCACGCCGAGCGACGGGCTCGAGACGCGCTCCAGCACTTCACGGCAGCGATCTGGCGTGTTAACGGTCTCGTTCCAACCAGGCTCGATCAAAATTTGCCCACCCACGGCCTCAGCCCGATCGCAGATGTGTGCAAGCCCGTCTGCAAACGCATCGAGTGCCTCGTCGGTCATGCGGTCGTCCGCGACGCGGTTCTGCGCATTGGGGCGACCGGTCTCGGTGCCAACCGGGCATCCGCCGAGCATCTGGGCAAAGTTCAGGCATGCCTCGTACTCGGCATAGTTATCCATGAGCTGTTGGCGATCGGGCGTCGCCAAATTCTTATAGCAGCCGAGCACGGCGACCGAAACGCCCGCCTCGTCGAGCACCGCACGCAAATGATCGGCAAGCTCGCGGGTCAGGCCGCCTCGATCGATCCCCATCGATGCATAGAGCACCTTGCTTGGCAGCTGAATGCACGAAAAGCCCAGCTTTCCCGCCATGCGAATGCGTTCCTCGACGGTCCCCTGCGGAAGGTCGTGCAAACGTACGCCCGGAGTAACAGCCCCCATGCTATTCACATCCCTTATGAGCGTTGATGCCCGGGGTGTATCCGCCAAACGGGTCCTCGATGGAGCACACGCCCGAGGGGGCGAGCGGATCGCGCTTACCGGCCAGCTTGTCGTGATGCATGGTCTCGATATAGGCAAGCACCAGCGGCGCCACACCCTTTGCATCATTTTTGACCACGGGCTCGCTCATGTAGTAATCAAACGTGCCCTCGCGGTGCGCGGTGTTTCCCAAGCCCGCAACCAGGCAGATGTTGTCGAGCGCCAGCTGCCCGTCATACTCGGACAGGCAGGTCTCGCAGATGCCGTCGAAGGCGCGACGGCCGTACTGGTAGTAACGCTCGCCCAGCACGCCCAGACGCACGCCCTTCATGATGGCGTTGGCAAAGATGGCGCTGCCCGACTCCTCCAGGTAGTTGGGGGCAATATTGGGCAGGTTGATAACCTGGTGCCACATGCCGGTCTTCTCGTCCTGATACGGCAGCATGGCGTCGATCAGATCGTGGAACATCTTGCGGATCTCGTCCTTCTCGGCCGACATCGAAGGCGGCATAAGCTCCCAGGTGTCGATGAGCGCCATGGCAAACCAGCCCTCGGCGCGCAGCCAGAAGTTAGCCGAAAGGCCGGTGACCGGGTCGCACCAGAACTGTTTGCGGCTCGCGTCGTAAGCGTGATAGTACAGACCGTTGAGGGGGTTGCGCATCAGGTCATGCACGACCTGGAACATATGGAAGCTGTCCGAGCAGGCACGACGGTTGTGGAAGCTCAGCTCGTACTGCATGTAGAACGGCTGGGCCATATACATGCCATCGAGCCAGATCTGGTTGGGATAGACGGCCTTGTGCCAAAACACGCCTTCTTTGGTGCGCGGCTGGGTCTCGAGCTGGCGGTAGATGGTGTCCATGGCGGCACGGTACTTGGGCTTGCCCACCAGGTCATAGAGCTTGTAGAGGGTCTTGCCCGCATTGACGTTATCGAGGTTGTAATCCTGCGGGTTGTAATGCTTGATGGTACCGTCGTCCTGGACAAAGAAATCGATGTAGTCATCGGCAAAGGTCAGGTAGCGCTGCTCACCCGTGATCTCGTACAGCTCGATGAGCGCCTTGATCATGCAGCCGTCGATATAGTTCCAGGTGTTCTCCTTGCCGGCGCGAATCTTTTCGATATTCCAAGCCGGCGCCTGCGGCGTAGAGGTTTCGATCAACTGCTCGATATAACGGTCCAGGATTTGATTGCAACCCATTGCTGTCCCCTCTGACATAAACGATAGGTGAACGTTACCCCTAGTGTAACGCGAACGGGGAATATAGGGTGAACGTTAACCCTATATTCCCCGCAAACGGCAGACTTTTAGCGGCAAACGGCGGTGAGACCCGCGGCGATGCGATGCGCCAGGCGCTCATAGCCAGCCGGGCTGTAGTGCAGACCGTCCGGCATATAGAGCTCGCGGTGCTCCGGCAAAAACGGGCTGATACCGCTTTGCGCATACAGGTCAATCACCGGAACGGAGTAGCGGTCACAGACCTCGAGCATCGCCTTTACGTAGGCGACCTGCGTCAACCCCAGGTGATTGAGCTCATCGCTTGCCGGGATATCCTTCTCGTGCTTACCGCTCGTCTTGCACGGCGTCATAAACACAAGCTTTGCCTGGGGCGAACGCGCCGTGATGGTGCGGATCAGGTAATCGAGTGCACCATAGAACTCGTGCACATCGGTACTGCCCAACTCGCCAAGCGGCACGTTGCGGCTAAAGTCGTTGACGCCGCCAAAGACGATGTAGATATCAGCCGCATTGCCGATGCCGTCCAGGCGCTCGACAAACGAATCGCTGCGGTCGGCCTTGATGGCGATACGCGAACCCTTGATGCCAAAGTTCTCGATGACCGCGCCTCCCAGCAACGCGCCCAAATGCGAGGTCCACGAGATGTCGTTGCCTCCCCCACCGCAGCCGTTGTCGCCCCAGGTCGTTGAGTCGCCAAAGCAGCAAATGGTCGATTCACTCAAGCTCTTCGTTTCCATAATCTTCTCCTCATCCGCCCATCGGCGGTCATACAGGAACGTACCGTTTATTCGCAGCATGCCGAGGGGCTATGCACGGGGGCGCATTCCGCAACGTGCGAATCGAGCCATTCGATATCCTCGGCAAGATGTGCCACGCCCAGATGGTGTTCACCCGGACACACCTCGTGCCGCAGGCCATCTCCGCGACCCAGCAACTTGTAGGCATCGCGCACGATCTTGAGCTGCTCGTCAACATTTTTCAGCCCGCGCGCACCGTTCAGATGATCCTCTTCGCAGCTCTGCACCAACAGCGGATGCGGCGCGATGAGCGAGGCAATATCGCCCATGTCGAGTAAGCGCCAAAGTCCGGGTGTGTAGTTGCAGCTGCAATTGCCATTGAGATGCAGCAGCGAATCACCGACACCATACAGATAGCCCGAGACAAACGCCTTGCGCACACGCGGGTCGAGTGCGGCCAGGTACAACGTCATGTAGCCGCCACCCGAAAAACCAAAGCAACCCAAGTCATCCATGGCAATGTCGCCGCGCGCCTCCAAGTAATCGATCAAGCGCATGTTGTCCCAGACGTTGAGGCCCGCAACCGTAAGACCCAGTGGCTCGGCCATACGTGCTTGATTCAGACACGTACCGCGCAGGTAGCTGTTCTCGTCATCGCCCTGGCCCTTCCAGTCACGACGGTATCCCCAACCGCGCGCATCAGGACAGACGGTTACGTAACCCATGCGTGCCAAACGCAGACCGTAGTCGTAATTGAACTTACGCACGGCATCATCGACAGCCGGCACGCCCGCAACACCGGCTACGCTTGCAGCACCCGCTCCCTGATGGCCATGCGGGCAGATATAACAGCGTTTGAGCCCCCGCTCATCAAGCTTAGGACAAGACGGCTCCAACAGGTAAAACGGCATCCACACATCGTGCTCAACCTGCAATATCGCATGGGTGCGCACGATGCCGCCGGCAACCCGCACGCGGCTGAGCTCACGAATCTCAATCGGGACGCGGCCCATAAGCGAAAGGCCCAAAACATCGTACAGGCGAGTCCTGGTCGCAATCTTCCATGCCTCAAAATCTGCACGAGTCTGGCCCGCAAATGCGGCAGAGCGCCCCTCACGCTTCAGCCGGGCACGCAGCGCAGGCTCGTCTTCGCAGTACGTCTCGATGTGCACGGTGCGACCATTGGCAGATAGCCCAGCCGTCTCAACCGCATCACCGGTGCCTCCCTCGGGATCCCAGCCATCCGCACCGGCAAGCACCTGTTCGCGGGCGTACCCGGCAGCAGCCATCACATCGAGTTCATTCGCCCACGGCACCCAGCCGGTAGCATCACCCGCCGGCCCATGCAGGATCGCGCCAGCATACTGCACGCAGCTGTGCGCCGCCGGCTTATTCCAATCCCACCAGCCTTCGCGCTTGATATGTCGCCCCAGCCAGCAATCGATCAGCACAGTTTGCGCCCATTCGCGCCAAGGACGACCCAGGTAGACCGAATCCGGCGCCACGCCATCCGGAGCTGTAAACGAACAGCCGTGGAACACAAATCCGTACGGCTCGCCTTTAGGCGTGGAGGCTGCCGTTACATACCCGTTGACATCCATATCGCGATTGAGCGAGCGAATCTCGCACCCCTCAAAGTAGGCACGCGCGCCGCCAAAGATAAAGTCGACATCGCCCTCGATCCGGCAACGTCGAAAATACTGGCGCCCCACCCGGCGCGGCGCATACTGTTTGGGTCCTATGAACCCGCCCGGTTTGGCCTCATGCGGCGGCAGCGGACCCAAAAACAGTGTGTCCTGGTGCCCCTTAATGCAGCAGGCATCGACAACCAGACGGTCGCCATCGGCATACAGGGCAATCGCCTGACCGACCTCGCGCCCATCGCCCGCATCGTTTTCGATCGTGAGGTTCTCGAGCCGCACGTCGTCGGCATCGACCAAAACGGTATAGGTCCTAAAGGTGCCGAGCATTCCGTCGATGCCCGATCCGTCCCCCGAGGGCATCTTGGCGCCCAAGCCGCCCACGATACGCACGCTATCGGCCGTCTCTCCCTCAATCGTCACATGCGAGCGATGAATCTCGACCCGCTCGCGATACTCGCCCGGATCGATATGGATCGTCACCGGGTGTCCGTCATTCGGACAGAATTCGTCAATTGCCTCCAAGGCCTTAGAGATACTGTGATATGCCCCCTCACGCTCGGGTGATACCTCAAAAATTCGTCTCTCACTCATCATCAGCCACCACGCCCTTCCGTCGCGGACCGCCTACATCGCAGCTTCGGCATATAAAAAGTACGCGCAATAGGTCGGGAAGGCCCTGCCCATCGCGCGTCGCGACACGCCGAATTTAATTGTTTAGGAGCAAACGCTTACGCGCGGATAACCTTGTCGACGTTCTGGAGCTGCAGCTCCTCGCCGTCCTGGCCCTCGATCACCACATTTTGCAGGTCGAGCACCTTGACGTTTTGCGCAATGATGCCCTGACGCACCATGGGCTCAACGCAGCAGGCCATGACCGGGACAAAGGGCTCGGCATCGTCGGCAAAGGTCACGTGAACGTCTTGGAACGTCAGACGCGTCACCTTGCTCTCGGGCAGGCCCGTGATGTAGGCAGCGGCCGCGTGGCAGTTAGTGGCCTCGATATCGCAAAACGTCGTGGCACCAAAGCCGGGCGTGCGGTCGTCGACAGGCAGCGTCTCGCGAGACTGCACGTAATCGGTCTTGCCGTCCTTGTCGCAGAAGTAGAAGGAGTTGACCACGAAGGGCGTGAGCACCTCATCCATGCGAATGTGCTCAAAGGTAATGCCCTCGTTGACGGCATCCTTGCCGCGCCCGCGGCGGGTCTTGACGCGCAGGCCGCGGTCGGTGCGCTCAAAGAGGCACTTGCTCACGGTAAGGTCCTTGATGCCGCCGGCAGCCTCTGAACCCAGGACCACGGCGCCGTGACCATCGTGCATGTAGCAGTGAGAGATCAGCACGTCGTGCGTGGCGGGACGAAGCTCGGGCTCAATGCCCAGCTTGCCGCTCTTGATGGCGATGCAGTCGTCGCCCACCGAGAACTGACAGCCAAGGATGCGGACAAAGCCGCAGCTCTCGGGATCGAAACCGTCGGTGTTGTGGGAGTTCTTGGGACCCTCGATGGACAGGCAGAGCGCATCGACGTGCTCGCACAGGATGGGGTGGATGTTCCACGCCGGGCTGTTGCGGACGGTGAAGCCGGCCAAGCTCACGTTTTGGCACTCGGACAGGAAAATCATGCGCGGGCGGGCGACCTCGCGGCCCTCCTCAGGACGGAAGATGTTCTTAAAGTCCTTGTTCCACCAGTTGTCCTCGGCAAAATCAGTCTGACCGTCGATCGCGCCGCGACCATAGATGCACACGTCGTGCACGCTCAGACCCGTAAAGGTAGAGCAGTATGTCGAGAAGCTCTCGCCCTCCCAGCGGCCCAGGGGCAGCATATCGGTGCCAGCATACCCAGCACCCTCGTCGCCCGTGACCGTACCGGGGATGTAGGCAAGCGCCGCACGATCGTGGCGAGCCAGCAGCACCGCTCCCTCGGCGAGCTCGATGTTGATATTGCTCTTAAGGAAGAGGGACTTGATACGATAGCTGCCGGCGGGAATCAGCACGCGCCCGTCCTTGGGACAGGCCATGATGGCAGCCTGGATGTTGGTGGTGTCATCATGCTCGGCATCGCCCTTGGCGCCACAGTCGCGAACGTTGATGGTAAAAGGCTCAGCCGGCGTGGTGACACCTACGCTCAGCTCACGCTCGCCACAAACAAAACGAACCAGGTTGCGCTTGCCGGGGGTCAGGCCGTCGAGATAGGTCTCGACCGTATTCGTGGTACCGGCGGGCTCGTCGTTGACAAAGATCTCCCACGTATCGGCACAGGTAAAGTAGCCGCCGTCGTCAAGCTCGATCACGGCCGCGCGGGCGTTGCGCCAGATAACGTTCGTCTCCATGGATTTCTCCCTCAAAAAGATGCTCTAAAGGCAAATTGTACGCTGTTGAAAAAGGGCCGTGCCTGCCGGCGGAATTCCGGTGGCACGGCCCTGTGATTTGGACGATATGTCGGCCTTACTCGGCGGGGGTTACGCTACCGTCCTGGAAGCCAACGTTGTTGTGGGCAAAGCAGTCCTCGTACTTAAAGCCGGAGAGCTCCTCGCAAAGCGCCTTGACCTCGGGCTTGACGTCGGCCATCTTGCCGCCCTCCTTGACGCGGCGGATCTCGTCGCAAAGGACGTCGCACTGCTCCTTGTCAATCTTGATGCCGCGGGCAAGGACAGCCGCGAGCAGGAAGAAGCCGGCGCAGCCGATGAGCATGTAGCCGCAGATGTACAGAGGCACGGTGGCGGGCTGGGTCACAGCGTCGCTGTTGCCGGCGGTCTGAATGAAGCCGGAGGCAGCAAGGACGATGGCCCATGCGTTAACGGCGATAGCCTGGGCGATCTGCTGGCAGAGCTGCTGAGCGGAGCTGTAGATGCCCTCGCGACGACGCAGGGTGATGAGCTCATCGACATCGGGGATGTAGTTGAGCAGAACATCGGGCAGGTACTGGAAGCCGACGTAGAAGAACTTCCAGATGGCGAAGATGATGGGGTAGGCGATCATGGCGATGGCGACCGTGGAGGTGCCATTGATCTGACCAAAGGCGAAGTAGTTGTAGGCGATGATGCACGCAGCGCAACCGACGTTGGCCAGGTACCAAGACTTGTGGAAGCCCTTCTTGGCCATGAGAGCGACCCAGATGGCGGTGCAGACGATAGCGACGACCTTGCCAGGCATCTCCATCACGGACTCGTAGGACTTAGGAATCTGCAGGCAGTAGACGATGAAGAAGGACAGGCAGGCAGACCAGCAGGCAGCAGCGAGCTTCGTGGAGACCTGTGCGTACAGGACCTTGCGGAAGGACTTGTTGCGGAAGGTGGAGATTACGTCGATGAAGAACTTCTTGATACCCTCGCCGACGCTCTCGATCTTCTCCTGAGCGACCTCCTCGGGGGTGTGCTCCCACGTGGACAGGTACACACAAAGCAGCGAGATTGCCATGACCGAAGCGTTGATCGTAGCGATGATGAAGTAGCTGAACGGGTTGGTCTCGCCGAAGGTGCCAAAGCCGAAGCCCACAAGTGCAGCCATCAGGAAGCCGGCGGCGTTACCAAAGAGATGCTTGTAGCCGGTGAGGTACGTACGCTCCTTGAAGTCGTCGGTCATCTCGATGGTAAGCGGCGACAGGTTGGCGGTGCAGAACGTATACGCGACGTTGTAGATCAGGTACAGCACAAAGTAGTACGGGAAGCCAAACGGCGTAGCCACGAAGATGAGCGGCTCGGCGATCATCATCGGGATGGCCAGCAAGATCCAGAAACGACGACGACCAAAGATGCGGCCAATCTTGGTGGCATAGAAGTTATCGGCCACAAAGCCCATCAGCGGGCAAAGAATGGCGTTGACATAGATGGCAAACGAGCTGATCAGTGCAGCCTCGCCTGCGGACAGGCCACACTCCGTGGACAGGAACAGCACCATGTAGCTGTGCGTAAAGGTCAGGGCACCGGAATTGAGCATACCGCCCATACCAAAGCCCAAGCGCGTCCAGAATGTGATCTTACGCTTTTTCCCGATCTTATTAGTCATCGAGCTCCCTCTCTTTTCTCGATTGTCTTGCAGCAAGACATTGGAGTCCACACTGACATCTGTCTGCCCAGCGTTCAGGGTGAACGTTTAGTTAGATTATGCGCGATTGCTTACGACAGGTGAACGTTCACTTGAATAATATCCTTGAACGGTCGATTTTTACCGCTGAACGGACACAATTGAGATCCTCACACCTATTTTCTGCTGGTAAGGGTGCCATGCTGGACAGCCATGAGATAGGTGAACGTTTATCAGATTTTCCAACATATTCACTTAACCACGAAACGAAAAAGCCCCGCCGGGAACACTCCCGATGGGGCCGATGACATCTCGCTATGCTTGGGCGCACTTGCCGCTACAAGCAGACGCCGTCCTTCCAGATACTGATCTCGTGACAGCCACGGCGCTCAGCACTCGTGAGCTTACCGCTCGCCGTCTCCAGCACCAGCTGGTACAGATCGTGGGCAGCCTCGTCGAGCGTGCGCTCACCCGTGGCAATCACGCCAGCGTTAAAGTCCATCCAGTTGGCCTTGTGGTCGCACAAACGCTGATTGGTGAACACCTTGAGGGTAGGCGCCGGCGCGCCAAACGGTGTGCCGCGGCCGGTCGAGAACAGAATCACGTGGCAGCCGGCAGCCGTCAACGCCGTGGTGGATACCATGTCGTTGCCCGGACCGCACAGCATGTTCAGGCCGTGTTTATTTGCCTGGCCGGCATACGGCAGCACGTCGACGATGGGGGCAGATCCGCCCTTTTGCACGCAGCCGCAGCTCTTGTCCTCGAGCGTGGTAATACCGCCGTCCTTGTTGCCGGGACTCGGGTTCTCATAAACGACCTCGCCGTGGCTAATAAAGTAGTCCTTAAATCCATTGAGCATGTCGGAGGCAGCGTTAAAGACCTGCTCGTTCTCGCAACGGTCGAGCAGGATGCTCTCCGCGCCAAACATCTCGGGCACCTCGGTAAGCACCGACGTGCCGCCACGGGCGACGACCATATCGCTCACGCGACCGATCGTGGGGTTGGCGGTAATGCCCGAAAGACCGTCGGAGCCGCCGCACTTAAGACCAATGACCAGCTCGGAGGCCAAAATGGGCTCGCGCTTGGACTGCTTTGCCAGGTCTGCCAGCTCGGCCAGAATCTTGTGGCCCTCGATTTGCTCGTCGGCTACATCCTGACAGGTGAGAAAGCGAACGCGCTCGTGATCGAAGTCACCGAGCTCGTCGAGCACCTGCTGGTGTGTGCAGTTCTCGCAACCGAGCGACAGGAACAGCACGCCGGCCGCATTAGGGTGACGCGAGAGCGCCACCAGCAGACGACGCGTCTGGACATGGTCGGCGCCGGTCTGCGAGCAACCGAACGGATGCGGGAAGTAGTAGACGCCCTCCAGCGAGCCATCGACCAGATCCTGGGCCTGCTCGCACATGGCACGGGCGACTTCGTTGACACAGCCGACCGTGGGGATGATCCACAGCTCGTTGCGCGTCGCGGCACGACCGTCGGCGCGGCGGAACCCCATAAAGGTCTCGGGCTCAACCGACTCAACGACCGGATGCGTGGGGTTGTAGGTGTACTCGACCTCGCCCGAAAGGTTGGTCTTCACATTGTGCGTGTGGAGCCACTGACCGGGCTGGACATCGCCCGTCACGTGTCCGATAGGAAGGCCGTACTTAATGACGTCCTCGCCGGCGGCAATCGAGCGCACAGCCATCTTGTGGCCTTGCGGAATATCCTCCGCGGCCACGACCTCGCCCACCCCGGGAACCGCGACGGCGGTGCCCTTGGCAAGCGGCGACAGCGCGACGATCACGTTGTCGGCCGGATTGATCTGGATAGTATTCATTACAAATGGTCCTAACCCTACAGGTTGAGCAGAAGTCGAGACGCGGGCACGCCGTCCCGCGCCCGCGTCTGCGCCGGAAATTTACGCCTGAGCGTTGGCGAAGGCCTGCTTGGCGCCCTCGGCACGCACGACAGCGAGCGCGCTGACGACAAACTCCTCAAGACCTGCGATCTGCGTAAGGTCCTCGCCCCACATCTGCTCGTTGGTGAGCACGTCGTGCACCAGCTGGGCATCGTCGGCGCCGGCATGGGCGGCGTAGAAGTCGAGCACGAAGGCGTCGTCCTGAGCGGTGTACTCGGTGCCGTCGGAGCGACGCAGGTGCAGGCCGTCGCCCTCGCGGGACACGAGCTCCTGCGTGTAGAAGGAGATGAGCGTAGCGAGGCTCGTCGCCAGGCACTTGGGCAGGTTGCCGGTCTCGGCAACGTAGTCCTTGAGCGTGGGCAGGTCGCGGGCGCGCCACTTAGCCGTGGAGTTGAGGCAGATGGAGAGCAGCGCGTGGTCGATAAACGGGTTGTCGAAGCGGTTCTCGACAGCGGCGGCAAAGGCCTTGCAGTCCTCGACATCCAGGTCGGTGGCGAGCGTCGGGATAACCTCGTCGTAGAGCATGGTGTTCATGAAGCCGCGAATGGTCTCGTCATGCATGCAGTCGCGCACAATATCAAAGCCGGCAACCCAGGAACCCGGAACGAAGGCGGTGTGGGCACCGTTGAGGATGCGGACCTTGCGCTTTTTGTACGGGGTGACGTCGGGAGTCACAAAGACACCCGGAAGGCCAGCCTTCACAAAGGGAAGCTTCTCGGCAAGCGACTCGTCGCCCTGGATGCCCCACATCTGGAAGGGCTCGCGCACGGCCAGGAAGGGATCCTCGTAGCCCAGACGCTCAGCCACCGCGGCGGCCTCGGATGCGTCGCGGATACGGCCCGGTACGATGGTGTCGACGAGCGTGGTGCAGACGGTGCAGTCGTTGGCCATCCACTGCGCAAACTCGTCCTCCCAGCCCCAGTCGCTCACATACTGGTTCATGATGCGCAGCAACTCCTCGCCGTTGTGATCGATGAGCTCGCAGGCGAGGACGATGACGCCCGGCTTACCGGCAGCCCAGCGGGTGTGGAGCACCTGGGCAAGCTTGGCGGGGAAGCTCGCGGGTGGCATGTCGTCGGCCTTGCAGGACGGGTCATAGGCGATACCGGCCTCGGTGGTGTTGGAGACGATAATCTCCAGGTCGTCAGAGACGGCGACCTCCATCATGGCGCGGTAGTCGTCCTCGCGGTACGGGTTGATGCAGCGGCTGCAAGCGCTAATCACACGGGACTCGTCGACCGTGTTGCCGTCCTCCTTGCCGCGCACCAGCACGGTATACAGGTCGTCCTGGGCATTGATACCGTCGGCAAAGCCAAAGGCGCCGCTGATGGGCTGGACCATGACGATCTTGCCATTCCAGCCGGTCGCCTCGTTACCCATGTCAAAGAAGCGGTCAACGAAAGCGCGTAGGAAGTTGCCCTCGCCAAACTGCAGAACCTTCTCGGGAGCATCCTTGGGCAGCAAATAGCCCTTGTAGCCGATCTTCTCGAGCGCATCGTAGCTGATGTTCTCCATCTGTGTCTCTCCTTAGATAGCTGTTAGCGTGCAAGCAAAACGGGGGCGCCGCGTGTGGCAACGGCGCTCCCGAGTTCGATGTGATTCGATGCAGGCTTATGCCTCGACGGTGTCCAAATCAAAGCCAAAGTAGCGGACCGCGTTGTTGTAGCTGATGTCGCGCACGATACTGCCCAGCAGCTCCATGTCGGCCGGGTACTTGCCCTGCTCGACCCACTCGCCGATCACGCTGCACAGCACGCGACGGAAGTACTCGTGGCGCGGATAGGACAGGAAAGAGCGGGAGTCGGTAAGCATGCCCACAAAGTTGCCCAGCACGCCCTCGTTAGCCAGAGCCGTGAGTTGCTCGCGCATGCCGACCTCGTTGTCGTTGAACCACCAGGCGGAGCCGTTCTGAATCTTACCGGCAGTCGGAGCCTCCTGGAAGCAACCCATGACGGTATCGATCATGGTGTTATCGATGGGGTTCAGGCTGTACAGGATGGTCTTGGGCAGGCCGCAGGTCTCCTGGATGGAGTTGAGGAAATCGGCGAGCTGGTCGGACGGCGTGTAGTTGGAGATGCAGTCGTAGCCGGTGTCGGGACCGAGTTTGGCGAACATGGCGCGGTTGTTGTCGCGCTTGCAGCCAAAGTGCAGCTGCATGGCCCAGCCCAGACGGACATACTCGCCGGCAACGAACTGCATAAAGGCAGTCTTGTACTTGAGGACCTCTTCCTCGGTAAGCGGCTCGGCAGCCAGACCCTTGGCAAAGATAGCCTCGATCTCGTCGGCGGTAGCCGGGACGTACATAACGTAGTCGAGTGCGTGGTCGGAGGCGCGGCAGCCCAGCTCGTGAGCAACGTCGTAGCGCTTGGAAATGGCAGCCTTCATGCCCTCAAAGTCGCTGACCTCAACGCCGGCAACCTCGGAAAGGTGCTTGCAGTAGTCGGCAAACTCCTGGCCGCGCTCGATGCGCAAAGCGGCATCGGGGCGCATGGCGGGAACGACCTGAACGTCAAAGCTGTCGTCGGCGGCAATCTTCTTGTGCCACTCAAAGCTGTCGGCGGGGTCGTCGGTAGTGCAGATCATGCGGACGTTGGACTGCTTGATCAGGTTACGGCAGGTAAAGCTAGCCTCAGCGAGCTTGGCGTTGGCAAGGTCCCAGACCTCCTGGGCAGTCTTGCCGTTGAGGACGCCCTCGTAGCCAAAGTAGCGCTTAAGCTCCAGGTGGCTCCACTCAAAGACGGGGTTGCCAACGCAGCGACCCAGGGTCTCGGCCCACTTTTGGAACTTCTCGCGAGCAGGGGCGTCGCCAGTGATAAAACGCTCGTCGACGCCGTTGGCACGCATCAGGCGCCACTTGTAGTGGTCGCCGCCCAGCCAAACCTCGGTGATGTTCTCGAAACGCTTGTCCTCCCAAATCTCCTTAGGAGAAATGTGGCAGTGATAGTCGACGATGGGCATGCCCTCGGCAAAGTTGTGGAACAGCTCCTCGCCGGTCTTGGTGCTCAGCAGGAAATCCTGATCGTCCATAAAGTTTTTCATCAAACAGCCCCTTTGCTGGCAAGGCGGGCGCACGGCGCGCTCGTTATCCTTTAGGTGAACGTTCACTATACTAATCCATTGCACCTCAAAAGGTGAACGTTCACCTAACCACCACGGGGTGAACGGTAGATTTTGCCCGTTCAACGGTTGCTGGGGATGTGACTTGCATGTATTGCGGACTGGTTGGCGTCCCCGAACACCGAACTTGAGCGCTTTTGCTCAGGTGGGTCATGTCCCGACGTACATTTTTGGGAGTATTCAGCATTGGAGCGCGCCGTGCGCCATCCTCAGCGTCCTATTTGGAACGCAGATAGCGCCCGATCGGCATAAAAAGTGCCCCCGATGGCAAATTACGCCATCGGGGGCACTTAAAACAGTCATTCTGCACCTCATTCAGGGCATGCCAATGCTGAATACTCCCAAAAATGCACGTCGCAAGAGGGGGTACCTGCTCAATCGGCTAAATACCCGCAAGTTCGCAGTAGCGGTCGACATTGCTGGCAAATACCATCTCGACGGCGCCCTTCTGGACGGGCACCGTCGGGGTCCTTCCCCACAGCAGATAATCGCCCAGCGTCTTAGCGCCGCGATACGCCAGGCTCGTCGGGTCCTTATAGACAATATTGGTAAAGATACCGCGGCGCAAGGCCAGAGCACTTTCGGGAAACAGGTCGTTGCCGATCACCATGACCTGACCGGCCTTGCCGGTCGAGACGAGCGCGTCGGCAACCACTTCGGAACCAACGGCAAAAACGCTACAGATAAGTTCGGGGGCGTCCGGCGCACTCAAGCGCTTTTCGAGCTCATGCTCGAGTTGTTTGACTTGCGCATGGGCACCTGCAAGATCCTCAACCTGCCATGGAATATCACGTTCGCGCAGGTAATTGTGGAAGGCGCGGGCGGTTAGATAGTGCGAATCGGTATATGGGTCGCCTGTCAAAAGGAGCACGCGGGCGTCGGCCCCAGAAGCATGGACCAGGTTTGCCGCCTGCTCGGCCATAAGGCTGCCTGCCGTCGAATAATCGGCCAAGCTCGCACCCAAACGATTCAAATGCGGACGGTCGCCGTCGACAAGCTCAATCGTCACGCCCGCCTCGGCGATCTGCCCCAAAAGCTCAGTCGCACGAGCGTCGCCCGGCGCATAGGCGAGCAAGCCATCAATCTTCTCGCCCACCTGCAGACGCTCGTCGATTTGCTCGAGTGCATCAGCGTAGCCGCCCACGCCAAATTCAACGCGCTCAACCGTAATGCCCCGGTCGATGACCTCCTGTTCAAAGCGATTGCAGCCTTCCCACAGGTAACGGAAAAAGTACGCTCCCTCGCGCGATGCGCGGGGCAGGCAAAACACCAGATTGATATCCTTGCGGCGCAGGCTTGAGGCACTTGTGTTGCGGTGATAGCCCATGGCCTCGGCCTTAGCGTTCACCTTGGCGCGCACGGATTCGCTCACGCCGGCCTTTCCCGTCAGAGCCTTGTGCACGGTATTGATGGAAACGCCAAGCTCGGCGGCTATGTCCTTCATGGTTACGCGAGCGCTCATGCGGTTACTCCGTTATAGATAAGTTGCCAATTAATAGTCCAGTTAACGATACCCCAAAAATACTCTTCGACTCGCCGTGCTCTCCCTCAAATGCACAAAGCGCCCCGCGAACGGATGCCCGCGGAGCGCTTGGATGTCCGGACCTTATTTGATACCGCGACCCAAGTCTTCAGCGATTTTGTCTACGCCCTTAAGTGCAGCGCACGTCTTTTTGTTGGAGCAATGCCCCGTGCAAGCGCCGCCCTGAGCGCAGTCGGCGCAAGTGCCCTTGCGGTAGATGCGAACGCATACCGCGACAAACGCAATACCGATAACAGCCAGTACAACAATATCGATAGGTGCCATAGCAAGCCTCCTCTAGTTAACCATCACTTACTTTACCCCATTCTCCACCTACCAAAAAGGGACAGGTTTATTTTGGTCGGTTTTATCTGCGGAAACGCCACATCTCCCCCACCAAAAAGCCCGAGTGTCGCTGGGACACCCGGGCTCGTGGAAAGGGGTTAATCCTTATTCGGACTTAAGCGGAAACTGCGGCGGAAGCAGTGTTGGTCTCGTCCTCATCGGTCCATGCATGCTTGGGCATGGGACGGAAAATCTGGAAGAGCATCGCGACCAGCAGCACAATGGCCACAACCGTCCAAATACCAAACTGGCCAAGGACAAGCAGGTTGTAGAACTGGTTGATGAACAGGGCGATCACCCAAGCAAAGGCGCACTCGTAGCCGATGGCAATCGCGGTCCACTTGCCGGAGTCCATCTGGTTGCGGATGGTGCCAATGGCGGCAAAGCACGGTGCGCACAGCAGGTTGAACGCACCAAAGGCAACGCAAGCGCCCATAGTCGGGAACATGCCGGCGAACGCGGTCCACAGGCTCGGGTCGGTCTCGCCGGCGTCGGCAACGGAGAGCAGCGAACCGGCGGTGGCGACGACGTTCTCCTTGGCGACAAGGCCAGAGACAGTCAGCGCGGTGGCCTGCCAGGTGCTAAAGCCGAGCGGGGCGAAGATCCAGGCGACCAGGTTGCCCAGCATGGCAAGCACGGAGTAGTCCATGAACTCCTCGGGGATGCCCTCCATAGCAGGCAGGAAGCCAAACGTGCCGTTGTAGCTACCAAAGTTGGAGAGGAACCACACCACGACAGTGGACGCGAAGATGACCGTGCCGGCCTTCTTGATAAAGGCCCAGCAGCGCTCCCACACGTGCAGCGCCCAAGAGCGGATCGCCGGGAAGTGGTAGGCAGGAAGCTCCATAACGAACGGCGTCGGGCGGCCGGCGAAGAGCTTGGTCTTCTTGAGCATGAGGCCCGAGGCGATGACGGCAAAGACGCCCAGGAAGTAGAAGAGCGGGCTGATCCACGCGGCGGTGGTGGAAGAATCGCCGATAATGGAACCCATGAGCAGGGCAATGATCGGCAGCTTAGCGCCACAGGGAATGAACGTGGTAGTCATGACCGTCATACGGCGGTCCTTCTCGTTCTCGATGGTCTTGGTGGCCATGACGCCGGGAACGCCGCAGCCCGAGGACACGAGCATAGGAATGAAGGACTTACCGGACAGGCCGAAGCGGCGGAACACGCGGTCCATGATGAAGGCGACGCGGGCCATATAGCCACAGTCCTCCAGGAAGGACAGCATCACAAAGAGCAGGAACATCTGCGGCACAAAGCCGAAGATGGCGCCCAGGCCGCCGACGATACCGTCACAGACCAGCGAATCGACCAGGCCACCGTCCTCGGTGCCACCCGCCACAAGTGCGTCGTGGACCATGGTGGTAATACCCGGAACATACGGGCCATACTGCGCAGGGTCGACCGAGTCGGCGTCGTCACCCGCGGCCTCGACAGCCTCATCGTATGCATCGCGGCCCTGACCGAGCACATACCAGCCGTCGGTACCGAAGAGCTGGTCGTTGGTGAAGTCGGTCACCGTGCCGCCCAGGGTGGAAACGGCGATGTAGTACACGCAGAACATGATGACCACGAAGATCGGCAGACCCAGGATACGGTTGGTAACCACGCGGTCGATCTTCTCGGAGGTGCTCATCTTGGCCGGGGCCTTGGTGAGGCACTCGTCGATGATGTGCGCGATCACGCCGTAGCGCTCACCGGTGATGATGGACTCAGCGTCATCGTCGCAGTCCTGCTCGCACTGGGCGACCAGCTGCTCCACGCGAGCGGCCTTCTCCTTGGTGAGGTTGATGAGCTTGCAGGCGTCCGCGTCGCGCTCGAACAGTTTGACGGCGTAGTAGCGACGCTTGTTAGCAGGAACGCTGGCTGGCAGGTTGTTCTCGATGTGGTCCAGAACGTCCTCGATGGAGGAATCAAACTTGTGCTCCGGCACCTGGCCCTTGGAAGCAGCAGACTTCTTTACCTGCTCGAAGAGCTCCTTGATGCCCTTGTTCTTAAGAGCGGAGATCATCATAACCGGGCAGCCGAGCTTCTTGGAAAGCTTGTCGGTGTCGATCTTGTCGCCGTTCTTCTCGACCAGGTCGGCCATGTTGAGGGCAACGACCACGGGCAGGCCGGTCTCGATGACCTGAAGTGCCAGGTACAGGTTGCGCTCCAAGTTGGTGGCATCGACGACTTGGACGACAACATCGGGCTCGCCGCTCATGAGGTAATCGCGCGAGCATTGCTCCTCGGGGCTGTAGGGGGAAAGCGAGTAGATGCCAGGGAGGTCCGTGATGGTAACGTTCTTGTCGCTTAGGAGCTTGGCCTCCTTTTTCTCAACCGTGACGCCGGGCCAGTTGCCAACGTAGCCGTTGGCGCCGGTGATCAGGTTGAAAAGCGTGGTCTTGCCGCAGTTGGGGTTACCCGCCAACGCGACATGGATCTGAGAATCCGCCATTCAATCCTTCTTCCTTGTGTGCCTGCGCTGCTTTCTCCGCGCAGGCTGGATAATGTACTTCAAAGATGCTGCATTAAGTTAGAAAAACCTAACTTTATCTGCAGAAATATGCGCCCCGAGTCCTTACTGGACCTCGACGACGGCGGCCTCCTCCTTGCGGATGGAAAGCTCGTAGCCGCGCACGTTGATCTCGACCGGATCACCGAGCGGTGCAACCTTCACGACCTTGAACGAAGTGCCCTTGATGAGCCCCAGGTCCATAAGGTGGCGGCGAAGCGCACCCTCACCGTGAAGCTTGACGATGGTGGAGCTCTCGCCCACCTTAACGTCACCCAACGTCTTCATCCTCTTGTCCCCCTTTCGGTTTTTATGAAATGCTGCAGACTAACCGACGGTCATGATGTGCATGGCAACCTTGGAATCGATACCAAAGCGTGCGCCCAGCACGCTGACGATAATATTGGCGCCACTCGAGCTCACCACGTGGATTTCGCTGCCCTCGACAAAGCCGAGGTCCTTGAGGTGGTGCTTCATATCCTCATTGCCCTTTACACGAGACACGCGCACGGTTTCGCCCGCTTTTACCATCGAAAGCGGCATTGCCGGCATCTGCGGTCCGCAAGACATGAGTGGCTCCTAACGTCAGTTCATCCTCAACATCGACGCGGTAAAAGTTAACCACGCCTATGTTCGCTTTAGTAAACTAACACGTGGTTAACTTTTTGGAAAGGGTCCCCATTCAGATTTCGAAAAAGTTTCCTATACGAAACAAAAGGGCACGGCAAAGGACCATCCTTTACCACGCCCTATCATGCTTAGAGTGAGAGATTTCTGATCGACGTAACGCAGGAAGCCTCGTCTACGCCCGAAACGCGGAAGATGATGTCCTCGCCGCACTCGCCGTAGAGAGCCATGAGTCCCATGACATCGCGGCCATTCGTGTGGCGATCGCCGATACTGACTGACACGTCGCAACGATGCTTGGCAATGATGTCATAGAGCAGCGCAACCGGGCGGGCATGTAATCCCAACGGATCTTTAATCGTCTTTGTAAACTCGACCATGTCCCCTCCCACGACATCGTACATTCGGCTGGCAAACCCAGCCATGTGGTAGTTATTGTAGCGTTAGATGCTTGTCGAGGACCCTTTCGGACACCCCGTGGACAAAAAGTGGCAAATATGAGTACTGTCACAAATTTAGTAGCAGCAGAATTGAGAGCAAATTGGCCGATTTGGCCGATTTTAATGTTTTGGAAGCCATCGAATCGCGTCTATAGGGGGTTAGATAAATTGATTTTGAGCCCATTTTCGCTCAGAACAGGCCGAAAAATATGACACCTCTTTTGCAACAGTACTCATATTTGGCATTTTTTGCCCACAGGGTCCAAAACCATGCTCCAAAACACAAAAGGAGGGGCCTCGTAAGGCCCCTCCTTAGGAAAGGGAATCGATTTATTCCACAGCCGTAGATTAATCCTAGCCGCTACTCCATCATGTCGAGGACGGAGGGGCGAAGCTCGTTCTCAGCAGCCTCGGGATCGGTTTCGCGCAGGCGGTTGATGTAGCGGTTGTACCACATCACGGCAAGGCCCAGGAAGACAACCACGCCGCCGACGTTGTAGACCAGCGTCAGCCACAGCGGCTGATCGAGCGGAATGGTGCCGCAGATAAGCACGAAGCAGAAGACCACAAGCAGGAATGCAGCAATGACCAGGCCAAAGGTGCGCGAACCCATGCGGAAGCCACGGGGAGCAGCGTCGAAGTTCTTGCGCAACATAAAGTAGGCAAGCAGGATCAGCAGCGGCGGGAGCAGAGCGGTGGCAGCCGTCATGTTGGTGACGATCATGAGCAGGTCGTCGAGGTTACCGGAGCCCAGGGCCGGGATGATCAGGATGGGGACGACGATGGCGAACTGCAGCCAGGCAGCGCGGGCGGGAATGCCGTGCTCGTTGAGCTCGACGATCTTGCTACCAAAGACACCCTTGGGGATCTCGGTGAAGAAAACCTTGATGGGAGCAGAGGTCCACATCATGAGGGAGCCCAGCGTGGCGGCGAGAAGGATCAAGCCGATGGCGCGCGTAGACACTTCCATGGGAATGCCAAAGTGGGCAAAGACAGCGCCGAATACGTCGAAGATACCGGTGGAGATGGCAACGCCGCCCTCGGGGATGAACAGGTTAACCAGCAGCGAAGCGCCTGCATACAGAAGGCCGATGGTCAGACCGGCGATAACGACGGTGCGCACGAAGGCCTTGACGCCACCCTTAAGGTCGTTAAGGAACACGCCGACAGACTCAGCGCCGCCAACGCCCTGGATGATCCAGGCAAGCGTACCGAAGAAGCCCCACGCAGTTGCGAAGTTGCTCATGTCGGGAGCCATGTTAGCGGGAGTAGGAGCCGTAGCGAACTCAACGCCGCCAAAGGCAGCAGCCAGGGACAGCAGGATGAACACGGCGGTCAGGCCGAGAGCCGCGGTCGAACCGAAGGAGGAAATGGAGCCGATCCACTTAGCGCCCTTGGTCGAAACCCACGTGGCGATAGCAAAGACAACGATCTCGATAATGGTGATCCACAGCTGCGAAAGCTCGGCGTTGGCACCAAAGAACACGTAGCTCGCGTAGATGATGACGTTGGGCAGGACGGACGCAAAGAAGAACAGGTTAACGAACCAGTAGCTAAATGCCGTCAGGAACGCCCAGCGACCACCCATCGAGGTCTTAACCCATGCGTACACGCCCGACTCGGAGTCCTTGTTAAGGCCGACGAACTCGGCGGTAACCAGGGTATAGGGGACAAAGTACAAAAGCGTGGCGAAGAAGAACGACGGCGCGGCTGCTAAGCCGATGGCCGCGTTGTTGTTGATGAT
Source organism: Collinsella aerofaciens (assembly GCA_048503295.1). Taxonomy (GTDB): domain Bacteria; phylum Actinomycetota; class Coriobacteriia; order Coriobacteriales; family Coriobacteriaceae; genus Collinsella; species Collinsella aerofaciens_CI. The sequence continues at coordinate 13,763 of DBFRVO010000004.1, read as the reverse complement.
GTTCTTGATACCGAACACGGCGGCGACCGTCATGCCCAGCAGAGCGAACGAACCAATCGTTCCTCGTTTTTCAGAGCTCATAAGCCCTCCCAATCATCTATTAAATGTCATCTAAACCCGTCCGAGCTGCAAGTGCAAACACGGACGGCGCACCTGCTAAGGGGAATGGGGAAAAGGGAGTCAACAAAGCCATCCCCCCTTAACGGCGCGAAGCAAACGTCCAGGCGGACGAATACTACTTGTTGGGGAAGGAATAACCTTCGACCGTCACGTGCAGTACCACGACGCGGGGATCCGCGGCATCGGCCACGACACGGTAGGCCTCGTCAATTTCGACGACGGCAACGCCGCCGGCGGGAATCGTCACGGTCTCCCCCGCCCCCTCAAAGCGCTCGCGATCATCGATATCGCTGTAAGCGCGGGTGCAGGTGAGGCCTGCCTTGGGGGCAACCTCGACGGTCAGGTCGCCGTCGAGCGGAGCGAGCACGGCATGGTAGCGACGGTGACCGACCAGGTCGGCGGTTGCGGCCTCGCGGGCATAGACCCACCAGTACACCAGCGAGTCGCCGATGGAGTACGCCACATCGTGCTGCAGTTCAGAAACGCCGTCGAGCGCCTGGCCGGTACGCATCCACTTCTTGACGGACTTCATCTGAGCGTCGAAATCGGCGCGCGAGTTAAAGACATGCATGGCTTATGCCTCCTTAATGGGTGCCAGCGCCTGAGCCAAATCGGCAGACGTCAGCGGTCGCAGGGACACCTCAAAGCTGAAGCTCTCAAAACGGGTGCGATAGGAATCGAGCACCTCGGAACCCCAAGAGTTCGAGCCAAGGCCGAGCAGCTGGTCGTTGATGTTAACCGTGACCGTGTCGCCCGGAACAAGGTCGTAGACGTGCTTGACATTATCAATAGCCTCGCAGCTATAGGGCCATGCCGAGAACGAGAACGGGTTGGAAGCGGCGTCGGCCGGACGAGTCACCAGCACGCCATCACCGTGGCTAGAGCGCAGGGCAACCCAGCGGGTACCCTCGCGGTTGGCACAGTCCTGAGGCATAACGTAGGGCGTGAACATGTCGTCGACCGTAGTGCGGTAATGACCGACCGGGTTGGCACGCAGCGAGTCCGGATAGTTCTCGCCCGGGCCGTGGCCATACCACTCGACGGCACGATCGCAACCGGGAACCTCAAAGGAGATGCCGATGCGCGGGATAATGTCCGAATAGTCGCCGTAGGGCTCGCCGGAAACCTTGAGGTCGACGCGACCGCTCGGAAGCACGGTGTAGACAAGCTCGACGCACATGCCGAACGCGCGGACGGGAGGAGCAATACGTTGGCTCACGGTAACGACGACCGCATTGCCGTCCTGCTTCCAAAAAACCTTGCGGGTGGACGTCTGCATTACATCAATGAAGTTGTCCTTCCACAGGGAGTCGTACTCCTGGGCGTGGTTGTCGACGAGCGGATGCCAAAAACCAACCTGGGGACCAGAGGCCATGACGTCACGGCCGGATGCCTTCCACTCGCTCACGGTGCCGTTTACCTTGCTGAAGGTCAGCTCGCCGTTGAGGGAGTGAATGCGAATCTCCTGCTCGGTCTCCTCGACCGTAAGCTCAGGACGAGTGGGAGCCGCAATGGCCGGCGCCGGATGGTTTGCGATGGCAAACTGGTTTGCGCCCAGTTGGAACATCGGCTCGCACCAGACGTGAGCGGCCATGGTGTAGGCGCGCACAGTCAGCAGGGTCTCGCCTACCGCGGCCTCGTGAATCACCAGCGGAAGCTGGACGGACTCACCGGGGGCAACCGCACCGGGCATGAGCGTCTTGCGGCAGACCACGTCGCCGTCCACCAGGGTCTCCGCCGACAGGCAAACATCCTCGAGGGTGGTAAACCAGCGCTTGTTGGTGACAGTCAGCTCGCCCGCCTCGGCGTCATAAGCCATGCGAACCGGGCAGATGACCTGGCCGTACTCGGTAAGGCCCGGGCTCGGCTGCTGCCAGGGGAACACCATGCCATCGATGCAGAAGTTGCTGTTGTTGGGGTAATCGCCGTTGTCGCCGCCATACATATCGTAGGCAATGCCGTCCTCGGTCACAGCAGCCAGACCGTGGTCGCACCATTCCCAGATAAACTGGCCTTGGATGCAATCCCAGCGATCGAAGACCTCCTGATACTCGGACAGGCCTCCGGGGCCGTTGCCCATGGAGTGACCATACTCGCAATTGATGCGCGGCTTGGGGAACGGATGCTCACCAAAGTCGTTCATCTGCGACACACGGGAGTACATCGTGGAAATGACGTCGACGGTATCGGCGTTGCGGTCCTCCTCGTAGTGGACCGGACGACCATCGAGCTCGTGAGCCTTGGCGTACATCGCGCGGATGTTGCAGCCATAGCCGCTCTCGTTGCCCAGCGACCACATGATGATGCACGCGTGGTTGCGCTCCTGCATCACCAGGCGCTCAATACGGTCGACGTAGGCCGGCTCCCATGCCGGGTCGTCGGTAACCAGGGCGATGTTGCCGATATTCTCGAAGCCGTGGCTCTCCATATCGGTCTCGGCGACCAGCATGATGCCATACTCATCACACAGCTCGTAGAAGCGCGGGTCATTGGCATAGTGAGAGGTGCGCACTGCGTTGATGTTGTGCTGCTTCATGAGCTCCAGGTCGCGGCGTATGCGATCGAGGCCCACGGCGCGGCCCTTGTGATCGTCGTGATCGTGGCGGTTGACGCCATGCATTTTAAAGTAAGTGCCGTTGAGGTAGATATGATTGCCCTCGACCGTCACCTCGGCAAGACCCTGGCGATGCGGGACGTACTCGCTCACCTTGTCGTCGTCGTAGACCTCAAACGTAAGATCGTAGAGGAAGGGGTCCTCGGGATTCCAGAAGTGGGCATCGGTCACGCTGCACTCGGCATGGCTGTCGACGCACTCACCCGTAGCCACCACGTTCTCGCCATCGCTGAGCGTAAACACAACGCGGGAAGCGCCCTCGGCAACCGTATCGAGCGTGATCAGAGCGGCATCGCCCTCGCGGTGCGTGCGGAACCTAAAGTCGACCAGGTGCGCGGCGGGACGCTGCATAAGGTACACATCGCGGAAGATGCCCGAGGCCCACCACATGTCCTGATCCTCGATGTAGCTGCCATCGCTGTACTGCAGGACCTTGACCGCAAACAGGTTGTCGCCCTCGACGAGCGCGTCGGTCACGTCGAACTCGGCAGACAGGCGCGAACCCTTGGTCATGCCGATATACTGACCGTTGACGTACAGCTCGCCATAGCTCTCGATGCCGTCGAAGCGAATGATCTCGCGAGCGCCGGCAGGCACGGCGGGAAGATTGACGATGCGCTGGTACACGCCCGTGGGATCGTCAGAGGGAACGAACGGCTGATCCACCGGGAACGGGAAACCCTCGTCGGTGTAGGCAAGGTTGCCATAGCCGTCTACCTGCCACAGGTGCGGAACCTCCACGTGATCCCACTCGGGCTCGTACGTGGAAAGCTCCTCGTTAGAGACGGCAGCAGGCCCCTCAAAGAGGCGGAACTGCCACGAGCCGGACAGCTGGACAAACCCGCGCGACAGCTCGCGGCTGTACGTAGCGGCGAGATCGGCGGTCTCGTAACCCATAAAGTACGCATGGGGTGCCAGGCGGTTCCTGTGGGTGAGCGCTTGGTTTTCCCAATCGTTAATGGCGTCCATGGTGATGCTCCTTCGTCATCGTAGTGATTCTTGTGCAACCGGTTGTCCTTATCTTACGGGCGATGCAAAATACTGTGCAACCGGTTGTCCGCTGAACGGTCGATTTGGTCGGGTTAACGGTGCAACCGGTTGTACAACCGCGACACTTATGTCACCCTGAGTATCGAAACTCAGCGCAAGACATCGTTCTTAAGCTCGTAGGCAACCGCCACGCCCGCTGATATCTCACCCATACGAGACGTATTCGATTGCGGCTTGGTTGCAAAACGACACCGGTCACCGGATATCATGAACGCTGTTCAGGCGCACTATAGTAAGCTGTATCCGCACCAGCCCGTATCAGCGACAACATCGACCGCATTCTCCAGGAGACGCCATGACCCAACCAGTTCGCACCGCACCTACGCTTGCCGAGGTTGCCGCAGCTGCCGGCGTGTCGCGCTCCACGGCATCACGCGCTCTCAACGATTCGCCCCGCATTAGCGAGGAAACCAAAAAGCGCGTTCGCGCGGCGGCCAAGGAAGTCAATTTTGTCCCCAACGCTCGTGGCCGAGCGCTCGCTGTCGGGCGCACGGAAATCATCGCCGTGCTCGTGACCGAGCCCCTGAGTGAACTCTTCAGCGACCCCACCTATAGCGAGTTTTTGAGCGGCATTACCGAGGAACTGTCGGAGTCGTCCTATCTGCCCGTTATCTTGCAGGCGTCTTCTACGCATGAGCGCAACCGCGCACGCGAGCACTTTGAGCGCCGCTCGTTCGACGCCGTGATCGACGTCTCCCCCTACAAGGGCAGCGAGCTGCTCGAGGTGCTGCGCGAGCTGGGCGTACCCACCGTGTTGTGCGGCCAGCTCGAGGGCCACCCCTATCGCGATGTGTTCTCGACGGTCTACTCTGACGACGAAGAGGGCGGACACTTTGCGGCACTCGCCATGAAGGAACGCGGGCGCAAAGATATCGTCGCAGTGTTGGGACCGCAAGACAACCCCGCTGTTGTCGACCGCCTGCGCGGCTACCGTGCCGTCTTGGGCGAAGACCTCCCAGACGCAAACGTTATCTATACCGGCTGGAACAACGGAGACGGCTATCAGGCCATGCACCAGATCCTCGCGCGCGAGATTGCTTTCGATGGCGTGCTCTGCGGATCGGACCGTATCGCGGCTGGCGTCATCACCGCACTCAACGAGGCAGGCCTATCCGTTCCGGCGGACGTTTCTGTCGTCGGCTTCGACGATCACGAGATTGCGACGCGCTGCGTCCCCGCGCTCACGACCGTCCGCCAGCCCCTGCGCGAAGAAGGCCACATGGCCGCCAACATTGCGCTCGACATGATCAAGGGTGCCGAGCCCACCACCTCCGTGATGCACATGCAGCTGATCCAGAGAGACTCGCTATAAGAAACTGAGGCAGGCTTTCCGCCAGACAGTTGTTGCGGAAAGCCTGCCCCGTTTTGAGCGCTCATTCTGGGGCACAGTTTCCGTTAGACAGCTCAACCGGAAACTGTGCCCCATCATTAATTTGCCGAATTCTGGGTCGCGCTTTCCGCGACGCCCAGTCATCCCATGCCCTCGCAACCTCGGCGCATAAAAAACGAGGGAAGGCACGCGTCCTTCCCTCGTTACAGGCAATATGTAGCCGCTTGCCTACATCAGGCGCAGGCTGACGTCCTTGAGCTGGGCGCCGCTAACGGCACTCGGGGCGCCCGACATGAGGTCGGAGCCGCTGGCCGTCTTGGGGAACGCCATGACGTCGCGGATGGAGTCGGAACCGGTGAGCAGCATGCACACGCGGTCCAGGCCCAGAGCGAAACCGCCCATCGGGGGCGCACCAAACTTAAGGGCCTCCATGAGGAAGCCGAACTGAGACTCGGCACGCTCCTCGGTAAAGCCCAGGAGCTTGAGCATGGACATCTGCATCTCGGCGTTGTGGATACGCATACCGCCGCCGCCGGCCTCAAAGCCGTCCATGACAAAGTCGTAGGTGCAAGAACCGGCTGCCAACGGGTCGGCCTCGATCTTGGCGATGTCGGTCTCGGTCGGCAGGGTAAAGGGCTGGTGCTCGGCAGCATAGGCCTTGCGGTCCTCATCCCAATGGAACAGCGGGAAGTTGACGACCCACAGGAAGTCGTGACCCTCACGCTTGATCTCGAGTGCGTTGGCCATGTGGGAACGCATGCCGCCCAGGATCTCGTCAGAGAGCAGACGCGGGCCGGCGGCGAACATCACAAGGTCGCCGGGCTCGACGTCCATGCGCTCGCGCAGAGCGGCCATCTCCTCGTCCGAGAAGAACTTGACGATGGGGCTGTTGATGGAGCCGTCCTCGCGGAAGGCGATCCAGGCCAGGCCCTTGGCGCCAAACGTGGAGGCCACGCCGGCGAGCTTATCGATCTTGGCACGTGCCCAGGCACCGGCGCCCTTGGCGTTGATGGCCTTGACGACGGAGCCCTCCTCGTTCGCGGCGGTCGCGAAGACCTTGAACTTGGAGTTGGCAAAGATGTCAGTCAGGTCGACCAGGTGCATGCCGTAACGAGTATCGGGCTTGTCGGAGCCATAGGTGTCCATGGCATCCCAGTAGTCCATGCGACGCAGCGGCGTGGGCATCTCGACACCCATGCGGCCGAAGGCATCGGCAAGAACCTCTTCGAGCGCACTCATGACATCGTTCTGGTCCACGAAGGACATCTCGATATCGACCTGGGTGAACTCGGGCTGACGGTCGGCACGCAGGTCCTCGTCGCGGAAGCACTTGGCAACCTGGTAGTAGCGCTCGACGCCACCGACCATGAGCAGCTGCTTCAGAAGCTGCGGGGACTGCGGCAGAGCGTAGAAGTTGCCCGGCTGGATGCGGCTGGGGACGATAAAGTCGCGGGCGCCCTCGGGCGTGGACTTGAACAGGGAGGGCGTCTCGACCTCCATGAACTCACGGTTGTGCAGCGCCTCGCGAATGGCAAAGGTAAAGTCGGAGCGCAGCTTGAGGTTTGCCATCATCTCGGGACGACGGAGGTCCAGATAGCGATAGCGCAGACGGGTGTCCTCGCTGGTCTCGATGCCGTCCTCGATCTGGAACGGCGGGGTGACGGAAGTGTTGAGCACCTCGGCGTGGTCGGTCAGGACCTCGATCTCGCCGGTCGCGAGCTTGGCGTTGGTGGTCTCCTCGCCACGGGAGCGCACGACGCCGTGGATCTTGATAGGCCACTCGGGACGCATGGTCTCGGCAATCTTAAAGGCGTCGCCGTCGGAGTGCTCGGGGTCGAAGGTGAGCTGCGTGATGCCCTCGCGGTCGCGAAGGTCGCAGAAAATAAGGCCGCCGTGATCGCGGCGACGGCTCACCCAACCGGTGAGGGTGACCTCTTCGCCCACGTTCTCGCGGCGAAGCTCGCCGCAGGTACGGGTGTGCATGGAATGCTCGTCGATGGGACGGGTCTGGCTCATACCAGTGATCCTCCTTTATGGATCTGTGCCGCCCCGTGTCGTTCCGGGCGGCGTCGTACAGATTTGCCCAGCCTGCGTAAACCGCGCAGCCAGACATGGCGTTCTATCTTATCGCACCTGTGTCGATGTGCCGCGGAAAAGTAGCTCCTGCCCAAAGACTTGACGGAGACGAAACAATTGACGCGCCGCGGCACCCGCCCGCGCTCGTCACGTGCGACAATATGCCCCAATAAAACAGCACTTGGAAAGGCCCGTCATGACTGCACGCCTCATCGTTATGGATATCGACTCCACGCTCATCAACCAGGAGGTCATCGACCTGTTGGGCGAGGAGGCCGGCGTAGGCGAACAAGTTGCGCGGATCACCGAACGCGCCATGCGCGGCGAGCTTGACTTTAAGCAAGCGCTCGAGGAACGCGTGGGGCTACTCGCCGGCCTGGACGAGAGCGTGTTCGAGCGCGCCTTTGAGCGCGTGACATTTACCCCCGGCGCGTTAGAGCTTGTGCGCTCGGCACACAGCAAGGGCTGGAAGGTCGGCGTGGTAAGCGGCGGCTTCCACGAGATCGCTGACAAGATCGTAGCCGCCGCGGGCATCGATTTTTGCCTGGCCAACCGCCTGGAGGTCGTAGACGGCAAGCTCACGGGTAAGCTGGCGGCAGACATTGTGACCAAGGAGTCCAAGCTCATCCAGCTGCTGGACTGGGCAGTTGAGTGCGGCGTCGACATGGCCCACACGGTCGCTATTGGCGACGGGGCAAACGACATCCCCATGATCCGGGCCGCGGGCACGGGCATCGCGTTTTGTGCCAAGCCCAAGACACGCCAGGCAGCCCCGTTTGCCATCGACGAGCGCAACCTGATGCTCGCCATGGACATCATCCTACGCGACTAGCCGATCCGTCTAACAATTGAATCAGTCTGTCCTATAGTTTCCGAACAATTTTGTCTTAGTGTTCGGAAACATACCCTTTGAGTGCTAGACTTTGCGCCGTCGAAGGGAACATATATGGATAAGCGAGATCTTGAGCAATTGCTGAGCGATGTTGCCGACGGAGTAGTCACCCCGGCAGTCGCCCTCACGCGCCTCCAGACGGCGCCAACCGCCGATCTGGGTTTTGCGCAGCTCGATCTTTCGCGCGGGGTGCGTCAGGGAGCCGGCGAGGTTGTCTACGGCGCCGGTAAAACCGCCGAGCAAATTGCCGCCATTATCGAAGCGCTGCGCGATGCCGGTCAGGAGCGCATCCTGGTCACGCGCCTGGACAGCGAAAAAGCAGCCCGTACCTCGGAGCTTCTCGGCAACGGCATCGACCTGGGATATGCCCCGAACGCCCAGCTCGCCCTGGTGGGTGGCAAGCCCTCCCCCACCGGTAACGGACGCGTTGTCGTCGCCTGCGCCGGCACGAGCGACCTGCCCGTCGCCGAAGAGGCGGCACTGACGGCCGAGTTCTACGGCAACGAGGTCGACCGCCTCTACGACGTGGGTGTCGCCGGCCTGCACCGCCTGCTCGCTCATGCTGAGGAACTTGCCCAGGCGCAGGTGGTCATCGCCATCGCCGGCATGGAGGGCGCCCTGGCGAGCGTCATCGGAGGCCTTGTGAGCTGTCCGGTCATCGCCGTCCCCACCAGCGTGGGCTATGGCGCGAGCTTTGGCGGCGTGGCCGCACTGCTCGCCATGCTCAACTCCTGCGCCAGCGGCGTTTCGGTCGTCAACATCGACAACGGCTTCGGCGCCGCCTACCAGGCAAGTCTTATCAATCATCTGAGCGCTGGCACGCCCTGCGCCCGTTAAGGAGCATTCCATGTCCAACCATCAGCACGCGCTTATCATCGACGGCACCTCGGGCATCAGCGGCGACATGACCGTCGCGGCCCTGCTCGATCTAGGCGCCAGCGAGGAGCACCTGCGCGAGCAGCTCGCCACGCTTCCGGTCGGCGGCTTTGAGATTGCCGTCACCCGCGTAAACAAGCATGGCATCGAGGCCTGCGACTTTGACGTTCAGCTGGCAGAGGAGCTCGAGAACCACGACCACGACATGGCCTGGCTCTACGGCAACGAAGCTGCTGCCGAGCACATGCACGAGCATGAGCACCACCATCATGATCATGGCGAGCACGAACACGAGCACTGCCACGAGCATGACCATGAGGGCCACGGTCATGGCCACGAGGATCACCATCACGCCCACCACCATCATCACCGTTCTTTGGCGGACGTCACCGCCATCATCGATGGCTCGCAGATGAGTGATGGCGCCAAGCGTCGCGCGCTCGCCATCTTTACCGCGCTCGCCGCCGCCGAGGCCAAGGCCCACGGCAAAACGCCCGAGACCGTCATGTTCCACGAAGTAGGCGCCATCGATTCCATCGTTGACATCTGCTCTGTCGCCATCTGCCTCGATGACCTGGGCATCGAGGATATTGTCGTCGAGTCGCTCTCCGAGGGTCACGGCACCATCCACTGTGCCCACGGCCTTATGCCCATCCCGGTGCCCGCTGTCGTCAACCTATGCCAAGCAGGCAATATCGCCCTCACGCCCGCACCGGTCGCCGGCGAGCTCGTGACGCCCACGGGCGCCGCCATCGTCGCCGCGCTGCGCACGTCCGAGCACCTGCCGGCCCGCTACCGCATCGAGGCCGTCGGCTACGGCGCCGGTAAGCGCCCCTACGAGGGCTGCTCCGGCACGCTCCGTTGCCTGCTTGTTCACGTGGATGCATAGCCATGGATGCCCGCAAAACCAAAAGCCGCGCCGCCATCGTTGCAGCATTTTCCGAGCTCCTTCGCGAGGAGGACTACGGCAAGATCACCGTCGGCGGCATCATCGCGCGCGCTCACGTAGGCCGCGCGACATTCTACGGCCTCTTTAAGGGCAAGGACGACCTATTGTCCGAGCTCGTGAACGACATCTGCACCCACGCCCTCGACGACGATGGCACACCGCTCGACGACCCACTCGTGCAGGTCGAGCATATCCTCAACAACTTCTGGGAGCGCCGCCAGGGCGTTCGAGCCCTCGTAGCCGGCGCCGGCTCACGCGTCTTCGCCGACTGCTTACGCAAGACCATCATGTCACGAGCAGCCGAGACCGTTCCTACCGACCCAAACGGCCCCGCCGCCACCATGGATCGAAGCTTCCTACTACACCACATAGCCTCAAGCTTCGTAGGAATGGTCCAATGGTGGGCCTGGCACAACTTCCAAGCCCCAAAAGAGAACGTGGCCAAAGACTACCTATCAGCCATAAAACCACTCTTCAACTAAGTGAGAAACTCGTCCCAAAGCATCGCCCCAACCCAGGCCGCCACGCATCCCAAAGTGTCACTCGCACCTCAAAGCGCCCAACAACAAAGTGCCCACCACATCCAAATTCAGATATATATGTTGGTTGCTTGTTCGAACGCAACTGGATTCCCGCAGGGTCCGGCATAGGTTAACTTCCCGCCGCACTCCGCAGGACGCAAGAAGCTCCCGCCGCACGAAGTGCGCAGCGGGAGCTTCTTGCATGTCCGAGGACGCGCTGGGAAGTTACCCCATGCGGACGGCGGACAACTATGTAGCCTTGAACTAGAACATGCCCAAGAAACCATGCACAAACAGCGCGGCCAGAGCGGCACCGACAAACGGCGCGATACCAGGAACGAGCAGGCCGTACTTCCAGTTGTTGTCAGCCTTGTTCTTGATCGGCAGCACCTGATAGGCCATGCGAGGACCAAGGTCACGAGCCTGGTTCATGGCGAAGCCGGTAATGCCACCCATGCCCATGCCAACAGCCCAAACGATCAGACCGACGCAGATGGCAAGCATCAGAACGTTCTCGCCGGCGCGGCTAGCGGCAGCAAGGATGGCGCTGATGAACACGAAGGTGCAGATAGCCTCGCAGAAGAAGTTACGGGCATAGTTCGTGCCCTCGGTGGTGGGGTTGGTCGAGAAGATGTTGCGCTGAGCAATAGGGTCGACGACGCCCTCGGAAGCCTTGAACTCATCGGCATACATAAGCCAAGCGATTACGGCACCCACAAAGCCGCCGAGCATGTCGGCAAGCATGAAGGGGATGCAGCTGCTCCACGGCACCAGACCGACGATGCACTGGGCAAGCACCATGGCGGGGTTCATGCACACGGCGCCACCAAAGACAAACAGGCAGACCGAGATGCCAAAAGACCAGGTAGTGATGGCAAACATGTGGCCGGAGCCCTGATACTTGGTGCCCTTGAGCACGGTATCGCAGTGCACGCCCACGCCAAAGATGATCATGAGGGCCGTTGCGCCGAATTCGCAGAGGAGTTTGGTAAGCATAAAACCTTATCTTTCTTGTCGGTTATAAACGATTCGTTTAGGCCGCGCACTAGTGCTGCGCGACGACAACGCCCAGGCCATCGGGAATGACGGCAACCTTGGCATCGGCACCCTTCATCTCAAAGGCGAGCTTGAGCGCCTCCTCGAGGGTGTTGACCGGCGTCATGTGCATATCCTTAATCATCTGGTGATCGCACAGGTCGGTGACCATGATCACAGGGTGATGCGCCAGGATGCGGGCGAAAATCTGGCTCGTCCACTGATCGGGCAGGGTCTCGTCCTTAGGACGGTCGATGCAGGCGCGCTCAAACTCTGCCGGATCGTTGTCGGCGATGTTGTGATAGAAGCCCTCGCCGCCGTGACCGTCGGCACAACCGGCGACGTCGATGATCACGCCACCCTCGGGAAGCGTAGCCTCGGCAGCGCACATGCCCTTCACGGCCTGGTAGATATTCTGGTCGAGCGGATAGCCACCGTTGGTGGTGATGGCGATCTCGCACTCAACGGGCTCAACGCCGGCAAGGCTCTTCACGAACTCGCAGCCAGCCTCGTGTGCCTTATGGATGTCGCCGGCGAAGGAGCCAATGACCTCGTGCTTGCCGTTGAGCACCACGTTGAGCACAAAGGCAAGGTGAGCCATCTCGGCGGCGGCGAACATGTCCTCACTCACGTGGTTGTGGCACAAGTTGCCGGCACGCGAGTGGGAATCGTTCACAAACTGGCCGTTGTGGTTGTACATGATGGTCTTGTAGCTGGCGATGCCAGGCAGGACGGACTTGCGGCTGCCGGAGAAACCAGCAAAGAAGTGCGGCTCAATAAAGCCCTCGGCAAGCAGCAGATCGCAATCGACGGCAATCTTATTGATGATGCACTCGCCACCAGAAGGCAGGGTGCCGATCTTTTTCATCATGCTGTCGTCAGTCGCGACGTGCATAACGATTTCCTCGTTGGCAACGATCTCCTCGCCGTACTTGTTGACGAGCTCCTCGTGCGTCGACGGACGATGCATACCCGTAGCAACCAGAATGCGAACGCGCGCCTCAGGCGCAGCGGAGTGGATGTGATGCAGCAGAATAGGCATCGTCACTCGCGAGGGAACGGGACGCGTATGATCGGAGCTAATGATGACGATATCCTTCTTGCCAGCACAAAGCTCCTCGAGTGAAGGCGAGCCATAAGGGTTGGCAAGCGACTCCTCTACCAGCTCTTCCTGCGATTTTGTAGTCTTAAACTCGTTTTGATGACCTTCCATCACACCCACGAAGTTCTTATCCTCGAGCTCTAGATGCAACGTCTTGTGGTCAAACGGTAGTTCACATTCAAACAATGACGAGCGCCTTCTTCCTTTCAACTGACACACTAGATAAACCGTTGGAAGGATACGCCGCTCACCGAAAAACGCCACCGTCCACCGACTCATTAACACAACGTTCATATTTGACCCACAACAAAACGGCCGCAATCCCAAACAGGACCGCAGCCGCCTGTAAAAGACACTATGGGCAGGATGGTCAACGCAATGCCGAGACGAACGTTCACCCCGATGGCATGCGCGCGTAAGTCATCTTGTATAAATACGTCAACTAATTGCATAAAATGGCGAATGGATTTCTAGCCGTAACAGGGTAGTACCCTCCGGAGCGTGCATTTTTGCGAGTATTCAGCATCGCGGGATAAGATTTTGGTGTCAAAAGTCTTTCAAAAGGTAGATAGTCCTCATGACTCGTCCCATCTGGATAGCATGCGGCGAGAAACCAGCCATATACGGGCATCGCCAAGGCCCAATTGTCGTGCAAAAGCATCAACAAAGGTAGCGAAAGCCGGCTATGGCCTTATGCATCAATCTTTGGCTGCTGAAAACTCCGTTTTTTGCACGTCGCCCCAAGCACCACCCTCACCCAGCGGCTGATTCGCCAAAGGTCGGACATCGCAGGGCCCGCCATAGGTTTACTTTTAGGCACACTCCACAGGACGCAAGAAGCCCTCGCCGCACTCCACATTAGGCGCGAAGCGCACTTTATTTTCATCAGCTTTAATCCCTGAAAACCGAGGACGAAGGAACCCGATGGGTTTCCCCCTGAATGCATTCCGCAGCACGAAGCCCTTTCCAAACGCGCGAAGCGCGCCTTTATTTCCCCAGCAAGTAATCCACCGAAGACCGGACATCGTAGGGGCCGCCGTTTGTTTTCTTTCCGGCGCATTCCGCACTGATATCTTCTGTATTGAAGACGTCGATGGTGCACCCGTATACCATTGACGTCGACACCATCAGATGCGGACCGCGCGGTGACCCCACATTCCGCTGGCGCCCACAGGGCTGCCCTCGTTTCCTGACATGT
>DBFRVO010000003.1:0-16109 GCA_048503295.1 Collinsella aerofaciens | reverse complement strand
CCTATCGAAACACATCTCCACCGTTCCATCAACTGGGAAAACGGCGCCCCCGGACCCCAGGAGGGGCCGCGGGGGCGTTCAGCTAACTGCGGGAATGGCCTATTTGCTCAATGTGTTCGGCTGAGATCGGAAATCAACCCTCACCGAATGAGCAGAACCAGAGGGTCTGATCCGCACCGTCTACGCAAATGCCTTGGATGTCCTTCATGGACGGGAAGGCGTCATACAGATAAATCTCTCCAAGCACGGAAGAGAAATCATCGGACAGCCACACTATGGTCGAACGCATGCCCTTTTCATTCGTGGGCAGATCTTGACCGACGTTACCAACGAGCCACCCCCCCCTCGACTCATCTCGCGCGAGACCAGTACAGGTGAAGCCCTTTCCCTCCGGGCTGTCGAGAGCATCCGGCATAGGAACCGAGCTAACAGACGAAATAGCGGCCTTACCGCATCCGCACAGAGACAGGGACCCTACCAGAGATATCGCAGCAACAATGACGCACCCACGATTGATTAACGATTTATAGCTGCAGAAAGCGCATTCAACACCCAATGCCATCATCCCAAGACTATTTCTCAGAAACTTGAAGTGCGCTCAGCCTTCTCTTCAGGCCGTTAGCGTATGCCAAAGAATAGAAGCTTAGGGCGCTTGTGACGGACGAGATGCCTTTTTTCAAAGGTGACGGGTCTTCGTTGCTCTCCGACAGCCTTCCATTAAAGAAGTTCTTCAGTTCCGAATTAAGCCAATGAGTACCATCAGCTCGAACTCTGTCCCTTATATCCCCGTAGCGTACGTCGGTAACGCCGCGAATCAAGCCGAGAGTCATAAACGCATGACCGTTGAAGCAATGCGCTGTTAGGCAATGACCAATTGGCTTATCAGGTAGCGGTTTATTAGGGTCCGCGAAAACATTGCCGATGCTGCAACCCCTGTAGCACTGCTTCGCTTCACCGGTCGAAAGGTCCACATAGTACATCCAAGACCCCGCCTCGCAAAAATCGGTCTGTTTGACGCCGATAATTTTGTTCTTGAAGTCGAAGAAGGACGAATCGAACTGATCCCAAGCGGCATGGTAATCATCGGATGAAAGATCCGTGAGCCTCTCGATATTGTTCGTGGCATCGTTACGTGCAATCGTAAGATGTGCGAGCGCCCCGAAGTTCTCCATGCAGTATTCTTTGACTTCGGGAATCCTCGGGACGAGGTCATCGGAGGGAGTTATCTCTACGTTGCAGGAGGCCCCTGCGGACCAGGCGGCATTCACGTTTGCCGCAAATCGCCCGAGCAGCCCCCTCTTCTCGAGTTCAAGGTAATGAAGAGAACATTTAAATTCGACATGGGATAAAACATCCGGACCGAGTTCCAGCAGTGGTTCAAGCTTTTTGTTGAGCACCATATTAGAGACTATCTCGATGTAATGCCCCTCACGCGCGAGGCGCTCGACGTAGCGTGCAAGATCCGGAACAAGAAGGGTCTCGCCATCGGCACACATGTTGATGAAAGCCTCTCCTCCGAGTCGCTCTTTGCGCATGGCATAGGCGACCTGCTCGGGAGTATATTGCATCACAGGGATAACCCCCTCGTAGCTGCTGGGGCGCTGAGCAAGGTAGCAGTAGCGGCAACGCAAATTGCATACGGACAGTGGTATGGAAAAGAAAATGGCCTTCTTCATGTTTTAAACCTTTCGGAGAACTATTAATGACGCAACTTACCGAGAACAAAAGCAAGATAGCTACGACGTTGCTCTGCGGAGAACGTAGCAACAAATACGATGGCCCATGAGACGAGGCATGAGAGTGTGATGTCGAGAGCAAGCGTCATCCAGGAAGACACGGAAATCAACGCACCGAAAAAAATCGCAACCACAATAGACGCCCCAACGCTCAGAAGAGATACCACGACCTCGCGATACATCGACCACCAGGGCAGTCCAAGAAGTCGTGAAACATAGGGTGCAATGATGACGACATTTCTAACGATAGAAATGAATGCACTAATTCCAGCGATAGCGCAGAGCCCGAGCTTGGTAAACTTTAGCGCCAATAGAACGAGAGCAACATTGAGGGCTGCGCCAATGACATACGTCACAGAGTTGACTTTGAGTTTGTTCATCACCGTGAAAACGTTAAACATTACCTGAGGCCCGGCCCATGGGATATAGCTTGAGACCGTAAGGATGGAGAGAACGGTAAGCTCCCGCGCGTCAAGAGATGGCATCCAAAGACCATAGAACACGGGGGCTAAAGCACAGAAAACGCCGATGGGCGCAGCGACCATAAAGTTGGAGAGCCGAATGTCCAACTTAAGGCGTCGATAAAGACCCCTCACGCCCTCCTTCGCATAGACAATCACAAGCTCGGGCTCAAGATTGTTATTGAGAGTTGTGGCGAGCGTGCTAATCGCGGTCGGCACTGTCTTGGCCACAGAGAGAACGCCCATAGGACTTGCCCCCACGAACCAATTTGCAAATAAGAGATCGAGTCCGGTGGTCAGGATGTTGCCGCATTGGTTGACTGTATTCCAAATACCCGAGGACGTTAAATCACGAACGAACTTCCCGGAAAACGCCCCAACATTGAAAGCGAGTTCGGGAACGACCTTTCGTTTGATTGCGTAACAAACAGGAGCGCTCGCCAAAGTAAGGAGAAGTGCGATGAGTGAAACGTAACTTACGCGAGCCTCGAAGACGCTAAACACAAAAACAAGCAATGCGGCGTTAAGCACGTTGCGTACAAGGTTAATTGCGTTCTGGATATAAACCTTATTCACGACGAACATGGCCGAGCAGAATAAAGAGACAAAGAGGTTCGCTCCGAAGTTCGCAAAGACGAAGGCAAATAGCAAATCAACATCGACAGGATCGGCGTTGCCCATGTTGACGATGGAACCGAGGTTAGCGAGCACCGCAATAGTAACGGGAAGGAACAGAAGGCACAGAATTACGTTGCAGACGATTAGTGTCGAGTAGTAGGCGATTGAGTCCTCAACCTTCCCGCGATGATACGCCGCCGAGATGAAGCGTGACCCCATGGAATTGAAAGCAAGTGTCACGAGTGAGGCGTAAGAGACGAAATTATTGGCCAGTTGCGTAAAGCCGTTAGCAGCTTCGCCGAGCGTGGCAACGAGGTATGACGAAAGAAAGAAACTGACAGCCATCTGCACGCCGAGAGTAACAACGGCTGAAGCGACATTGAAAGCTGTGGCGAGCTTACCCGACTGCATCGCGCACCACATCCTTCATCTGCGCATAGATGCAATCAAGCGACGCACGGCTGTACCTTTGGGGACCGGCCGCAAGCGCCTCTCGGGCAAGACCGGGAATCTCGTCCGACGTGCGGGCAAGGAAAACGTTCGGGATCCCTTTAATCCACTCGTAGCCCTGTGAGACCTTATGGCTCACATTGTCCAAAGCCACACAGGGAGTACCTGTGATTGCAGAGAAGAACATGCCGTGGAGCCGATCGGTTATGACCAGTTCTGCAGAGGAGAACTCCGCCCACTTTGCTTCGAGGACAACGCCCCTGTTCCTTTCGTAAATTCTCGTCGGCTCTGCGACGACCGTAGACGTACGGGCAATCTGGAGCCCGAGCTCAACAAAGGTGGCATCAATTGTCTTTGCGACCTCGTCGTCGATCACACGCTCCTTATCGTCACGCAGGCACAGTAGGGCACCCGACCGTTCCGTAGAAAACGGCACGTCGTCGATGTAAGTAACAATGTCGGGCACGTAGTAGTTCGGCGTATGGGGCGAAAGCCTGCCCACAATCTCAAACGTCTCTCGGTCACGTGAAAAGTACACAAGGTTTGGGTTAGACCGGTAAGCGGCAGCTGTTACGCGCTCGCACTCCTGTCCTCGCTCGGAGTCCTCGAAGTAAACCGTTTGGGGGAACACCAGGACGCTGCGGTCCGCAAAGCGGCTAATGATGTCGTTTATTTTGTCGTTCTCCTCGGGCCAAAGCGTGCCGACGTTGCCACCCCCGTCTACGACAACGATGTCGGAGGGACGCACCATCCCCTGTATTCTCTCCCGTGCAAGCTCGTACTGATAGCGCTGAATCTCGAACACGGAGAAGTTGGGAAGCGCTTCGGCGAGGAAGCGTTTTTGTGCGTAGACGATCGCCTGATCGCCCAGGTTTCCGTGGCTAGGAGTTGCTATCATGACCGCAGTTCTCGAGGAGGACTTCTGTTTCTGGGCAAAACGCCAGAGCATTTCTCGTGTACGCACCTCGCACGATAGGCGTCCCTTTAATTCGGTGAAGCTCATTGTGTCCCTTCGTCAGACGGACAAGCCGTTGCGTTTATTGAATAATTTGGGGAAACAGCGATAGGCAAGGCATGAAACACAATGCCTGTTGCGAAGATTGAAATGACGTCTGCCGATTGCGAAAGCGTGGTCCCAGCCCTCCTTGAGGCCGCACCAGCGCATCATGTCCGTCTCATCCGAGATGGAACCGTAGGAATCGACAAGTGCGGCCTTGACTTGGCAAAGGGATGCCCAGAACAAGTCAGAGAATCCCTTGTCGAAGAAATACCGATTCCTATCCAGGAAAGCCTCAACGATGTCGAGCTTCGAGCGTGCAGAGGGTTGATGAGTTATGGATGCACTATTCTGAACGTAATACAACTGGCTGACGGGGACGACGGCCACACTATCGCACTGTCCGACGATGTGGTGCAGCATGAACTCGTCCTCGTGAATCTTGCCAGGGGCGAAGCGCGCCTGCTTAAAGAGACGGGCGCGGTAGAGCTTCCCCCAGCTAACTATGTACTCAACCGAGGTCCCGTTAGGGTTGGCGTAAACGCTGGTCCAGTAGCTGTACTCGTCCAGGTGGCGTGCAGGATCGCAGACAATCCTCAGGACGTTGCCGTCGGCGTCGATGTACGTCATGCCACCCACAGCCATGTCAAAACCTTCATCCATGACTTCGGCAAGCAATTCAATCTCCTCAGGACCAAGGTAGTCGTCTGAGTCGAGGAAGAAGATGTACTCGCCCGTAGCTGCGTCGAGCCCGGCGTTGCGCGCGGCGGAGAGCCCTTGGTTGCTCTGGTCAATCAAGACCAGAGACTCATGGCTTCTTCGGTAATCACCGAGAATCTGCAGCGTGTTATCCGTCGAACCGTCGTTGACAACGATGACTTCGAGATCTCCGTACGTTTGTGCATACACGGAGTCAAGGCACTTGACAACTGTCGAGGCAACGTTGTATGCCGGCACGATAACCGAAACCGTGGTTTTACTCATGATCACCCCTTAGAACCCCTTCTAACTAACCGCTTAATCCCAGATCCAATCCTCCAAGGCAACATACTTGCGTCAAGCGCCGCATAGCTGTTCTCAAGCAAAAGCCGGAGACGCAGCGCGTCCACTTTAGGAAGCGAACCGGCACCACAATGCTCCGAGGCGACCTCCAGGATATGTTCGCTCCGAGCGGAGGCATATGAACTCCGACGGGCTTTGAAGTTCAGGCTGCGGTTGTACCGCATGCCCAAAAGAGCACTTGAAGTATATGAAAGGAAGTAGCGCGCCCAGCCGCCGAGCGGCATGCCGCGCCCTTCCATGAAAGCAACAACCTCCTCTTCCACATAGCAGGCTTGAGCAAAGTAGTCGGGATTGTAGCCCGCGTTCGTAGTGGAAGCAGGATTCGGGCGGTAGAAGTAAAGCGGTTCATCGATTAGCCAGTAGGACCTTGCACCGCCCATAATCTCAAGACTCTGCAGCCTATCCTCAGCCATAAGAAGTCTGGGTCGTTTTTTATTTCCTTTGCTGTAAAGCGTTCTCCTGAACGCTTTACACCAAAGGCTATTCAGTAAATAGCCTTTGGTGTATAAATCCCAAACCAAGTCTTCCTCAACGGGTCCATCCTCGCCAAGCGTGGAAAAATCAAACATAAGAGAGGGATTGCGCTCGGAAGATGTTGCATTAAATAGCACGATGTCGGCGCCGGCCTCGAAAGCACGCTTGACCTTCGATAGCGCTGAGGGATCGCACAGACCGTCGTCAGCATCCGCGCAGAGGATGACTTCCCCGCTCGCAATGTCGAAGGCCGCCTGCCGCGCAGCGTAAGGTCCGCCGTTCTCAGTGCGCCTTAGCGTAAACGACGGCAGTCTGGCGCACACATCACCTGTAAGAACAAGAGGCTCCGTAGAGCCATCGTCCACAACGATGACCTCAAAATCACGACAATCCTGCTTTGCAAAGGACTCAAGACAATCGCAGATATAGCGCTGTGCGTTATATGCCGCTATGCAGATGGAGAAGAAGGGGCGCGTCATACAGCATCAACCTTATCGGTAACTCTGCCGCACTTGGGAAACCTCCGATGAAGCTTGTAATCGATCAGCCAGGATGCTAGGCAATAGAAAAGGAAGACGTAAACGAGCTTCATGGTCGCGTCAGTGAAGTAGCCACGAATGTATAGAAGGAGGTACACCGCCAAAACGGCTGAAGCCCAAGCGCGAACGATGTGCCTCTTATCCTCGCCTTCATTAAGATAACTCTGGCACCAGGCTAAAAGAGCTCCAACTAAAAATGAACCTACGACCCCGAACCAACCGAAATTGTAAAAAAACTCGCCGAGCATCGAACCGCCAAGGAAGGCTGAGCCGCTTATCGCCACTGTAAACTGCGTCGCTTCTTTCAGGAGAGGGAATCGGCCTACGAGCATGGGGACGACAGAAAGGAATCCCGCAACATAAGTTGCCCCCATGCCGTACGGAAGAACAGAGGGCACTCTAGACATACTTATCACTAGAGTCGAAAAAGCACTTCCGAACTCACCCAAGCTTTCCCAGACGACATCGAAAAATGATGCCTTCGCCAAATAAGCAGAAAGAGGCTCGAACGAGAAGCCGATCGACCTGAGCTCGCCAAAAGCATCAATCAGGAACATGAGACAGACGCAAACAAGGATCAGAACGAGGGCTTTGCCAACTGATAACCTATTCACGTAACAAAAATAGACCAAACACCAAACCGCGAGGAAGCAAACAGAGTACTGTCTGCTTCCCGTAGTCATAATCAGGACGTTGATAGCGACGACAATCCAAAACAGGGTGGTTCCCTTTCTCTCCCTTCCAATAACCAGAAGCATCAGCAAGAGACCCGCCTCAAAGAAAATAGAAATTGCCTGGACAGGCGCTGGAATGATCAGCGAGTAGACACCGCGGTAAGCGTCAGAAGCAGCCCCCATTAACTTGGCTCCATTTAAGTACACCCAGAAAGGGAGCCCAACGAGGATGAAGCATTTCGCAAGTAACTTGGGGTCAACGCCGCGTCCAGAAACGCCGATTTCAGACTTATTGATGGGTTTCTTTTGAAGCAAGAGCGCGCCCGCGCAGACGAGTGTCTGCGAGTAGAGGTAAAAGCGAAACGCGTTCTCGATTGTCATCGGCGACCCATACCACCGGAAATCAAGGTTCAGAACATCATCGGTCCCGTATCCCATAGCGATGCAGACGATCTGTCCGCAGTTAAAGATCCAGTTGGCAACCAGAAAAAGGATAACGAAAGGCTGACGACCCGGGGATACAAGTGCTGCAGCAACGAAAATCGTCAGCTGAGCCAGCGAAACGAAGGACATAAAGCCGTAGTCGTCAAATCGAGGAATACAGACGATACCGAGCAATTGGAGCACCATAACCACGATGCAAAGCACCCTGTATACAGTTATATCAGGCTTCGTATCCCTCGAAAGAAGCATGCTCATGCAGACACCCCGCTAAGATACAGCCTCTCAAACTCCTGGGCGGCGACGTCGATGTCGTAGCCGGCAGCACGAAGAGCCGCGGTGCCGTCGCGCCGGCCACCCTCTGCTGCAGCGCAGATCGCCTCGCACCACGATTCCTCGCTTTCGCCCAAATCGAGGAAAGCGGTGTGCCCACAAATGTCAGCCATGCGGCTGATACCCGTGGAAAGGACAATGGGAAGCCCGCACGCCTGAGCCTCCACGCACGACACTGGCAACCCTTCAAAGAGCGATGGCATGCAGAACACATCCATCGCAGAGTAATGCGAAGCGGTGTCCTCCTGTATGCCAGCAAAATGCACGTACTTGGAAATACCCATAAAGTCGGCCTTGCTCGAAACCTCGTCGCGAAGGGGGCCGTCGCCCAAGAGGAGCGCCTCGGCCTGCATTCCCTTGTCACGGAGTTTAGAGACCAGGTCCACGATAAACGCCTGGTTCTTTTCGGGCACGAAGCGCCCCACGTGACCGACGACCAAGGCGTCGTTAGCGATGCCGTAATGCTCACGCACGTCGACTCGTGCCGCAAGATCGAAGGCGAATGCGTCCAGGTTAATAGCATTTGGGCGGACGACGCACGCATCGAGCGCCTTCGGGCAGCGCCCGTACAGGTACGTCGCCGCCACGTCGGAGCACGCGGCGAACGTATTCGCGAAGGTATCGAGGCGCGGCGCATTGAAGGCGTTCGTCACGTCCTTCACCGGGTTGTTTGCCCACCCCTTCTGGGAGTTGTGCGAATGCAGGATGCGCACAGGCACGCCCACACGCTTGGCCGCGCGCATGAGCCCGAAGAACCCGTCGCAGCCCGAGCGGTGCTCGTGTACCGCTCGGACCTCAGGGTGCTCGACGAAGAACTCCCGGTAGTACCTACCGGACCTCACGGGGTGCCTGTCGGGGTCGATGCACCTGAAGATGCGCCCGCCCATGGATTCAATCTCCTTGTCGAACACGCACGCGTAGGGAACGCGGTACATGAAGTCAAACTGCACCTTATCCTTGTCGATGGCCCGGTACAGGTTCATGAGGAAGTGCTCGATACCGCCGTGTCCCATAGATGGCACGGCCTGCAGCACGCGTATGGGTTGCCCGTTCGTCATTAAGCCGCCTTACTCAACCGTATAATCATGCTTTTCCTTATGCCGCCCGTAGTACTCCTCCAGCGTGCAGAGCTGGCGAGCAGGTGCCCCCCCCAGACGGTTTTCGGGGGAACCTTGCCCTTCACCACTGCGCCGGCGCCGATGATTACATCGTCGCCGATCTCGGTCCCGGGCAGAATGACGGCGCGGGCCCCGACGAATACGTTGTCACCGATGGCGATGGACTTGAGGAACTTGTACTTCACGTTCTCAGGGTTCTCCTCGAACGCGTTGATCGCGTTGCGAATGGAGTAGTCGTGCGTGAGCAGAATCACGTCGCGCGAGAGCGTGACGGCGCGACCGATCTTGATGAGCGAATAGCGTTCGCTGCTATCGAACCACACCGACTGGTGGATGAAGCCGTGCTCGTCATAGTCGGCGATGTCCATGCCGCACTTCTGAAGATATCTGGTGTACTTGTGCATGTAGCGGTCGGTAAAGAACGGCGCCTCCAGGAACAGGATATTCCTGCGGAGAACGCGCGCTATCGACCAAAGGGGGCTCTGCATCATAGCGGCAGCCTTTCTTTCAGTATTCGGATGGCATCCTCATACCCGTTAACGACATGGGAGCCCTCACGCTTCACGGTCTCAGAACATCCCCCCGTGTCAAAGGTCACCACGGACGTACCACAGGCCTCAGCCTCCAGATTGACCGTAGGGAAGTTGTCCTCCGTCGTTGCGTTGAAAAAAACGTCAGCGGTCGAGTAGATGCCCGCGAGCTCCTCACGAGAATCTGTGCGAGTGAGACTAACGATGCCCTTGGGCATCTCCTTAATCTGTTTCTCAGAAAGCCCCACGAGCACGATGACGTACTTGTCAGAATCTAGCTGCCCCGCCAGCCGTACGAAGTCAGAAAGCCCCTTACGTTCGGTCCAGGGGCTCGCTACACCTAAAATCATGAGTCGATCACCTATGCCGTAGCGCTCTCGGAAGTCGCTCGGGGTCGGCTTAAACACGTCGGTGTCAATGGTGTTATGGCGAACCTCCGCAGGGAAATCCTTGAGAAAGCTCTCCCCCACCAGATCGGCGAGCCACTGCGAGGGCGTTATCAACTTCATACGATCGGCGGGTACCAGATTGAAGAGACGCTTTTTCTCCTCAAAGTTCCACGAGCAAGAGGCTTTTGAATAGGTCTTGGGATAGGTATTGAGTTGCGAGCAAGGCCTCGAGTACGCGCAGTGGCCCGTGAATGCCCAGCAGTCGTGCAGGGTCCATTCGACCCTGCAATCATGTTTTGCAAGCCATTCGAAAAGCATCTCGACGTTGACGAAATAGCCGTGCAAATTATGCAGATGCACCACATCAGGCTTAATCTCATCAAGTCGAGCAAGAAGGCGTTTCGTAGCGTTTTTGCTATGAAATCCCGCTTTACCATCTATACGAGTCTGAAACACGTCGAGCTTAACCTCTGCATCAGAGGCGAACTTCATTTCGTTCGGGTTTTCCGCTTCACGGCCTCGACCCCAGAACGCATATGATTCTTCGCCTGCGGCCAGAAGCTCCTTGTGCTCTTTCATCATGATGCCGCTGGTTGACCCGTTCGGCACGGTGTTGATGTGGGCGTAGACCGTCACTAGAGGCTCTTCCTCCACACCACTTTGTCCACGACGCCGGTGTAGCTCTGGATGATCTTGACCACCTTGGTGGACACGGTCTCGTCGGCATAGTCGGGCACGGGGGCCTCGGGCAGCGAGCCCTCCGCATCGAGCTCGACGGCGGTGTGGACGGCCTGCAACAGCCCTTTCTCGGAGATGCCGGCGAGCGTGAAGCACGCCTTGTCCAGCGCCTCGGGGCGTTCGGTGGAGGTGCGGATGCACACCGCCGGGAACGGGTGGCCGACGCTCGCGAAGAAGCTGGACTCCTCGGGCAGCGTGCCGGAATCGGACACCACCGCGAAGGCATTCATCTGCAGGCAGTTGTAGTCGTGGAAGCCCATGGGCTCGTGCATGCGCACGCGCGGGTCCAGCTTGAACCCGGTGGCCTCCAGGCGCTTGCGGGAGCGCGGGTGGCAGGAGTACAGGATCGGCATGTCGTACTTCTCGGCCAGCGCGTTGATGGCGGTGAACAGGCTCGTGAAGTTCGCCTCGGTGTCGATGTTCTCCTCGCGGTGGGCGGACAGCAGCATGTAGCGCTTGGGCTCCAGGCCGAGCTCGGTCAGGACGTCCGACGCCTCGATCTTGTCAAGGTTCGCGCGCAGGACCTCTGCCATGGGCGAGCCCGTGACGTAGGTGCGCTCCGGGGCGCAGCCGGTGTCCTTGAGGTAGCGGCGGGCGTGCTCGGAGTAGGCCAGGTTGACGTCGGAGATGACGTCGACGATGCGGCGGTTGGTCTCCTCGGGCAGGCACTCGTCCTTGCAGCGGTTGCCAGCCTCCATGTGGAAGATGGGGATGTGCAGGCGCTTGGCCGCGATGGCGGACAGGCAGCTGTTGGTATCGCCCAGAATCAAAAGGGCGTCAGGCTGCACCTGTACCATGAGCTTGTAACTCGCGGCGATGATGTTGCCGACAGTCTCACCGAGGTCGGCACCCACGGCGTCCAGGTAGACGTCGGGGTCGTCCAGCGACAGGTCGCGGAAGAAGATGCCGTTGAGCGTGTAGTCGTAGTTCTGACCGGTGTGTGCCAGCAGGCAGTCGAAGTGGCGGCGACACTTCTTGATGACCTCGGACAGGCGAATGACCTCGGGGCGGGTTCCCACGATGATCAGGAGCTTCAGGCGGCCGTCGTCCTTGAATGTGATATCAGAATAGTCCTTGCCCATGAGGCTAGACCTCCTCGTAGTAGGTGTCGGGGTTCTCGGGGTCGAAGGGCTCGTTGGCCCACATGACGGTCACGAGGTCCTCGGTGTCGGACAGGTTGGTGATGGAGTGCGTGTAACCGGGGATCATCTCCACAGCTCGCATGTCGGACCCCGAGACGACATACTCGTCGACGGGGAACGGGTTGCCCTCGGCGTCCTCCCCCACCTTCCTCAACTTGATGCTCGCGGTGCCAGACACCACCAGGAACTTCTCCCACTTGCTCATGTGCCAGTGGTTGCCCTTGGTGATCCCGGGCTTGCTCACGTTAATCGAGACCTGGCCGCGCTCCGGCGTGCGCAGGAACTCGGTGAACGAGCCGCGGTCGTCGACATTGGGCTTGAGTCCGTAGGCGAAGTGCCCCGGCTCGTAGTAGGACAGGAACGTGCTCCAGAGCTTCTTGGAGAAGGAGCCCTCGGAAAGGTCGGGCACCGAGAGGGTCTCGCGGCTGTCTCGGAAGCTGTCGAGCAGGTAGACGATCTCCCCCAGGGTCTTCACGTCGGTCCCGGGGACGTAGCAGAAATCATCACCTTCGACGCGCTCCAGCCCCTCGTAGCCGCAGCGGTGCTCCTGACCCAGCAGCGCGCCCAGCATCTCGTCGACCAAGTCGTCGATGTAGAGGAGCTCCAGCTCCACGGAGGGGTCGTTCACGGTGTAGGGGCGGCCGTTCGCGACGGCGTCGCAGAAGGTGGCCACGGCGGAGTTGTAGCGCGGGCGGCACCACTTGCCGTAGAGGTTCGGGAAGCGGTAGATGAGTACCGGCGCGCCCGTGCGCTCCGAGTACTCGCGGAACAGGCCCTCCCCCGCGAGCTTGGACTCGCCGTAGACCGAGCCCTCGAAGCGGCCAGACAGGCTCGCCTGCGCGGAGCTGGAGAGCATGACGGGGCACGTGTTCGCGTGGCGCTCCAAGGTGTCCAGCAGCGTGGAGGCGAACCCGAAGTTGCCAACCATGAACTCGGACTGGTCCTTTGGGCGGTTGACGCCGGCCAGGTTGAAGACGAAGTCGGCGCGGGAGCAGAAATCCTCAAGCTCCGCGGGCGTGGAGTCGACGTCGTACTCCATGACCTCGAGGGGCAATAAAGCCTGGTACTTCTCGCGGCGGTCCTTGCCGTCCCCTATGTTCCTCAGCGCGCAGCAGAGGTTCCTGCCCACGAAGCCCCTGGCGCCGGTGACGAGTACGCGCACCCTACTGCACCGCCTCGTGCTCGCGGCCCTCCAGGGCCAGCTGGACGTACTCGGCGGTCTTGATCTTGGCGATGGTGCCGGCCACGTCGAGCCTCTCGGTGTTGTGGGAGGTGTAGGACTCGTCGGCCTGGGTCTCCACCTCGCCGTCGACGACGAACTTGTCGTAGTTGAGGTCGCGCGAGTCGCAGGCCACGCGGTAGTAGCCGCCCATGTCCTCGGCGCGCAGTCGCTCCTCGCGGGTCATGAGGGTCTCGAAGAGCTTCTCGCCGTGGCGGGTGCCGATCACCTGGGTGCCCGTGCGGCCGAAGACCTCCTGCACGGCCTCGGCGAGGTCGCCGATCGTGGAGGCCGGCGCCTTCTGGATGAACAGGTCGCCGGGGTTGGCGTGCTCGAAGGCGAACTGCACCAGGTCCACCGCCTCGTCCAGGTTCATGAGGAAGCGGGTCATGTTGGGGTCGGTGACCGTGAGCGGCTCGCCCTTCCTGATGCGGTCGATGAACAGCGGGATCACCGAGCCGCGCGAGCACATGACGTTGCCGTAGCGGGTGCAGCAGATGGTGGTGCGGCCGGCGCCGTTGCGGGCGTTGGCGTAGATGATGGACTCCATCATGGCCTTGGACTTGCCCATGGCGTTGATGGGGTAGGCCGCCTTGTCGGTGGACAGGCACACGACGCGGTCCACGCCCTCGTCAATCGCGGCGTGCAGGACGTTGTCCGTGCCGATGACGTTGGTGCGCACGGCCTCCATGGGGAAGAACTCGCAGGAGGGCACCTGCTTGAGGGCGGCGGCATGGAAGATGTAGTCCACGCCGTGCATGGCGTCGCGCACGCTCTGGGCGTTACGGACATCGCCGATAAAGAAGCGCACCTTAGAGGCGAGCTCCGGGGACTTCTCCTGCAGGCGGTGGCGCATGTCGTCCTGCTTCTTCTCGTCGCGCGAGAAGATGCGGATCTCGGCCAGGTCGGTGTCCATGAAGTGCTTGAGCACAGTGTTGCCGAACGAGCCGGTGCCGCCCGTGATCATGAGGGTCTTGTCTTTGAATGCGGAAGTGCCTGTCATTAATTAATCCTCCACTAGTTGAGTAAGTAGTTTTTCGAGCTTGTCGAAGAACAGCTTCTTCGTGAAATAACGCTCGTAATAAGCTTTTGCGTTATTGCCAAGATGCCCTGTGTCGGAAAGTCCAGCAAACTGCGAGGCAATTCGTGCAAGACCTTCGGCATCTTCGATATCGCAGCAGAAACCGCATTTTGCATCATCAATTACTCGTTTGGTTTCACCTGAAAGAGCTGCCAAAATCGGTTTTCCAGCTGCCATATAAGTGGTGACTTTTCGTGGCAACGTATAAGTAGCCATCGGACTATCTTCGAACGTGACGATCATCGCGTCAGACGCACCGTAGTAGCGAGGCATGTCCTCAATTGGCTTGCGCCCGTGAAACACAATGTTGTTCAAGCCAAGTTCCGTGGCCCTGGCCTTACATTGCTCCAGGCGCGATCCGGAACCAACAACATGAAAAACGAGATTCGATTTTTTCTGAAGAATGCTGGCAGCTTCAACAATGGTTAAAACAGATTGTGCTTGCCCCACGTTGCCCGCAAAAGTTAAATTTGTTTTTGCCGGGTCATAGCCTTCACAAGGGCATCTAGCACAATCAGAAAATGCATCGTCAGCATATTGAGGTAAGTACGCCGAGGCCTCTCGTTCGATTCCAAGGCTGCTTGAAAAATATTCATCAAACAGAGGCGATGTTACCGCAATGCGATCAGCTTGCTTATAAATCCTCTTTGAGACAGCCGACATCCACTTGTAAGGCAGCGATGTTTCAGAAAAACCGCCAGCTGTAAGACTTACGGGCCATAAATCAAAGCAATACAGCAGCATTTTTTTATGATGTTTGCGAGCATAGACAAGACCGGGGTCAACCTGCATTACAGGCGAAAACTGATACCCTAGGACAACATCAAATTCTTCATTGAGCGTTCGGGCAAGCTTATTTGCGTTATGCCAGAAGGAGATATAGTTCTTTACGCGGTTTATTGCACCCGTTTTCCGTGGTTGCAAGTTGGCACGATAGATGGTTACGCCATTATGAAACTCGACTTGCCCACCTCTGTTTTTATACTCAACGGGAATGTCAGAATTTGGCATGCCTGTATTAGGCAGTCCGGTGATGACAGAGACGCTATGACCCCTTTTAACAAGCTCCTCGCATACATCGGAAGTGTTAAAAGGCTCCGGCCAATAGTGCTGGCAAACAACCAGAATTTTCATTAGCGAGCACCATCGCCCGAGCTCACAACGCCAAGCGTCTTAAGCATGATCACAACGTCTTTCTTGATATTTCTCGATTTAATGTACTGAAGGTCAAACATGATCTTTTCGCTGGGAAGCAAGTCATAGCCACCCGTTACCTGGGCAAGACCAGAAATGCCCGGACGGACCATAGTGCGATAATGCCATCCCTGAATACGCTTCTCAAACGCATCGCAAAACGCAGGACGCTCGGGGCGCGGACCGATAAGACTCATATCGCCCTTAAAGACATTCCAGAACTGGGGGATCTCGTCCAGACGCGTCTTGCGCATAAACTTACCAAACGGCGTTACGCGCGGATCTTCGTCCTGAGCCCACTGGGCACCACGAGATTCAGCATCGATATACATACTGCGGAACTTGTAAATATTAAAGACCTTGCCATCTTTGCCAACGCGACGCTGCGCGTAAATGACGGGTCCTTCGGATTCACTCTTAATCTTGACGGCAATAACAGCCATCGGGATCGCGAGAATGATGAGCGCGCACCCGCAAGAGACAACATCGAAAGATCGCTTGATAAAGCGGTAGAAGAGTCCACCGTTAACAACGGGTTCTTCCAACTCAATAATATCGTCCCCAGGCAACAACTTTTCCAGCACGTCGGCCGGGATACCGTTCTCCGTCAGCTTAGGCTCATGCTTTTCGACGTTGTTAAGCTTGGCAGCCTCGCGCCTGTCCTCAAGCGTGACAGTAAGCGCTGCTGCATCCCCCATTTGATTATTTTGCACGTTCTCTTCCAACACTTCGTCCCCGCCCCCGAGGATCCTCCCTGCTCCGTTACACAGTTGATCGCGTCGGAAATGTTGGTGTAAGCGCGCCGACGGCTGACCGCCAAACGCAAGCGGCCCCTGTCCTAGAATCTGGAATTGCTACATAACACAGGTTCTGGGAAAGGACAGGGACCGCTATGGAGATATTAGCAGACGCG
>DBFRVO010000002.1:0-38306 GCA_048503295.1 Collinsella aerofaciens | reverse complement strand
CCTATCGAAACACATCTCCACCGTTCCATCAACTGGGAAAACGGCGCCCCCGGACCCCAGGAGGGGCCGCGGGGGCGTTCAGCTAACTGCGGGAATGGCCTATTTGCTCAATGTGTTCGGCTGAGATCGGAAATCAACCCTTTTGACTACTTGGGCAATCAGATCGACAGGTGGTCAAATAAGCCCCGTCCCAAAAAGACTGGTCTGCTGCCATGCCACAAAAGGGGCCTATCTACTACGTTTAGGCCGCAGGGGTCAACCATAGCCGGCTTTTTCGAAAATCGGCAAGCTTTCTACCTGCGGTTTTTATTTCACAAAATCCGGGATGGTCGAGGGTGCTCGGCTAAACGTAGTAGATGGCCGCATTTCATGGCGGACGGTCCGACCCAAGGCCCAAGGCGGCCAGCCTCGGATAGCCATTCTCGATGTTGCGGTGGAATAGTTCCCGTTTTTGCCGCCTGAGCCGCCAAACAGGAACTATTCCACCGCAACTTATAGGGAGTTGGGTTTTAGAGGCGGGCGAGGTCGTAGGATTGGGCGGCTGCTTCGCCGGCGCAGATGAGGTTGGTTGTGGCTTCTTGCGGATCGAGTGCCTGTTCCAGGTCCATGGGCTTGCGGCAGATCGGAAGCACCAAGTCGATGCCCTGCACACACACCGCATCCAGGTTGTCAGCGCGACCGCCCACGACAGCGATCACCGGTTTGCCACACCGCTTGGCACGGCGCGCCACGCCCACCGGCGCCTTACCGGCGGCGGATTGCTCATCCATATTGCCCTCGCCTGTAATGACCAGGTCGACATCGCGCACGCGCTCGTCAAACCCCACGAGATCGAGCACCGTCTCCACACCCGAGCGTAGCTCCGCGCCGAGCGCCAGCAACGCCGCGCCCAAGCCACCGGCAGCGCCCGCGCCGGGCACGCCAAGCACCGAGCCAAATGTCCGTGCGTTCTCGGGTGTGCGCAACAATCCCTGGGCTCGCGCCTCGAAAATTGCCGCATCGAGCAGGCGACCGTAGCCGACCATCCAGCCGTCGTATCTGCGCAGCACCTCGACATCATCCGCCGGCAGGCCCTTCTGCCCGCCAAACACCGCCAGTGCGCCTCGACGCCCCACGAGCGGATTCTCGACATCGGAAAGCACAACGATACGAACATCATCCAAAGCCTGCAGCGCTGGCGCCAAATCGACGCTCGCCACCTGCTTAAGGCCGGCAAGACCGGGGGCGACATCGCATCCCTGATCATCGACCACACGCGCGCCCAGCGCCTGCAGCATGCCGGCGCCACCGTCGTTGGTGGCACTGCCGCCCAGACCAATATAGATAGTCTTTGCCCCGGCGCGAACCGCACGGAGTATCAGCTCGCCCACGCCATAGGTCGAAGCCGCAAGCGCCGCCGATTCCGTGCAGGGTGAATACCCAATACCCGCCGCCTCGGCCATCTCAATTACAGCCGAGTCGCGCTCGTCGTCCACCAGCATCCGGGCAGACACGCGGTCGCCCAAGGGACCTGCCACCTCGCAGGTCACAATCTCACCGCCGCACGCGGCAACGGCATCGAGCGTCCCCTCGCCGCCATCCGCCAGCGGCAATGCGGCCACCTGGGCATCGGACCACACACGGCGCATGCCCTCGGCAACCGCCGCCTCCGCCTGGGCACTCGACACGCTGCCCTTAAAGGAGTCGATCGCCAACAGCACACGGCGGGGTCGGCGGCACGCAGGACCAAAGTCAACCGCCGTGCCAGCATCCTCACCGGCACCTGCAAGCGCTGCGGCGTGAGCGGCGTGTGCTTCAAGATCGGCCCCACAACCGCAATCAGCGCCGCCCGCTCCGCGCAGACCGCCAAAATAGCTACTCAGCAGCTCGCGGCATTCATCCGCCAGGACCCCAGCCGTCACGTTAAACCGATGATTCAGGCGCGAGTCGGCATTCAAATCGTATAGGGATCCCAACGCGCCCGCCTTGGCGTCGCTCGCGCCATACACGCAGCGCCCCACGCGCGCGTTGACCATAAGGCCCGCGCACATGCAGCAAGGCTCGAGCGTCACGTAGACCGTGCAATCGGAAAGGCGCCAGCGACCGAGCGACCGAGCGGCAGCGCACAGGGCCGCGAACTCTGCATGAGCCGAAGGATCCTGATCGAGCTCGCGACGATTATGCGCCCGCGCGACAACCTCGCCGTCGCGCACCACTACGGCTCCGATGGGCACCTCGCCCACCGCCGCGGCGGCTCGCGCCTCGGCCAGCGCCTCGCGCATGAACTTCTCGTCGATTTCGGTGATCGTCATCGTTCGCCTTCCCTGTTGCAAATTCAAAACGATGCTATCATTACGACTCACGGAGAGATGGCAGAGCGGTTGAATGCGGCGGTCTTGAAAACCGTTGAGCGCGAGAGCGTTCCGGGGGTTCGAATCCCCCTCTCTCCGCCACCTTAGTGATTCACCGGCGTCATGGTCCGCTCAAACAGTGCATCGACCACGTCGGCCATCTCGGGTCGACGCTCAAGATCGTGGCCCGATTCCCACCAATTTGTGAACAACCGAATAATGCCACCGGCGATAAACTCAGACGTCGTCTCGAGTGACACGGGGGCCAGGGCATCCTCGGCAAGCACGTTCATCACACGCTCGCGGATGGAGCGGGCAATGCGGTCGCAAATAACGTTGGTCAACATGCCCGACATGCTGCTTGCCAAAATGTTATCCATGAGCCGCTCGTGCGCCAGAATCAAATCCATGGCATCGTCCAAAATCGCGTGCCGAAGCGCGCGCACGTCCTCGGCAGATACCACGCCGGCCTCATCGGGCTGTTTTTGCGGCAAGCCCGACATGAGCTCATCGATATAAAAGGCAAAGTAATCGTTCTTGTCGCGAAAGTGCTTGTAGAACGTCGTGCGGCGAATCATGGCGCGGTCGCACAGCATGGCAACCGTCAGGTCCTCAAAACGATGCTCCTCGAGAAGCTCGGTAAAGGCATCGAACAGGGCGCGGTAGGTTTTCTTGATGCGAAGGTCCACTGGTATCGCCATCCTCAGGGCAAAGACAACACTCGTCAATCTGTCGCATATCTTACACCTGTACCTCGCGCGCTTTGCCCCGGTGCCGACCCCGACGAAAACACAACGCTTACCGGAAAGTTCGGCACGGCAAAACGTTGCGGGTATACTAGTAGCGTTATACCAACGGCAGCTGGCGCATGCCGCCGCGGCCATTCGAAACGGAGACATCATGCTTCCCGTCATCATCGGCATCGTTGTTGTCATTGTGATTGCCTGCGCCATCGCCGGCATCTACAACAA
This sequence comes from Collinsella aerofaciens, assembly GCA_048503295.1. Lineage (GTDB taxonomy): Bacteria > Actinomycetota > Coriobacteriia > Coriobacteriales > Coriobacteriaceae > Collinsella > Collinsella aerofaciens_CI. Next base: position 35,005 of record DBFRVO010000002.1, on the reverse strand, counting down.
CATGGTCACCAAGCGTAACCGCATCGATAACGCCTGGCAGAACATCGATACGCAGCTGCAGCGTCGCAACGACCTGATCCCCAACCTGGTCGAGACCGTCAAGGGCTACGCCAAGCACGAGCAGGAGACGCTCTCCGCCGTGATCAGCGCGCGTAACACCGCCGTCAAGGCCACCACGCCCGAAGCCAAGATGGAAGCCGACAACGTGCTGACCGGTGCGCTGCGCCAGCTCTTCGCCGTAGCCGAGGCCTATCCCGATCTTAAGGCAAACACCAACTTTACGCAGCTGCAGGCATCGCTCGAGGATACCGAGAACAAGATTAGCTACGCACGCCAGAGCTACAACGATTGCGTGCTCAGCTACAACAACGCCATTCAGACGTTCCCGGCTGTCATCTTTGCCGGCATCTTTCAGTTTAAGGAGCGCCAGGGCTTCGAGGCCGCCGAAGCAGCCCGCCAGGCCCCGACCGTCAAGTTCTAGTAGTTTGACAGCGCATCCTTAATCGGCCAAATGTATAAACCGCCCCGTCGAGTGCATACTTCGACGGGGCGGTTTCCTTTTTCGCAAAGGTCCCCCTCTAAGCGCCGTGCATTTTTAGGAGTATTCAACATAACCAAGAGCTTCGGGCGCCACGATAAGTGCCAAAGGCCGCGAATATCCCTGCAAATCAAACGCTGCCAGCCCATAACCCCGCCCATCATCCGTAGAAAACATCGAGAACTCCCGATTTTTTGCCCGAGGTCGGTATGCAGGGGCCTTCGATTGCAGAATACTCGCAAAAATGCACGTCGCCACCACCCCCACATGGCGCGAACCAAAACAAAAGCGCGACCTTCCTTTCCGGCGCACTCCGCAGGACGAAAGAACCCCCGCCGCACGTAGTGCGCAGCGGAGGTTCTTTCATGTCCGAGGACGCGCCGGAAAGGAAGGTCGCCCTCGGGCCGGACAGCTAAGACAGCTTACGCGACGGTGTAAACCCAGTTGTGCTTGTCCTCGACAGCACCGGACTGGATGCCCGTCAGGGTCTCGCGGAGCTTCTTCATCACGGGGCCGATCTCGGTGTAGCCAGCCGGGAAGGTCACGGTCTCGTCGGCGCCGTAAACCTTGTTGTCGATCTCGCCAACCGGGGAGATGACGGCAGCGGTGCCGCACAGGCCGCACTCCACAAAGGTGCCGGCCTTGACCTCGGCCCACTCGACGGGACGCTGGTCAACGGTCATGCCCAGGTCCTGAGCAACCTGAACGAGCGAACGGCGGGTGATGGAGGGCAGGATGGAGTCGGTGTGCGACTGCGGGACGACAAGCGTGCCGTCCTCCTTCACGAACAGGACGTTGGCGCCACCGGTCTCCTCGACATAGGTGCGGGACTCGGAGTCGAGATACAGGTTCTCGGCATAGCCCTCGCGGTGAGCTTCCATCGTGGGCTTAAGGGACATGGCGTAGTTGAGGCCAGCCTTGATGTTGCCGGTGCCGTGCGGTGCGGCGCGGTCGTACTCGGAAACGCGCAGCTTGACAGGCTTGAGGCCACCCTTAAAGTACGGACCGACCGGGGTCACGAGAATGCGGAACGTGTACTCAGGAGCGGGAGCCACGCCGATCACGTCACCGGAGCCGATCATAAACGGACGCACGTACAGGGTCGCGCCGGAACCGAAGGGCGGAACCCAGGCGGCGTTGGCAGAAACGACCTGCTTGACGGCCTCAACGAACTTGTCCTTGGGGAACGGGGGCATCTCGAGGCGCTGCGCAGAGTTATACATGCGCTCGGCGTTCATGTCGGGGCGGAAGCAGACGATGCTGCCGTCCTCGGCGGTGTAGGCCTTCAGGCCCTCAAAGACCTCCTGGCAGTAATGGAAGATGCCGCCGCACTCGGAGACATGCAGGGTGTGGTCGGTGGTCAGGCCGCCCTCGTCCCACTCGCCATCCTTCCAATGAGCCTCGTAGCTGTAATCGGTCTTCATGTAGCCAAAGCCGAGGCTACCCCAATCGATATCCTTCTTCTCGACAGTCATATGTCGCTCCTTACATACACGGTTGCATACTCGCGAACCCGCACGCAAGGACCGAAGCCGGCCGCGTCGCAACGTCGCATACCCGGAAGCGTAGAGCCGGGCAGGACACGCGGGCAGCATCGAAGCCGATGGCACGTCGATTCGCATGCAGGTGATTGTACTCCCCGCACGCCTTGGATAAAACGTTTTTCTTTAACTAAGTAAAGTATTTTCATTTGCCTTCAACACAAAAGGCCCGCCATCGAATCCGATGACGGGCCTTGGAATTAACGTCCGAAAACAAACTCGGACTAGGCGTTCTTTTTACCGAGCTTAGCCTTAACCAGGCCGACCACGGTCGGGATGATCGACACGGCGACGATGCCGATAATCAGCAGCTCAAAGTGCTCCTGCACAAACGGAATGCCACCAAAGAAGTAACCCAGCAGCGTAAAGACCGTCGACCAGGTAATTCCACCCAGCACGTTAAAGATGACAAAGTTGCGCCAGTGCATGCCGCCCATGCCGGCGATAAAAGGCACAAAGGTGCGGATGAACGGGAAGAAGCGACCGAGGAAGATGGCCAGATGGCCCCACTTATCCAGGAAATCCTCGGACTTTTTGATGCGCTCGGGCGTCATGGCCTTTACCTTGCCCGAGGCGATGATCTTGCGGCCAAAGAAGTGGCCGATCATAAAGTTGCACTGATCGCCCAGGATGGCTGCGGCCCATGCGGTGGCCAGAAGCGCCACGATGTTAAAGCCGCCGTTGTGGGCAAAGAAGCCCGAGGCAAACAGCAGCGAGTCGCCGGGAAGGAACGGGAAGAACACCACGCCCGTCTCGATAAAGATGATTAGGAACACGCAGCCGTAGGCCATAAGCGGGCCGGCGGCGATCCAGCTGGCGATCGCGGTGCGCGGGTCCTTAAGCAGCTCGGCGATAAAATTGATGAAACCCATGAAGTAAAACCTCTCAGTTGTGGGCGCGGACACGTCCAAGTTGACCAGTATACGGTTGCGGCGCGAGCACGGGCCAAACCCCTCAAAAGTCTTACTTCATTACCAGCAAGTTTGCATAACTGACACTTGTCGCCCAAAGCGAAGCAAGATCGCCCTTCCTAATCCCTAACGAATCGCTATACTTTATTGAATCGCATTGTCACGGCGCTAAGGGAGGGCGGCCGGTGAGCTTTATCAATACCATTCGCGAGGACATCAAGACCGTCCAGGCGCAGGACCCTGCCGCGCAAAACGGCCTGGTCATCTTCCTTTCCTATCCTGGCCTGCACGCCAAGTGGAACCACGTGCCCGAGCACTGGCTGTGGGAGCACGGTCATCGCTCACTCGCCCGTGTGCTCTCGCAGTTAACCCGCCATATCACTGGTGTTGAGATTCATCCCGCCGCGCAGATCGGCAAGCACTTCTTTATCGACCACGCCATGGGCGTCGTTATTGGCGAGACTGCCATCGTGGGCGACAACTGTGTGCTCTACCAGGGCGTCACGCTCGGCGGCACCGGCAACGAGACCGGCAAGCGTCACCCCACCCTGGGCAACAATGTCACGGTGGGCACGGGCGCCAAGGTGCTTGGCAACATCCACATTGGCAACAACGTCAAAATCGGCGGCAACTCGATCGTCGTCAAGGACGTGCCCGACAACTGCACCGTCGTGGGCGTGCCCGGGCGCATCATCAAGCGCAACGGCTGCCGCGTGTTCGAGGAGAGCTTCGACGCCAAGCAGCATCGCGAGTACATGCCCGACGATGCCGCCGAGCAGAGCGCCCTCAACCGTCAGGGCATCACCGAAAACGCCCGCCGCGTCAAGGAACTCGAGCAAGAGTTGGCCGAGCTCAAAGCCCTCGTCGCCAAGCTCGTGGACGAACGCTAGGAACGCAAGCGGCACAAAACGACATCGGCACCGATGCAAAAGGCGCGCCAGGGGATCAATCCCCGGCGCGCCTTTTTTCGATGTGACATGTGGGACTGTCCCTTTGTCACATTAGGCGAACTGGCTCAAGTAGAGGTCGGCATAGGCACCCTCGGCAGCGAGCAGCTCCTTATGCGTGCCTTGCTCGATAATGTTGCCGTGATCCATGACCAAGATCAGGTCGGCATCCACGATCGTCGACAGGCGATGCGCGATCACAAAGCTCGTGCGCCCGCGCATGAGCGCGTCCATGGCACGGCCGATGGCGAGCTCGGTGCGCGTGTCCACGCTCGACGTCGCCTCGTCCAGGATGAGGATCGCCGGGTTGTTGAGCAGCACGCGCGCGATGGTCAGCAGCTGACGTTGGCCCTGGCTGATGCTCTCGGCATCGTTAGCCACACGCGTGTCGTAGCCCTGCGGCATAGTGCGCACAAAGAAGTCGACCTGAGCGGCACGTGCGGCCGCGACAATCTCCTCGCGCGTTGCCTCGGGACAGCCATAGGCGATGTTCTCGGCAATGGTGCCATCGAACAGCCAGGCGTCCTGCAACACCATGCCAAACTGCTGGCGCAGCTCGCCGCGATCCATGCGGCTCGTGTCCACGCCGTCGAGGGTAATGCGACCACCGTCGATCTCGTAGAAGCGCATGAGCAGATTGATGAGCGTGGTCTTACCCGCACCCGTGGTTCCCACCACCGCGATCTTCTGACCCGGCTCGGCGGCAAACGACACGTCGCGCATAAGCGGCTTGTCGGGCGAATAGCCAAAGCGCACATGCTCAAAAGCGACACGGCCCTCCACCTTGCCTGGCAGCTTGGCGGCGGCCGCTGGCAACGGATCGGCTTCCATCTCGGGCTCGTCGAGCAGGTCGAACACGCGCTCGGCGCTCGCCAGCGCGCTCTGTAGCGAGTTAAAGGTAAACGACAGCTGCGTCATGGGCTCGGACGCCTCATAGATAAACTGGAAGAACGCCTGGAACACGCCGACGGTCATATGCCCGGCAACCAACATGCTGCAGCCCACAAGCGCAATCACGATCTGCGCCAAGCGGCCGATAAAGCGCACCGCGGGACCGACGGCGTTAATCATAAAGTCGGCCTTGGCGCTCACGCGCGCCAGCTCCTTCGAAGCCTCGTGCACCTCGGCAGAGCTCTGGCGCTCGCGGTTAAACGCACGGATTACCAGACGGCCCGAGTAGCCTTCCTCGACCGCGCTCGTAATCTTGGACACCCACTCCTGGCGCTCGCCCGTCACATCGTGCGTGCGGCGCGAAACGACCTTCGTCACCAGCAGCGAAAGCGCCGTAAAGAACAAAAAGACAAGCGTGAGCGGCACGCTAAACACGAACATCACGCTCACGGCGCCCACCACGGTACCGATCGACACCAGAAGCTGCAGCAAGCCGCGCTGCATGCTCTCGGACATCTTGTCCAAGTCGTTGGTCGCACGGCTGACGACCTCGCCGGGACGATGCGCATCAAAGTAGGCAAGCGGCAGACGGTTGAGCTTTTGCGCGATGCGGTTGCGTAGGCGCAGGTTGAGGCGCTCGGCAACGCTCGACATCAAAAAGCTCTGGAGTGCGTAGAACGAGGCGGCGGCAGTCCAGATCATAAAGTAGATGAAGATGGTCCTGCCGCAGTTCTCCCAGGTAATGCTGAAGGTAGTGTTGTTGGCAAACGCCAGCTTCATGTGCCCCCACAGCTCATCGATCACGCGGGCGCTGTAAGCCGGCGCCGCGGTGTTAAAGATGACATAGAACACGATGCTCGCGAACACGATATAGAAGCGCCAATGGTCGCCGGCGGCTTCGCTCCACAGGCGGCGCACCGTCGCCCAGGTGTCGCGGGGCGTCTCGTCCTCGTCCTCGTCGTCAACGTCGCGCATGCGTTCCGCCTCGGCGCGGGCGCGCTCGTCCTCGGCGCGCTCGTTTTCCTCGTAGAGTGCCTGGCGGCGAGCCTCGCGCTCCGCCGCCTTGGCGGCTTCGTCCAGGCCGGGTGTGGCGCCCGTCTCCTCAACTGTCTCTGCAACCGCGGCATCCTCGGCGATGGCCTGCTTCTTGAGCTCCTCGGTCATGCTACTCACCTCCCTTCATCTGCGATTCCGCGATAGCGCGGTACACCTCGCAGGTTTCCATGAGCTCGTCGTGCGTGCCTAGGCCCACGATCTCGCCGTCTTTGAGCACCACGATCTGATCGGCATGCAAAATAGTCGAGATACGTTGCGCGATGATGAGCACCGCGGCATCGCGCGTCTCGTCCTGCAGCGCATGGCGCAGGGCGGCATCGGTCTTAAAGTCCAGGGCCGAAAAACTGTCATCGAAGATATATAGATCGGCATGCTTCATGAGTGCGCGGGCGATCGCCAGGCGCTGGCGCTGACCGCCCGAGAAGTTCGTGCCGCCCTGGGATACCGGAGTATCGAGCCCCTGGGGCTGATCGAGCACAAAGGTGCTCTGGGCAACCTCCAGCGCATGGAGCATGTCGGCATCAGTCGCGCCCTCGTTGCCAAAGCGCAGGTTGCTCGCCACCGTGCCCGAGAACAGCCACGCCTTCTGCGGCACGTAAGCGATATGCCCGCGAATCTCACCTTGCGAAAGGTCGCGCAGGTCAACGCCGTTCAGGCGAATGGCGCCCTTCGTGGCATCGTGGAAGCGAAGCAAAAGCTTGGCCACCGTTGACTTGCCCGAGCCCGTTGAGCCCACGATCGCGGTCGTCTGTCCGCGGCGGCAGGCAAAACTCAGGTCGCACAGGGTGTCCTCGTCGGCATCGTCAAAACGGAACGACATATGGTCGAACACGGCAACCGCGTCGGCACCATCTGCGGACTCAGGCGCCCCGTCGCCCAGCGTTGCCTTGCCGTCCACGATGCTCGGCTCGATTTCGAGCACCTGTTGCGCGCGGTTGAGGCACGCCGCAGCGCGCGGAAGCGTCAGAATCACCATCTGCGCCATCATCACAAAGAACAGGATCAAGATCGCGTATTCCAACACGGCCGAGATGCTGCCGATTTGCATGGCGTGGACGCCCGCGCGGTTGCCGCCCACCCACAGCACCGCCACCTCGGCGATATTCATCAAAAAGAAGCTGGAACTGTCGAGACCCACAAACAGGTGGTTGACCTTGATGGCGTTGGCCGCGTAATCGCTAAACACCTCGTCCAGGCGCTGCTCCTCGTGGCGCTCCTTGTTAAATGCGCGGATGACGCGCACGCCCACGATGTTCTCGCGCAGCACCACGTTCATGCGGTCGATAAAGCTCTGCAGGCGCATAAAGATCGGCGCGGCGTTAGCCACCGTAAAGACCGCCGCCACCAGCACGATCGCAACGACCACACCCAGCAGCGTGCCCATGGCGGGATCGATGAACCAAGCAAAAATGATGCCTGCCACGGCCAAGAACGGCACCGGCAGCACCAACTGAATCGTCTGAAGGACAGCTTGCTGAATCACGTTGATGTCGTTGAGCGAGCGTGTGATCATCGAACCCGTGCCAAAGCGCTCAAAGTCGCTAGCCGCGAGTTCGAGCGACTTGTCGTACACGGCATTGCGGATATCGCAGGCCACGTTGGCGGCCAGGCGCGCCGAAAGATAGCAGCCCAGCACCGTGCCGCCGCTGGCCATGCCGGTCGCGATAAGCATGTACAGGCCGTTGCGTAAAATATAGTCGATATCGCCCGTGGTAATACCGGTGTTGACCATGTTCGCCAGCATCGTGGGAACCAACAGCGTACCGACGTTATCTATCAGCACCGCAAACAGCGTCACCGCAATCAGCCCGCGATACGGCCTCATAAACCTCATTAAGAGTCGCATGTCTCCCCTTCGCTCTTATCGTCAGCCTCGTTCTCAGCGGCCACTTGCCGTTTAAATGCCTCGCACTCTTCGTTAAGAACATGGGAGAACTTACCGACCAAGCGCATGATCTCGCGCTGTTCCCACGGCTCGAGCGCCTCGAATGCCTGTTGCTCGGCTTTTTGCGCTGGCAACGCGTAGCGCTTGGCAAACCGCACGCCTTCTTCGGTCAGGCTCACAACCTTGTTCTTACGACTGCCTTCGGCAAACTCCAACGTTGCGAAGCCCCGCGCCGTCAAGGTTTTAATTGCCGAGTTGATGGTCTGCTTGCTGTAGAACCATTCGCTTGTCAGACGGCTTACGGCAATACTGCCGCCCGCCGTGCTGGTGTCGACGAGCATCCAATAGGCGCAGTCCGAAAGGCCGCAGGCGCGCGAGAACTCCGAATAGATATGGTCGAGTCCATTGAGCAACCGGTCGAAGTCGACCAGCGCAACCGCACTATTCATCTATCCCACCATTCGATTGTCCGATTTTTGACCAATTTTGTGTCTCTAGATTAGTCCGAGTTTTGACTATCGTCAACAGGCTCTCCGCAAATGCGTACATTTTTATGGCCTATCGGCAGAAAAAGACCGCCGGCGCGGGGGCGGCGCCAGCGGTCACGTGAAAATCGAGTTTTATTGCCTGTTAAGCGGCAACGGCCTCATAGACCGTAGCGCCCGAGAAGCTGTCATGCAGGCTCTTGCCGGCAATCCACGGCAGCTCGACGACCTCGCAGACCGTGTTGACCAGCTCGGAGCAGTCAGTAAAGTGGCCCTTGTCGTTGAGGGCCTCGCAATCCTGAACACGCCAATAGCCATCGGTGTGCGTGATGTAGTACTCGTGATCGTTGATCGACACGAAAGCGCGCGTCTTGGAACGCAGCAGCTTCAGAAATCCTTCGAAATCGGTCTCGACGACATCTCCAGCCTGGAACATGATGTTACCTCCTGGCCCGGCGCCACCACGGCGCATTGATAAACGTTGGTACTCCTTTAGTAAAACCTTTATCAAAGGTAATGCGTTCGTCATTTAGGCAAGTGGTAAAAAACCGCAGGGTAGACGGGATAAAACGTTTAACCATCCCATTGGTTTGTCACATTCTGAAGGTACTTTTATGCAAACCTACTTTCCCAATTGGAATCTATCCTTTTGGCCGGGCAATTGACCGTCTATCGTTTGAGCCCGACGGGTATGAACGGGGCATCTGCAACGCCACCGCAAGGAGACACCATGGAGACTATCGAAGCACTCATTCACCGCCGCAGCTGCCGCAACTACAGCAATCGTCCCGTCGAGGCCGAAAAGCTTGCACGTATTATCGAAGCCGGCCAATATGCACCGAGCGGCATGGGCCGCCAGCCGGTGACGTTTGTCGCCGTCACCGACCCCGCGACCGTCGAGCGTCTCTCACAGCTCAACGCCCAGGTCATGGGCAGCAACAGCGACCCCTTCTATGGCGCCAAGACCGTTGTGGTGGTGCTGGTTGACCGCAGCGTGCCCACACATCTGGAAGACGGCTCGCTCGCTATGGGCAACTTGCTCAACGCTGCCTATGCACTGGGTGTCGATTCGTGCTGGATTCATCGCGCCCACGAGGTTTTCGATTCGCCCGAGGGCCTGGAGCTACTGGCCAGTTGGGGTCTACCCGCCGACGGCAGCCTGCGCGGTGTCGGTCACTGCATTCTGGGCTATGCCGAGGACACGCTGCCCGAGGCAAAACCGCGCCGCGACAACGTGGTATACGTCAAGTAGCGCAGGAGTGTCCCAAACTGCCGGCAGAAAAGGAACGTCCCCTTCTGCCGGCAAGCTATGTTGATATTTGAGTTGTCGTCGTTTCGTTCGTCTGGGTCGTTTCGGCTTCGCTGCCTTGTTCGTCCTCGTCCTTTTGCGCATCGGCGATGGTGGAGGCCGCCGCGACGATACCGCGCTGGGGCGCGACACCCGTCTGGGTCTGAGCGCCCTCGATAACTTCTGTGCCTGCATGCGCGAGCTCGGGCGATTTAAACACCGCGTCCAAGTTGGCGCCACCGCCGGCGTAGCCAAGCGCAGCGAGTGCGATGACGATCACTGCAACGACGGCCACGATCGGCACATAACGATGCCAACCAGCCGGGTTGAGCCCGCTGCGGCGAGCCGCCCCGCGACTGATGTAACCAAGCGTGCCGTCGTGCTTGAGCTTTGAGCCCACCACGCGTTTGCGGCCCCACAGCGAGGACTCTGCCTGCATTGCCAAGCGGGCGCTTGTCGAAGGATAGCCGTATTTAGTGCGCTTGAACGAGCCGTCAAACCCCGAGGCGTGTTTACCCCACGTCACCGATGTCGTGCGTCGGTTGACCGGCGCGGCACTCCGCCTTCTGCGGCTCGGTTTTGAAGTCTCAGCCATATGCCCTCGCACGCCGTAACCAAATCGAAACAATAACGCTTTGGACTGTAGCACACGCGTCGCGCGCGGTCACGGGCGCCTCGCTCAACGGTCATCGTCCTTCAGCAAGCGCCACAGCGTTGTACGGCTTATGCCCAGTACCTCCGCCGCACGGGTTCGGTTGCCGTGGAGATGATCTACAACCAGATGCGCGATATCTCGCTCGGTATCGGCCAGCGGTCGCAGGATATACAGGTCGCTTTCGAGCGTCGGGGCGCCAAAGGTTGCGGTCTTAATCACGTCCTCTTGGGCGAGCACTTCCTCCGCCACAGCGCGGTCCACCGCGCCCGCCCCCACCAATATATACAGTCGTTCCGAGACCTCGCGGAGCTGCAGATAGTTGCGCGGCCAGCGGTAAGCATCGAGCGTCTTCGTCGCCGCGGCAGACAGCGCGGGCGTTGCCGTCCCAAATGCATCAGCGAGATATTCCAAATAGCGCGCAACCTTCGTCGACGCGGCCCCCTGCTCGGCGATTGCCGGCGCCACGCTCACCGCACAGGCGAAGCGCTCGGTCACAAAGGCGGCTTGATCACTTTCGCCGCCGCCCGGCATGTCATTCGCTGTCAGCACCACATGACAGCGCGTCGCCAACGCGGTGTCGGTCATCGTGGAGACCAGCTCGCGGAGGCGCTGGGGGCCAACCGCGTTCCAGCCCTCAATGCAAAGGGTCAGCCCCGTTTGGAACAGCGGCGATTCGGCGCTTTTGAGCACATGGCGCCAACCGCGCTCGGTGAGCTCATCGAGCGCAACGGAAACAAAGGGCTGATCGGCAAAAGGACCGTCCAGATAGAGGCGCTTGGCGATCTCGACCTGACCCGCTCCCAGCTCGCCCTCGAGCATAAGGGGCACACCGCGCGCGTAGCTCTCGGCAACTGGCGCAGCCACCGCAGCGGCACCCTCAACGATGCCGTACGCGCTCGATTCGTAGCGGGCCTCAACTTCGTCGGCGTTGAGCCACTCGACGCCCGCATGCGCCGCGGCACCGCGCACCTCGCGGACCACGACGGCCCAAAGGCCCCCGCCCTCTTTGTCGGTGGGGCGAACGGTCAGGCTCAGGCGCGTACCCGCACGCCCCATAACAAGACGCGCACCGTCTCCTATACGGTCGAGGCGCTCAGCGACAAAAGCCGCCACATCCCGCTCAAGCGCCGCGTCATTCATGGTCGAGATCGCAACGTCCCCATGCGCATCGATTGCCAATGCCGAGGCCCCGGCGGCAGCTAGGGCATCGGTCAAGATGTTCAGTTTGGCATCGCTATCCATGATTTGCCCCTGTCCGCGGCGACGTGCAACCGCCGACGGTCGCACGACCGAGTGTTTCAAAATTGAACGATATTGCTCACCAAACACTATAGGGCAGAAAGCGCCGTCCTGCGAGTATAGGTGTTGCCCCGCATCGCCATCCTGGCGGGGCGATAAGAGCTCTTCGGGACTTATAAACCTGCGGACAAGCCATACCCGCAAGAGCTCCTATCGCTCCACCGTGAGAATGCGCTCACCAGCAACCAGCACGCAAACAAGCTACTTCTCTACCAGATTCCCAGTACGTGTTGCATTCCCAAACTCATGCACGCAATGCCAATCCAGCAGCAAAAGCCCAATGCGATGGGCTTGCCGCCCTTTTTGACCAGCTCGACGATATCGGTATTAAAGCCAATAGCCGCCATGGCCATCACAATAAAGAATTTCGACAGCTCCTTGATGGGCGCCGTAAAGGACGCGGGAAGCTGAAGCACCGTGGTGATCACGCTCGCCAGCACAAAGAACAGCACGAACATGGGAAACGCGCGTTTAAGCGAGAACGTGCTTTTGGCGTCACCGCCGGCCTTGCGCGCCAGATGCATCTGCCAGCATGCGAGAACCAACGTGATGGGAATAATGGCCAGCGTCCTGGTGAGCTTGACCACTGTGGCGCTCTCGAGCACATTGGCGCCGGGGTGCATGCTGTCCCAGGCGCTCGCCGCAGCCGTTACGGACGAGGTGTCGTTGATGGCGGTACCGGCAAACAGGCCAAAGCCCTCGTTGGTCAGCCCGAGCATGCCGCCGAGCGTCGGAAACACGAGCGCCGCGATAACGTTAAACAGGAAGATGACCGAAATAGCCTGGGCAATCTCGCGATCGTCGGCATCGATGACGGGTGCGGTCGCAGCGATGGCAGAACCGCCGCAAATCGACGAACCCACACCCACAAGCGTCGCGATCTTGCCCGGCACGTTCATAACGCGGCAGAGCACAAAGGCGATGACAAGCGAGGTCGAGATTGTCGCCACGATAATCGGCAGCGACTGGGCGCCCTTGGACAGAATCTGGGAGAGGTTCATGCCAAAGCCAAGCAGGATAACCGCGTACTGCAAGACTTTTTTGGACGTATAGGTGACGCCGGCGGCGAGCTGTTCGCGACGATTCTTGGGAAAGACGAGCGCCAGGACCATGCCAAAGAGGATGGCGAATACCGGACCGCCGACCACCTCAACCTGTTTGCCGAGCAACGTCGCGGGAATGGCGATGATCAGGCAGAACAAGACGCCTTTCCAGCGCTCGCGTACGATATTTGCCAGTTGCATATGGGATTCCTTCTTTCTATTTCACGTTTGCGACGGCTTATGATACGGCAACATTGAGCACAGCCTTGCGCAAACACAGACTAAGATGCCGCGATAGTTCTCAGGCAACAGCCGAATTACCCACCGCGGAGAGCTGATTCGCGGCATAATTAACAACTGACATATGAGTTTGATAGAACAGTTGCGAGGCGCTATGGAAGAATCGATGCACGTCGGCGAGCAGGAAACGAGCCTACAGGACCAGTCCTACCACACCATTCGACGCAAAATCGTCTACCTGGACTACAAGCCGGGCGAAAAGCTGGGCGTCAAGCAGCTTTGCGATGACCTGGACATGGGTCGCACGCCCGTGCGCGAGGCTTTGGTTCGCTTGGCGCAGGAAGGCCTGGTGCGCACCGTGCCCCAGAGCGGCACCTACGTCTCGCCCATCAACCTCACCCTTGCCGAGAGTGCCTGTTACATCCGCGAGCATCTGGAAAAGCAGGTGATTGTGGAGTGCTGTGCGCGCGCCACGTCGGCCGGCATCGAGCAGCTCGACCGCGCCATCGTGCTGCAGGAAAAGGCCATGGCCGAGGAGGATCGCATCGGCTTCTTTTTGAGCGACAACCTCATGCATCACATGATTTTTAGCATCGCATGTCGCAGCACCGTGTGGTCGTGGCTCGAAGAGACCAATGCCGACCTGGAGCGCTTCCGCTGGCTGCGCGCCGCCACGCAGGTTCTCGACAATCAGGACATCGTGAACGAGCACAAGCAGATTCGCCGCGCTATCGCCGGTCGCGACCCCATCGAAGCGAGCTTTTTGGTCAGCAAGCACCTGCACATGATGTTCCGCAATCAAACCGAGGTTCTGGACCAGTTCCCCGAGTACTTCGAGACCAGCAAGCTCCGCTAACCCGCCAAAAAGGGACAGGTTTATTTTGGCAGGTTTTATCCGAGCAAATGCAACAAGGCCCGGCTCCGTCTTGATGCGGAGCCGGGCCTTAGTCGCTAGAACGGCGGAACCAACTACTCGACCGTGACGCTTTTCGCCAGGTTTCGGGGTTGGTCGACGTCGCAGCCGCGCAGGATGGCGACCTCGCGGGCGAGCAGCTGCAGCGGGACGCTCGCCGTGATGGGGCTGAACACGTCGCGGACTGCTGGCACGCGGATAATGCAGTCGGCGATCTTGTTGATCTCCTCGTCGCCCTCGGTGGCAACGACGATGACCTTGGCGCCGCGCGCCTTGCACTCCATGAGGTTCGACACGGTCTTGTCGTAGGTGGCACTCTTGGTGGCCACGGCGATGACAGGGAAGCCCGGGTCGATCAGCGCGATGGGGCCGTGCTTCATCTCACCGGCGGCGTAGGCCTCGGCGTGCAGGTAGCTGACCTCTTTGAGCTTGAGCGCGCCCTCGTAGGAAATAGCGGCACCCATGCCACGGCCCACGAACAGCGCCGACTGCGCGTCCTTGCACAGCAGGGCGGCCTCATGCACGGCCTCGGTTTGGGTATCCAAAATCCACTGGATCTGCTCGGCCGTATCGGAAAGCTCGCGGAACAGCATGCGCGCCTGCTTGGTGGTCAAGCGGTACTTGACCTGCGCCAGCAGCAGAGCCAAAAGCGTAAGGCTCACGACCTGGCCGATGAAGCTCTTGGTCGAGGCGACCGCGATCTCCTTGTTGGCCTTGGTGTAGATGACGCCGTCGCTCTCACGCGCCACGGGGCTGCCCACCACGTTGGTGATGCCGAAGACCTTGGCACCCTTGATGCGCGCATCACGAATGGCGGCAAGGGTATCGGCCGTCTCGCCCGACTGGGACACGGCAACGACGAGCGTCGTCGGCGTAATGATGGGGTTGCGATAACGGAACTCGCTGGCCGCCTCAACCTCAGTGGGGATGCGAGCCCAGCCCTCGATAAGGTTCTTGGCAATGAGACCGGCGTGGTAGCTGGTGCCGCAGGCGATCACGTAGACGCGGTCGATATCGTTGAGCTCCTCGAGCGAAAGGCCCAGCTCGTCAATATCGAGCTCGCCAGCAGGCGTCATGCGGCCCACCAGGGTATCGCGTACGACACGAGGCTGCTCATGAATCTCCTTGAGCATAAAGTCGGGGTAGCCACCCTTTTCGGCCATGTCCAGATCCCAGTCGATATGGGTGACCTTGGGCTCAATCACATTACCGGTCTCGTCGGTGTACTCGACGCCTGCGGGCGTGAGCTTTGCAAACTGACCGTCCTCGAGCACCACGACATCGCGGGTGGCGTCGATAAGCGCGATGACATCGGAAGCAACATAGGAGCCGGTCTCGCCCGCGCCGACCACGATCGGGGAATCCTTGCGGGCCACGGCGATCACGCCGGGCTCGTCAGCGCACACGGCGGCCAGACCATAGGCACCGACCACGTGGGTGCACGCCTCGCGCACGGAGGCCATCAGGTCGTGCGTCTCGGCATAAGCCTCTTCGATCAGATGCGCGAAGACCTCGGTATCGGTCTCGCTCTTAAAGTGGTGGCCGCGACCCTCCAGCTCTTCGCGCAGCTCGGCGAAGTTCTCGATGATGCCGTTGTGGACGATGGCGATACGACCGTCGCAGCTGGTGTGGGGGTGAGCGTTAACGACGGAGGGCTTGCCGTGGGTGGCCCAACGGGTGTGGCCGATACCGCAGGTAGCGTCGCTGTCGATGTTGGAAAGCTCGCTCTCCAAGCCCGCGACCTTGCCCACGCGGCGGATGACGTCGAGGTGCGCCGCGGCGCCCTCGCCCACCTCGAGCGCGACGCCCGAGGAGTCATAGCCGCGATACTCCATACGCTTGAGGCCCGTGACCAGGATGTTCTTTGCAATATCAGAGCCGGTGTAGCCGACGATTCCGCACATAAGATAAATCCCTTCGTTCGCGTGACTGCAAGACGTCCACGCACAAAGGGCGCTGAGACGTACAACGTTCGAGTATTGTACTCACGCAAACGCAAGCTGATATACCAGAAGTGGTATCTCAACTTAGATACCACTCGATGCACACACGTCCAGCCGGTCCAAACCACCACAAAGGTACCTGCCCCCTTCGTGATGGTCGCGCTGGCAACAGCGTTTCCCCAGATAAAACCTGCCAAAATAAACCTGTCCCTTTTTGGAAGGTTTGGGATGCTACAATCTGGCTTGTACTTGAAACGCATTAAAGGGGCCGCTATGGCAAAGGTAAAAATCAGCGACGTCGCGCGCGAGGCCGGGGTTTCGCTGGGCACGGTTTCCAACGCGCTCAACCATCCCGAAAAGCTGCGCCCCGAGACCCTCAAACTCATCAACGAGACCATCAATCGTCTGGGCTACCTGCCCAACCAAAGCGCCCGTCAGCTCGCGGGCGGCGCCACCAAGTCCTTTGGCCTGGTGCTCCCCCGTCTCGATCACGGCTTTTCGCTCCAAATCGCCAGCGGCGCCCACAACGAGGCTCGCAAGCACGGCTATGACTTGCTCATCGCCAACGCCGATAACGACGATATTCTCCAGGACCATTACCTGCGCTACTTTATGGGCACCCAGATGTCCGGCGTCATGGTTCAGCCCATGGCATCCCCCGACTGGCACCCCGCCATGGCCAAGATGCCCGTGCCGATCGTCCATCTGGACATCCATTGCTCCGAGCCCGGCTACTACGTAGCGGCCGACAACGAGGCCCAGGGTCGCATCATTGCCGAACTTGCCATCGCCCGCGGTGCACGCCATATCACCGTTGTGGGTAGAGCAGCATTTATGCAACTCACCCTGCGCGTCCTTGGCATTCATAAGGCACTCGCCCTACACCCCGATATCAAGATCGAAGTCATCGACGCCGGCGAGTGGAACACGGCGGCCGACGGCTATGGTATCGGCAACCAAATCGCCGAGCGTCCCGCCGACGAACGCCCCGATTTTGTCGTCGGCCTGACCGACGTGTTGGCCTCGGGCGTCATCTCGGCGCTGGTCGACAAGGGCATCTCTGTCCCCGGGCAAGTACGCGTAGCAGGTTGCGATGGCAACCCGCTCGCTTGGAGCGGATCGGTCCCGCTCACTACGGTAGCGCCCCCGGGCTACGAGATTGGCCGCAAGGGCGTTCAATTGCTGATGGAGCAAATCGAGAACAAGGCGCCGGCGAAGCCCAAGCACGTCCACATCGGCTCTGCAGCGCACACCGTCACCGCAGTCACGGCCGCCGAGGATATCAACCGCCAAGAACTGGTACGTCCGTTCCTACTGGAGCGCGCCAGCACCCAGGCAAGCACCCAGACCGACGCTACGGCCATCAACCTCGGCGCGTATCTATAGCACGTCGGCCAGTATGCCAAAACTCCGCCTAAGCAAAAGAGGCCCGACCATTGCCGGACCTCTTTTGCTTAAATGCAAAGACGGCCGATCGCGCGCTTCAACGCCGCAATTGTCTAGCGTACGGCCTTGACCGCCGCCGCCAGATCGAACAACGTGTCGAGCACGGCCTCGCAGCCATCCACCACATCCTGCGGCAGCGGCACGATATCGGGGACGGCAAAGACATGGCAGCCGGCCGTGATGCCCGAGACACAGCCGTTGCGCGAATCCTCGACCACGGCGCACTCCTCGGGGGCAAAGCCCGCGCGCTCGCAGGCAAGCAGATACATCTCGGGGTCGGGCTTGCCGTGCACGACGTCATCGCCACAGGTCACCGTTTCAAACTTGTCAAAGAGGCCGACCATCTTAAGGTTGCGCTCGGCCGTGACATGGCGCGACGACGTCGCAAGGCCCACGTGATAGCCCGCAGCCAGCAGCTCGTCTATGCACTCGGCGGCGCCGGCCTTAAGCTCCAGTTCGGTCTTGACCATCTCATCGCGAATCTCCTTGTGGCGACGATAGATCGCCTCGGTGGTTTCATGGCTGCCGTAATGCTTATCGAGGATGTCCATGACATCGGGCAGCGTGCGACCGATAAACTGATGGATCAGCGCTTCATCAATCGCGACCCCCAGCTCGGCAGCACCCGCCTTCCATGCCTTAATGCCCAAACGCTCGGTATCGACCAGCGTTCCGTCCATGTCAAAAATAACAGCCTTGATCATATCGGTCCCCCATCGGCTCTCGCTATCGCATTGCCGCAACTCTACCGCATTTGGCAACTGGTATATAACGTATATACCATATTGCACTTTCGTTACATAGATAGAAGTCTTATGACAAGCGGCTCGATAGGATTATAGTTTTCGACCGAGCAATCAATGATAAGGAACGTTCCATGCTTTCAGACACCACCGCACCTGCAAAGGAGCTTCAGGACAAACTCGCGGCGCTCGAACAGCTGCTTTTGGCATACGGACGCGTCGCCATCGGCTTTTCCGGCGGCGTCGACAGCAGCTTTTTAGCCGCGGTCTGCGCCCGCATCATGCCTGCCAGCGCGCTTCTCGTTCACCTCACCACGCCGCTCATCGGCACGCCTGAACAGGCTTCATTTGAGCGGTCCGTTGACGGGCAAACCAATGAGGAGCCGCATTTTAAGCTCCCCGTGCTCAATCTTTCGGTCGATCAGTTGCAGCTCCCCCAAGTAGCCTGCAACGATGCTAATCGCTGCTACCACTGTAAGCACGCCGGCTTTACCGCTATCGTCAACCACGCCAAGTCACTCGGCTTTCCCACCGTCATCGATGGCAGCAATGCAAGCGATCGCGGTGACTACCGCCCCGGCATGCGTGCGGCAGAAGAGCTCGGCGTACGCTCCCCTCTTATGGAGGTCGGCTTTACCAAGGACGAAGAGCGCGAGCTACTACGCACATGGGGCTATCCTGTTTGGAACCTGCCGGCGGGAGCATGTCTTGCCACGCGCGTCCCCACGGGCGAGGAGCTTACGTTCGAGAAGGTCTCCCTGATCCGCGCCTGCGAGGATTACCTGCACGATCTTGACCTGGCACAGGTACGCGCGCGCTTGATCGGTGGCTGCATGCATATCGAGGCCGCACCCGCAGATGTCGCCAAGATTGCCGCCCTCGGCGGTGCCGCTGTCGACGACAAGGGCAAGACCCCGCTGCCCGCCGTTATCGAGTCCGCGCTGCGCGAGCTGGGCTGCGACCATATTTCCCCCGAGGTTACCCCCTACATCCACGGCAACATGAACCTTTAAGTTACGCCGTTTTACAAACGGCGTAACCGCTCGGCGCTGCGCAGGCGCCGGGCTCGGCAATCTGACGTTCAACTGCACGGGCGCGACCAAAAGGTCAGCGCCCGCTTGTTTCACGTCACCTTACCGCACCCGGAGCCTGCTCGCTCGCATATGCTCAAC
Source organism: Collinsella aerofaciens (assembly GCA_048503295.1). Classification (GTDB taxonomy): domain Bacteria; phylum Actinomycetota; class Coriobacteriia; order Coriobacteriales; family Coriobacteriaceae; genus Collinsella; species Collinsella aerofaciens_CI. Next base: position 16,009 of record DBFRVO010000002.1, on the reverse strand, counting down.
CTGGACTGCGTTAACTGACCTACCAAAAAGGGACAGGTTTATTTTGGCAGGTTTTATCTGGGGAAATATCGCGAGACAATCGCCCCTCCAACACCCATCTGGCCTCGAGAGACACTAGAGAGGCGACCCGGCTGCATCTACTTCTTCCGATATCGGCGGTTACGACTCGTCGATGAACCCATTACTTCGATGAGCCCTTTATCCGCCATTTTTGGCAGATGGTAACGGACAGACGAAATTTTGACCCCCGATGCAACCGCTATTTCTCGCGCCGTCATATCCACTTCGGCGCTGAGAGCCTCCAGAATCCTATCCGCTGTCGAAGCTGACGATTCTCTGCTCATATCGATAATCTCAAACGTGTCTTTGCCACATTTTGACAGGACATGTTTATCGACAAGATTCCCGCAGATCAGGCGAATGTCATCCGAATCCCACTTCAGGGCCTCTCGTATTTTTTGAACATCGCATACGCACCCATGCTCCCGCATAAACATGAGCAATGTTTCCTCGCGATCCGTCAGCTCGGTGCCCACATGGCTCTGAATCCACGTGCGGTTTTCAGCAAGCTCCGCCCCGTGCCGGGAAAGCAGCACCGTAAACGAATCGGCCTTAACGATAAATTTCGGCCTTCCAAGCGAACGAGACTCCATCTCGCGAATCATAGCCGGGATACCAGATCCCTGGCTTTCTGCAACGGCCCCCTCGGCATGCTCTAACGGCGTCGCCCCCATTAGGCTCATGAGCTTTGGGTTTCGGCAGCGCGATTCCCCGTCTGCAAGATTGTCCACCGTCTTTCCGCCCCAAAGCCCACCGGGGTTTTTGATCTCTATTCTGTCTGGATAGATATCGACACTCACGGCCTGCCCCACAAACATGGGCGAATATTCTCGATGGATGCAGGCATTTGCCAAGGCCTCGCGCAAAACCTCCTGGGGAACTTCCCAATCTTCCCTTCTGCCAGCGCCTTGCACTATCGTCGCTTTGCGCAAGTTTCGTCCAATCGCGGCAAGGGCATCTTCGATGCAAGCCGGAATCGGGCCATCGCACAACTGGCGGTCAATAAACCGGGGTTGCCCGGGTGCAGATTTTTCCACATCGGAATGAACGGCGACATCGATCATCAGTTTGGGATAGAACTGCTGGGGGTAAATTCCCGCCGACAGAAGCCCCGCGAGCTTCACGGCACCATCCTTTGTAGTGATATTGAGTCTGACCAGCTGCTTTTCCAGCGTATCGGCCCCGCGCAAAACGCGCGGGGTCTGCAGCCGGCGATTTGCGATAATAGACCGCACGACATCTGGATCCAAATCCTCGACCGTTGCCTCCGAAACCACCGTGCCGTCTGCATCGCTCGGAAGCAACGCACTCTGCAGCTCATATAGCTCAGCGGGTGACATCTTGATATCTTTATCATCCACGCGCTTGTAGCTACCGTTCTGCACGCCGCGCGCGCCGATATAGCAAGGCTTCGCTTTAAGCTCAAGTTCAAAGATGCGCACCAGAAGCACCTGGAGCCCGTCGACCTCGCCTCGATCAAGCTCGTACCGCGGCGCATGGGTCACCACTGCCGCTGAGCCTCCGTCTCCGATACCCGAAACAAACTGATCGCGCACCCTATCGATAGCAAAGTTAGCCGAAGGAACAAATCCTTCGGCTTCATTCAGGCCCAAAATAATGAGCCCACCCGCAGTGTTCGCAAAAGCGCTCACTGTCTCCCATACGTCTGCGCTCAATTTATTCGTGCAGGCTTTAACTTCTACCGATGCGTCATCAGTCCCCCGCCTGCGAAGGCGCTCAACGATAAGGCCAAGAGGTTCATCCAGCAGCATTGGCATTCCGCCTCTCTAAAACAATAGAGTTATCTCTCTAAAGTGTAGTATATCTCTCTAACTTTAGAGAGATAAGCACCTTATTTTAGAGAGACATTTAGAGAGATGTATCGAATTCACTGTTAGATTGCCCAATGTTATCTCTTTAACTGGCTTTCTCTTTAGAGAGACATTTAGAGAGACGAGCGCGACCTCTCTAATCATGGGTTCTTCTCTTTAAAGTGCGCACATCCCAACCGTACCTTAAGCTGCGGTGAAATAACTCACGATTAACCTGCCAAAAAGGGACAGGTTTGTTTTGGCGGGTTTTATCTGGGGAAACGCCGAATAGCCCCACATCCACAACCGCCGCAGCTCCATATGAGGCAAATGAACCAGTAGCGTTTGTTCCAAATCTTAAGTATTTGTTCGGCAGAACGGCCCCTGCCGGCTCCTGCTAGACTGGTAGACTCCCAACCGTCCATCCAGGAGCCTCAATGTCGCGCAAGTCCGCCTACAAGCAAGTGCTTTCCATCGGCACCGCCGTGGTGCTGGGATTTGCGCTGTTCGCAGGGTCGCTCGACGGAGCGCGCAAGCTGCTGTCGCCGCAAAGCGATGAGCAAGCGGCAGCCCTGGCCGAAAAACAAAATGAAAGTCCCAGCCGCACCGACGACGAGGCAGACCTGGTTGCCCGGCTCGAATCGGGAACAGCGAGCTCCTCGGACCCTCAAAATAGCCAAGACTCTGGCGATGGCTCTGAATCCGCCGCAATTGACACCGGTGACGACACTTCCACAGACAGCGCCGCCACCCCCATCGACGAGGTCGAAAACCCCGATCTCCACCGCGCCCGCGGCGTATATCTCAGCAGCATTCCCGACTACGCCGGCAACCCCTACGTTGCCCTGCGCGCCGACAGCACGCACGCATTAGGCACACCGTCATTCACGCTCGATGAATACGAGCGCGCCACCGAAGAGGGCTGCTTTAAGAAATTCTCCAAGCTCGACAGCTTGGGCCGCGCCCGCAAAGCGCTCGCCTGCGTAGGTCCCGAGTCGCTCGGACAGGGAAAGCGCAGCGACATCTCGCGTATCCATCCTGCCGGTTGGCACCAGCAGCGCTACGACTTTATTCCGGGCCAGAGCCTCTACAATCGCTGCCACCTTATCGCCTGGTCGCTCTGCGGCGAAAACGCCAACCGCAAAAATCTCCTCACCGGCACGCGTTATCTCAACGAGACGGGCATGCTACCGTTTGAAGAGCAGATTCTCAACTATATTCGCGATACGGGCAACCACGTGCTCTACCGCGTCACGCCCATGTATAACGAAGAGGAACTTGTCTGCCGTGGCGTGCGCCTTGAGGCGCAATCGGTCGAGGACCACGGCAAGACCCTCTGCTTCCACGTATACTGCTACAACCTGCAGCCGCACGTGCAGATCGACTACGTCACCGGCCGCAACCAGGCCGCCGGAGAGTAGGTTCAACCGGGGCCACACCCGCATCGTTTGTCACCGACGCACACGGAAGGCTGATTCTTGCCTCCTACGGCGCATTTCTGTGACATGGGGTCATCTCTCCAAGATACCCGTATTGTCGATGAAGAGTAGACGGCAAACGCAAGACAGGCAGCCAAAGCAGCAGGAGCCTTACACTAAATACGTGATTTATTCTTTGCAATCACAATCTCGATAAGTTAATCGAAGCAAAACAACGTAAAATGAAGGTAATTTTGCTTCAAAGTAATCAGGAGAAACTGTGACCAATCGCGTCAACAATTCACATATTAAAAAGGATTGTCCCACCCCCATCTATATGCAGGTGGTCGACTATCTGCGCGAGAACATCGCCTCAGGAGCTTGGGAGCAAGCATCCAAAATCCCGTCGGAAGTCGAGCTCATGAGTACGCTCGGCGTCAGCCGCGGCAGCATCAAAAAGGCCATTTCCAAGCTTGCTGATGAGGGCCTGCTTGAGCAAATTCAGGGAAAGGGAACTTACGTTAAGTCAAAAGACATCTCTTTCCCCCTTACAGAGGGTCTTATCTCTTTCTCCGAATCTCTAATCGAACAAGGTCTTTCTTTCGAAACAAGCATTCTCGATTGCGAAATTCGTAAGTCGGACGAAGATATTTCCGGACATCTCGGTATTGTCGAAGGTTCTGACTACCTTCATCTCGAGCGAGTGCGCAGCGTTGAGGGTGAACCTGTGATGTTCATCGAAAACAACATCAATATGGCGCTTGTCCCAGGTATTGAAACAGCCGACTTTGTTAACGAAGGTCTCTTTGCAATAATCGAGCGGCTCTCAGGCCACCAGATCGAATACTCAAAGACCTCCTTTGTGGCAAAGCTCGCGGATACCCAACGCGCGGATGCGCTCGGTCTCTCTACGCAGTCCCCGCTTCTTCAGCAGCTTCAAACAGTCTACTTGGACAATGACTCTGCAATTGAATATGCGCGCGTATGGCTTAAATCCAGCAGGTTCCAGCTTGGCACCGTTTTTCAGCGCCGCCATTAAAACTCTTGAGAGCGGCGGCATTGCGCCTAACATAATTCCAAAACGCAAAAAAGGCGAACCCGTGGGTTCGCCTTTTTGTAAACGGTTTTAGTCCAGCGCGTCAAACAGCTCCGTAAGCAACGCTGCCCTGTCGTCCGTAATCGCCAGGGCACTCGAAATGCCGGTACCTTGCGCGCCAAGTCCAATCAGGCGACGAACGTCGCCTCCGCACCTGATTCCCGCTCCCTCCATGATAACGATGTCGGGATTGATGGACCGTACGGCAGCGATGGTCTCTGCGATGTAATCATCGCCGCTTGTATGGCCGGTTCCCACAAGGCTGCTCGGCTCGCAAAGAATCACGTCCGGGTCCATCGCCGCAACCGCTTTGGACTCTGTCACGCTATCGGCTGCAACAATGGTTAGAATCTCAAGCTCACGAGCGCGATCGATCGTTGCCGCCAACTTATCAACGGTCAGGGGGTGTGCCGTGTGATTTAGAAAGACAGCTTGAACTCCCGCGCTCTTAAGCGACTCAAGAGGTGTCAGTCCCATTCCTTTTCCGTCACCGACAAGATCGGCATGCTGCGCTGTGGGAATTGCAAATTTCAAATCCTTCGCAACTGCGCAGAGCTCGGGAACGGGAGCAGTCCAAAAAATCGAATGATCTCGATCTTTTGCGATTTCATCCGTAAGATGAGCCGCTGCAATTGAATCGTCCGCAAGCAAATAGGTCTTAGGACTGACTGTGAAAAGTGGCAGTTTTAAATCGGAACGTTTCATGAGAACACGTCCTTTCCGACTAATACATGGCCTGCCATACCGAGCGATTTAGCCGTTGAAGCTAATCTCGATGCCGGTTTCCAGCTTGGGAAGCACGCTTGGTGTCACGAGAACCGTTCCAGGAAGCAGCTCTCGCTCGCCATCGAACGCAATAGTTAGATGACCGAGCCCTCCCATGTTCTCGTTCGCAGCTTCACCAAACTCCTTAATCGTGTAGACCTGATCGCCGATGGAAATGGTGCCGCCCTCAGCAAGCACGTTATCCTCTGTAGGAGTTCCATCGTGAACGACGCAGATGTCGCGCAACTCTGCAGGAGCGGTCGGGCCAAACAGGACCACCATCTTCTCGTTGAGAAGCTCCTCAACAAACGAGCCGATCTCAGTGACCTTAACCTTGTACATTTGATTTCTCCTATCTTTGTTACGCCGCAGGCGCAGTCATTGACCTGTCGATAACACGAATAGCCTGGGCAAAAGCATCGTGATAGCTTTCGTTGGCCAGATGGTCTAGGGCGGTCTCGATATTCAACCCCAACATCTCGCTCATCTCCGAAAACTCCGGTTTGAGGGAAAGCCCTTTGAGCTCATAGCAACCGTTAATCACGCCGTCATGATCAGTCAAGATCATCACAAACGCCTTTCGGCTAAAACTCACCTTGCACATACCCGTGCCCAAGTATCCCTCATGATCGCGAGCGCGCTCATGGATGAGAACACGCACCCTCTTCCAATAGCGATACTGGGTGAATGTTCCTGCAAGCCATACAAGAATAAAGAAGGCTATTGTAATGAGCGCGTTGAGCATAGCGGGCCTTTCCCTCTTAAAGCATTCAGTTTACAGGCCAAAGGACAGTACGTAGGCGAGAATAATCTGGATCGGGGTGGTAATCAACTTACCAAACAGGAATGCAGGGTAACCGATTTCGATCGTCTCGGGCTTTGCCTCCATGAGAGTCATGCCAACGGGAGCAAAGTCGGAACCAACCTGGCAGTTGACGGCAAAGAAGCCGGGAAGGGCAAAGTTGGCGGGAATCGTGCCGTTGGCGATTTGGTTGCCAACAAGAACAGAAAGCACAGAAGCGATGATTGCGCCCGGGCAGATCAACGGCGAAAGGAACGGGATTGAGCAGAACATGCCAATTGCCAGCATACCGGGCAGCGAGCCCGCAAGCGGAGTGAGAACGCCGGCGAGAACGTTCGCGAAACCCGTGTAGTTAATAATGCCGATCAACACCGAGACAAACGCCATAAAGGGGATGATGTTGCGGATAACGTCATTCACGGTATCACGTGCAGCCTGATAGATGATGCTGATGACGCGACCAACGCCGGTGCCGATCTTAGAGACAACGTCCATAACCCCGTTAGACTGTTTGGACGCAATCTCGGCACGTCCCTCGGCAATCTTTGCGTGAACGTTTTCCTTCGTCGTCTCCTCGTATGCCTTTTCGGTCTTTACCGGCTCAGCGGGAACATCCGCGGCATCGACAAGAGCGATGCAATCGGGATTGACATCGGACGCAAAGAGATCCTCGGTGATGAACTGTGCCAGAGGGCCAGACGGGGAACCAGGTTTGATGTTCAGCGTCTTAAGGCCCATCTTGGGATAAGTGCCGCAGCGGGCCACGCCAGCGCAGTCGATAACAACAGCGCATGCCTGATCGGTCTCGATCGGGTCCTTAAACTGGTCGTGCGCCTCGGCGCCGGTAAGCTCCGCGATGCGAAGGGCAACCGGGCTGATTCCGCCCAGGGTCACGCTCAGAACATAGGGCTTTTCGGCCGTGGGGGTAATGATAAGGGGTCCGCCCCAACCGTTGCCGCCGTGGGACGCCTTTACGCTTTTGAATTCACTCATGATCTAGACTCTCCTTTTGCGCTGAACTACTAGGCGGCAAGCTTAGCTTCGTTGCGCTTCTTCATGATGAGGTACAGCTTCTCGGTGACGATGCCCTTGATCAGGCAAACGATCAGGCCAACGACGAGGAAGCGGATAGCAAGCTCAGAGGAGTTCTTCCCCAGCGCCTCGTAGCCAGCCGAGATGCCAAGCCAAACAAAAAGCTCGGACGAGTTGGCGTGCGGGAAAAGACCGACGATGGGATGCATCATGGACACGACTGCATCGTAGAATGCAGGTTTATAGTCCTCCTCGACAAACACACCAAAGGTGTACGCCATCGGGTTGCAGAGGAAGAAGGTACAAAGGAATGGAATGAGGGTATAGCGGAGAACTGCATATTTGGTGCACTTCTTCATGAACCCATAGACACGCTCCTCGCCAATCAGCTGGATGATTGCCTTGATCGTAAGGATCAGGCAAATCAGCATGGGGATCATGCCCGTGATAAACGAGGCAAACTGCTCGCCCGCAGCATTAAAAAGGCCGGTAAAGCCCTCCGCAAGGAAGATAAGGAAATCGTTTACTGCTCCCATTTTCATTCTCCTTAATTGATGTTCGTTACTGCTATCGTCCTACCTGAGCGCCCGCTCCTCCCCTTTCATTCGGCCATATACGCTCATGGTTGTCTACGGTCGTCTATATATTACAAAGCGACCGCCTTCTGAGTTTTGCCCTTGCATTCCTTTCGGTGAATGGTTGGTTTTGTAGGGCAAACGGCTATGCGCTCTTTAGCTCATAGATGTTTTCTAATGCCTTAAATATGCGCATATACCTGTCAAAACGCACATTGTATATCTCGTGGACTTTGTCGTTTTTTTCAACGGAATCTAGCCTTTTGCAGACCCCAGCGGCAACATCGGCCAAATCTTGTCCGCAAGAAGCTGAAAGCGCTAGCAATGCCGCGCCCTGACCGGCACCGGACGATTCCATACGCACTAAATCGATTCCCAACACGTTTGAGAGCGTTTGCGCCCAAAAATCGTTCTTAGCCCCTCCGCCAACAAGCCTAATGCCGAACCACTCCTGCGAATGGTTCACGGATTCCTTGAGTTCCCTGAGGGCATATGCCGTGCCCTCCATAAGTGCCCTCTCAAGCTCCGAACGCGTCGTGTCAAGGTCAAGCCCCAAAAAGGCACCTCGAACCGACGGGCAACCGTGCAAGACCTTTTCCCCCGACAGATGCGGATAGAACATGAGGTCCCTCATTTCGTAGAAAGGATCCTCAACGGCCTTGTCCTCGAGATCGTAGGAGTCGCTGTCTAGAATCTGCCCGTACCACCACTCCTTAGCTCCGCCACACGACCTAATACTGAGCTGAACTTGCGTCTTAAGGGTATTACCCCATTTAAACAATACGGGCTTACCGACATCTGGAAGTTCAACCCCTTCGGCCGAATACATCAGCACACCGCTTGTGCCAAGCGAAATGGTGGGAATGCCCTCCAGGAGACAACCCGTACAAATCGCCGCCGCAGGATTATCACCCGTTCCCCTTACAATCGAAGCGTCTGCGGGAATTCCCGTCTCAGCCGAAGCCCTCTCGCTAACGACCCCGATAACCTTGTCGGAAGGCTCGACAGCGGGAAGCAACGACTCGGGAACCCCAAAATGCTCGCAAACCTCGTCAATCCAAGTTTGCCTCTTATTATCGAAAAGCCCCGTTGTCGACGCTCCGCAATAGTCCATGCCGGGATGTCCGCCAAACTTGAGAGCGATCCAATCCGAAGCCGAAAGGAATACCTCGCTCTTGGAAAGAGCTGCTGGGTTGTTTTTAGCCATCCATGCAAGGTTCATTGCCGGAACCCCAGTTGAAAGGAAGCTGGCAACCTGAGGAAGACCTACAGCTAGCGCCCACTGCTTCTCATCAAAAACAGTGTCAATCGTGCGTTGATCATTCCACATTATCGCCGGACATGTCGGAACCCCAGCAGCATCAACCAGCACCGTCGTATGCATTTGCCCGGTGGCCCCAACGCCCTTAATTAGAGACAGGTCGACCTTCTCCCCAAGCAAGGCGCACGCCGAACAAACGGCATCCCACCATATCCCGGGTTCGATCTCTCTCCAACCGGGATGAGGCTCAGAGCATTCGTAAGCCTCGCTTGCAGTTGCGACAACTTTTCCACTTTCATCAATGCACGTAAGCTTCACCGATGACGTGCCAACATCGACACCAAGGTAGAGCGCGCCCATTATCGCCTCATCCATATCCATAATTCCGCTTTACTCAGCGATGCCGTTGATGGCGCGGGTCGTTTTGTAGGCAACGGTCGCAACGGCTTCTCGAGCATCGATTAGCACCTTGGCAAGATTGTGCTCATTGTTGTTTGCCTCATACGCCTTGCCAACAGTTGTGATGTAGGCCTTGCGCAGGTCGCTTGCGATATTGATCTTGGACATCTTGTGCGGCTGCATCGCGTGGATGGTCTCGTAGGGAATTCCCGAGCCGCCATGAAGAACGAGGGGACACGGAGATACCTCTGCAAGCTTCTCAAGCAGCGGCAAATCGATGCGCGGCTCATCTTCGAGGCCATGAACATTACCGATGGACACAGCCAGCAAATCACAGCCCGTGCGCTCTACGAACTCACAAACCTGATCCGGGTCGGTCTTAAGATCCGCCTCGGAAACATGATCGTCCTCCTTGCCCTTAATGGCGCCAAGCTCCGCCTCGACGGGCACGCCATAGCAATGGCAATAGTCGACCGCCTGGCGCGAGAAGCGAATGTTCTCTTCAAAGGAAAGCGCGGCACCGTCGATCATGACAGAGGTGAAGCCAGCCTGGACCGCCTGGCGTACGTCCTCGAGCGTCTTGCCGTGATCGAGATGCAGACACGTGGGAACGATATAATCCTCCGCCGCGCGCTTTACGATGGATGCGATCATGCCGTAATCGGACAGCTTGACGTTAGTAGGGGCGATCTGAAGAATACCCGGCATCCCGGCCCTCTGTAATCCATCCAGGATACCTAAGGTCATCTCCATGTTCGTCGTGTTATATGCGGGAAGGAGCCATCCGTTCTTGCGTGCAATCTGGATCAGCTCAGTCGAAGTTACAACTGCCATGATTCCTCCAACCGGGTTACGGCAATTCGAGTTGAGTTTTCGTTCCAGATACTTATATAGACGTCTATGTACCTGTTTATAGACGACTATATACCTTTTTGATTTATGCGCAAAGCACTAAATGCAGCAAATCGAAAAAAGGGGCTGCCGAGAAGCACTCGACAGCCCTTTTCATTTGACATGCTTACCCCAGCGCCCCATTTGCCAGCATATCGGTAACGTCATTTAGGCTCGAAACTATTGCCGTGGCCAATCTTTCCATCTCATCTGTTGGCTCAGAGAGATCGGGGACCATGACAGTGCAAAATCCTCCTGCAAATCCCGCACGCACCCCGTTATAGGAATCCTCTAAAACGAGGGATTTCTGCGGCGAAGCTCCTAGCTCATCCGCCGCTTTCAAAAAGACGTCTGGATAAGGCTTGGCGTGTTCGACCTCAATACCAGAGACGATCGAATCGAAATAAGGGAGTATTCCTCCCCTTATCAAATTTGCCTCGATCATTTTTCTGCTCGATGATGAAGCAACTGCCATCGGAATTCCCTCAGCCTGAAGATAGTCGAGAAGCCGATCTAATCCGGCTTTCTTCTCTGCGCCCTGAGCCAGCGCTTCATGCGCTATTTCGTAAAAACGGTCAACAAACGCTTGAGAATCGACCTCATCACCATACCACTCGCGAATAATGGACACCGCTTCTGATCCATTGGTGCCACGCATGGCGTCCGCAAGACCCTCTTTGCATTCAACCTCAAACTCAATTGCGGTTTTGGGCCAGCAGGAAGCCCAAATCGGCTCAGTATCGAACATGAGCCCGTCCATATCGAAGATAACCGCCTCGAACATATTGCCTCCTAGTTCAAATAGACGTCTATATACGTTTATTCTATCAAAGGAGATCTATCTTTCGCGACGGCATGAAAGGAGACGGGCCCAGTAAAAGCCGGCAGGCACCTCGCCCACCAAAAACCACCACGATGGGGACTATTCCCATCGTGGTGGTTGCCCTACATCGATCTACTTGGCGTGGCACTTCCAGAGCGGCCCTTGCATCGGCATGCATGTTGCAGGCAAAATCACACGCTACTTGGCGCGACCCTCCTCATAGCGCTCGACCAGCTTGGCCTGAACGTCATAGGGAACCTGCTCGTAGCCAGCGGGCTTCATGGTAAAGTCACCTGTGCCGCGCGTGATAGAGCGCAGGCGCGTCGAGTAATCCGTCAACTCGGCGAGAGGTGCCTGAGCGACGACCACGGTGTCGCCGCGCTCATCGGTCTCCATGCCCGTCACGCGACCGCGCGAGGCCGAGATGTCGCCCATCACGGCGCCGGCGTAGCTCTCGGGGATAGTCACCGTAATTTCCTCGATGGGCTCCAGCACCACTGGGTCGGCATCGGCACATGCCTTGCGCAGGCCGATGCGAGCCGCCGCGCGAAACGCCATCTCGTTGGAGTCGACGCTGTGATACGAGCCGTCGTACACAGCCACGCGAATGCCCGTGAGCGGGTAGCCGGCAATGATGCCGTCCTTCATGGTCTCCTGGACGCCCTTGTCCACGGCGGGAATCAGCGAGCGCGGAATGCGGCCGCCTACGACCTCATCCACAAACTCGTAGCCGTCGCTCGTGCCGTCGGGCCCAATAAGCGGCTCCACGCGCAGCCAGCAGTCGCCGTACTGACCGGCACCACCGGTCTGCTTCTTGTGGCGGCCCTGGGCGCTCGCCGTGCGGCGGATGGTCTCGCGATACGGAATGCGGATCGGCACGCTCTTGGCCACGACCTTGGTACGGTCCTCCAAACGGTTGAGCAGCACCGAAACCTGCGCCTCACCCACGGCGGAGATAATGGTCTGGCCGGTCTCCTCGTCACGATCGATGCTCATGGTCGGATCGGCCTTGCAGGCCTTCTCGATAAACGTGTAGAGCTTCTCTTCGTCCCCGCGATTCTCGGCCTCGATGGCAATGCGGTACTGCGAGTTGGGGAACTTAAACGCCGCAGCCTCGACCTTGCCGGTAATCGAGAGCGTATCGCCCGTCTCGGCCGCCAGCTTGGGTGCCACGATAATGTCGCCGGCATAGGCGTGACCGACCTCGGTCATGTCGCGGCCGCACATCACATACAGGTGAGCCAGACGGTCGCCCTTGCGCGTGCGCGCGTTGACCAGCTCAAGGCCCGGCTCAAGCGTACCCGTCAGCACCTTAATAAAGCTGATGCGACCCTGCTGCGGATCGGCCAGGGTCTTAAACACAAACGCCACCGGACGATCATCGTCGCTTGAAATCTTGAGCGAATCGCCGTCGATAAGCGGCATCTCGCCGTAGTCGGTCGGTGCCGGGAAGTATGTGGCGATGTCGTCCATCAGCGAGTTGACGCCCTGCTCCTTAATGCAATCGCCCGCAAAGACCGGCACAAAGATGCGCTCGGCGATCGCCTTCGACAGCAGGCCTTCAAGCTCCTCCTGCGTCAGCGTCTCCTCGCCTTCCAAGTACTTCATCATCAGTTCGTCGTCAGCCTCGGCCACCAGCTCGCACAGATGGTCATGGGCTTCCTCGGCCTGGGCACGATACTCCTCGGGAATCTCCGACTCAACGGCTTCGGTGCCGTTGCAATGGCGCGCCTTCATGCGCACCAGGTCGATGATGCCGTCAAAGTCCTCGCCCTCGCCCCAGGGAAGGGTCACGGCGCCCAGGCGCGTGCCAAAGCGCTCTTGCAGCAGGTCCATCGTGGTCGCAAAGCTGGCCTCGGAGCGCGACAGGCGGTTTACGAACACCGCACGCGCCAGGCGCAGGTCCTCGGCGGCATACCAGAGCTTAACCGTCGTAGGCTGCGGGCCGGCCTCGGCGTCGACCACAAACAGAGCCGTCTCGCAGACGCTCATCGCGGCAAAGGCATCGCCGATAAAATCGGGGTAGCACGGGGCATCGAGCACATTGATGCGCGCGCCCTTCCAGTCGATCGGCGCGATGGTCGTCGAGATGGAGAATGAACGCTTGACCTCTTCGGGGTCATAGTCGAGCGTGGGCTTGGTGCCGTCGTGGCCGCCCAGGCGGGCGGTCTTGCCGGAAAGGTGGAGCATGGCCTCGGCGAGCGAAGTCTTGCCCACCCCGCCTTGGCCTACGAGCACCACGTTCCTTACGTTGCCGGTCTTGGGAGCACCCATGATGACCTCCTTGCAGGGTCGCGCGCGATGCGCGACGCCAACGGGGAGAGTTCGCGGTCGATGCCGTCCCGGGAGCAGCACGGTCGGCAGCCGAGCCGACTCACCCTCCAAATGTCCTATGCCACCACCCTACCCTTGCAGTCGCCTGTCCATGCAGACCTTTCGGCACGCGTATGAATACGGGCGGCGAGAGGAGGAGGCGAGCATGCGAGGCGATTATTGAACCCCGCCGATGCAAATAAAATGCCGCCGCAGGCCGTAAGACCTGCGGCGGCTTCACCTCAATTAATAGTTGAGTAAATAGCTGAGCCTACCCCTCGATACGGCTCAAGAACTCACGGGTACGCTGCTCGCGCGGATGATCGATAACCTGCTCGGCCGGACCCTCCTCAACAATGCGGCCGCCATCCATAAAGACCACGCGATCGGCAACATCGCGCGCAAACTGCATCGCATGGGTCACGATCACCATCGTCATATTCTGCGCCGCCAGGTCTTTAACGACACGCAGCACCTCGGCCGTTAGCTCGGGATCGAGCGCCGAGGTCGGCTCGTCAAAGAATAAGATTTCCGGATCGAGCGCCAGAGCGCGGGCGATACTCACACGCTGTTGCTGACCGCCCGAAAGCTCACACGGCACCTTGTTCTCGTTGCCCGTCAGCCCCATTTGTGCAATCAGCTCGTGAGCGCGGGCTTCCGCCTGCTCGCGCGGACGCTTAAGCACGCGAATCGGCGCATCGGTGATGTTTTTCATCACCGTATAGTGCGGGAACAGGTTGTAATTTTGGAACACCAGGCCGAATCGCGAGCGCGCCTGCTTGGGCACATCGCCCTTCGCATAGACCGCGCCCGAACCCTCATCCGTCGCAACGGCAAGGTCGCCAAACGAGAGCGAGCCTCCGTCGAGTGTCTCGAGCAGCGTGGCACACCGCAGCAGCGTGGACTTGCCGCCACCCGAAGGCCCGATAATCGCCACGACCTCGCCACGCTTCACCTCAAGCGAGATATCCTTGAGCACCTCATTGCCGCCAAACGCCTTACGCGCGTTCGATATATTCATTACCGAATTAATCATGGTAGTAATCCATTTTTTTCTCGGCGGCGCCCAGCAGCATCTCGACGACGAAATTAAAGACCCAGTAAATCAGCGCCGCGATCGCAAACGGCACCATGCTCACCTGCGAGGCGACCAGCGCCTTGGCCGTCGAGAACATCTCACCCACGCCAATGGCAAACGCCAGCGACGTGTCCTTGACCAGCGTGATGATCTCGTTGCCCATCGCCGGCAGAATACGCTTGGCGACCTGCGGCATCACGATATACAGAAACGTCTGCACGCGCGAATAGCCCAGCACCTCGGCAGCCTCGTATTGACCGCGCGGAATGGACTGCAAGCCCGAGCGATAGATCTCGGCAAAGTAACCGGCGTAGTTGATGATGAACGCCACGACGCACGCCGTCCACTTGGAATCGGGCGTGAGCGAAATGCCAAACACGTAGTACGGGGCAAAGTAGATGGCAAACATCTGCAGCATGAGCGGCGTACCGCGCATGACCGAAATGTAGATGCGCGCAATCCAGCGAAGCGGCGCGATTTTGCTCATGCGCATAAACGCCACGGGGATTCCCAGCGGAATCGACCCCAGCAGTGTCAGCACAAACAACTGCAAACTGACCAAGAATCCCTGGCCAAGCATCTGCATCATGACCTGAATAGACATTACTTGAGCACCCAATTATCGAAAGATAGACCATAGCTTGAATACTTGTCGCAGAGATCCTTAACCGTACCGTCATCGTAGAGTGCCTTGAGCGACTCGGTCACGGCGTCGGCCGACTTGGTGTCGCCCTTCTTAAAGCCGACGGCGTAGTGCTCGCTGGACAGCGGCTCATCAAGCTGCGTATAAGCATCGGGCTTGGCGGCAAGCTGATACTGGGCAATCGAAAGGTCGCAAGCCACGGCATCGACCGCGCCGCTCTCGAGCTGCATAAACGCCGTGTTGTACTCACCGATGGTGTCGAGCGTGGCAAACGTCGCCGCCAGATCCTTCTGGTCACCCTCAAGCACATCCTGCGCAGCGGAATCGGTCTGGGTAATCACGGTCTTGCCGGCAAGATCGTCCCAGCTCTTGATGCCTGCATCCTTCTTTACCACCAGCACCTGCTCGTTGAGCATGTACGGCTCGGAGAACGTGTAGTCGTCCTCGCGGCCCTCCATGGTAAAGCCGTTCCAGATACAGTTGATGGCGCCCGAGTTGAGCAGCGTATCCTTGGCATCCCAGTCGATGGCCTCGTATTTGACCTCCCAGCCCTGCTTATCGGCAACAGCCTTGGCCAGATCGAGATCAAAGCCGGTGTACTCGCCATCGTCGCCCACAAAGCCGTACGGAGGATAGGACTTATCAAAGCCCACCACGAGCTTCTTGGACTCCGCAGCGCCCTTCACATCCTTGGCCGCGGCAGAGCCAGCAGCGGAGCCCTTGCCGGCACCACCGCCGCAACCGACAAGACCAAGGCCAAGCACCGTAGCGAGCGAGCCGGCTAGACCAACAAACTGACGACGAGACATATCGGTGTTCATGGTATCCCCCCTTGATGGCACTTTAGTTAAGTAAAGTGATTCGTGTAACGTCCAGAATCATACACTTTAGCGTGATAGAGCACAAGGCGAGTTTGCCCGCCGCGTGAGGGGTGTGGGGGTTAAGTTTCCTGCTCTACAGTCCTGCTCACGACGGAGGCCACATTAAGTGGCCTCCTGTTCGTGCGGAACTCGCGATAAACTTAACCCCCACACCCCTCACG
>DBFRVO010000001.1:0-174560 GCA_048503295.1 Collinsella aerofaciens | reverse complement strand
ACATGTCAGGAAACGAGGGCAGCCCTGTGGGCGCCAGCGGAATGTGGGGTCACCGCGCGGTCCGCATCTGATGGTGTCGACGTCAATGGTATACGGGTGCACCATCGACGTCTTCAATACAGAAGATATCAGTGCGGAATGTTTTGGGAGGTAGCCCAAACAGCCCCGGCGGGGGTCCTGTGTAGTCACCCTTTAGGCGGAACTCTCCTAATTATTTGGATGAGTCGTTTACTTACTTGTGCTGTTACCGTCTTCCCGCTGTTGTTGGGGTATGCTTTGTTCGTATGTAAACGTATGACATGTTGATGGGGGAGGGTGCTATGGCTCACGAGAGTGCCCGTTCTAAGGATACGGCTAAGCCTGGCATCAAGGAAGTTGCAGCGGTGGCGGGGGTTTCGCCTACTACGGTATCTCGCGTGCTTAATAATCGCGGCTACATTAGCCAGGAAACCCGCGATAAAGTCCATGCGGCGATGGAGCGCATCAACTATACGCCCAACGATATCGCCCGTGCCATGCTCAACGGTCGCCTGAATCTTATCGGTATGATCGTTCCCTTTGTGAGCAGCCCGTTCCATGCTCAGGTTGTGCAGGCGGTCGAGCGCACGTTAGCGGAAAACGGCTTTAAGATGTTGCTGTGCAACAGCGCCAATCGACCCGATCTTGAGCGTTCCTATATTGACATGCTCCGCCGCAATATGGTCGACGGCGTCATCGTCAACTCCCTCAATATCGGTGCCGAGGCATATGCCGAGATGGGCTTGAGCCTGGTTGGCATCGACTGCGATCTTGGCGAGGGCTCTGTCCAGATCGCAAGTGACAGCTATGGCATTGGCGAGCTCGCCACGCGCCGTCTGATTGATGACGGCTGCAGGCGTATCCTGTGCCTGCGCAGCAATAGCCGCATGCGCATGCCTGCCAATAAGCGTACCGATGCCTACCTCGATGTTGTTGAGCAGGCCGGTTTGTCCGCGCTTGTCCGTGAGGTTGAGTTCGTTAAGCCCGACGACGAAAAGGGCGCGGTCGTTGCGAAGATCCTCGATGAGAACCCCGATATTGACGGCATCTTTGCGGGAGACGATACGATGGCGGCCATCTGTCTCAACGTGATGAAGCAGCGCGGCTTGAGCGCTCCAGACGATATTAAGGTCGTGGGCGCGGATGGTGCCCGCCGAACTATGACGTTTATGCCTGACTTAACAACCGTACGTCAAGATATCGATCGCATCGGAGAGCTCGCGGCGCAATCCATCATCGCTCTTATTAACGGCGATAATCCCGAATCGAATATCAAGCTCCCCGTTGAACTCATTGAGGGCAAAACCGCGTAGTTCATCCCGTGCCAAAAGAATTCCTCAAACGCCTCTGATGACCGTTCACCGGCATATATCAACCGTTTGCCGACGACTGGAACTGCGAAAAGACGTATTGGTGTGAAAACGTTTGACATATGAAAACGATTGACATATCTTGCCATTGTACCGAGTTAGTATGTCGTGGAAAGGAAGTCTCGGATGCACAAGGTGTATTACCAGCCTGAGGGAATTTGGGTAGGCGACATCATGCCGTACGGCGAGGACGGCACGTTCTATCTCTATCATCAGCGTGACACGCGTAACCCCGAACCTTTCGGAGAGCCGTTTGGCTGGGCACTCGCTACGACCAAGGATTTCGTCAACTACAAGGACTTTGGCGAGAGCCTTGAGCGCGGCGGCGACGAGGAAGTCGACCAGTACATTTATGCCGGCACGGTGTTTAAGGTGGGCGACAAGTACCATGCGCTCTACACTGGTTGCAATCGCGATAAGGTCCGCGCGCGTTTGATGAAGCAAGTTCTTCTTCACGCAACGAGTGACGACGCCGTCAAGTGGGAGAAGAACATCGCCGAGACGCTGCTTCCGCCCCAGGAGGGTTACGATGACCGCAACTGGCGCGATCCCTTTGTGCTTTGGGATGAGGAGAACGAAGAGTACATGCTCATCCTCGGCACGCGTGTGGGCGAGGACAAGCGTCTGATGACCGGTCGTCTGGTCAAGTTCACCTCCAAGGACCTGGATACCTGGGAGTTCCAGGGCGACTGGTGGAATCCGGGCCTGTACACCATGTTTGAGATGCCTGATCTCTTTAAGATGGGCGACTGGTGGTATCTGGTGTTCTCTGAGTACAGTGATGGCAACAAGACCCGTTACCGCATGTCTCGCTCTATCAACGGTCCCTGGATCACTCCTGCGGACGATTCCTTCGATGGCCGCGCGTACTATGCCGCACGTACCGCATTTGATGGCGAGCGTCGCGTTCTCTTTGGTTGGGTTCCTACGCGTGACGAGGGCGGCGACCCCAGCTCTTACCTGTGGGGTGGCACCTTTATGCCCCTCGAGATCGTTCAGCGTGCCGACGGAACGCTTGGCACCAAACTCCCCGACAGCATGCTTGGCGCCTTTGGCGAGGCTAAGGCAGTCGAGGCCTTTGAGCTTTCCTGCGAGTCGGGCAAGGTCGAGCAGGTGCTCGCTGCGGATGCCGGTTCCACCTATATGCTCGACGCCGACATCGAGCTCGCCGGTGACGCTGCCGGCTTCTCGGTTAAGCTCGCCGAGGACGCCGAGTCCGGTCTTGCCTATGAGTTCCGCGCCAACCTGCGTGAGGGCAAGCTCGAGTTTACGGCGGCCCCCCAGTATCCGTGGTTCCAGGTCAACAACATGGGCCTCGAGCGTCCGTTGTTCTTTAAGGGCGAGGGCACTCATCATGTGCGCCTGGTCGTTGACGACGATATCGCGACCATCTTTGTCGATGATGTTGCGCTTAACGCGCGCTTCTGCAATAAGCAGGGCCAGGGTGTGGCGCTGACGGTCACCGACGGTACGCTCAAGTGCGCAAATGCAACGATCGCGTCTCTGTAATGGCATCAAAACGTTTTATGATTTAGAAAAGGAATGGAGAGGAACATGGACTACAAGGCAGTGTCCCAGCAAGTCGTCGACAACGTCGGCGGACTGGAGAACATCGAGGGCGCCACGCATTGCGTGACCCGTCTGCGTCTGGTGCTCAAGGATACGAGCAAATACAACAAGGCCGAGCTCGAGAACATCGATGGCGTCAAGGGCGTGCTGTACAACAGCGGCCAGCTCATGATCATCTTCGGTACCGGTACCGTCAACAAGGTTTACGATGAGTTTATGGCTCTGACGGGCGTTAAGGAGATCAGTGCTTCCGAGGTCAAGGGCGCCGAGGCGGACAAGAAGGGCAAGTTCTTCTCGGTCCTCAAGGTATTCTCGGACATCTTTATCCCCATCATTCCCGCCTTCGTCGGCGCTGCAATCATCATCGGCCTTAAGTCGCTGATCGTTGCCAACGGCCTCTTTGGCATGGAGGGCAGCCTCGCCGATCACAGCGAGTTCCTCAAGAACCTCGCAAGCTTCTTTGCCATTATCGCCACCACGTTCGACTACCTGCCTGTCCTGGTTATGTACAGCGCGGTCAAGCGTTTTGGCGGTAACCCGATCCTGGGCATCCTCGTCGGTATCGTCATGGTTCACCCGAGCCTTATGAACCGCAACACGTTCGTTATGGACCCGACGGGTGCTGAGTACTGGAACTTCGGTCCGCTATCCATTCCCATGGTTGCTTTCCAGGGCGGTGTGTTCCCCGCAATCCTGACTGCCTGGTTTATGGCCAAGGTCGAGAAGATTGCCCAGAAGTACATCCCCGAGGTCGTTTCGTTCGTCTTTGTCCCGACCGTTACCCTGATTCTTGCTAACGTTGCCCTGTTCACCGTGTTCGGCCCGCTCGGCAACCTGATCGGTGACGTCCTCGCCGGCGTAATCGATATCCTGTACAACAGGATGGGCGTCTTTGGTGCCTTTGTCTTCGCCGCGTTCCTGCAGCCGCTCGTCGTTACCGGTACGCATCAGTTCATCCAGGGTATCGAGGCAAACCTTGTTGCCACGACTGGCTTCAACTACATCCAGGCCATCTGGTCGGTTTCCATCATCGCCCAGGGCGGCGGCGCCATCGGTATGTACCTCATTCACAAGAAGCACTCCAAAGAGCGCAACATCTGCATGTCGTCCTTTATCCCGACGCTGGTCGGAATCTCCGAGCCCGCTATCTTTGCTGCAAACATGCGCTATTCGATCATTCCGTTCATCTGCGCATGCATCGGTGCAGGCTGCGGCGGTGCCTTCGTCAAGCTCTTTGAGGTGCGCGCTATCGGTCAGGGTCTGACCGGCGTGCTTGGCCTGCTCATCGTCACGCCCGAGACCCTCGTGTGGTATGTGGCTGGCAATCTCATCGCCTTTATCGTGCCGATCGTCTTGATCTTTGCCTACAACAAGGCAAAGGGCGTGCCGACCACCGATGAAGAGGGCGCTGGCGCTGGCTTCGACGTTAGCTTCTAGTTGAGCCGTTCAGTGTAATCTGAGGATAAGTCCATTTGAGGAAGGGCGTTCGACTCGTGTGAGTCGAGCGTCCTTCCCCATAGACGAGAAAGTCAACGGCGATGTTAAATCAAAAAAACAAGGTGACACGCGCGGACTATGAGCAGTGGCGTGTCGGACAGGATGAGACGGCGGCTCGCATCGCGTCCGACCCCGATAGGCTTCTGTTCCATGTGGAGCCTGAGCTTGGCTGGCTCAACGACCCCAACGGTTTGGTTCAGATTGGTGATACGTATCACATCTATCATCAATACGATCCGTTCGATGCTGCGCATGGCGGTCCAGTGCTTTGGAACCATCTGACGACAAAGGATTTTGTGACGTACGAGAATCACGGCCCCGTGCTGTTCCCCGATTCCGATTTGGATTCGAGCGGAGCGTATTCTGGTTCTGCCTTTGTACGTGATGGCAAGATTCACTACTTCTATACCGGCAACGTCAAGCATTTTGACCGCGATGATTACGACTACGTGTTGACGGGCCGTGAGCAAAACCAGATTCATATGGTTGCCGAGAATCCCGACGAATTGGGCGAGAAGCGCATGGCTGTTGGACCAGTCGATTACCCCGACGATATCGGTACGCACGTGCGCGACCCCAAGATCCTTGAGCACGATGGTATCTACTACATGGTTCTGGGCGCTCGTACGAAAGACGACCGTGGCTGCGTGCTTGTCTATACTTCGCGTGATTTAGGGGTCTGGAGCTATGCGACGCGCATTGAGCTGGGCGAGAAGTTTGGCTTTATGTGGGAGTGCCCTGATCTGTTTGAGCTTGATGGCGAGCTTATTCTCGTTTGCTGTCCGCAGGGTGTGTCTGCCGATGGTTGGCGTTACCGCAATCCGCATCAGTGCGTGTGGTTCCCCATCGAGGCCGATTGGGAGGCGCCGAGCTTTAAAATCGTCGGGAAGGGCATGCCCCCGATGGTCGATGCCGGTTTTGATTTCTATGCTCCGCAGTCCTTTGAGGATGCTGCAGGCCGGCGATTGATGATCGGATGGTCGGGTTGCCCCGATGCGACGGCGGAAAACCCGACGGTGGCGCGCGGGTGGCAGTGCGCGTTGACGGTGCCGCGAGAGCTGAGCATGCGCGATGGTAAGCTCTGCCAGCAGCCGGCGCACGAGATTGAGAGGATGCGCGGCGACTGCGTTCGCACGACAGGCGGTGAAACCGTTGAGGAGCCGGGCCGCCTGTTTGATCTCGTGGTTTCCTGTGAGGGCGCCAAGATGGTTGAGCTCGAGATTCGCAAGGGTGTCTTTGTGCGCTATGCGGACGGGATGCTTACCCTCGACATGGGTGACGAAGGCTATGGGCGCGACCAGAGGTCGATTGAGCTCGGCGAGCTTCGCGACCTGCGCGTGCTTTCGGACACTACGATGGTCGAGATTTTTGCCAACGGCGGTGAGGCGGCACTTACGAGCCGTACCTATTCGTCGGCGGTTCCGGCGATGGCGCTGCACGCCGAGGGCGCGGCGTCGATGGATTTCTACCGCCTCGCTCATTAACCGTGCATGGAGCACGATTGGACTTGTTGGGCGGAATGTGTCGCAGTTGCCGCGGCCAACTACCGTTTATCGCGTATAGCGACCGTTTGCGGAATAAGTAACACTCCTTAATAAACCGTGTAAAATCTCAGTTAAGCACGGAGTTTTCCAGGGAGACGCTGTCCTTTGTTATGTGCAAAGGGCGGCGTCTCTTTGGCGCTTAGATGCCGTTGTGCAACAGCGCGACGCGCGTGTCACATATTAAAAAGCCAACGTCGAGATGGGTCGTGATGATAATGGGCAAGTACGTAATCGTGGTTGAGTCTGGGTCGGATGTGACGCCAGAGCTCTGCGAACGCTACGGTATCGTGCGCGTGCCTATGCATGTCACGATTGGTGACGAGACCGTCGAGGACGGCTCGATCGATCCGCTCGAGATTTATTCGCGCTGCAACGAGTTTGGCGTAATGCCCAAGACCAGCGGCTGCGCGCCTGCGGATTTTGCTCACGTGTACGACCGTATCCATGCCGAGCAGCCCGATGCGACCATTCTGCATCTTGCGTACTCCGAGGCCACGACCTGCTCGCATCAATCCTCCAAGATTGCGGCCCAGGGGCGCGACTACGTGTTCTCCATGGACACGCGTTTTGTCTCGGTGGGCCAGTCGCTCGTTGTCGTCGAGACCGCTAAATACATCGAGGCTCACCCCAATGCCACCGTCGACGAGATCTTTGCATATACGAATTCCGTCATGGACCGTGTGCTGCTGGGCTTTGTTCCTACCGACCTAGCCTTCCTTAAGGCGGGCGGTCGTCTGTCCAACGTGGCATTCCTTGGCGCCCACCTGCTCAAGATTAAGCCCTGCATTGAGGTGACGGGCGGCAAGTTCGTGGCGACTAAGAAGTTCCGCGGCTCTATGCTCAAGTGCGCCCGCGCCTTTATTGACCACATGGTTGCGAAGGGCGAGATTGACTACTCGCACATTGGCCTGGCGTATTCGGTAGGCCTTTCCCAGGAGCTGCGCGACGACATGGAAGTCTATGCGCACGACCTGGGCTTTAAGGACATTACCTGGACTCAGGTCGGCGGCGTCATCTCGAGCCATTGCGGCCCGACCGCCTTCGGCGCGGTGCTCACGCTCAAGGCGTAAGGCCTGGCGTCTATCGATTTCTATTGCCTCGGCGGCGGGCGGGTTGCGACAACCTACCCGCCGCTCTTGCGTGGGGTCAAATAGAACAACCCAATTGACCGCTAAACCGTTTCGCCATCATGCGTATGGGCTAGAATGGCTCTGGTATTTATGTAACTAAAACCAAAGAGAGGCAAGGTAGCGGGAATGGCTGAGATGACGCTCGAGGGTGTGGACGCTCGTCCCGAGGACTCTGCGTTTGCCCTGGGTCGCGTGCATTCGATCGAGACGATGGGAACGGTCGACGGTCCCGGCATCCGCTTCGTAGTGTTTGTCCAAGGCTGTCCCATGCGCTGCGCGTATTGCCACAATCCCGATACTTGGTCTGTTAACGGCGGCACCATGGTGACTGTCGAGCACCTGATGGACGAGTTCCAGAGTAACCATGAGTTTTACCGCAGCGGCGGCATTACGGTTTCGGGTGGCGAGCCGCTCCTGCAGCCCGAGTTTTTGGCCGATCTGTTCCGTGCAATGCACAACAACCCCGATGGCCGCGTGCATACCTGCCTCGACAGCTGCGGCTATGCGTTTGACCCCAACCATCCCGAGAAGTTCGATGCCGTACTCAACGAGACCGACATGGTGCTGCTCGACATTAAACACGCCGATCCCGTCGAGCATAAAAAGCTGACCGGTTGCGATCCCGCACGCATTCTGGCGTTTGGCGATGAGCTTGCCCGTCGCAAGATTAAGGTTGTTATTCGCCACGTGGTGGTGCCGGGCATTACCGACACGGTGGAGGAGTGCGAGGCGCTCGGCCGCCTGATTGCCCCGTGGCATAACGTGGTCGGCCTGGAGATGCTGCCGTATCACACGATGGGTGTCGTCAAGTACGAGCAACTGGGCATTCCCTATAAGCTTGAGGGCGTGCCCCAGATGGATACCGCGCGCATGCCCGAGCTGCGCAATGCCGTTATGACCGGCATGAAAAAGCGCCGCACGGAACTCAAAAACGCCATCGGCTAGCGATCCATTTTCGCCCCCAAGGGCACTCATTGGGGACAGACTTAAATGAGTGCCCCCGGGCACCTAGTTGATTGCTAAAGAGCCCCGTCAAGTTGCGGTGGAATAGTTCTTGTGTATCGGCTTATGCCGCCCAAACAGGAACTATTTCACCGCAACTGCGTTTTGGGCAGAGATGCGCAACAGAATCGCGCCATTTGGATAAATACGCTTGTGGTTTCTTTAAAGACACCTAAAACGCCGCTGAATATCTTTGGAAAGAAATGCCTGCTCGGTATTATGCTGCTCGTATATAAACGGTAGCAGTCAGGAGACCACGTGCGAAACAACGCATCGCGGGACGAGTATGTGCCGCAGCATGGCAGCAGATATGAGACGAAGGGCACGCCTTCGCGTGGCCTCGCTGACGCTCGCATCCGCGTGACGAAGATTGCCGCCATTGGGATGCTAACGTTGGTGGTTATTATCCTCGGAATTACCGCCAAAACCTACGCGTCGGAGCGAATGGCACACTCAGATGCGTCAACGGTACAGACGCAAAACGAGAAGGTTTCAAAGTCCAAAGCGTCGGCAGATCCCAAGACGAGACTTTCGAAGGCGGACTTCAACGATATCCCTTCGGGTGATGCCGTTCAGACCTTCTCGTTGGTGGATAACAAGACTCCTACCTTGGAGGATGAGAGCCTTGCCTTGCTCCAGGATGCCCTGAGTCGGGCGCAGGAGCTAGGCGATGTGGGTGCGGTGTTCTACGACCTGTCAAGCGGCAAGGGCGTGACGTATAACCCCGATGTCGAGGTTTACGGTGCGAGTAGCTATAAGGCGCTCTATGCGTTGTACATCTGCGAATCTCTGGTCGAGACGGGTCAGGTTTCACTCGATGATTCCCTTGGCACCTATGGTGGCTACAACATGGGTTGGCAGACGGTGCGCGACCTGATCGATGCCGCGGTCGTTAATTCGGACAACGATTCGTTTATTGCGTTACGCGCGGCGTTTGACCGTGTCAGTTACGAGGATTGGATTGCCAGTCTTGGCATCGATTACGATACCGCACTCGATCCGATGAGTGATTTTCCCACCTATTGCCCGCGCACCTCGGCCAAGTTGTGGCGCGAGATGAGCGAGTATTTGAGCCGTGATAGCGAGACGTCGCAATGGCTGTCGGGCCTTCTGGCCTCTACGACCCGGTCCTTTATCCGCGACGGCATTGCGGACGACCATGCCTTGGTGCGCAACAAGGCCGGCTGGATTAGCGAGGCAGGTTGCAATGCGACGTGTGATGCTGGCCTCATCGATGTCGACGGTGACATCTACATTATGAGCATCATGACATCGATGCCATGGAGCGATCGCTCGAGTGAGCTGGTGACTGTGATTGCTAAGACATTCTTTGATACCCGAGCTGCGCTGGCCTAACGTGTTCGTTTGACGAGGTCAAACAAAATGCTGGTACCATACCGTGGTTGAGAATTTCGAATAGGTTTGGGGAATGGCATGGCTACCATCGCGATTATCGGTGCGCTCGAAAAAGAGATCATGCAGATTAAGGAAGAGTTGGGCAACGTTTGCATGGTACAGGAGGCGGGCTTGAACGTTGTGACCGGCGGGCTCGACGGCCTGTCGATTGTCGCCACGACGGCGGGTATGGGCACGGTAAACGCTGCCGCCGCAACACAGCACCTCATTAGCAAGTATGCTCCACAGGCAGTTGTGTTTTCCGGTATCGCAGGTGGCCTGAATCCCAAGCTCCATATCGACGATGTCGTCATTGGCAAATGTCTGCGCTATCTAGATACCGATACCGCGCTTATCGCCGAGTCTGCACCGGGGCTCGAGGAGTTTGTCTCGACGCCTGCGCTGGTCGATATTGCCGCCGATGTGCTTTCTGAGCGTGGCTTTGTTAACGCTTCGACAAATGCGACCGCTTCGAACGAGGGCGCAAAGCAGTTCCTGGTCGGCACGATTGCCACGGGTAACCGCTTTGTGACGGGCGCCGCTATGCGCAATGATGCCATCGAGGCGACGCATGCCGATTGTGTCGGCATGGAGGGCGCGGCAATTGCCCATGTCGCAACCAAAAATGGTGTCGATTGCCTGGTGCTGCGTGCTATCAGCGATAATTGTGACGAGGCGTATGATGCGATTTGCGACCGCGAGTTCGATTTGTTCGAGTATGCGCGTGCCGCAAGCGATATCACGCTCGATATCGTTCGACGCATTGCCGCTGCGCAATAGCGCGTTTTTTGTAAGAACCTACGACCAAGGAGTGTCCATGGCCGATTCCATTAACTACCAGCTTGCCAAGTTCGTCGCCAGCTACGGCAAGGTTTCGCAGATCCCCGAGTCCACCTGTCCCGAGGTGAGCTTCGTTGGCCGCTCAAATGTGGGCAAGTCGTCCATCATGAACAAGCTCTTTGGCCGCAAGAACCTGGTGAAGGTTTCGAGCACGCCGGGCAAGACGAGCAACATCAATTTCTTCGAGGCCGACGACGTGCACTTTGTGGACCTGCCGGGCTATGGTTTCGCCCGTCGTTCCAAGGCCGAGCGCGACCGCTGGGCCGAGCTCATCGGCGACTTCTTCGACTCCGAGCGCAGCTTTAACTTGGTTGTGTCGCTAGTGGACATTCGCCATGATCCCAGTAAGCTCGACCATGACATGATCGACTACCTGCAGGGCAACGAGTTCAACTTTATCGTCTGCCTCACCAAGGCCGACAAGCTCAGCCGCACCCAGCAGGCCCGCCAAGCGGCAGCCATCAAAAAGCAGCTCAACGTCCCGGCCGAGAACGTGATCATCACAAGCTCCCAGACCGGCACCGGCATCGACGAACTCAAGCGCCGCATCGCCGAAGCCTGCCTCTAATAAGTGCTCTAATCTAGCAAGAGCCCCTATCAATAAAAAGCCATAATTTCAGCCCGGCGCCCCTTCAAAGCGTGGGTCCCTATAGACATCCTCAGCAAGGTAGGCGCAGGGACGGTCGGGATGTTCCCTCAAAATCATTCCGCAGCGCGAAGGCCCCTTGTCCGTCGCTCCGTAGGAGCAGGACAAGGGGCCTTCATGCGCGAGGACGATTTTGAGGGAACATCCCGACCGTCCCGGACAGGTATATGAGGGGGATGTCTACAGGTACTCGATTTGAGCGCCATCGGTGTCGCACGTCAGAATATGCGTATCACACTTAGGGAACTGCTCGCGCAGCTTGACCTGCAGGAACTTTGCCACGATGGTGTCGTCGGTCACAGCCATGAGGGTCGAGCCCGAGCCGCTAATCCAGATGGTCTTAGCGCCGCCGTTAAGGCAGGTGTCGCGCACAGCGTTGTAGTCGGGGATGAGGCGGCGGCGATAGGGCTCTTGGATGCGGTCGTCGTTGGCGGCGGCAATCAGGTCAAGGTCGCCGGTCTCCAGGCCGCGCGTCATGCCGGCGATGCGGCCCATCTGCCACACGGCGGTGGAGAGCGGAATCTCCTGCGGCACGACCTTGCGCGCCTCGCTCGTGTGTACCTCGTAGGGCGGGATCACGGTAATAAAACGCAGACGATCGCTCACCTCGTAGCGCAGGCACTGGGGGAGCGAATCGGTCGGCGTAAAGGAGCAGACGGCGCCGCCCAGGATGGCGGGGGCGACGTTATCAGGATGGCCCTCGACTTCGGTGGCAATGCGGACGAGCTCGGCACGGTCGACGGTGTGGCCCGTCAGCGCGGCGGCCGCCATGATGCCAGCGACGACGCAGGTGGAGCTGGAACCCAGGCCGCGAGCGACGGGCACATCGGTTTGAATGTCGATGGCAACGGGAAAAGCCGGCTCGCCCCATGCAGCCAGTGCATCGACAAAGCTCACGTAGACCAGGTTGTTCTCGTTTTGGAATTCCTCGGGGCAGCCCGTGATGGTGAGTTTGTCGGCGCGCTCGAAGGTAAAGTGCGAGTAGAGGCTGACGGCCATGCCGAGGGTATCGTAGCCAATGCCTAGGTTTGCGCTTGTTGCTGGGACGGTGATCTTGATCATGTGGGTCCTCCTGGCGTGCCTGGCTGTTTAGTTCGCTGCTCGGGCAGTCCTGCGCAAGACGGAAAGCACATTAAGTGCTTTCCTTTGCGTGCGGAACTCGCGACGAACTAAACAGCCAGGCACGCTGTGCACGTTCGTCATCATCCCGGGGGTTATCTGATGGAAGAAGGTGCGCCGGCTTTCGCCGGCGCTTAATAAGGGGTTTAGTTGGTAGCCATCTTTTTTGCAGCCTGCTCTACGTAGTTGGCCATGTCGGCAACGTCGCAGACGTCTTCGAAGCGGACGGGCTTGGACTCGAGTTCGGCGAGTTGTGCCGGTGCGACCGTATTGGTGGCCTGCTCGAGCACGCGCATGGCCTCAAAGTCGTCCTCGGGAACGTTAAGGCCCAGGGCGTCGCAGCAGGCGCGCGGGAACTTGTAGGGGCTGGCGGTCGAAAGCAGCACACGGGCCTTGGCGCCCTCGGCGGGGGCGACCTTGTCAAAGACGTGATAGCCGCAAGCGGTGTGCGGGTCGATCACGTAGCCGTTCGCGTCCCAGCAGCTCTTGATGGCAGCGCGGACCTCGTCCTCGCTTGCCCAACCGCAGCCAAAGACGCTCTGAATCTTTGCCAGCAGGTCGGCGGGAACCTCGTAGCGACCGGTCTGTGCCAGCTGCTCCATAAGGCCGGCAACGAGCTCACAGTCGCCATCGGACAGGAAGTAGAGCATGCGCTCCAGGTTGGAGCTGATGAGGATGTCCATCGACGGCGAGATGGTCGTGAAGAACGGACGGTTGCGGTCGTAGACGCCGGTGGTCAGGAAGTCAGCCAGCACGTTGTTCTTGTCGCTTGCGACGATGAGCTTGGCGACGGGCAGACCCATGCGCTTGGCATAGTAGCCGGCCAGGATATCGCCAAAGTTGCCGGTCGGTACGCAGAACTCCACGGCGTCGCCGGCCTCGATGGCGCCGGCGCGCAGCAGCTGCGCATAGGCGGCAAAGTAGTAGACGACCTGCGGCACCAGGCGGCCGACGTTGATGGAGTTGGCGCTCGAAAGCACCGTGCCGGCGGCCTCTAGACGTTCGGCAAGCTCCTTATCGGCAAAGATGCGCTTGACGGCACTCTGGGCATCGTCGAAGTTGCCGCGGATGCCGCAGACGGCGACGTTATCGCCCTCCTGAGTGGACATCTGCAGATTTTGCACGCGGCTGACTTTGCCCTCGGGATAAAAGACGGTGATGCCCGTGCCCGGGGCGTCGGCAAAGCCGGCGAGTGCTGCCTTGCCTGTGTCGCCCGATGTGGCGGTGACGATCATGATGCGCTCGGCGCCACCGTCCTTGGCGGAGGTGCGGGCCATCAGGCGGGGGAGCATCTGTAGGGCGACGTCCTTAAAGGCGCTCGTGGGGCCGCCAAAGAGTTCCATCACATAGGTCTGAGGGGCGTCAACACCCGGTGCAGCGTCGAGTTTGACGAGCGGCGTAACCTCTTCACTCGCGAACGTGCCGCGGTATGCCTCGTCGACACACGCCGAAATTTCTTCGCCCGTGTAATCATTCAGTAACATTCCCAACACATCTTGAGCGATTTCAAAGTACGATTTAGCTGCAAGCGAGCTGATATCGACCTGCTGGGTGCCGAGCTCGTCCGAGACAAACAAACCCCCGTCGGGAGCGATGCCGGTACGGATTGCCACCTTACTTGAGCACGATAAAGTGCGTCCTCGTGTACTATGATAAGTTCCCATATAACACTGCTCCTCGGATGCCTTGGTCCCAATCGGTGAAACCATGGTATCAGAGCGCGCAAAATAGGTTCGCAGAGGCTTTTTAGAAAGGTAACCTCCAGCCCATGATTAAGATTGCCAAGTTTGGCGGCTCGTCGGTCGCCGACGCCGAACACTTTAAGAAGATCAAGGCCATCGTCGATGCCGACCCGGCTCGCCGTTTTGTGGTGGTTTCTGCCTGCGGTCGCCGTTTTAAGGGCGACACCAAGGTGACCGACCTGCTCTACTTGGTCAACGCGCACGTCAAGTACCACGTGTCGTGTGAGGAGCTGCTCGAGGACATTGGCCAGCGCTATTTTGATATCGCTGACGAGCTGGAGCTTACCTATCCCATCCGTGAGGAGTTCGCGGCCTTTGCCGAGCGCGCCCGCTCGGGCGGCTACTCCACCGAGGAGCTTGTGAGCCGTGGCGAGTACTTTACCGCCCGCCTGATGGCCGAGTACCTGGGCTTACCGTTCCTGGACGCCGCGACGGTTGTGGCGTTCCATCACGACGGTACGCTCAGCATGAATCGCACCTCCGAGCTGGTGCAGGAGTACGGCCAGCAGGGCGGCTTTGTTATGCCCGGTTTCTACGGCGCGACGCGTGAGGGCCAGATCAAGCTGCTCGACCGTGGCGGCGGCGATATTTCCGGCTCAATCCTGGCCAAGTGCCTGGGCGCCGACCTGTACGAGAACTGGACCGACGTTTCTGGCTTCTATTCTGCCGATCCTCGCATTGTTCCCGAGGCTCAGCCCATTGCGCGCGTTACCTACGAGGAGCTGCGCGAGCTTTCGTACATGGGCGCAAGCGTCCTGCACGAGGAGGCCGTTTTCCCCGTGCGCGAGGCAGGCATTCCGCTGGTCATCAAGAACACCAATGCGCCGCAGGACCCCGGCACCATCATTAGCGAGACGGCTGACGAGGGCGAGGCGGAGCCCATCATTACCGGCGTGACCGGCAAACGCGGCTTTGTCGCCATCAATGTGGCCCGCGACCGCACCAAGCCCCGTGTCGGCTTTATGCGCCGCGCGCTTTCGGTCTTCGAGCGCTATGACGTTTCCGTTGAGCACATGCCCACCGGTGTCGACCGCTTTGGCGCCGTGGTGCAGGAGCAGGACGTTCACGATTCGCTGTACTCGCTTGTGAGCGACATTCAGCAGGAGGTCGAGCCGCTCGAGATCGAGGTTGTCGAGGGCTTGGCGCTCATCGCTACCGTCGGTCGTAACCTGCGCGGCCGCGCGGGTATCTCGGGCCACCTGTTTGGCATGCTTGGCCAGGCCGGCGTGAGCGTGCGCATGATTTCGCAGAGCTGCGACGAGATCAACATCATTATCGGTGTTGAGGAGAAGGACTTCGACCTGGCGATTCAGACCATTTACCGTGCCTTCTCCGACGAGAACGGCATTGTGAAGGTCTCCGACTTGGAGGCTCCCACGCCGGTCGATCCCACCCTGGCTGCGCTCAAAAAGTAGCGACTGCTCGGTAGATTTTTTGGGTCATGTCTCAAAAATCTACGGCGGGGCGTTTCGTTTCGGTTTCGTTTCGACGGGGCGGGTTTCGTGCCCGCCTCGTTCTTGTATACACTGGCAACAATAATCGGCCTGCTCGGCGTGCGGGCAAAAGCCATAACCTTTAAAGGGGGAAGCATGAAACAGTACACGGTTGCTATTTTGGGCGCGACGGGAGCCGTGGGCACCCAGATGCTCGAGTGCCTAAACGAGCAGGAGTTCCCGGTTGGCAAGCTCAAGCTGCTGGCGAGCGCGCGTTCTGCGGGCAAGACCGTCGAGTTCCGCGGCGAGCAGATCGTGATCGAAGAGGCTTGTCCCGAGGCCTTTGAGGGCTGTGACATTGTGCTTGGAGCCGCCGGCGACGACATCGCGAAGGAGCTACTGCCCGAGGCCGTCAAGCGCGGCGCCGTCGTGGTCGACAACAGCCACGCCTTCCGTATGGATCCCGAGGTGCCGCTGGTCGTGCCCGAGATCAATGCCGACGATATCAAGTGGCATCACGGCCTTATCGCCAACCCCAACTGCGCGACCATCATCGGCCTGGTTCCCACCTGGCCGCTGCACCAGCTCGCCGGCGTGAAGCGTATGATCGTCTCGACGTATCAGGCGGCTTCGGGTGCCGGCGCTCCCGGCATGGCCGAACTCGAGGCTCAGCTGGCCGCCCTGGGCCGTGGCGAGGAGATTCCCGAGCCGCGCGCATTTGCCGCCCAGCTCGCGAGTAACCTGATTCCGCAAATTGGCGGCGTCAAGGAGGAAGGCTTTACCTCCGAGGAGATGAAGCTGCAAAACGAGGGCCGCAAGATCATGCACCTGCCCGAGCTGCGCGTGAACTGCACCTGCGTGCGCGTGCCCGTGCTGCGTTCGCACTCCGAGAGCATTACGCTCGAGTTTGAGCGTGACATTACGGTTGAGGAGGCCCGTGCCGCGCTGGCTGCCGCTCCGGGCGTGAAGCTGGTTGACGACATGAGCGCCGAGGATGCGCACGACCGCTTCCCCATGCCGATGGACACCTCCGACCAGGACCTGATTTGGGTCGGTCGCGTACGCCGCGACATCTCGAACCCCGAGGCTGCGCGCGGCATCACCTTCTGGTGCTGTGGCGACCAAATCCGTAAAGGCGCGGCAACCAACGCCGTCCAGATCGCTAAGCTGCTCTGCGAGTAGTGTGACCTGTCCGGCGGGGGCCGGGCTTAGTTTTCAGAACGTCCTCGACCATGTGTGGCGCCTTGTCCTGCTCCTTCGGAGCCGCGGACAAGGCGCCACACTGGTCTGCGGAGTGTTCTGAAAACTAAGCCCGGCCTCCGCCTGCGGTGACGCTGCTGCGAGCGGCCTGCGATGGGGCCGTTGTTGGTTGGGGCCGCTGGGCTGATGTTGGGGCGCGTGGCTGTTGCGGGCCCTAGTCCCGGCGGCGGCCACGGCGCTTTGCGCCTGCCGCCTTGGGGGACTGCGGGGCGTGACGGCAGCTGCGGCGCGTTCGCGCCTACTGCCTGGGGTGACTGCGGGGCGTGACGGCAGCTGCGGCGCTTCGCGCCTGCTGCCTGAGGTGACTTTGGGGTTGGTGCGAATCGGGGTCTAATACTTTCCCGTGAAGTGAACGACCTTATTTGGACCCCCGAAGCATTGGCATATTTTGACCGCTATTTCCTGCGGTTTTGCAGCGTGAATCCTGCGGTTTTTTGGGCTAAAGGTGTGGATGCTCCGGGGCTTCGTTTTTACTCGTTCACTTCTCGGGAAAGTATTAGAGCTCAGCTGATAGAGGTGCCGCTCTGGCGTCGATGCCCCGCGTCTTCTTCGCTTGATTGGGGAAAACAGCCTCGCTTAAGCAATTGCGAGCCCGCCCAGACGTATCTGCGGGGTTGTCTGCACAATTCGCGGTATTATGTTGCGGAGTTTTGAAAGGAGCCGCTGGTGGTCACGACGACGTTTGCTTCGCCTTTGGGCGAAATCTTGCTTGCCGCTGATGGCCGCGGTTTGACGGGGCTTTGGTTTGAGGGTCAGGAGCACTTTGGCTCTACGCTGCTCAAAGAGGATGCGGAGTATGTCGTAGGTGCCGATGCGGTTTCTGGTACCGGTGGGATGTCTTCGGTAAGTCCAGCAAATGGCGCGGCTTCTTCGGTGCTTGAGCGTTCTTGGGCTTGGCTGAATGCTTATTTTGCGGGGCAGGAGCCTCGGTTTACGCCGCCGTTGCATATGATTGGCACGGCGTTTCAGCGTGAGGTTTGGTTTGAGCTGCTTTCTATCCCGCGTGGCGAGGTCGCTACGTATGGTGAGATCGCCCAGCGTGTTGCGGCTCGACATCGTGTACCGGGAAACGAAGCACCCGTTGTGTCTCCCCGTGCCGTGGGGGCCGCGGTCGCGCGAAATCCCATTTCGATCATTGTGCCGTGCCATCGCGTGGTTGCCGCCGACGGTTCGCTCAACGGATATGCCGGCGGACTTGACCGCAAGGAGTGGCTGCTTCGGCTTGAGGGCGCGTACGAGGCGTAACGCTCGAACACTTTGCATAACTAGGATGCCGCGAAGGGACGAGTCGCTGTCTATTCGCGACCAGCATGCGTCCAAGCGCTCGGCATCTGCGTCTTAAGTTTGGCTAAGCCCTATCCAGCGTTTTTAGAAACGTGCAGGTTGAGCAGCTAAGGCCGCGCTAAGGCAGCTTTTGGTACGCTATTATCGGCAGTATCAAAACCTGTATAGCCGTGCGCTAAAGGAACAACTATGAAGCTGATGCTTGCCGAGGACGAACCCGGCCTCTCCCGTGCCCTTACCGCGATTCTTCAACATAGCGACTACGAGGTCGACACCGCCCTCGACGGTCTGACGGCGCTCGAATATCTGCTCGCCAACGACTATGACGCCGCAATCCTGGACATCATGATGCCCGGCATGGACGGTATCGAGGTACTCAAGCGCACGCGTGAGGCCGGCAAACGCCTGCCCATCATCATGCTCACGGCAAAAAGCGAGGTGTCCGATAAGGTCGAGGGCCTGGATGCCGGTGCCAACGATTACCTGACCAAGCCGTTTGCCGCCAAGGAACTGCTCGCACGCATTCGTGCCATGACGCGCGCTGCGACGGCAATTGACGCCACGACGCTCAGCGTGGGCAACGTGCGCCTCGACACGGCATCGTGCACACTCGTTGGGCCTTTGGGCGAGGAGCATCTGGCCAATCGCGAGTTTCAGCTTATGGAGCTCTTTATGCGCAACGCCGGCACGCGCATGCCCACCGAACGTCTGATGCTCGGGGTTTGGGGTGAGGACGCGCCCGAAGGCGCCAATGTGGTGTGGGTCTACATCTCGTACCTGCGCAAAAAGCTGACGGGGCTTGGTGCCAATGTGGCCATCCGCGCGTTGCGCAACCAGGGATATTCGCTTGAGGTTGTCGAGGAGGGCGAATAAGCGTGAGCGCGAGCGCGTGGCGGAAGCGCATGGCGGCAAAGCTCGGCATGGGCGCGGACTCGGGTAATCCGGGGCGCGCCGATACTGCCAGTGCAATGGGACGTCGTCTGCGTCGCAAGTTTATCCTCGTTGCCATGGGCGCCGTGACCGTGGTGCTCATGCTCATCATCGCCGGCATCAACATCGTCAATTATTCGCATGTCTGCAAGATGGCCGATGCTCGCCTGGACTATATCCTGGCGGGCAAGGATGGTTTCGATTGGGGGGACGAGCCTAAAGACGATCCCGCTAATGGCAAGGATGCCGGCGATAGCCAAGCGGGCGTTCGCATCAGGCACTTCGAAGGCATGACGGCGGAGTCTCCCTTCGACACGCGCTACTTTACGGTATCGATTGCCGGTGGGCAGGTGACCGATGTCAACACGGCCCGCATTGCCGCGGTGGGCGCCAAGCGTGCTGCACGCATCGCTGCAGGACTATATTCCAAGGGTTGGACCTCGGGCTTTTCTGGTAACTACCGCTATACGGTTACGGTTCAGGGCGACGAGACCACCTATGTGTTCGTGGATTGTTCGCGCGAGCTTGCAAGCTTTCATTCGTTTTTGAGCGCGAGCGTGGCAATCAGTTGCATTGGCTGGCTGGCGGTGCTGGCAATTGTGGCGGGTGCTTCGGGCGCGGTGATTCGACCGATGGTCGAGAGCTACAGCAAACAAAAGCGCTTTATTACCGATGCAAGCCACGAGATCAAGACGCCGTTGGCCGTGATCGACGCCGCTAACGAGGTACAGGAAATTGAGAGCGGCGAGAGCGAGTGGACGCAGAGCATTCACGAGCAGGTCGCGCGGCTGACGGCGCTGACGGAGCGTCTGGTGTTCCTGGCGCGTATGGACGAGGGTTCGGCCGGCTTTACCATGACATCGATCGATCTTTCAGAGGCAGTGGACAAGGCGGCGGCGCCGTTTGGGTCGGTGGCGGTTTCGCGCGGAAAGCGGCTGGCGACGTCGATCGCGAGCGGCGTGCGAGCCCATGCCGATGCCGCGGCAGTGGCGCAGGTTGTTGAGCTGCTGCTGGACAACGCCACACGCTACGCAAGCGAGGACAGCGTGATCGAGCTGAGCCTGCGTGCCGTTTCGCGCGGTCAGGGTAAAGGTGCCGCCGAGCTTGTCGTATCGAACGCCGTGGACGAGCTGCCCGAAGGCGACCTGGACCGATTGTTCGACCGCTTCTATCGTGCAGACGTATCGCGCAGCTCCAAGACGGGCGGCTCGGGCGTGGGCCTATCCGTTGTGCGTGCCATCGCCGAGGCCCATGGCGGCTCCGCTACCGTATTTGGCCACGATCGTCAGATTACCTTCACTGTCCGCCTCTAAAACCTACCAAAATAAACCTGTCCCTTTTTGGTCGGTGCGAAATGGGTAATACTAAGGAGTTATCCGACCAGATGGGAATTAATCGATGGCTTATATCGAATTCAAAGACGTCATCAAGGCGTACGGCGAGGGCGATGCCCGCATTCACGCGCTCGACGGCGCGAGCTTTACCGTTGAGCGCGGTGAGCTCGCCATTATCCTGGGCGCCTCGGGTGCCGGCAAGACCACGGCGCTCAACATCCTGGGCGGCATGGATACGGTTACCTCCGGCACCGTGACGGTGGACGGGCGCGACGTGAGCTCCGCCAACGAGGCGCAGCTCGTGGAATACCGCCGTGCCGACGTCGGCTTTGTCTTCCAGTTCTACAATCTGGTCCCCAACCTGACGGCGCTCGAAAATGTCGAGCTTGCGGCGCAGATTTGCCCCGATTCGCTCGATGCCGAACAGACGCTTCGCCAGGTTGGCCTGGGTGAGCGCCTTGCCAACTTCCCGGCGCAGCTTTCGGGCGGCGAGCAGCAGCGCGTGTCCATTGCACGCGCACTGGCCAAGAATCCCAAGCTGCTCCTGTGCGACGAGCCAACGGGCGCACTCGACTACAAAACCGGTAAGCAGATTTTGCAGCTGTTGCAGGATACCTGCCGCAAGCAGGGCATTACGGTCATCATCATCACGCACAACTCCGCGCTCGCGCCCATGGCCGATCGTCTGATTCGCTTTAAGAGTGGTCGCGTGGAGAGCGAGACAGTTCAGCAAAATCCCGTGCCTATCGAGACGATCGAGTGGTAGCGCCCATGGACCAAGATCGCCAAAACAGCCAAAACCACGATACGGAGCACGCAGGCCACGACGGGGAGTTCGCGACCTACCGCACTGCTCAAAGCTCAAACGATATGGTCCCGACGGTTTTTCGCCGTGGCATCTACCGCACAATCCGAGGCAGTCTTAAGCGCTTCTTGTCAATCGTGGTCATCACCGCGCTTGGCGTGAGCGTGATGTGCGGCCTTAAGGCGGGCTGCGAGGATCTGCGCGATTCGGTTGACGCCTACTTTGACCAGCAGAGTGTCTATGACATTAACGTGCAGTCGACCTATGGCCTTACACGCGACGATCTTGCGGCTATCCAAGAGGTCGACGGCGTCGAGACGGCCGAGGGCATCTACACCGAGACCGCCTACACCGCCGTGGGCACAACGCGCGAGCGCGTGGTCGTGCAGAGCCTTTCCAAGGAGAATATCGATCAGCCGGTGCTGGTGAGCGGCGATTTGCCCGAGAGTGCCGGTGAGGTTGCGGTGACATCGAAGTTTCTGAAGGCTTCGGGCAAAAAGCTCGGCGATACCGTGAGCTTTGCCGCCAATGACGCGAGCTCGTCGAACCAAAGCGCCAAGGACCAGTTTGCCGCGGGCGATTACACCATTACGGCCGAGGTCCTCGATCCCACCGATGTGAGCTCCGACTCGACCGTCAACGACTTTCGCGCTGCTTCGGCTGCGGACTATAAGTTCTATGTGAGCGAGGATGCCGCGACATCTTCCTCCTACTCCGCCGTCCACGTGATTGTTGAGGGAGCCAAGAGCCTTAACTCCTATTCCGATGCCTACACGACAAAGATCAACGAGGTCAAGAGTAATATCGAGGAGATCCGCGATGAGCGCGAGAAGGCGCGTGTTCAGGAACTGACGGTCGACACGCCGGCAAGCTTGGATGCGGCTGAGCGCCAGACGAATATGCTCTTTGGGATAGAGCAGGACAACATCAATCGCATGGCCGAGGGCAGCGAGGAGCGCGTTCAGGCACAGGCCGATTTGAACCAGCGCCGCGCAGCCGCCGACCAGCAATTTGCCGATGCCCGTACCGAGCTTTCCGATCTGGGCGAATGCACTTGGTACATCCAGGACCGCGATAGCATCACAAGCTACTCGAGCGTGGAGAGCGACAGCTCTTCGATCGAAGCCATCGCCACGGTTTTCCCATTCATCTTCTTTGTCGTCGCCGTGCTCATTAGCCTTACCACCGCCACGCGCATGGTCGAGGAGGAGCGCACGCTCATTGGTCTGTACAAGGCGCTCGGCTATTCACGCGGGCGTATCCTGTCCAAATACGTGAACTATTCACTGTGGGCTTGTCTGATCGGCGGCGTGCTTGGCAACATTGTCGGATTTGTGGGCCTACCACTGTTCCTGTTCACGGTGTTCGACGACATGTACTCACTGCCCCAGATGCTGCTTTCGTACGACATCGTGTCCTCAATCGTCTCGGTGGCGCTGTTTGCCGTGGGCGTGGTAGGCGCCACGATTATCGCCTGCCGCCACGAGATGGCCGAGACCCCAGCCTCGCTCATGCGTCCCAAGGCCCCGCGTGCCGGCTCGCGCATTTTGCTTGAGCGCATCGGCTTTATCTGGCACCGTATGGGCTTTTTGAACAAGGTGGCGGCGCGTAACCTGTTCCGCTACAAAAAGCGTGCCCTTATGACCATCTTTGGTATCGCCGGCTGCACGGCGCTCGTGATCTGCGCTCTGGGCATCCGCGATACGTCGATAGCGCTTTCGCCCAAGCAGTACGGGCATATCACGCGCTACGACTTGCTGGCGGTCG
Source organism: Collinsella aerofaciens (assembly GCA_048503295.1). Taxonomy (GTDB): domain Bacteria; phylum Actinomycetota; class Coriobacteriia; order Coriobacteriales; family Coriobacteriaceae; genus Collinsella; species Collinsella aerofaciens_CI. Next base: position 151,875 of record DBFRVO010000001.1, on the reverse strand, counting down.
CCAATCCCGACGACTTTACGCAGACGTGCGCGGCGCTCGACGAGCGAAGCGCGGTCAAGGATTCCGGTGTGACCGTGACTTCGACGCTGCCGATTACGACCGATAACGTCACCTTTACATTTGGCGGCAAAAGCGAGACAGTGCTGTTAATCGTGGTGCCCGATGACCGCGTGAACGATCTGGACGACTACGTGCGCCTTGAGGACGAGTCCAAAGAGTCGCTGTCTTTGCGTGACGGAGATGTGTATCTGAGCAAGAGTTCACAGCTGGCGCTGGGGATTCAGCCGGGTGATACGGCGCACGTTCAGGATTCGTCGCTCAATGCTGCCAAGGTCAAAGTCAGCGACATTTCGCTCAACTATCTTGGCAACACACTCTATATGACGCAGGGCACCTATGAGCGCGCGTTCGGTCGAAGCGCGCGCCTTAACGGTGTCCTTGCGTTGCTGAAGGGCTCGTCGGCCGACCAGATTGCGTTTAGCAAGAAGATTAAGAGTGACGGCTGGCTTACGATTTCGAGTACGGCCGAGCATCAGGCGAACGCTGATGCGAACTTTACGATTATCAATTCGGTCGTGGCGCTCGTGACCTTTATGGCGGCGTGCCTGTCGTTTGTGGTTGTGTTTACACTGTCCAACACGAATATCTCCGAGCGCGAGCGCGAGCTGGCGACCATTAAGGTGCTGGGCTTCCGCCGTGGCGAGGTGCACCACTACGTCAACAAGGAGACGTTAATCCTCACGGCAATTGGCGCCGCGCTGGGCGTGCCGCTGGGTAGCCTGCTGGCCGAGAGCTTTACGTACATTCTGCAGATGCCGTCGCTCTACTTTGACGTTGAGGTCCAGCCGCTGAGTTATGTGCTCGCCGTAGTGCTTTCCTTTGTCTTTACGTTTATCGTCAACCTCACTACCAATCGCACTCTCAATAGGATCGACATGGTCGGCGCCCTCAAGAGCGCCGAGTAGCCTGTCCTGGGATTCAAGTTCTGGCGAGCTGCCGACGCGCCCACAGCAGTATTTTTGCATAAACTGCCCCGCTAAATGCATATTTCGGCGGGGCGATTGCTTTTTGCCCACAGGTACCCCAGGGGGCGCCGTACAAATTCCGGAGTATTCAACATCCCGGGGTCCGCGGGTGCGGGAGCGGGCGCACAAAAGCGCATTGAAAGCCTGACTTTGAGCTCCGGCGCCTCGAGGACCGCTCATTTTTTTGCAGAATGCGGCCCGCGGCGCCTGTCTCTCGCCCAAAATCCAGTATGCAGGCACCCTCGGCTGCTGAATACTCCCAAAAATGCACGCCGCATCCTACCCCAGGCACTTGCAGCAAGAAGACGAATAGCCTCGGCCTCCCCGGTTACCGCAGGAGGCCCCAGGGCTTACCTCCCAAATCTTTCCGCAGGACGGAAGGATCCCGCCGCGCGAAGCGCACGGCGGGATCCTGACATGTCCGAGGACGATTTGGGAGGTAAGCCCTGGGGTCTCCGATGAGAGCAGTTTCGGCCGAGGCTATTCGTCGCCGAAGCTGATGCCCAGCGCCTTGGCCTCGCGTACCAGGTCGCTCTGGGGGTCGACGTACTTGAGCTTGCCGGCGACCTCCTCGAGCGGCATGTGGCACATCTTGCCGTCACGCAGGGCAATCATGTAGCCAAACTCGCCGCGCAGGCAGCCGAGCGCTGCCTCGACGCCGCACTGGGTCGCAAAGATGCGGTCCTGGGCGTCGGGCTGGCCGCCGCGCTGCGTGTGGCCGGGGATGGCGACGCGGGTCTCGCGACCAGTCTTGGCTTCGATCTCCTTGGCGATGTCGTAGACGATCGATGGGCTCGTGCGCTCGGCGAGCTTCTTCTTGTACTCCTTCTTGGACAGCGCCGCGTCTTCCTTGGAGATAGCGCCCTCGGCGACGGCCACGATGGTAAAGCGGCTGCCGGTCTCCATGCGATGCTCGATGGTCTTGATAACCTGGTCCATGTCGTAGGGAATCTCGGGAATCAAGATGACATCCGCGCCGCCCGCGACGCCGGCGTACAGCGGGATCCAGCCAACCTTGTGGCCCATGATCTCGATGACAAACACGCGGCCGTGGCTCGAGGCGGTAGTGTGGATGTCGTCGATGCACTTGGTGGCGACGTCGATGGCGCTCGTAAAGCCAAACGTCAGCTCGGTGCCCCAGGTGTCGTTATCGATGGTCTTGGGCAGGGCGATAACGTTGAGGCCCTCTTCGCGCAGGCGGTTGGCGGTCTTGGTGGAGCCGTTACCGCCCAGCATAAACAGGCAGTCGAGCTGCAACTTATGATAGGTGTGGACCATCGCCGGCACCTTCTCGACACCATCGGCTTCGGGGGTATCCAGGCGCTTGAACGGCGTGCGGCTCGTGCCCAGGATGGTGCCGCCGCGGGTGAGGATGCCGCTAAAATCGGCGGGCGTCATGACGCGGAACCTGCTGTAGATAAGGCCCTGATAGCCGTCCTCAAAGCCATAAATCTCGATAGGCTCTTCGCTATTGGTCATAAGCGTTTTGACAATGCCGCGCATGGTGGCGTTGAGCGCCTGGCAGTCGCCGCCACTAGTAAGAAGACCGATTCTAAGCATGGTGAATCCTTCCGGGCAAGTTATAACATGCGCATAAGTTTACCCCCGCACACTGTTGATACGGGGGTAAAACGTGTTAGCTCAAATGTATGGAAATGTAAGCAACGTCAGGCCAGCGTAAGGACGACGGTGCCAGCTCCTTACAGCGCGAAGGCGTCGACGTCGCCCCAGTGGCGGCGCAGCGTAATGGCGGCGGCGGGTTCGGTATTGTCAAAGACGACCGACCATTGCGTATTGCTGGTGATGTCTTTCGGATTGGGTTCTTGCGCTGCAGCGCGTAGGGCCTTTCAAGCGACTGCCTCGTCCTGGGCACCGACATGGGCGTCAAGGACATCGGCGATTGCGATGGCGCGCTCTTTACCATGGCCCAGCTCGCCATTCTTTTGGTTGGGCAGCACTTCGTCGCCATAGCAGGCGTAGAAGTTCGTAACCTGGCGTACAGGAGTCGCTTTGAAAGCACGGTCCGGATCGCGCGGATCCCACTCTACTACGCGCGCGTCACCGGCGGCGTCGTTGATAAAGAAGTGGTAATCGCGTCCTGCCATGGCGTGCATGTCGTAGGCGGAAAGCAGGTCGACAGCTTCTTGCGTGGTGGCGGCACGGTCGAGCACCAGACGGATGGCGAGCGAGGTATTGATGACGGGGCGTTGCGCGTCCTGGTCACAGGGCTTGGAATCCAGAGTGAGTACGGCAATGGACACGCCGCATTCGTTAACACCGTCGAGCTGGGCAAACGGGCCCATGAGTGCGGCGGCACGTCCGGCGACGGAGTCAAGCGGAGTGTTATCGCCCAGGTTGTTAAGGGCGGCAAACCCGATGGAGGCATAGCCGCCACGTGGGTGATTGCGCACCAGCAGCGCCGAGGTGTCGTCCTTAAAGTCGTAATTGCGACCGGTGCGCACGCGGCCTTCGGCATCTACGGCGACAAAAGCGCTGCAGGCAAACTGGGGCGCCTGGACATGTACCGGCACACCGGGCAGCACCTGCGCCACCACGGCATCGATGTAGGCCTGGTCGTCGCGCACGCCAGCGGCGATGATGCGATCAAGATCGTAGTCGTAGGCGATGTCGATTGCGTACAGGTCATAGCCATCCGCGTAGCCGGTCAAGCGTTTGAGCGACGCGGCGGACTTGATTTGCTTGTGATAAACGATACCGGTGGCAGCGGCAAGGCCGACGGCGACTCCCGCGACACCGCAGGCGATGGCAATGTTACGTGGCTTCATGACGGCTCCTCTCGTCCTGTTAGCGTAATTGTCGCAAAAGGAGCGCGGGCATGATGGCTCAACTTGGTGAGCGGCGCGGGATTAAACATGGAATGAAGAGTGCGGCGCTGGCGTGGCGGGGTATGCTGGAGGGGACCATCAACCCAGCGAAAGGGGAGAGCATGACGGATCAGGAAACGCCCGAGCGCGCGCATGTGACGGCCGATGATATCGAGGCCGCCAACGACCTTATCGACTTTATCGAGGCATGCCCCAGCATGTTCCATACGGCGGCGACCATTATGGCCGAGCTCGACGAGGCGGGCTTTACCTACCTGCCCGAGAATGCGGCGTGGGACATCGAGCCGGGCGGGCGTTATTACACGCAGCGCAACACCTCGAGCGTTGTTGCCTTTAAGGTGGGCGAGGACCTGGCCGCGACGTGGGGCGAGGACGGTGTTGCCGGTGACTATCATTTTCAGCTCACGGCGTCGCACAGCGATTCTCCGACGTTTAAGGTCAAGGCCGTGCCCGAACTTGACGGTGCGGGCGAGACGCTGCGTCTGAACATCGAGGCCTACGGCGGCATGATCGACTACACTTGGTTCGATCGCCCGCTGGCGCTCGCGGGCCGCGTACTGGTGCGCGAGGGCGACCGTATCGAGAGCCGCCTGCTTGCTACCGAGCGCGAGGTCGCTATCATTCCGAGCCTTGCCATCCACATGAACCGCGGCGTTAACGAGGGCTTTGCTCCCAACCGAGCCGTCGACCTGTGCCCGCTCATCAGCGCCGGCGAGCTTAAACAGGGAGATTTTGACGCACTGATCGCTGACGAACTGGACGTTGAGCCCGAGCAGATTCTGGGTCGCGACCTGTTCCTGGTCAATCGTCAGGATGCGCGCATTTGGGGCTGGGCCGACGAGTTTATCTCGACGCCCAAGCTTGACGACCTGGCCTGCGCCTATACCTCGCTGCAGGCATTTTTGGGTGCCGAGAATGCGCATGACATCTCGGTCTTCTGCTGCTTTGATAACGAGGAGGTTGGCTCCGAGACCAAGCAGGGCGCCATGTCGACGTTCTTGGCCGACGCGCTGCGCCGCATCAACGGATCGCTGGGCTTTGACGACGAGTCGTACCATCGCGCACTTGCCGCCTCGATGCTTGTGAGCTGCGACAACGCGCATGCCGTGCATCCCAACCACGCCGAGAAGTGCGATGCCCGCAACCAGGTTGTGCTCAACGGCGGCATCGTCATTAAGGAAGCCGCCAACCAGCACTACTGCACCGATGCCTTTAGCCGCGCGGTGTTCCAGGCCATCTGCGATGACGCCGACGTACCCACACAGGCCTTCGCCAACAAGAGCGATATGGCCGGAGGCTCCACACTCGGCAACCTGTCCAATATGCAGGCGAGCATGCATGCCGTGGACGTGGGCCTGCCGCAGCTGGCCATGCACTCAAGCTACGAGACCGGCGGCGTACGCGACGTGATGTACGCCATCCGCGCCCTCACCGCCTTCTACGAGCGCGACCTCCATATCAACGGAGCCGAAAGCGCGGAGCTCTAAAACCTGCCAAAGAGGGATGTTAATTTTGGCAGGTTTTATCTGGGCGAATGCAAAGGGTAAAACCGAACTAGATCTGTGATACGTGGCCGCCGAGGTGCAGTGTGCCTCGGCGGCTTTTTGTGTACAGAGTACGGCTAATGCTTATAAATGCTATACATGCTTTACGTATTTACCATAGAGTTTTATGATAGTTTTGAAGTATTAAGGAGGGGTCATGACCACAACAGCCGCTCAGATCAACGTGCGTCTCGATGCCGATCTTAAAAGGAGTGGGGACGCCGCTCTCTCCAGGGCCGGTATGACGCCGAGCCAAGCGGTGCGTGCGCTCTGGCAACTTGCGGCATCTCTGGCTGATCGGCCCGGCGCGCTCGAGGATATCCTGCTGCCCAGTCGTGCCCGGGCGGAACAGCGCGAGCGCGAAAAGGCCGCCAAACGTAAGCTCGAGCTCATGGATCAGGGGTCGAAGCTGTTCGCTGCCGCTTGCCGTGAGTCGGGAATCGATATGGTCAGGGCTCAGCCATCGGACGACGAAGAGCTCAAACGGAATGCCTATGCGGATCGCTATGGCGAGGAGATGAGCTGGCTCTATGAGTGAGGCTCCAAGGCGTATCTTGGTTGACACCAACGTGTGGCTCGATTACTTCATTCCCTCACGACGTGGTCGTTCGGTGGCGATTGAGTTTTTACGCGATGCATGCACGGCGCAGGTGGATTTGCTGTATGCGGCGACATCGTCCAAAGATCTGTTCTATTTGATTTCAAGCGAACATAAGGCATGGTATCGGCGCGAGCACGGTTCGCTGTCTCAAGATGCCGCTTCGGCGGCGACATCACTCGCATGGGATTGTCTTGATGTGTTGTCGCAACTTGCTACGCCCGTGCCCTGCGACCTGAGCGACATATGGATGGCGAGTAAGCAGCGTAAGCTCCATAGCGATTACGAAGACGATTTAATCATCGCGGCAGCGATGCGCGCAAAGGCAGACCTTCTGGTCACCAACGATGTCAAGCTCTGCTCGCACGCACCAGTCGCCGCAATGAGCGTAGAAGACGCAAGAAACTATCTAACAACGCTCAAATAGAGTTGAGGTACTGCAGGTAGGGTCAACATCGGCGAAACCTTGCAGGTTGAGCGAAAGTCAGCGAGAGCCCGCCAGAGCGAGCAAGGTGACGTGAAAGAGGAGGGCATAGGCCTTTTGGCCATGCCCGACGATTGAACGTCAGATTGCCGCTCTGGCGGGCTCGCAGCCTCGAGGGGTTCCGGCGTTTGGAAAACGCCGGAACAATCAGTGTTCGATCCAGCAGCGCAGGGTCTCGCCTGCCTGCAGGTGACGCAGATTCTCCGCGGCAATGTCGACCACATTGTTGAGCGTGGCTGCCAGGTGGAACCAGCCGGAGACGTGTGGCGTGATGAGCATATTAGGCGCATCCCACAGTGGGCTTGTCTCAGGCAACGGTTCGGGGTCGGTGACGTCGACCGCGGCGCCGGCGAGATGTCCCGACTCCAGGGCGGCAACCAAGTCGTCGGCGACCACAAGGTCGCCGCGGCCGCCGTTGGCAAAGAAGGCGCCCGGCTTCATCGCGGCGAAGAACTCGGCGTTCGCCAGGCCGCGGGTCTCGGGCGTGCTGGGCATAAAGGATGCGACGATGTCAGCCTCGGCCAGGCGCTCGGACAGGGCGTCCATGCCGTCCATGTCCTCAAACACAATGGGGTAGACGAGCGGATGGCGCTTGATGCCGCGGACGTGCGCACCCATGCCACGGCAGAGCGTGGCAAAGTGGCCGCCGATATCGCCCGCGCCCAGCACCAGCACATTGGCGTTTTTGAGCGAGGTGACCGGCCCCAAATCCTCCCAGCGATGCTCGCGCTGCAGGTCCTGGTAGCCGGGCAGGCGCTTCATCATAGACAGCACCATGGCAAACATGTGCTCGCTCACGGCCTGGCCGTAGGCGCCGATTGAGCAAGACAGCTTGGCTTCAGCCGGCACGGTGCCGGCGGCGAGATAGTCGTCATAGCCGGCGGTCTGCAGTTGCAGCAGCTGGAGGCGCTCGCATGCGGTCAGCAGGGAAGGGTCTATGTTGCCCAGGATCACGTCGGCATTGGCGACCTGTTCACGCGTGATGGTGTCGGAGCTCGTGTAGATAAAGTCCTCGCCCGGAGCGCTCGACTCAAGAATTGCGCGATGGCGGTCGTTGACGGGCAGCAAAACCAGGATGTTCACAAGCAGTCCTTTCCGCTCGACCTGCCAAAAAGGGACAGGTTTATTTTGGCAGGTTGTATCAGGCAAAACGTTATAAAAACGCCGGGCTACGCGATGGTTAACATATCCATCGCGTAGCCCGGCGCATCCACAGCTACCAGCTCAGCAGCTCGTAACCATCCTCGGTCACCACGAGCTGTACCTCGCACTGGGCCGAATCGCTGCCGTCCTTGGTGCGCACGCACCAGCCGTCACCCTTGCTGATCTTGATGTCGGGCGCTCCGGCGTTGACCATGGGCTCGATGGTAAAGACCATGCCCGGAGCCATGATGGTGTCCACATCGGGCGCCTCGGTGGTAAAGCCCACAAACGGGTCCTCGTGGAACTCCTTACCGATACCGTGTCCGCCGTACTCGCGCACCACGCTAAAGCCGGCGTCCTCGACCGTCTTTTGCACGGCCTCGGCCATCACGGACAGCGGTAGCCATGGCTTGACGGCCGCCAGACCCGCCTCCACGCTGGCGCGGGTGACGTCGACCAGGCGCTGGCGCTCGGCCGAGACCTCGCCGATGCAGAACATACGGCTCGAATCACTAAAGTAACCGTCCAGGATCGTGGAGCAGTCCACGTTGATGATGTCGCCCTCGTGCAGCACATCCGCATCGCAGGGGATACCGTGGCAGACGACGTCGTTGATCGAGGTGCACACGCTCTTGGGATAGCCCTCGTAGTTAAGATCGGCCGGCGTGCCGCCGTGCTCGACGGTGTAGTCGTAGATCATCTGGTCGATCTGGTTGGTGGTCATGCCCGCGGCGATGTGTTCGCCTACGTAATCGAGCACACCCACGTTGATGGCGGCCGAGCGCTTGATGCCCTCGATATCGGCGGGCGTCTTGTAGAGCGTGCGGGGCAGAACCTCCCAGCCCTCTTCCCACAAGCGCTCGAGGCGCTCATCAAAGGCGCTATGGCATTTCTTATATTTTTTGCCGCTGCCGCACCAGCAGACGTCGTTGCGGCCGGGCACGGGTCCATTGTCAAACATGGCTAACTTCCTTTCATTCGCAGCTAGTATAGCCCACTCACAGGGCAGCTGCGCGCTAGTAGCTCACCTGGCAGGGAATGCCGAGGGCGCGCACGCGCGCGGCGATGGCGTCGAGGGCCTCGGGCGCTGCTTTGGCAAGGCCGGCGACCGGCGTCTCGCGAGCCACCGTGTAGATGGTCGCTTCTTGTGGGCGAATGCGCTCAAGTGCCGCGAGCCAGGGGGCAACGTACTCCTCGCCGGTGTTGTCGATGAGCTTGCCCTGATACTCGCCGGTCAAAAAGATCGTCTGGATAATAACGTGACCGTCAAAGCTTGCGAACGTCTCGATCTGGTGCTCGACGTCGTAGGGGCCAACAGGCTGGTCGAGCAGCTGGATAAACGCCGGGTCGACGGTATCGAGCTTAAGGATGTTGTCGTCGACCATCATGAGCGCGTCGTGCACCTCGGGGCGGTCGGCGCGCGTGCCGTTGGAAAGCACGGCGATCTTGGAGTTTGGGGCAAGCTCGTCGCGCAGCGCGACGGCGCCGGCGATGGCCTGCGGAAACTCCGGTGCGGCGGTGGGCTCGCCGTTGCCTGCGAAGGTGATCACATCGGGGAGCTCGCCCTCGGCTGCCATCTCGCGCAGCTTTGCCTCGAGCGCGTCGAGTACCACGGCAGCTGTGTTGTACGGCTCATGGCAGGGGCGTTCGGCGTTGAGGCCGTTTTCGCAGTAAATGCAGTCGAACGTGCAGATTTTGCCGCTGGCCGGCATCATGTTGACGCCGAGCGAGAGGCCAAGGCGACGGCTGCGAACGGGCCCAAAGATGGGGCTGGCATTCAAAAACGTAGACATAGGCATATGCTCCTCAAGACAATTGTGCCTAAGCATAGCATCGGCTCCAAAGCAAGGCGCGGGCTCTTGCTTTACAAGTTTCGTTTTTTCACGTCGCTCATTATGCCGTGCCATGAAAAGCCTCGGGTCGGGTACAGTTAATCTGTTAACAAGGCGTAAGACAATGCGGGCCCATCTAGCCGTACTGACGTGCAACTGGATGAGCATTGATTATGGGGGCACAACATGGATTTTACGGTCGAGAATGCGGGCACCACGATTGCCTGTCGCGAATATGCCGGCCCGGATGTGTCGCCTGATGCTCCTGCCTTGGTGTGCGTGCACGGCGCTTGTGTCGACGGCACATTTTTCGACGGTATCGCTTGTGAGCTCAGCCGCAACTACCGCGTGATTGCCTACGACCGCCGCGGCTGCGGTGGCAGCAGCGATGCGGCAGACGGCAGCTATGATCTTGCCGCTCAGGCCGCCGATCTGCAAGCCGTGATCGAACACGTTGGCGCTCCGGCAAATGTGCTTGCGCATAGCGCCGGTACGTTGGTGGCGCTTGAGCTTCTTCGCACCGAACCCCATCTCGTCGCCCGTGCGATTCTGCATGAGCCGGCTGTGTCGGCCGAAGGCGTCGGTATGGGCGCAGCTCCGGTTTTGCTCGATATGATTGCGGCTGGAAAGGTTTCAAGGGCGCTCCGGCTTTTCTTGGGAGCCCTCGGCGACTTGGACCCCGAGGCTCCTGGGACGACCGAAGCGGAAGTCAAACATGCCCTGCGCAATGGTCGTTGCTTTATGGCGAACGAATATGGAACAAATATGACATATGCTCCCGACTGGGAGCGCGCCCGCGCGTCAAAGGCGGTGTCGGCCGTGTTTTTGGGCGAGCTTTCGGTCGATACACCTCGCGAGGCTGGTACGAGGATGGCGGCTGAACTTTTGGACTGTCCACTCGTAATGGTTCCCGGCGCGCACAACGGCCTGCGCGATCGCCCGACAGCGGCTGCCCAGACTGTCCGTGGCATCCTGGGGTTCTAACAGCTGCAAAAACAAAACAGGCTTCACTCGCAAACGTTTCGGCCGTGTTAACAAATGTGCTCAAGACCTCACGTCTGCGGCTTCAATCGCGCCGTCTGCCAACTCATAAAAATGTAACAGCATTCACGTGCTTACCTGCATCGGCAAGGTGTTAACCTTGTAACATTTGGAACCCACCGCTACCATGCGAAACTATCGAAAGGGCCCCATATGCTCAATAATCACGAGGTCAATCTAACCGACGAGGAGGCCGCCGCCGAGGTCGCCCGCGTCGCGAAGACCTACCCCGTGGTGCGTTTGCTGTCGGCCGATCAGATTAAGAGCGAGCCTAACTGCTTGCTTGCCGGCGATCGCTGCCCTTGTCTGCGTCAGTCGAGTCTTGAGGCCTTGGCAGGTTCCGATGAGGTATCGGAGCAGCTGCTCAATGATGGTGCCGAGTACCGCGCCCGTCTGCGCCCTCTGAAGGTCGAAGGCGAGCCTCATGTCTTGCTGATGGTGCGTCCGATCGATGAGCAAGAGGCTGCAGAAGAGGACCTTGTCTACACCGACGTGCTGACGAGTGTACACAATCGCCGGTATTACGAGGAAAAGCTCCGAAGCGCCCGTATGAATGCCGGCGTTGCGATGATCGACCTTGATGATTTTAGGGTCTTCAACGATACGTGTGGCCGTCATGCCGGCGACCTTGCGCTCGGTGCTGTGGCGACAGCCATACGCAGCGGAATTCGTTCGACTGACGAGCTTGTGCGCTATGGCTGCGACAAGTTTGTGGTCGTCATGCCCAATATTCCCTCCGATGACTTCACCCGTCGCCTGCATCAGGTGTCCGATGCCGTTCGTTCCACGATTGTTCCGGGCCATGAGTACGTGAGCTTGACGGCATGTGTTGGTGGCGTTCGCATTCATGGCGAGACGGTCGATGAGGGCGTTGGCCGCGCTGTCCAGTTATTGAGCCGCGCTAAGGCAAAAGCCGGTACGGTCGTGACCGATGCCGATTCCATCGAGGCCTTCCAAAGCGAAAAGCCTTTGGTGCTTATTGTCGATGACTCCGAGATGAACCGAGCCATTCTCAACGAGATGCTCAAGGACGAGTATTGCATCCTGGAGGCCGACAACGGTCGTACGGCGCTCGACATGGTCGACCGCTATGGCGATGAGTTGTCGCTCGTGCTGCTGGATATTGTCATGCCGGGCATAAGCGGCTTTGAGGTGCTGGCCGATCTGTCGCGCCGATCGGGTATCGACAATCTGCCTTTTATCATGATTTCGAGCGAAGATTCCGATGATATGGTTCTGCGCGCGTACGAGCTGGGCGCCTCGGACTATATCAACCGCCCGTTTGACTCCCGTGTCGTGCGCCGCCGTGTAAGCAACACCATCCGCCTATACGCCAAACAGCGCCGCCTGACGAGCCTGCTGTCCCAGCAGTACAACGAGCGCGTCAAGAACAGTCGCATGCTCATCGACATCATGGCCGGCGTCATGGAGCTTCGCAACGGCGAGAGCGGCAGACACGTTACGAACATCGAGAAGCTGACCGAGCTGCTGCTTGGCTGTCTGGTCCAGCGTAGCGACACCATCTCCCTCGACAATGAGGAACGCTCTACGATTGCCCTGGCTTCGGCGCTGCACGATATCGGCAAGATGTCGATTGACGATGCGATTCTCAACAAACCCGGGCGCCTTACGCCCGAGGAGTTCGAGATTATGAAGACGCATACCACGATGGGCGCCGACATGTTGCTTGAGCTGGGCCGCCATCACGTCGGCAATGCGCTTATGGAATATGCGTACCAGATTGCGCGTTGGCATCACGAGCGCTGGGACGGCAAGGGCTATCCCGATGGCCTTAAAGGCAACGAGATTCCCATTGCCGCGCAGGTGGTCTCGGTGGCCGACGTGTATGATGCGCTGACGAGCGTGCGCGTGTACAAGGACGCTATCCCGCACAAGGAGGCGATCCAGATGATCCTGGACGGTAAGTGCGGCACCTTTAACCCGCTGTTGCTCGAATGCCTGCTCGAGGTGCAAGACCGTATTGCCGAGACGTTGGCACGCCCCGCCGACGTCGTTGCGTTTCCCACGATTTAGTTTGACCAAAGGAGTTTTTAATCCATGATTTCCATGCGTGAGGCGTATGAGAAGATCGGCGCTAATTATGAAGACGCGTGCGCTCGGCTGATGGGCGGGGAAATGCTTGCCCGCTTTGCCCTCAAGTTTTTAGATGACGAGAGCATGGACAAGCTGGAGGCTGCCATGGCGGCGGGAGACGCCGAAGGTGCGTTTATGGCAGCGCACACGCTCAAGGGCGTGAGCCAGAACCTGGGATTCGATAATCTGTACGAGCCGGCGGTCGTGGTGACCGAGGCGCTGCGCGGCGCCGATACCGTTGACGGCGCTCGCGAGGGAATGCATGCGTTGCAGCAGCAATATGCGGCTACGATGTCGGCCCTGCGCGAGGCGGCAGAGTAAGAGCTTGCGGGCCTTGATGACTATGAGAGTGGATAATCTCCCGTTTTAGGCCCGGTGGCGGCCCCAAAGTGGGAGATTATCCACTCTCGTTCGATATGTGTCCAAAAATCCACGCTCACCCCTCCGGGTTAGTAAATGGCCTATGCGCACTGGCGGGGCTTTCCGCATGCAATCAATATCGTTGTTCGATAAACTGTTCGAATAACGATAGAGTCGATGAGGGTGAGTGTATGTCTAACAGCGTTCAACGTATGGCCAAAGCGGGCGATAATATCAGGAAGCTTGGCTTTTGCATGGCAGCCGTTTTTGCAGGGATGCTCGTCGCTTTTGCCGCGTTGGTTGTTTACGTGATCTGGTATGCGGTTGCAAACGTTGCCTCTGTCGATTCTTTCGGCGTCGTGACGCTTCTCGATGGCGGGTGCATCGTTATCCCAAGCGGACTGTGCCTGGCACTCGTCGTGGGTATTTCGCTTGTCGTTCTGTGTGGGATCAGCCGTAACATCTCGCGAGGCGTCTCGCCCTTTACCAAGACGCATGTGCGGCTTATCCGTGTTCTTGCGCTTGCCTTTGCTGTTAACGCCGCGGTTTCGCTTATTGGTGCCTACGGATCGGTCAATCTTACCATTGGTGGGCTGGAGCTTTACGTCGTGCCTCATTCCTTCGTTATTGAGATTTGCCAAGGCGTTGCCTTTGATGCGGGGTCGCTTATCGGCGCGGCTGTCTGTCTGTGTATCTCGGTGATCTGGAGTTATGCCTCGCTGCTCCAAGAGCAGTCTGACGAGCTTGTGTAGGAGGAAGCATGAGCTATCTCATCATCGAGCTTGAGACGCAGCTACTTAAGACCGGAAAGACCAGTGCTGATCTGATTCGTGCCACGGGGCATACTCCGGCTAATATTTCTAAGCTAAGAAACGGAAAAATTAAAGCTATTCGCCTTAAGACGCTTCTCGATATTTGCGATGAACTTGACTGTCAACCGGGAGATATTATTCGGCGGGTGAGTGAGAAAGAGCTTGAGGAGCTTATTGTTGAGCGTGCAAAAAATGTCGTGAGGCAGATGCGGGACGGCGGAGGCAATGAGGCGTTGCTTCCGACATCAGTCTTTGCTGTAGATTTGAGCGACGAGTAGCATAAAGCGAACAGCTATAACGAAATATCAGCGTAAAGGGGCCCGTGTCTAACACGGGTTCTTTCTTTTAGATTACCTTGACAAATATGAGTTATCGAAAAACAATAACAACTATGAAAAACGATAAAGGAAAGAAGGAACGATATGAGCGGTTTTGCTATCAAGCAGAACGGGAGGCCGATGAACGCATCAGCGATAAAGCTATCAAAGGTGTCAAAGCGCTACGGGAGACGGCGCGTTTTGCATGACGTTTCCTTCGAGGTGCATCAGTCCGAGCTCCTTGCCCTTGTTGGTGCAAACGGTGCGGGCAAAAGCACGCTAATTAAAATCGTCTTGGGCCTCTGCGAGCCGTCGTCGGGGAGCGTGGAGCTCTTTGGAGGCAAGTCGAAAAAAGAGCTGAGCCTGATGCGGACGCGTGTCGGCTATGTGCCAGATTCCTGCGGAGCATACCAATCCCTCAGTGCGGCTGAGAATCTTCGGATCCGATGTGCGGAATGGGGGCTCGATGAGAAACGTGAGGTTCCTCGCGTCTTGGGCCTAGTCGGGCTGGACGTCGATGAGAAAAAGAGCGTGAGCAGTTTTTCTCTGGGAATGAAACGGCGACTGGATATAGCTACGGCTTTATTGGGCGACACCGACGTACTAATTTTCGATGAGCCGGCGAATGGATTGGATCCGTTGGGCATCGAGAGTATATGGGCCCTTATCGGTCGATTGAATCGAGAGCAGGGTAAGACCATGCTCATCTCTAGTCATGATTTGGATGAGTTGGCATCGGTTGCAACAAGCTGCCTGTTTATTCATGACGGCGAACTGCAAAAAAAGGAATCGATGGACGTCATAAGGGATGAGGCGTCATCCCTAAAAGAGTATTACAGGCGCTTGATGAAGGCGGTCTCGCTATGAAGCGGGCGATCCATCCCATAAAGGCAGATATGATGCGTTTGCACAGGATGTTTCCGGCGAAGTTTGGTCTTGCGCTTATGCTGGCGTTCGGCCTCCTCTTCTGTGTCTTTCTAAAAAACGGAACAACGTTGCTCGCCTTTGGCAATAGCGTTTTTGGGGAGGATATTGGTTTTTGCTGGAATGTAATCGATCCTTCTGCACCCGATGAGTCCCTTGTGCGCAGTGCTTTCGCCGGCACCTCCCTGTTCGTTCCGCTCATCGTTTGCCTGGCGATTTTACAGGAGCGCGGCTATGAAGAGGGATACCGAATTTCTTCAGCAAGAGGTCTTACCCGCTTTAATGGGGCCCTAGCACATGTGCTTTCGTCTGCTTTAATAATTGGCGCAGCATATAGTGCGCTTTGCCTTCTTCTTTTTGCAATAGCCATAATACGTGGAGGGCATAACTACTCGCACGACATGCTAACTGCATTTTTGCCCGCAATGATAGTCAACGCCGTATTGGTGATATCGGTTGCGCTGGAGACGGTGACCATCTATCGGATTACAGGCAGCGCCGTATTTAGCGGTGCTGTGGTAATAATCGGATTTGTCATGAGCTTGACGCTCTACGGAACTTACCTTCAGACGCCCATACCGTCCTTGCGATGGATCTTCTTTCTTCCGGGGCCGTACCTTGGAGTCGGATGTGCCCTTGGGTATAGCGATATGGGGCAGCTGACGCTTCTGGGATATGGCGCGGCAGCCAGCTGTCTATCGGTATTGATTTACGCTCTCGTGAGCTTTCGTGCTGGGGGTGTGCTCAATGGCTCGTCAGACTAGAAGATTCCTTCATTCAGAATTGAAGCATGTGAGCAAATGGACGTACGCCTTAATCCTGGTAATTTATGCGTGCATGATGGTATTGCAGCTTAATTCTTTCCCGATGTGGTTCTGTAGCCTCCGTGAGAACAGTTTCTTGGGCTTTTTCCCAGACCCGACGCTTCGGCTATCGGCAGAGGATGCCCTTCTATTTGGTAATGCAGAGGTTTTTCGCGGTCTGCTGTTCAACGTAGCCCCGTTGGCTCATGCATTGTTCTTTCCGTTCATCGCGGCTTGCATTGTGCCGCGCTTTGTCAGTTCGGGCTTTATTGAGGAACCGTGGGGGTTGTCGGAGGCTCGGGGAGGGAAGCGTGTGTGCGCTATCGTTGCGCGAGTGGTGCTGTCTTCTTTTGCCCTTTTGGGCGCGTTTATCCTGTCGAGTGTCGTTTTGTACTGTCTTAACTGCGTAATCGTTTTGGATGCTCAGCAGTATTTCAATCTGCATGTATTTTGCTATCGACTTGTTCTTGCTGCCGCTGCCTGCCTTGCATATGTGGTTTGTTGCGTAATCGTTGTTTCCTATTTTGGGTCCGGCTTCGGTCCGATTGGCATGCTGCTGCTTGTCAACGTCGTAGCGATCTACATACAGCTCGGGGCCAATTCCATGCTTCCGCTTCCGTCCTCGATGCTCATGTGGATTTGCGGCGTGACTCCGTTGGGGAATAGTCAATGCATTTCGATTCTAATTGACTGCCTAATTAACGTAGCAAGCGTTTTTACCATTTGCTTTGCCGTCGACCGATTGCGGTCGAGATTTCTTTGATTGTTTGTGAGGGATAATCATACCGAGCATACCAAATACAGGGGGGCGGGCACCGTTGCTGGTGTTCGCCCCCCCCTGGCATGGAAGGTTTAAGCCCGTGTGATTCGCGAGCTAGCGGGCCTGCTTAACCTTTGCCGCTGCCTCGACAAACGACTTCCACAGGTTAAAGTCGGTCTCGAGCGTCTTCCACGTGTACTCAGGGTGCCATTGCACGCCCAGGCAGAATGGCTGGCCTTCGACCTCGATGCACTCGGGAACGCCGTCGGTTGCCTTGGCGACCAAGCGCGTGCTTTTACCCAGACGGTCGACGCAGCAGTGATGTGCCGAGTTGGTCTGGATCAGCCTGTGACCGCCAACCGCGCGCTCCAGCAGCGAGCCCGGCACGACCTCGACGGGGTGCACGGGATCGTTGAGCACGTGGGTATGGCGCCACTGCGTGCGGCCCTCGCGCGCACCCAGGCTCGGCACGTCCATGCACAGGGTGCCGCCGGTGGCGACATTGAGCAGCTGCGTGCCTCGGCAGGTGGTAAAGAGCGGCTTCTTGGCGCGAAGCACCTCGTTAACCAGCTTAAACTCAAAACGGTCGCGAATCTCGCAGCACAGCGTGGGGTCGTAGGGGCGCTCGTCGCCCCAGCGCTTGGGGTTGACGTCCGGGCCGCCGGGAATAGCGATGCCGTCGGCGATATCGACGTAATGACGGATAACCTCAATGTCCTCGGTGATGGACATCTGCAGCGGCAGGCCGCCGGCGGCAAGAATGGCATCGACAAAGACACTTGCGATTTCCTCGTTGGGGGAGAGCATCTCGGTTAAAAACGGCTCTGCCTCTTCCCAGCGCGGTGCGACGAGGATGAGTGGGCGGTCGGCGGGGGCGACGTCGACGTGCGGGGTGTAGGACGATGAAGTGCGAGTTCCGATCATAGGTGTAACTTTCGAGCTTGGATGGGCATGGCGGGCGGGTGGGCGGTCTGGTTAGTGGCCCTTGATGGAGTTGAGGAAGTCCTGGGCGCGCTTGGTCTGGGGGTGGTCGAAGAACTCGTCGGGCGTGCCGGTTTCCACGATCTGGCCGTCGGCCATAAACACGACGCGGTCGGCCACGCGGCGGGCAAAGTTCATCTCGTGCGTGATGACGATCATCGTCATGCCCTGCTGGGCCAAGCGCACCATGACCTCGAGCACCTCGTTGATCATTTCGGGATCGAGGGCGCTTGTGGGCTCGTCAAAAAGCATGGCCTTGGGCTGCATGGCGAGTGAACGGGCGATGGCCACGCGCTGCTGCTGGCCGCCCGAAAGCTGTGCGGGCACCTTGTCGGCCTGCTCGGCCACGCCCACGCGGCTCAGCAGGTCCATGGCGCGCTCGCGGGCCTCGTCCTTGGAGACACCCAGCACATCGACCGGTCCCAGCATGACGTTCTGCAGCACCGTCATATGTGCGAACAGGTTGAACTGCTGAAACACCATGCCCAGTTCGGCGCGCATGCGGGCAAGATCCTTGCCTTCCTGCGGCAGGGGCTTGCCCTCGATGAGGATCTCGCCCGAGTCGATGGTTTCCAGGCGGTTGATGGTGCGGCACATGGTCGACTTGCCCGAGCCCGAGGGCCCGATCACAACGACGACCTCGCCGCGGTCGACCGAGAGATTGATGTCGTTGAGGACATGTAGATCGCCATAGTGCTTATCGACGTGTCTGAGCTCGATCAGCGGCTGATTGCCGGTTGAAGAGGTGCTCTGTGCCATGGTGCTCGGCTCCTTATGACTCGAAATGGTAAAGCGTTAGCGGATGATGGTCGCACCGGTCTTGTGCGAAACATAGACAGCGGCCTTGTTAATCGCGACGTTGATGAGGATGTAGATGACCGCGATTACCAGGTAGACCGACACGAGGGCGTCGTAGTTGGTAATGAGCACGCGGGCGTTTTGCATGAGGTCGGGATAGCTCACCACATAGGCGACGGTGGTGTCTTTGACTACGACCACAAGCTGCGAAATCAACGACGGAATGATAAACCGAATAGCCTGCGGCAACACGATTTTAAAGGTGATTTTGGCCTTGGAGAGACCGAGCGCCTGGGCTGCCTCGACTTGACCGCGCGGCACGGCATTGACGCCGGCGCGGAAAATCTCGGCCAGCACGCCGGCCGCAGCGAGCGCGACAGGCAGTGTGAGCATCCAAAATGACGGTAGCGCGATCTTGTACTGGGGCAGCACCAAAAAGAAGAAGTAGATGAACAGCAGGCTCGGCACGCCGCGGAAGAAATCGGTGAGCACACGGCAGACCAGCTGTAACGGCTTGATGCCGCTGGTACGGCCGAGCATAAGGGCTAAGCCCAGTACCAGTGCAATGACGCCGGCGGTGAGTGCAACTTTAACGGTGCCCTCAAAGCCGGCAAGCAAGAACTTCCAGGTGGTTAAGTGCGTAAAGAAATACCAATAGTGGACCGAAAGCTGGCCGGTCACATAAAAGCGCTGCAGTACCAGGACGGCGAGCGCGGCGACGGCAACAAGCGAGATGGCGGTGCCGATGCGAATCTTGGCGCGCATCTTGGGGCCGGGAGCCTCGTAGAGCGCATCGCGCATGGTAAGCGCGGAGGTGGAGTGCTTGCTCATCGGAGGATCCTCACCTTCTTATCGATGTAGTTGCCAATGTGGCTCACCACAAAGGCCGTGCCCAGGTAGCCGAGCGCCGAGATAAAGAACGCGGCGACGCCGCCGAGCGAGCGCGTGTTGATGTAGCTCACCACGCCAGTGAGCTCCTGCGGTTTAAGCGGCACCTGACTGCCGAGCGCGGTGGTAAGCATGACGGCGATAAAGAGGTTGGTCATGGGCAGTACGCTCGAGCGCAGCGCCTGCGGAATCACGATCTTGGCGAGGATACGGCTGAAGCTCATGCCGAGCGAGCGGGCGGCTTCCACCTGGCCGACGCCGACGGTGTTGATGCCACTCATAAAGTTCTCGGAGCCAAAGGCCGAGCCCAAAAAGACCGTGGCGACGATAACGCAGGTGCGGTAGGGCAGGACGACCTTGAGCGGTGGCAGTGCGTAGACGACGATGATGAGCAGCGCGATGCCGGGGATGTTACGGAAGACCTGGACATACAGGTCGCCAAAGATGCGCAGCGGCTTGAGCGGCGACACGCGCATCACAGTGACGGCGACGGCCAGCACCATGGCGATGGCAAACGACTCAAGCGTCATGCCCCAGGTTGCTAGCAGCGCGTCGATATAGTTCTGGCCATAGAGCGACCAGAGCTCGGAGAGACTCATGCGGACCTCCCGCCGATAAGGAAAGGGGCTCCCGTGTGTACGGAAGCCCCGACAACTCAGTGAGGAAACAGTTTACCGCAATAAAGCGCATCATGCGTTTCCATATGGTTTCGTTGCGGCCGTTACCAGGCTCGCTGCCTAGGCGCCGATCTCGGGCAGCTCGGGAACATTGGTGTCGCCCGTACGGTCACCGATGCAGATCTGCCACAGCTCAGTCCAGGTGCCGTCGTCCTCGATCTTCTTAAGGAAGTCGTTGACAAAGGCGACGCCGTCGGAATCGAGCGGCAGGCCGATGCCATAGGGCTCCTTGCTGCCGAAGGGCTTGCCGGCGATCTTGTACTTACCGGGCTCGCGGACCAGGGCGCTCTGCTGCATGTTGTTATCGATGACATAGGCGTCAACGCGACCCTGCTGGAGTGCCTGACGGGCCTCCTCGTCGGTCTTGAACTCCTGCTGGCTGGCCTTGGGGGCGAACTCCTCCAGGATGGCGGGGCCGTTGGAGCCGGACTGGACAGCGACGTTCTTATCGGCCAGGTCGTCGACGCTCTTGATGTCGTCGTTGTCGGCGAGCACCAGGATGGCCTGCTGGGTGTAGTAGTAGGGGCCGGCAAAGGAGACGAGCTTCTTGCGCTCGTCAGTGATGGTGTAGGTGGCAAAGACGGCGTCGACCTGGCCGTTCTGCAGGACGGACTCGCGCGTGTCCGAGGTCACCTGGGTGATCTCGACCTTGTTCTCGCCCAGAATGTAGTTGGACAGGAGCTGTGCGATACCGGCGTCGAATCCGCGGGTCTGACCGTCTTTCTCGTTGAGGAGGGAGAAGAGCGTGGAGGTCTGAACGCCGCCGATCTTAAAGACGCCGGCATCCTTGACGGCCGTCGCCCAGGTGCTGGCGGCGATGGCGTCGTCATCGGCCTTGGGGCCGTTGTCGACGAGCTTGTCGAATGCCTTAGCGTCGAGCGTGGTGGAAGCCTCGGTATCTTCGGAGCTCTTGGAGGAGCCGGCGGCGGAACCCTTGTCGGCCTCGGCGCTGGTGTCGGAGCAGCCGGCAAGACCAAGGCCGGCGACGGTTGCGAAGGTGGCGGCAACGAAGCCGCGGCGGTCGAGAACGACCTGCTGGGAGAGGTTCTTGCTCATGGGAGAACACCTTTCTCAATAAAATCCCTAGCGGTTGAGTAGAGTTATACCCTATCCCGCTCAAATGGGTCAACACGAAATAACTCAGAAACATACTGACCTTATGGGTTATTCTACCTACCAAATAGGGACGGGCGCCTTTGTGGTGGTTCTTGCAGATGTGGTGGCCTGTCTCGCTGCTTTGTCTCAATCTGTAACAGTTAGACGAGGAAATGGGTTCTACCTGTTACAGATCGAGATTTTCTCTTCAGGGGAATTCGAATGTCTCAATCTGTAACATCTGGACGGCCAAAAGGTCCCTATCTGTTACAGATTGAGACAAAGGTCTGGGACTAAGATGTCTTATCTCGATCTGTAACAGTTAGACGGAAATTCGGGCCATAGATGTTACAGGTTAAGATAATCGCGTCGCGAAAATAAAAACCTCCGCAGGGGTGCTTTCCTTGCGGAGGTTTTCTTACTCGTTCAGCAAGCGTACGGCTTCGGCAGCCATATTCTCGACCGTCATGCCGTTCTGAGCGAGCAGCTCGTTGGGGTCGTAGCGGTCGGGGAAGCCCTTGGCGATGCCGAAGGTGCGCGTGCGCAACGGCGTGCATGCCAGATAGCACGCGACGCGCTCGCCCCAGCCACCGTCCAAGATGCCGTCCTCGAGGGTGACGACAACGCGATGCTCGGCGGCAAGGCTATCGAGGAACTCGCGGTCGAGCTCGGTTGCAAAGCGCGGGTTGACGAGCGTGGCCTCGATGCCGTACTCGGCAGCCAAGCGGTTTGCCACGCGCTCGCCCAGCTCAAAGAAATCGCCAAGCGCGAGCACGGCAACGTCGCGACCCCGGCGCACCACGTTGTAGCGAACGGCGCTGTAGTCGGTGTCTTCGGCGGGCGCCAGATCGGGACGGCTCACCAGGCCGATGCCCGGTACGCGAATCGCCGCGGGATGCTCGCGGTGGTCGAGCGACCAGCTCAGCATGGACAGATATTCCTCCATGCAGGCCGGCGCTAGGTAGCGCATGTTGGGAAGTCCACCCAGCATGGAAATATCAAAGAACGAAAGGTGCGTCTCGGACGTGGTGCCAAAGATTGACGCACCAAACACCAAAATGGTTGCCGGGGCGTCGTTGAGGCACAGGTCGTGCCACAGCTCGTCGTAAGCGCGCTGCAAAAACGTGCCGTACACACCAAAGACTGGCTTGGCGCCCGAGCGCGCAAGCGCGGTGGCAAAGGTCACGGCGTGCTCCTCGGCAATGCCCACATCGACGAACTGTTTGCCGGCGGCAGCGCGAAGCTCGGGTGTAAAGCCCATGATGTAGGGCGTGGCGGCCGTGATGCCCACGACCTGCGAATCGCGCTCGATGGCGGCGCTGAGCGCCTCGCCCGTAATGTCGGCATAGGTGCGCGGCGCAGGCTCGCTCGGATGGCCCGGGCAGAGCTTGCGTCCAGTTGCCATGTCAAACGGACCCACGTGATGCCAGCGTTCGGGGTCGTTCTGGGCTGGCTCAAAGCCCTTGCCCTTGGCGGTGGAGACGTGCAGCACGATGGGATGATCGATATTGCGCAGTTCCTGCAACGCGTCGACGAGGGCCAACACGTCGTTACCGGCGTCCAGATAGCGGTAGTCGAGCCCCATCGCGCGGAAAACGTTGCGCTCACAGGTACCGTTGCTGGCTCGCAGCTCGGCCAGATTGCGATACAGGCCGCCATGGTTCTCGGCAATGGACTGGTCGTTATCGTTGACGATGATGATCAGGTTGCTATCGAGTTCGGCGGCATTGTTAAAGCCCTCAAACGCCAAGCCGCCCGAAAGCGAGCCGTCGCCAATAACGGTGATGACGTTGTACGTATCGCCCGCCAGGTCACGAGCGTGCGCCAGGCCGCAGCCCAGGCTCACCGACGTGGAGGTATGGCCCATGGCGAACAGGTCGTGCTCGGACTCGTCGGGATTGGCAAAGCCAGAAGCCTCACCATAACGCTCCGGATCGATATAAGTGTACGCGCGCCCGGTCAGCGCCTTGTGGGCGTAGGTCTGGTGCGAAACGTCAAAGACAATCTTGTCGATGGGGGAGTTAAATACGCGATGAAACGCAACCGTAAGCTCAACGACGCCCAAGTTGGGGGCAACGTGCCCGCCGACGGCGGCGGAGCTTTCGAGGATTGCCTGACGGATCTCGCCGCAGAGCAGCGGAAGCTCGGCGCGATCGAGAGCCTTGACGTCCTCGGGCGTTGTCGTTTGCGTAAGCAGCATCGTTGTGGGTTACTCCATGCGAATCGTGCGCCGGCACTCCCTCGGCCGGCACAATTGCACAAGACAGTCTCGCACATTTTGGCGTTTGATATGTGACGGCGGCGCGGTAATTCGCCAACTGGTGGGGCAAAACGTTTTGTCCGATGCCATACTGATATGTTCCATGATGTTTTTATCGATTGTGCACAGGCCGTGGCTTGTCGCCGTGAGTCGCTGGAAGGAGGCAGCATGTCCGATGCCGTTCGTGCCGAAAAAATCGCGCACGAGGTCGACTATGCCGCCCGCCAGCTGGCCCAGGCGGGCCGCTTGGACCTGACGCACGAGTTTATCCAGCATGGCGACGTGACGGTCTATGCACATGTGACTTCGGTAGCGCGGGCGAGCCTGTCCTTTGCCGAGCGCTTGGGCCGTGCCGGCATTTCGGTCGACCGTGCTTCGTTGTTGCGCGGGGCCCTGCTGCACGATTACTTTCTCTATGACTGGCACGATCCCGACCCAAGCCATCGGCTGCATGGCTTTCGCCACCCGTTTTTTGCCCTGGCACGTGCGGAGGAAGATTTTGAGCTGACGCCGCGCGAACGGAACATTATCGTGCGGCATATGTTTCCGCTGGTGCCAGTGCCGCCGACGTGTCGTGAGGCTTGGATTGTATGCCTGGCAGATAAATGGTGCGCTCTGCGCGAGACGGTCGCCGGTCGTCTGCGGCGCAAGGACGAGGCGGACGATGACGTGAGTAAAGCATCGAGCGAAAAGAGGAGAGGGTAGACGGTGGAAACCGCGATTGATATGGCGTTTGGCGGCGCGACGCTTGCCGCCTGCCCACTCTCGGCACTGGTGCTCTCGTTTGCCTTTTACGGGTTTTGCGGTTGGGCATGGGAGTCGACAGTATGTGCCATGCTCAATCACGGACGATTTGCCAACAGCGGCTTTTTGCTGGGGCCGTGCTGCCCAATCTATGGCGCGGGCGGCATTGCCTGCTGGCTGCTGTTGCGCGGGATTCCGGATGCCTCGAGCCAGTTTGTCGCTGCAGCACTCGTATGCAGCGTGATTGAGTATAGCGTAGGCGTGCTGTTGGAAAAAACAACGGGCGCTCGCTTTTGGGATTATTCGCACCTGCCGTTTAACCTGCACGGACGTATCTGCCTGTACTGGGCCTGCGCGTTTGGCCTGGGTTCGTTGTGCATTTGCCGTTTGGTGGAGCCGGCATTGCTGGGACTGCTTGGCCATCTGCCGGTGCTGATTGTGCGGCTGTCCGCCTTTATCGTCGCGGTCGCGATGATGGTCGACGCGGCATGCTCGTTGGCGAGCTGGCGGCGTCTGTCCGATCAGCTGGAGCGCGTGCGCGCCGACCTTGCCGACCGCATCAACGAGTCGCTTGCCGATGCCTCGGACTCAATGCTCGAGCGCATTCCCGATTCGGCAATCGACTCGGTGGCACAGACGCATATCCGCAGCCGTGCCGTTAACGCGTGGCTGGCCGAGCTGGGTGACGCCGCGCTCGATGCCCTGCGCGAGAAGGCTTCAATGCCGACGTTTATCGCGGATGGTGCTCGCGGCCTGGCACTTGCTGCCCGCCGCGTGGCCGATGCCGCGCCGAGCATGCCGCGTCCGTCGCTCAGTCGTCGCCTTGCCGGCAAGCGCATAAGCCGTCCGGTGCCGAGCGTGTCACTCAGCCGCCGCGACCTGCGCTTCTTCAATGCCTTCCCGCGCTTGCGTATCAACCGCTACGAGGGCGTCATCCGAGCTACCGACCTTCGTGACCGAGCCCGCGAGCTGTTCCGCCACTAGCCGGGACGGGCGCGCTCACGGCTTCCTTGCTCGCGTATTTCCCGTTCGTTTCGCGTCCGTTGCCGCGCCGTTTCCAAGATTGCGGCACCGTTTCCATTCGACAACGCAGCGTTTAACAACGCCGCATCTGGTCTACACCAGTTGCCCCTCGGCCGCATTATGGGCGCCGACAACGTTCATGCGATCAAGGGGGAGCGAATGTACGATACAGGTTCGACAACGTTTATGCTCATCTGCACCATGCTCGTGTTTTTAATGACACCGGGTCTGGCGTTTTTCTATGGCGGCCTGTCCAGGCGCAAAAATGTCATCAACACCATGCTCATGTGCTTTGGCGCCATTGGCCTGGTTGGTGTGCTGTGGATTGTTGCCGGCTGGTCGCTGGCTTACGGCGGCGACGGTTCCAGCCCGTTTATTGGAGGCCTTGACCAGCTGCTGTGCCTGCCGGTGCTCGGTCAGGTGCTGCAGGCGGCCGAGGGCACCGCGTCGGACGGCGCCGTCTACCCGGAGATTATCAACATCGCCTTTCAGATGGCATTTGCCATGATCACTGCTGCTATCGTCACGGGCAGCCTGGCCGGCCGCGTTAAGTTTGGTGCCATGACGGCCTTCCTGGGCATTTGGCTGCTCATGGTCTATGCGCCGCTTGCCCACATGGTTTGGGGCGGCGATGGCTCCTTTATCGGTGACATTATCGGCGCACTCGACTTTGCCGGCGGCGACGTGGTGCACATTTCGTCCGGTCTTACGGGCCTGATTCTTTGCTTGATGCTCGGCCGTCGTCGCGGTTTTGGCATGGTGAGCTATCGCCCGCATAACGTGCCGTTTGTGGCGCTGGGCGCCGGCTTGCTTTGGTTTGGCTGGTTTGGCTTTAACGGCGGCAGCGAGTTCAAGGCCGACGCCGTGGCGGCACTTGCCATCCTCAACACCGTGACGGCCAGCGCAGCGGGCATGGTCTCGTGGCTTGCCGTCGAGCGCGTGCATACCGGCCGTCCCACGCTGGTGGGTGCCAGCACCGGTCTGGTTGCGGGCCTTGTGGTGGTCACGCCCGGCGCGGGCTTTGTCGAGCCGTGGGCAGCGCTGGTTATGGGCCTGATCGTATCGCCCGTCTGCTACCTGGCTATCAGCCATCTTAAGACCAAGTTTGGCTACGACGATGCGCTCGACGCGTTTGGTTGCCACGGCATCGGCGGCATCTTGGGCGGCGTGCTCACGGGCCTGTTCTGCGTGCCGGAGCTTTCGTGGACCGGTAAGGGCGGCCTGTTCTACACGGGCGACGTGTCGCTGCTCATCTCGCAGATCTTGGGCATTGTGGTGACGGTCGCTATTGTGCTGGTACTCGACTTGGTAATCGCCGCGGTGGTCAAGGCGCTGTTCCACGGCAGCCTGCGTGTGGACGAGGCCGACGAGGCGCTGGGCCTGGATGCGAGTCAGCACGGCGAGAGCGCGTATCCCTCCTTCTCGGGACTCGATTAGCAGCACGGCTTTCCCAGGCACCCGACCTTGCCCCTCAAACCGTCGCTTGCGTACCGAAGTACGCGGCGCTCCTCTTTCGGGGCAATCTCGGGCACCTGGAAAACCCGTGTCATGTGAAGGACAATCAATTTCTTTTATTAAAGAGAGGAATTCATTATGAAAAAGATCACGGCCATCGTGCGCCAGGAAAAGCTTGAGGTTCTTAAAGACGCGCTGTTTGCTGCTGATGTTCGCGGTATGACTATCAACCAGGTGCAGGGCTGCGGCTCACAGCATGGCTGGAAGGAATACGTGCGCGGCAACGAGTTGCTTGTCAACACGATCCCTAAGGTGCAGTTCACCCTTATCTGCGCCGATGAGCACGTCGATGGCATTGTCGACATCATCTGCAACGCCGCTCGCACCGGAGCCGTCGGTGATGGCAAGATCTGGGTCGAGCCGGTCGAGGAAGTCATCCGCATCCGTACCGGCGAACACGGCCCCGCCGCGGTGTAGGATCGAACGCCTGCCATCCGCAACGTTAAAATACTGCAATAAGGCACAAGACTTGCGTTGCGGATGGACGGATTATGGGTCGTAATAAATATCCCGAGGAGACGGTCGCGAAGATTCTCGACGCGGCGCTGGAGTTATTCTGCGCACAGGGTTATGAGGGGACGAGCATTCAAGACATCGTCGACCGCCTCGATGGCATGACCAAGGGTGCTGTCTATCATCACTTTAAGAGCAAAGAGGAGATTTTCAACGCCGCATTTGATCGGGCAATGGCTCCGATTGTTGAGCACCGCCGCGCGACACTTGGTGCTGGCAATATGACGGGGGCCCAAAAGCTCAAGCGGCTGTACGCGCCCGAGTCCGTCGTTCCACAAATTGAGCTATGGGCACGCATGCATCCTGCGGCGGATCCGGTAAAAAGCTCGCGGCTGCTGGCGATGCAGTACCAAGGTTCGTTTGACGAGTCGGCCGATGGCTATCTCTTGCCAGTGATCGAGGAGGGCGTCGCCGACGGCTCCATTGCGTGCGAATGCCCGCGCGAAGCGGCGGAGGCCGTATCGTTGTTGGCGAATCTTTGGCTGCTGCCGCTGTTCCGTCCGCTCGAGACCAAGGATCGAATGCTCGCTCGCGCTCAATGTTTGGCGCAGATGGCTGCTGCGGTGGGACTCGATTTGGGGGAAGAAGTGCTTCAGACAACGGCGCTGATTTGGGACGTATGGGACCGTTCCGGGTGGTAATATAGATACCAACGGTATGTAATTGATTTGCGAGGGTAGCCACGGCTGCCCTTTTCAAGTCATTAAATACATACTATCGGTATGTATTTGGGGGCAGGCTTATGGCTGGGATGCGAAGAATTAGCGTTTCGTTGGCGCCAAAAACAGTGCGATCTATCAGGCTTTTTGGCCTTCTTGTTGCGCAGCTGTGCGCGTATTCGATGTTGTCAGCACTGTGCTTTGCGTGCCCGCTTTACTTGTTCGATTGCAGCGGCTCATCAACGTTATATGGTGCCGTCGCGGCGATAGCGTTCGTGCCGGGCGTGCTTGCGACTCCGGCTGGCGGAATCTTGGCGGATCGCGGGAGACATCGCGGGGTTCTTGTGGTGCTCGGCATTGTTCTGATGGCTGCATCACTGTTGTTTATCCCCATGAAGCGTTCGCTGCCTCTTGCCGTTGTCGTGGTAGCAATGCTTTGCGTCCAATATGGTATCCAATCGCTGCTGAAACCGATGCTTCAAATTGAGACGGTGCGCATGACGGGCCCAGAAAAGGTTGAGCGTGCCACTGCGCTGGTCTCGCAGATAACCATGGCGAGCAATATCTTGGGGCCTGTAGTCGGGACGGCAGTCTATGGGTGCTTCGGTATCGATGCTCTATGCGAAACCGCGGCGTTGACGTTTGCGATGTCAGCCCTGCTGTTCGGGGGCGCACTCAAGCGAAATGCCTCATCTGGAATGACAGGGGACAGTACGACTTGCTCGACATACCGAAGCGATTTTCGGGAGTCGATTCGGTATCTGTTGCAAAACGCATCATTGCTCGTTGTGTTTTTGCTTGCAGCTATTTTGAACCTTGCGTTAGTTGGGTTAACGATTGGTGCTCCCGTCATCGTTGCAAAGCATCTCGGAATGCAGTCATCCTTTGTTGGGATTATTGAGGTGGCTATGGGCTTAGGTGGTCTTGTCGGCAGTGGTTTGGTCGGTATTTGGCCGCATCGTTTTTCCTTCAAGGGCATATGTCGATATGTTGCGATGATCTGTTTTGGAGTCGTACCGATTATTGTTACGCTACTGAGCGGTCCTGATGAACTGGCGTTTGCCGCGCTTGCGGCCGGCTCGGCATGGGTCATGGCGTGGGCAAGCATTACATCGGTCGAAATCGTTTCATTTGTTCAGCGGGCAGCGCCAAAGGAACTCTGCGGAAAAGTGCTGGCACTCGTTTATATGACGCTTTCCTGTGCAACGCCTATTGGCCAATTGGTTTACGGGCTCGCATATGATCGATGGACACCGGCGATTGTATTCGCAGGCATGTTGGGGGTGCTGACGTTGATGACGGCGCTGTTTTATCGGCTGAAAAGTCGCTTGTGGCGATTGTCTTAACGCGTTGGGGCACCATGAATTCGTGGAGGCAGTGGCACGCCGCGCCGGGACGGCATTGTTTGGGCACGCCCCTCCTTCGTCTACAATATCGTGCAGACGAAGGAGGGGCGTGCCCATGATCAAGATGTTTGCGAGCGACTTAGACGGAACGCTGCTGAACGCCCTGCACGAGGCAGATGGGACCATCCGCCGCGCCATTCGCGAGCTGACCGAGGCTGGCCTGCATGTGGTTCCCGCGACCGGACGCTCGACGCTGCCGATCGGCGAGCATGGCTTTACGGGGCTGGCGCTTGACGCCTGCTGCTCCAATGGATCCATCGTGCGCGACAGTCATGGCGAGGTGCTCAAAACCTGGACCATTGACCCGCAGATCACCGAGGAACTGCTCAAGGAGTTTCCGGACATTTGCTTTGATTGCTCCACGCCCGATGGCATGTTCTCGAGCGGCTCGTTCGAGATACATCAGGCGGGCTTTAAAAAGGACAGCCCTATCAAGCGTATCGTGATGCGTGGCATGCGTGCACGTGGCGGGTATCACGAGGAGCAATATTTCGACCAGTCGATCGGTGACATCCTGCGCCACGATGTGTGCAAGATCAACTGCCGCGTGACCTCGCCCGAGCTGGAGCGTGACCTTAAAGCATATTTGGCCGAGCGATCGGACCGCGTGGTCAACGCGCCGTTCGATCCGGTGATGTTCGAGATCACGGACGTGGCGTGCAACAAGGGCGAGAGCGTGGCCTGGCTGGCGGGCTACTACGGTATTGCCGAGGATGAGGTCGCGGTCTACGGCGACGGCGGCAACGATATCGCCATGCTCAAGCGTTTCCGCCACAGCTACGCGACCAAAAACGGCAGTGACGCGGCCAAGGCCGCCGCAAGCGCGACTATCGGTAGCTGCATGGCCCACGCCGTTCCCAAACACATGCTTGCCACCATGCACAAGCAGAATTCCTGCACCGTAATCGAATAATGTGACAAAGGGACAGCCCCTTTGTCACAGGCGACGCTGGTCTCTTGAAATACGAACAAACATTCGCATATCTAACTGCGCTTTGATAGAATTGATACTGTTGGCGGCAGTTCCATGTGCCGGGCAACGCCCTCCATCTGATGGGAGGTGATGCCCATGACCGATCTGATTGATTTCGTGAGACTTCTGACCGCTTTGGTCTCGTTCTCCACGGCGCTCGTCGGGCTTTCCGAGGCACTCAAGCAACGTTCGAAGCAACGTAAAAGGGGTCGCCGCCGCTAAGGCGTTGACCCCTTAATCCAAGCAACGGCGCTGCCCAGCTTTCCAGAACTTGGGCTGCCGTCGACACTATTCTACCCACGAATGACATTTTGAACAATCGGCAATGCCGCTCCAAAAGCCAGGCACAACTGGCACAACCTAGGCGGTCGCTGGATGTGACAAAGGGACTGCCATTTGTCACATCCAAAATATTGCCTTTACGTGTTGATGCACACGGTGTGCAATAATACTCGCACTGTGCAATAGCGCACAGTCTGAGTAACAAGGAGGACGCTTGTCCCAGCTCGAGAAATGCGACCGCCGGTCCCTTCGCTCACAGCGTGCCCTTCGCCAGGCGCTTGCCAGCGAGCTTGCCGAAAGCGGCGACCTTTCGCGCATTAATGTCGCGTCGCTCACCGAGCGCGCTGGCCTTACGCGCCGCACGTTCTATTCGCACTACCGCGATATCCCCGACTTTATCAATCAAATCGAGGACGGCTTGCTGGCCGAGATCCGTGAGCGCATTGAGCTCATCACCGCAGCTCAGCTGCCCGATCTCTATCACAACATCGATGAGCTCGAGCCGGCACCCGGTTCGGTTGAGTTGCTGCGCTACCTTGCGGCCAACCGTGATTTAATCGGATCGCTGCTGGGCCCGGGCGGCGACCCCGCCTTTATTAAAAAGATCATCGATACCGCACGCGAGGCCGTGGTGCCGCGCGCGCAGACGGGCATTTTGGGCTTGGCGCTGGGCACCTTCTTTGACTACTACGTCACCTATGTCGTGAGTGCCGAGGTCGGCATGATCCAGCGTTGGTTTGAGCGTGACCTTTCTGAATCGCCCGAGACCATGGCGCGCATTATGACGGTTATCGCCTTTGTGCGCCCCGGCGACCTGTATGGCCAACCCATCGATATCAACGTGCCGGAATACGGCATGAAGCTATTGAACCTGCAGCTCGAGGACGCGGTCGACACCACCGCAACCGTCGAGTCCAACAACTAAGAGGAGAGACAATGAGCAAACTCGTCGAGGGCATTAAAGACCGCGTGGTCGCTGCTGCACGCGAGGCCGCGCCCGCCGTGGTGGACGCCGCGCAGAAGGCCGCGACCGCGGCTGCCGAGAAAGTTGCCGAGGCAGTTGCCGATGCCAAGAACGCGGCAGGGGAGACGTCCGTCGCTAGCGAGCCCGCCACCGACGCTGAGCCCGTAGCCGCCGCCCAGGCCCCCGAAGGCGCGATCTTCAACCCCGAGGCCGCCCGCGGCAACCTGCACCTGGGCATCGACGTGGGCTCCACCACCGTTAAGCTCGCTGTGCTCAACGACGACAACCAGATTGTCTACGCCAAGTACCAGCGTCACCACACCGACGTCCGCGCTTGCGCCCGCGACTTGTTCGAGGGCGCCGCGACCGTGCTGCCGACGGCCCAAATGACCTGCGCCATTACCGGTTCGGGCGGCCTGCTGCTGTCCCAGTGGCTCGACCTGGAGTTTGTCCAGGAGGTCATCGCCAGCAAGCGCGCTGTCGAGACCCTCATCCCGGCCACCGACGTCGCCATCGAGCTGGGCGGCGAGGACGCCAAGATCATCTACTTTGACAACGGCATCGAGCAACGCATGAACGGCACCTGCGCCGGCGGTACGGGCGCGTTCATCGACCAGATGGCAACCCTGCTGCACACCGATGCCAGCGGCCTTAACGAACTCGCGGCCAACGCCACCACCATCTATCCCATCGCCAGCCGCTGCGGCGTCTTTGCCAAGACCGACGTCCAGCCGCTGCTCAACGAGGGCGCCCGCCCCGAGGACGTGGCGGCCTCCATCTTCCAGGCTGTCGTGACCCAGACCATCTCGGGCCTGGCGTGCGGCCGTCCCATCCGCGGCAACGTTGCCTTCCTGGGCGGCCCGCTGCAGTACCTCTCCGAGCTGCGCCACCGCTTCTACCTCACGCTCAACCTGGACGAGGAACACCGTATCGTGCCCCAAAACGCTCACCTGTTTGTGGCGAGCGGCGCCGCCATGGCGCACGAGTCCAATAAGCTCAGCACGTTCCCGCAGCTCATCGATGCTATCGACAGCTTAGGCGACACACAGGGTGCCGAGGTCGAGCGCCTGGATCCGCTCTTTGCCACCGACGAGGACTTCGCCGAGTTCAAAACCCGCCACGACCAGGAAGTCGTCCCCAAGGGCAAGCTCGAAGGCTACACCGGCCGCGTGTTCATCGGTATCGACGCCGGTTCCACCACCATGAAGGCCGCGCTCGTGGGCGAGGACGGTCAGCTGCTGCACACCTGGTACGGCAACAACAACGGCGACATCCTGGGCACGGCCAAGGTCATCATGGCCGATTTCTACAACCACATTCCCGCCGGTTGCACCATCGGCCACGTGACTACCACGGGCTACGGCGAGGCGCTGCTCATCGAGGCCCTCAAGGCCGACTCCGGCGAGATCGAGACCGTCGCGCATCTGCGCGGCGCCAAGGCGTTCCTGCCCGGCGTCGAGTTCATTCTGGACATTGGCGGCCAGGACATGAAGTGCCTGCGCGTCAAGGACGGCGTGATCGAGCACATCATGCTCAACGAGGCCTGCTCGTCGGGTTGCGGTAGCTTTATCGAGAGCTTCGCCGTCTCTATGAATATGGACGTGCGCGCGTTCGCAAACGCTGCCATCCATGCCAAGGCCCCGGTCGACCTGGGCAGCCGCTGCACGGTCTTTATGAACTCGCGCGTCAAGCAGGCGCAAAAGGAAGGCGCCACGGTGGGCGACATTGCGGCCGGCCTGTCCTATTCCGTCATCAAGAACGCCCTGTTCAAGGTCATTAAGCTGCGCGACCCCAAGGAGATCGGCAGCCAGGTGATCGTCCAGGGCGGCACCTTTATGTCCGATGCGACGCTGCGCGCGTTTGAGCAGCTCACCGGCGTTCATGCCGTGCGTCCCGACATCGCCGGCTGCATGGGCGCCTACGGTGCGGCCTTGCTCGCCCGCGATCGCGCCGGCGCCGACGGCACCTCGACCATCCTCTCGGCCGAGGACATCGCACACCTCACCGTGACGCAAAAGCATGTCCGCTGCGGCCGTTGCTCTAACAACTGCCAGCTTACCGTCAACGACTTTGGCGGCGGCAGGCGCTTCATTACCGGCAACCGCTGCGAGAAGGGCGCCGGCCACAAAAAGCAAAAGACCGAGGCCCCCAACCTCTTCAAAAAGAAAAACGAGTTGCTGTTTAACCGCGAGGTGCTGAGCCCCGACGAGGCCCCGCGCGGCACCGTCGGCATCCCGCGCGCGCTCAACATGTACGAGAACTACCCCTTCTGGCATGCATTCTTTACGCGCCTGGGCTTTAGCGTGCAGCTGTCCGACCAGTCGAGCAAAAAGACCTACCAGGCGGGCATCGAGTCCATGCCGTCCGAGAGCGTGTGCTACCCGGCAAAGATGAGCCACGGCCATGTGATGAACCTTATCGACCGCGATGTCGACTTCATCTGGATGCCGTGCGTGCGTTGGGAGCGCAAGGAGGATCCGACGGCTGGCAACTGCTATAACTGCCCCATCGTCATGAGCTACCCCACGGCGCTGGCGCTCAATATTGACGAGATCCGCGAGCAGAACATCGAGTTCCTGTATCCGTTTGTGCCGTATCACGACAAGACCGAGCTCAAGCGCCGCCTGTACCAGGTGCTCGCCGTCGACCGTGTGGCCGATGCTGAGGCCGGTCGCGGTCGCGTGCGCGGTCCTAAAATCACGCGCTCCGAGGTCGATGCCGCCGTCAACGCTGCCTTTGAGGCCGATGCGCGTTTCCACGAGGACATCCAGACTATGGGCGAGGAGGCTCTTAAGTGGGTCGAGGACCACGGCGGCCATGGCATCGTACTCGCCGGCCGTCCTTACCATAACGACCCCGAGATCAACCACGCCCTGCCCGAGCTTATTTCGAGCTTTGGCTTTGCGGTCTTTACCGAGGATTCGCTCGCGCATCTCGTGAAGCCCGAGCGCCCCATCCGCGTCGTCGACCAGTGGATGTACCACAGCCGCCTGTACGCCGTCGCCCGTTTTGTGACGATGCGCAACGATCTGGACCTGATCCAGCTCAACTCCTTCGGCTGCGGCCTGGATGCCCTGACCACCGATCAGGTACAGGAAATCCTAGAGGCCAGCGGCAAGATCTACACCGTGCTCAAGATTGACGAGGTGTCCAACTTGGGCGCCGCGCGTATCCGTATTCGCTCGCTCATGGCGGCGCTCAAGGACCAGGAGGCCGAGCGCTTGGCAGAGGCCACGGCCGTGGGCGAGGCCTACGAGCAGGGCGATGCTGCGCCGGTGGCGCCCTCCACGGACGCCCCCGCGTTCGCGAGCCGCAAGTACACGTTCGAGGCGCAGCGTGAGAGCGCCTCGACCGCATGGCCCAAAGTGCCCTTTACCGAGCAAATGCGCGACGAGGGCTACACCATCCTGTGCCCGCAAATGGCGCCGATCCACTTTGACCTGGTCAAAGAGGTATTCCGCGGTGCTGGCTACAACTTGGAGCTGCTGCCCTCGACTGACCACGACGCCGTCGAGGCCGGCCTGCGCTACGTGAACAACGACATTTGCTACCCGTCGATCCTGGTGACGGGCCAGATTATGGAGGCCATCGAGAGCGGTCGCTACGATCTGTCCAAGACTGCCGTGGTCATCAGCCAGACTGGCGGCGGCTGCCGTGCCACCAACTACATCGCACTCATCCGCAAGGCCCTGCGCGAGAGCGGCCACCCCGAGATTCCCGTGATCTCGCTTTCGGCTGTGGCGCTCGGCGAGGACAACCCCGGCTTTAAGATTACGCCGGCGCTGCTCAAACAGGCCGTGTACGCGGTGCTCTTTGGCGACGTGATGATGCAGATGCTCTATCGCTGCCGCCCGTACGAGGCCACGCCCGGTGCCGCCAACGCGCTCTACGAGGAGTACATGGCACGAGCCCGCAAGCTGGCGCCCAAGTTCAACCGCCACAACTACACCAAGCTGTGCCGCGAGGCCATCCGCGCGTTCGATACCATGCCGCTCGTGGGCGAGGGTACCAAGCCGCGCGTGGGCGTGGTCGGCGAGATCCTGGTCAAGTTCCATCCCACGGCCAACAACCACGTGGTCGACGTTATCGAGCGCGAGGGCTGCGAGGCCGTAGTACCGGGCCTGCTTGACTTCTTCCTGTACTCCATGAGCAACGCCGAGCTGCAGAAGGACGAGCTGGGAAGCTCTGCTACCACGCGTGCTGGTATGCAAGCGCTTATTAAGCTCGTGGACTGGATGCGTACGCCGGTGGAGGAGATGCTCGAGAAGTCCCGCCGCTTTGAGGCACCCGAGCGCATCGGTACCATGGCCGACAAGGCCCGCACGGTGCTTTCGGTGTGCAACAACATGGGCGAGGGGTGGCTGCTCACGGCCGAGATGCTCGACCTGATTGACCATGGCGCGCCCAACATCATCTGCACGCAGCCCTTCGCGTGCCTGCCCAATCACGTGGTGGGCAAGGCCGTGATCAAGGAGTTGCGCCGTCAGCACCCCGAGAGCAATATCGTCGCGGTGGACTACGACCCCGGTGCGTCCGAGGTCAACCAGCTCAACCGTATTAAGCTCATGATCAGCGTGGCCAAGGAAAACATGCGCGCCGGTAAGGGCTTTAAGCTCGAGAAGGTGGCGCCGCTCGCGATGGACGAGGTCACTGGCCAGATGCGTGCCCATGACGGCTGCGTGAGCTGCGGCTCGGTCGATGAGAGCGCCGTGGCGTCGGTCGCTGAGCGCCTGGGACGCGGCATTAAGAAGTAGACGGCCCGCTTTGGGCTAGATGTGAGGCAAACGGGTGGTAGCCGTACCGGCTACCACCCGTTTTTGCTGGACTTATGTTGCGTAAACGCCCCAACTATCACCCCTTGCGAACTTGGATTTCGGAAGTATGCGGCAAAATCTGAATAGGCCGAGCACACCGGATATGTCCAAGCCATGTACCTGCGGTTTTATTGGCGGAAAACCGGGGTGTGCTCGAGAGTTCCGGAATTTGCCGCATACTTCCGAAAACGACGTCTCAGTGGCACCAAAATCGCCCTCAGAACCCTGAGATAATGAACATATGTAGCCGTTTGCCGCGAAATACCATCCGTTTAAGGAACCCGTCCCCAACGCGCGTCATCTTTACGGTTGAATAAATACACATCTATGGAATTACGTAAGAGAGGACCGTTCCTATGAGCTACAAGACCGTTTGCGTTGCCGGCGGCGGCGTGCTGGGAAGCCAGATTGCCTTTCAGGCTGCCTACTGCGGCTTTGATGTAACGATCTGGCTGCGCAGCGAGGGCAGCATCGGCCGCACCCAGCCCAAGATCGATCATGTGCACGAGGAGTACATCGCTGCTATCGAGGGCATGGCGGACGGCACAGGCGAGTGGTGCGCCGGTATCGCCGATAGCGATCAGCCCTTCGAGAAGGAGGCGGCACTCGCCGCCGTCGAGCGTGCCTATTCCACGCTCAAGCTGGAGCTTGATCTTGCCAAGGCCGTGGCCGATGCCGACCTGGTCATCGAGTCTATGGCCGAGGACACCCAGGCAAAAATCGACTTCTACAAGAAGCTCGCCCCGGTCCTTCCGCAAAAGACCGTCGTCGTGACCAACTCCTCCACGCTGCTGCCGAGCACCTTTGCCA
This sequence comes from Collinsella aerofaciens, assembly GCA_048503295.1. GTDB lineage: Bacteria > Actinomycetota > Coriobacteriia > Coriobacteriales > Coriobacteriaceae > Collinsella > Collinsella aerofaciens_CI. The sequence goes on along the minus strand of DBFRVO010000001.1, from coordinate 114,890 downwards.
AGTACACCGGCCGCCCCGAGAAGTACCTGTCACTGCACTTTGCCAACTCCATCTGGAAGAACAACATGACCGAGGTCATGGCACAGGACCAAACCGACAAGCGCTACTTTGATGAACTGGTCGACTTTGCCAACGACATCCGCATGCTGGCGCTTCCCGTCAACAAGGAAAAGAACGGCTACCTGCTCAATTCCATGCTGGTGCCGTGGCTGCTTTCGGGCCTCGACCTGTACGTCTCGGGCGTGAGCGACCCCAAAAGCATCGACCTTGCATGGACGCGCGGCACCGGCGCGCCCAAAGGTCCGTTCCGCGTGTTCGACACGGTGGGCATCCAGACGGCCTACAACATCGTCATGCAGTATCAGAAGGTGCCGGGCTTGGTGAGCCCGCTGCTCAAAAAGATGATGATGCCCTACAACTTTAAGGCCATGGCGTCCGTCCTTAAAAAGATGCTCGACGAAGGTAAGCTGGGCGAAAGCGTGGGTGAGGGCTTCTTCAGGTACTAAAAATGATCCGCCGGGAACGGAGGAAAACGGATCATCGCATTCCTGCGTCCCCTGTGCGTCTTGCGGCTAACAGCTCTGGCTGCCGCGAGCCTAAGCTAGCCTTAAGGGGCGTTTGTTAAGCTGCGAGTCACAATTGGACAGAGCTTGGCAAACGCCCTGGAATATGAAGGAAACGGCAGCGATGGAATTCTTCGATGGTGACGACATGGGATCGAGTAACGAAGGCGGCTGCGACGAAACTGCCCCGTTTGTCAAAGTCGATCCCTTTGGCACCGATACCCTGAGCTGCTACGTGCGCTTTGCAACATCCCGCGCCGGCATCACTTCACGTCAAACTCTACGCGATCGAGCTCGGGCACGTTGAGGTCGATGAGCTTGCGGGCTACGCGGCGGTCGTGCTCCCCGAGCGTCTCGCTTGTCGTCACGTGGGCGACAACCTCGCGCTCGATCATGCCCTCTTCCTCGCCTTCGGTAGCCGAGGTCTCGACGGCGACGGTGTAATCTTTAAAGCCCGGCAGCACCGCCGCAAGCTCGCGCGTGGTTTCGGTCACGCCGTAGCCGTCCTGCACGCCGGCCTGCGCCGAGCCAATGGACCCCGCCGTCATAACGATGCAGGGGATGGCAAAGATTACCGTGCCCACAATGATGCGGCGGCGCACCTTGCGCGATAGCTCGTCGACCTCAGCGTTTTCTTCGGCGGTCACAATGCCGTCGCCGTTGAGGTCGCGCTTGAGCGGTACACGTAAAAGAAGCAATACGGCTTCGGCCGCCAGCGCGATAAAGACGACGTTGATGCCAAACTCGTAGAGGGCTGAGAGGAACAGCGACCCGCTCGCGATGGCAATGCCATAACCCGCCGCGCACAGGGGCGGCATGAGCGCGGTTGCCACTGCCACGCCGGCGATGAGCGTGGCGGGTTCCTGGTCGCGCGAGTTGCCCAGGCCACCCGCAAAGCCGCCCGCGAGCGCGACGGCAAGGTCCCACACGGTGGGCGTCGAGTTGTCGATAATGGCGGCCGTGGTGGTGCCGAGGGGCGAGAGCTTAAAGTACAACGTGGATGTGACCAGGCAAAAGGCCATTTGCAGCGCAAGGCTGGCGACGGCTTCGACGGTAATCTCGCGGTCGAGCGTGGCGATGCCGTATGCCATGGCAAGGACCGAGCCCATGAGCGGGCAGATGAGCATGGCGCCCACGATGGCGATGTCCGAGTCGATATCGAGGCCGATGCTTGCGATGAGCATGGCGATGATGAGGATGCATAGGTGGGAGCCAGTCAGACGCGCCCCGTTTACAAAACGCTTGCGGATCACGTGATAGGGCGCGCGTCCCTCGCGAATGTTGAACGCGCGCTTTAAAAAGCGACCAGCCTGCTCGGCAGCCTCACTATGAGCAGGGCGGATGCCGTGACGCCGATGATGACGCTCGCGCAGTCGCTTGATCTGTTGTTTGTCGAGTTCCATGTCCACCTCGTTCTGGCACGGGCCGCGCAACGCGCCCGTTGTCCTAACTCTACACCGTGGCGGGCGGGGTGTCTGTTGGATGCGGAATCCGATAGGGCGGATGACGCGGGAGCAAATGCAAATCACAGACTCAATTCCATCCCGCGAGAATATGATGCACCAGCTCCTTCAAATGTGACGAAACTGTGAAGCACGAGAGCGTGAATTTCAAAAAATACGCTGGTCGCCAATGTTGCGCAACAGAATTCAAAAATCGACAGCTACCGTTTGATACGTATGGATACATCCGTGTCAAAGGGAGAAAGCCATGGCAAACTACAGCCCACAACACTTTGAGCCTCGGGTTAAGGCCGTCAACGTCAAGGGCGTTGCCAACCGCGCCGTCGCAACCGTTTTGACGGCGGGCCTCATTGCTCAGCCGCTCATGTCGCCGCTGGCGGCAATCGCCGCACCGTCAACCGATAACGGCGATTCTGTTCAGGGGGGGGGTAGTTCTGTAGAGAACACCGTTGCCGCCGGTAACCAAGCGGTCGTAAAGACGGCTGCCCAGCTGGCCGAGGAGTCGGCAAAGCAGCTCAAGGACGCTCAGGCCGCCTACGATGCCGCCCAGAAGAACGCCGATGCGGCGGGCCAGTCTCAAAAGCAGGCGCAGCAGCAAAAGAATCAGGCCTCGCAGGCTGTGAGCGACAACGAAATCGAGCAGAACGCAGCAGAAGTCGCCGCGCTCCAGGAGAAGATTGACGAGCTCAAAGCCGCCGTCGAAAAGACCGAGCAGCAGCAGAAGAAGCTGGGCGACCTGAACGATCAGCTCGATCAAGCCAACAAGAGTGTCGAGGATAAGACCCAGGCGCTCAAGGACGCCAAGGCAAAGCAGGATGAGGCCAAGAAGGCCCTCGACGATGCCCAGGCCAAGCTCGAGGCCATGGGTATGGACGAGTACGAGGCCGCCAAGAAGGCCGTCGAGGACGCGCAGGCAAAGCTCGATGACGCCAATAAGGCCGTTACTACTGCACAGGCCAATCTGGACCAGGCCAAGGCTGCCGAGGCCAGCGCCCAGCAGGAAAAGCAGAATACCGAGGCAGCTTTGACGACTGCCCAGGCCAAGAAGCAGGAGACTGCTACTGCTCTCGCAGCCGCAACCACCGCGCGCGATAACGCCCAGCAGAAGTTCAACCAGGCGCAGGCCGCGCTCGATGCTGCCGTCTCGGGTACGGGTGTTGACCTGAGTGCGCTTGAGGCCGCCGAGAAGGCCGCCGCTGGTGAGCTTAAGACCGCGCAGGCGGAGCTCAATGCCGCGACGGATGCCGACGCTACCGCCCAGGCGAACCTGCAGGCGGCCCAGAATACCGCCACCGCCGCGCAGGAGAAGGCCAACGCCGCCAACGCTGCCGTGGCATCTGCCCAGTCTGCATACGGTGCGGCAAACAAGGAGTACAACGCCGCCGCCAGCGAGCGCGACGCCGCCAAGGCCGCATACGAGCAGGCGCAGCAGACCGAAGCAGACAAGAAGACCGCGTACGATAAGCTTGTCGAAGTTCGCAAGCAGAAGCGCAGCGAGTGGGAGGCAGCCTGCGCCGCTTCGAACGCCGCGGAAAAGGCTTATGACGCTGCTAATGCCCAGGTTGAGGCTCTTGAGCAGCAGATTGCCGACCTCAAGTCGAACATGACCGTGGATCAGAACGTCATCAGCCAGGGCATGTTCGGCTTCATGAATTACATCATCGGCGGCAGCCAGTTCACAGCCACGCAGAAAAAGAACGCCCAGGATGCCGTATCGATGTTGACCGGCGCTGATGACAAGGCCGAATGGTATGACAATTACGTCGATCAGGACATGTCTCGCGACACCAATCCGCTTTCCTTGGAGCAGATGCGTAACGCCCTGACCTATCTCGACACCCAGAACAACCTCCGCAAGGCGAACGGTCAGTCGGCGCTCAGCGTCAGCCTCCGCATGACTGTGGCAGCCGCCCTTAATGCATCATATTCATCGAACATCTGGGGACACTCGAACTGTTACTTCGACAACGGCGAAAATCTTGCTGGCGGAGGCGGCGCATATACCGGCGGTGAGACTGAGGATACTCTCGGTTGGCCATATACCGGTCTCTATACTCAGGAAAAGAAGATTTTCGACAAGTATGTAGAGCAGTATGGCGACGAACTCGGCAAATACCGATATGAGTCCTATTACATCTATCAGAACTACAATAGCATCTACCAAGAGTGCGGGCACTATCTCAACATCGTCGATTCCGCTACGGAAGCTATCGGCATCGCGACCGGTAGCGGTAAGAACACCGATTCCGAGGTAACCATCTTCGATTACAGCGATGATGACACTCAGGCTGATTTCACTGTTTCCGAGTTCAAGAAGCTCGTCAACGACTACATCGATTCCGCCTACAACGCAGGCGGCACGCAGGCGCAGAAGGCGCAGCTCAAGGAGCTCCAGGGCAAGCTTGCCGAGGCGCAGAAGAACTTTGGAACTACAAGGGAAGCTTACTTCGCAGCTGTAAACGGGCAGGATGCCGCCCAGGACGCTTTCACCGCAGCCGATGTGAACATGAACACCGCCAAGGGCGAGTACGAGAAGGCTCAGTCCGCTACTGCTGCCGCCAAGTCCGCCTATGACGCTGCCGAAGCCGAGCTTAAGATCATCGACGTCAAGACACCCCAGGCCAAGCTTGATGCCGCTAAGGGCGAGGCGGCAACTGCCCAGGCGGCTCTTGATAAGGCAAATGCCACGCTTGTCGATTGCCAGACGAAGGCATCCGAGGCCGCTGCTCACAAGGCGAAGGCTCGCAGTGCCCGCGATGCTGCCAAGGCAAAGTCCGATCAGGCTAACGCGGCGTATGACAACGCCACGGCTTCGGTTAAGGACCTTACTGCCAAGCGTGACAACGCCAAGGTGGACCTTGCGGACAAGCAGGGCGCCCTTGACAAGGCAAAGAAGGCCGACGATGCCGCCCAGGCTGGCGTTGACAAGGCTCAGGCCGCAGATACGCACGCCGCGACCGCTCTTTCGGACGCCAAGCAGGCAGTTGCCGCCAAGACGCAGGCCCTGTCCGACGCACAGGCGACGGCCAAGGCCGCCGAGGGCGAGCTTGCCACCGCAAACAAGGCCTTCGAGCGCTTCGCCGGCGCCCAGAAGGCGGTCGACGACGCCAAGGCCGCCTATGACGCTGCCGTCGCCGATGTCGCCGATGCTCAAAAGCAGCTCGAGGCCGCCAACGAAGCCGTCGTCGATGCGAACTTCGAGATCGTCAAGGCCAAGGCCGAGCTTGCCAGCGATGAGGCACTCAAGGCCGATCTTGAGGCTGTCGACCACAAGGCCTCTCTTGCCGCGGGCACGACGGGTAACGAGAAGCTGGTCAAGCTTAACGCTGCCTACGCTCGCTATAAGGCCGCCGTCGATGCCGCTGCTGGTCTCAAGGCTGCTCTGAGCGATGCCGATGCCAAACTGTCCGATGCCAACGACGCCTATGCCGCCGCGCTTGCCGAGCTTAACGATGCGAAGGATGCCCTGGCTGCCGCTCAGGCCGAGTACGACAAGTATCATCCCAAGGCCGAGCCGCAGAGCAAGCCTCAGGCCAAGCCCCAGGTTACGCAGGCCGCCGCAAAGGCCCCCGTTGCCAAGAAACAGGCTGCGCCTGCCGCGCTCGCCCAGACCGGTGATGACTCCGCTCTTGCGGGCGAGGTGTTCGTCATCGGCGGTATCACCCTCGTGGCCGCTGGTGTGACGCTGAGCGATCGTCGTCGCAAGCAGATGTAGCGTTTCGAGCGTAGTTTCTGCAACGAACTTCAATTCATAACGGGACCGTCTCGTTAGCCAAACGATAAGGCCGGCGCGCTGTTAAACGCAGCGCGCCGGCCTTTCTTTGTTTCGATATCAAAAAGCCCGGTCAGCAGCCGCAAAAGCTACCGACCGGGCAAGCCGTAGGCAATATGGTTGCTGTCGAGCAGCTGCTCGACTTAGCCCAGCAGGCTTAAGCCCACGGAGACAAACGCCAGGATAACGCCGACGATGGACTCGCCGCCCAGCAGGCCGCTGGCGACAACCAGGCCCTGCTCCTGAAAGGCGGCGTCCTTGGCAGCCCTCTCCTCGTCGGAAAGACCAGCGGTGGCGTCGCGGTGGGCGGACCACTTGTCGTAGGCGAGTTTGACGCAGGAGCCCAGGAATGCCGTGAGTGACATGTAGAACGGCAGGTACACGCCCAGGCCGATCATCATGGCCGGAATGCCGAGCCAGTACATGACGATGCCGGCGATAAAGCCGCCAACGAACCACGGCACGCTCGGGATGCCCGAGACCATGGTGGCGACGACGCTTGCCTGCGCGGCAACAAAGCTCTTGTCGGGACCAAAGGCGTCCGGGCCATAGGCGGTGACGAGCGCGACCATGACGGCTGCGGCGACCAGGGCGCCCACGATGCCGCCGATGGCTTGGCCGATCCACTGCGCACGCGGGTTGGTGCCCAGCACGGCGCCGGCCTTAAAGTCATTCATGACGTCGCCCGCAAGGCCGCACGCCACGGCTACGATGCCGGCGATAAAGAACAGCTTGACCTGAGCGATCTGTGCAAAGGCAGCCACGATGAGCATAACGATGAGGCCAAAGATCTCCATGGGGTCGATACCCGTCTGGCCGCAGCTCTGTGCGCTCATGATGGTGGTGACAAAGGTGAACAGCGTGACGATGACAGCCGGAACGGGGCCAAGGTCGAGCGCGATGGCGACGATCACGGCGATGGCGGCAGCGCCCAGGCCGATGATGCCGGCGTCGAGCTTAAGGGAGCCCGAGATGAGCGACTGCTCGTCGGTGTCGGTGGAGCTGTCGGCGGCAAGACCGCGGACGATACCGGCGACCTGCGGCAGGATGTCCTTGAGGACGACGGCGACGCCAAAGCCCATCATGAGGCCCATGCCCAGGGACTTGACGATGCCCTGCGCAGTCACAACGTCGAACAGACCGGCAGCGGTGCCGCCCACGATGATGCCAAAGTTGCCCAGCAGCGCGCCGGCAAACCAGAAGGCGACGGGGGCGAAGCCCACGAGGAAGCCGACGGAGAGCAGCATGGGCGAGTTGTAGATGCCAAAGGTCACGCCGGGGATGTTGAGCGTGCATAGCATGCTGGGCACCACGCCCAGGGCGTCGCGCAGCACGCTATAGATGCCGGCGATGGCCATGGAGCCAAAGAGCTGCTTGCCGGTTTTGCCGCCGGCCTCGGTGGCGCGCAGGGTCTGAGCTGCGGCGTTGCCGGTGGGGAACTCAAGCGCGGCGTCCACGATAAAGTGACGGTGGATGAGCGCGGTGGCCAGCAGGCCCAGGATGGTGCCGGCGAGTGCCACGATAAACATGTCGAGCCAGCTGATCTGGTCGGCATAGCCCAGCATCCAGGCACCCGGGATGGTAAACGCTAGGCCGCCGGCGACCATGGCGCCCGCGGACATGATGGTGTGGGTGACGTTGGCCTCGTTGAGGCTGGCATTGCCCATGAGCTTAAGGAAGAACAGCGAGATGACGGCAGCGAAGACGATCGGCCAGGGGAGAGCGCCCATCTTGAGGGCGGTGTAGGCCGAGCTTGCCGTGATGATCACGCAGCCAAGGACGCCGATGACGACGCCGCGCAGCGTGAGTTGCCCGCGCATCGAAGCGCGGTTCGAGGGATTGCTCATATAAAACTCCTTTGCGTATATCCGCTTCCCCCGGGAGCGCCGCTACGGATGCGGCGCGGGAAGTCGGGTTACCAAAGGCCGTCGCGTGAGCTCGCAAACGACCGCGCATCAGTATAGCCGCAACCTAGTCATTTTGGGATGACTGGTTTAGGTAGGCGATATACTGCTGGGCAGACGAAAGGAGCGCCGACGATGCTTAATGGGTGCGCATATATATTGACGGTCGACGTGGGTAACACGTTCATTCGCTTTGGCCTGTTTGCAGAGGATTCGGCCGCGGCGCAGGAATGCCCGCTTGCGACGTGCGAGATCACGACGCCATCGAGCATTACGGCCGACGAAGCGCGTATGCGTCTCGCTCAAGTCATGGCCGCGCTGGCGGCTGATGCGGGCATGCCCGGCGCGCTCGTGCCCACGGCGGCCGTGCTGAGCTGCGTGGTGCCGGCGCTCGAGCGCCCGTGGAAGGCGGCGCTTTCCCGTACCTGCACGGGGCGCGTGCTCACCGTGGGGCCGGGCCTCAAGACCGGCATGCCCGTGCACTACGACGACCCGGCCGAGATCGGCCCCGACCGCATCGCCGATGCCGTGGCGGCCCGTGCCGTCTACGGCTCTCCGTGCATCGTGATCGACCTGGGCACGACGACCAATATCGAGGTCATCGACGCGTGCGGTACCTTTGTGGGCGGCGTCATCGCGCCGGGTCTGGCGCTCGGCGCCCGCTCGCTCTCGGCCGCTGCGGCACGTCTGCCGCAGGTCGAGCCTTCGGCGCCCACGCATGTGATCGGCCGCAACACGCGCGAGGCCATGCGCTCGGGCGTGGTCTTGGGCGAGGTAGCCCGCATCGACGGCATGCTCGACATGGTACTCGCCGAGATGCGCGCGACCAAGGCCGCGGGGGAAGGCAACGTGCCCATCGTCATTACCGGCGACGATGCCGAGGCACTCGCGTCGCTGGTCGGTCACAGTCTGACGGTCGACGACGCGCTGACGTTGCGGGGACTGGCCGAGCTCTACCGCATCAACCAAAAGCCCCGCCGCGTGTAAAAGTGAGGGCGCCGGTGGGACAAACGCCTCCACCTTTCACCTGCTACAATGGGTCAAACTATTGCGATTACGGAGGTGTCTGTCATGTCGGACGATCTTCATCAAACTTCGTCAGGCAAGCGCCTGGACGTCATTAGCTGGGACGAGTTCTTTATGAGCGTGGCCATCGCCGCGCAGCGCCGCAGCAAGGACCCCAACACGCAGGTGGGTGCGTGCATCGCCAACACCAACCACCGCATCCTTTCGGTGGGCTACAACGGTACACCCTCGGCGCTCAACGACGACTTTTTCCCGTGGGGTACGAGCGACGACCCGCTGCAGGACAAGCACAACTACGTGGTCCATGCCGAGGCCAACGCCGTGCTCAACTACCGTGGCTCGCTCAAGGACCTCGAGGGTTCCACGGTCTACGTCACGCTGTTCCCGTGCCACGACTGCGCCAAGATTTTGGCTCAGGTGGGCGTGGGCGAGGTCGTCTACCTGGACAACAAGTACGCCGACACCGATGACGGACGCATCAGCCGCCGCATCCTCGACTCCTGTGGCATCAGCTACCGCCAGGTTATCGTCGATGTTCACATCGGCACCGAGGGGCGGGCTCAGCAGTAGCGCGTGGCAACGCCAGCTGGCAACAAAAGGCAGCCAAAAGAGCCCCGTCCCAAATTGACTACTCGTGAAAGTCGCGTCTGCGCGCATGGACGGCTCGTGAGCGGGTACACGGCTGTAGTAACATAGCTCTGTCCGCGGGCGCGCCCGCGTTATTGTGAGAAAGGAGCCCCTGTGGCTGTTAACGAAGAGCTGCTTAAGAAGGTTCTTGAAGAGATTCGCCCCAACCTACAGGCCGACGGCGGCGACATGGAGTATATAGGCGTTGATGACGAGGGCGTCGTCAAGCTGGAGCTTCAGGGCGCCTGTGCCGGTTGTCCCATGAGCGCCCTGACGCTTTCCATGGGCATTGAGCGTATCCTGAAGGAGCATGTGCCCGGCGTTACCCGCGTTGAGCAGGTCAATGCCTCCGGCGTGACCGATGACCTGTACGACGAGTACGCGCCGTTCTAAGATGCGAAAGCTGCGGACGGCATACTCCGCATAGACGTTACGCCCAAATATGCGGCTGCGAGCGCAAGGCCCGCGGCCGCATTTGTATGTAGGGAGTAGGAGGGTCGACATGCTCAACGACTTCTACCATATGCTTGATCCCGTCGCGATCTCGGCGGGCCCCATCACCATCTACTGGTACGGCCTGGCCTACGTGGTCGGTGCCCTGCTCACGGCGGTCGTCATGTACCGCACGCAGCGTCGCTGGGGTTTTGACATTACGGTCGACGACCTGACGAGTGTCGTGGTCGGCGTGGTCTTTGGCCTTATCATTGGCGCCCGCCTGTTCTACGTCATCTTTTACGGCGACGGCTACTACTGGGCGCATCCGCTCGAGATCTTTGCCACCAACGAGGGCGGCATGAGCTTCCATGGCGGTTTGGTGGGCGGCATTATCGGCGGCATCATCGTGTGCCGCATGTATAAGCTCGACGCCTGGACTTTGGCAGACCTTGCCGTCATCGGCGCGCCGCTGGCCTTGTGCCTGGGACGTTGCGCCAACTTCGTGAACGGAGAGCTGTGGGGCAAGCCGACCGATCTGCCCTGGGGCGTGGTCTTCGGTGGCACCGCGGGCGATATGCCGCGTCACCCCTCCCAGCTCTACGAGGCATTTCTTGAGGGCATCGTGCTCTTTTGCATTCTGCAGGTGCTCAGCCGCAAAAAGCCGCTACTGCCCCAAGGCACGTTTATGGGCGTGTTTGTGATGGGTTACGGCATCGTCCGCTTCCTAATTGAGTTTGTGCGCGTGCCCGATGCACAGCTGGGCTATCTGCTGGGTGGCGTTATCACCATGGGTCAGCTGCTGAGCCTGCCGCTCGTAATCGCGGGCCTGGCGCTCATCATCTTTGCTCGTCGCCGCAACCAACCCCAGCGCGTCTACCTGGACGCCTAGCCACCAAAACCACCACAAAGGGGACAGGCACCTTTGTGGTGGTTCGCTGGGCAACGATGACAGAACCGTAACGTTTCCCCAGATAAAACCTGCCAAAATAAACCTGTCCCTTTTTGGCAGGTTTCTAGAAAGGCTTTCGGACTGTGAAGGATTCCGACCTCTCCACAACGGCTGCGCGCGACGCTGCCCGCATTGTCTGGTTTAAGCGCTACCCCGCCAAGCAGACGCTCATCGCATTTTTGCTCGCGCTGTTGGCGACCACGGCGTTTTCCATCGATCCCGCCCCGGTGTCGAGCAACGCAGTCTTGGCGATTGACCCCAAAGCCTCGGGCATGCTGTACGTGTGCTACGAGGTGCTTCTCTCGTTTGCCGGCCATACCGACGCGGTCATGCTGCTTGCGCTTGCCTGCCTGCTCACCTTGCCGTTTCGCTACGTGTTCTTTGGCCGTGGCGACACCTGGCGTCCATCGATCATTCTGCCGTCGCTGTTCTTCGCCATCTGCATGGTGTTCGGCCGCAGCTACGATCTCACCGACTCGGCCGAGATTGTCCTTGGCGACAAAGCCCGCATCATCTGCGCCTGGATTGGCGGCGCGGGCTGGATGCTCTTGGCGGTCGTTGCCTTCTACCTTGCCTTTGAGTGTCTAGATTGGCTGAGCTCTCGGCGCATTCCGTTTTCCGAGGCGCACTTTGGCCGCGTATGGCGTGTGGCTCACGCCGTGCTCTCGGTCCATCCCTTTGCCGGGCCCTTCCTGGTGCTTATGATCGCCTGGACGCCCACGCTCATCGCTTCGCTGCCCGGCCTTTTTATGGGAGATACGGGCGCGCAGATTCGCCAGTGGTTCAACTATCCCAACGGCACGAGCGACTACCTGCGCCTACTCAACCCCAACGTGCTGCTCAACGGGCATCATCCCGTAGTGCACACGGCCATTATCGGCTCGTGCGTTCAGCTGGGGCTTTCGCTGTTCAACAGCGCTAACGCGGGTCTTGCCATCTACACCTGTGCTCAGTTCGTCATCACGGCTGCCTGCATGGCCTATTCCATTTCGTCGCTGCGCAAATTGGGCGTGAGCCTGCCGGTTCGCGGTGCGATCCTGCTGTTCTTTGCGTTTATGCCGATGTTCTCTAACTACGCGGCGTTGCTCACCAAAGACGTGCTCTTTGCCGACGCGTTCTTGGTGCTGCTGGTACAGACCGTCAAGCTCGTGGCATGTGGCTTGCCCCGTCGTGATGCCAATGCCGAGCGTGCGGGCGAACAGAGGCCCGTGCTCTTTGCGCGCCACGACTGGCTTCTGCTCGCTCTGGGCGCCATGGGTTCCACGTTCCTGCGCAACGGCGGCTTGGTGTTTCCCCTGGCGGCATGCGTAATCGCGGTGGCGTTTTGCGTATGGGACGTGCATGTGGCACGTCGTGCAGCCAAGCAGGCTGGTGCTGCGCCTTCGGGCGCCATCCCGCGTTTCCGCTGGGTTGGCGTTCTCGCGGTGCTCGCGCTCTGCCTTGCCTCTAATATGTACTTCACCAAGGTCTTTATGCCGGCGCACGATATCACGCCTGGTTCCAAGCGCGAAATCCTTTCGATTCCGTTCCAGCAGACGGCTCGTTTCGTCCAAAAGCACGACGGCCTCAACTCGGGCGTCAACCCTACGGTTAAGGAGGACGGCACCATCGTGGAGGCACCCTGCGACGGTTTGGTGACCGACGAAGAGCGCGCCGTGATCGATCGCGTGCTTAAGTACGAGAACCTGGGCCGTCGCTACAACCCCGACAAGTCCGATGCCGTCAAGAACTGCTTTAACGAGTACGCCTCGCAGGAGGACATCAAGGCCTATTTTGAGGTGTGGGCCCAGATGTTCAAAAAGGATCCCGAGTGCTATATCTCGGCGCTCATCAATAACTACTACGGTTATTTTTATCCGAGCGCGCGCGATGCCTGGGTCTACAGCACGGCGCGTAGTGCCGAGATCATGGCGCGTCCCGACAACCTCAAGTACTTCGACTTCCATCCGGTTGACAGCAACGTGGTGCGCTGGTGCGACCACCTGATCAATTTGTACCGTGTGGCGGTGCAGCGTGTTCCCTTTATCTCGCTCACCATGAGCTCGGCCACCTATGTGTGGATCATGATCGCCGTGGTGGTCTACTTGCTGCGTCGTCATTCATGGCGTGCGCTGGCGATCTGGGTGCCGCTGTTGGGCGTGCTCGCTGTGTGCCTGATTGGCCCGTGCAACGGCTCGACTTACATGCGCTACCTGTATCCGGTCATCGCCTGCATGCCCTTCGCCATCGGCGCCACCGTCACCCGCAGCGACTTCTTCTGGTTCTAATTTGGTGCATTGAGGGCCAGGTTTCTTTGCACCAAAGGGGACATCATCACGACGCCTTCATTTTGGGGTTTATCTCGCAGGGCAGTAGGTATATCATAACGACGTTTGTTTATATTGCCCGAGCATCTGCGCTGGGCTTTAGGTCGAAACCGATAGGAGACACGTATGTCCGGACACTCTAAGTGGGCCACAACCAAGCATCGTAAGGGCGCGCAGGACGCCAAGCGTTCCGCCCTCTTCTCCAAGCTCAGCCGCAACATCACCGTTGCTGCCCGTCTCGGCGGTGACCCGCTGCCCGAGAACAACGCCAGCCTCGCCGCTGCCGTTGCCAAGGCCAAGGCTCAGTCCATGCCTAAGGACAAGATCAAGTCCGCTATCGACAAGGCTTTTGGTTCGGGTGCCGATGCCGCCGTCTACGAGAACATCGTGTACGAGGGCTACGGTCCCGCCGGTGTCGCCGTCTACGTCGACTGCCTGACCGACAACCGCAACCGTACCGCCGCTGATGTCCGTTCCGCCTTCTCCCACGCTGGTGGCAACCTGGGCACCTCCGGCTCCGTTGCCTTCCAGTTTGAGCGCAAGGGCCAGATCGTCGTCGCCAAGGAGATCCTGGACGAGAACGCCAAGAAGGAGACCATGATCGCCAACGGTGCTGCCGGTGACGAGGATGAGTTCATGATGGCCATCGCCGAGGCCGGTGGCGAGGACTACGAGGATGCCGGCGAGGAGTGGATCGTCTGGACTACTGCTAACGAGGTCATGGCTGTCTCCAAGGCGCTCGAGGAGCAGGGCGTCCAGGTCAAGGGCTCCGAGACCACCATGGTCCCGACCACCCCGACCGAGGTCTCCGGCGCCGACGCCAAGAAGGTTCAGCGCCTCATCGACCGTCTTGAGGAGCTCGACGACGTCCAGGATGTTTACAGCACCATGGACATGACCGACGAGGTCATCGCTGCCCTCGAGGAGGAGTAGCGCCCGCACGGGTTAAGCCGTGCATATCTGGGCATAATGAAGCGAGCATGCAAGCCTCGTGGAATAGATGAGCCGGATCCGCGTGCGTAGAGCACCGGACCCGGCTCTTTTATAATGATGCGAACCGTTTTGTATTTCGAGTGCCGAGATTTGAAGGGAGCGCCACGTGCGCGTACTCAAACGAGCCCTAGCGATTGTGTATCTTGCCGCCGCCATCGTGGCGCTGGGTACGCTTGTCTGCCAGTTTTGGGGGCCGTATACGTATCGCTTTATGCTGCTGATGCGCGACCCCATGCCGCGCATTGTCGTGACGGCATGCGGCGGAGTTGTGGCGATCGGCGTGCTGGTAAGCTTCTTCCGCCTGATGTTTGCTCGTCGCGAGCCGTCCTGTGTGCATCCGGCGGGGGAGCGCAATATCGAGGTTACCCTTGCGGCGCTTTCTTCGTGTGCCAGGGCTGCTGCCGAGCGCGACGACCGCGTGATGGTCGAGCATGTCGAGGCCCGCGTCCAAGGCCCCGACGATTCGCACGTCCGATTTAAGGTCGAGGCTATCGCGCTTGACGATAAGGACGTGGCATCTCTGGCTACCGCGATGCAGCAGCGCATCGAGGAAGCTTGCGACACCATGCTCGGCACGCCGGGTACGACCACGCGCGTCCGTTTTTTGCCGTCCAAGACTACCGTCCAGACCGTGGAGGTTTCCGGTGAGTGATACCAATCAAGATAAGACCGCTCGTACGCCGCGCCTGACGATTGACCAGAGCGCCACGCCGGCGAGCGAACCTGTTGATTCCAAAGCAGAGGCAACCGAGTTGCAAGACGCAGCAGCCGCGGATTCTGACGAGGCTATGGGTCTCATCAAGGGTACGGGGGCGGCTATCTGGAGCTATGCCGTCCGTCATCCCAATACCACGCTCGGAGCCGTCGCTGGTTTTGTGCTCGCCGTGTTGGTGCTCACGTTGGGCCTGTGGGACACGCTCGTCATTGCATTCTTCGTGCTGATCGGCGCCGTGATTGGCCAGATTCGTGACGGCGAGAACGGGATCGTCAACTTCTTCGGTCGTCTGTTTAGCGGTCGCTAATATGTATTCGACTGTC
This sequence comes from Collinsella aerofaciens, assembly GCA_048503295.1. GTDB lineage: Bacteria > Actinomycetota > Coriobacteriia > Coriobacteriales > Coriobacteriaceae > Collinsella > Collinsella aerofaciens_CI. Next base: position 99,814 of record DBFRVO010000001.1, on the reverse strand, counting down.
GCATCCGCGGCAGGCATAAGGAGGAACCATGGCTTTTAATACGAAGGTCGATGTAGCCGATACCGAGCTCGAGGCAGACGAGACCATCACCGCCGAGGCCGAGGATGTGACGCTCGAGGATGAGGCGCTCGTCGAGGCCGAGTCCGATGCTGATGAGGATGACGAGGAAGCGGACGAGTCCGAGGACTCGCTGACCTATTCCAACGGCGTGATCGAGAAGATCGTTGCCATGGCCACCCGCGAGGTTCCGCACGTTCTGGGCATGAAGGGTAACCTCATGCACTTTGTGCAGGAGCAGTTTGGTGCCGAGAATCTGACCAAGGGCGTGACGGTTGAAGTCACCGATGACAATCGCGTGGTCGTCAACATCTCCGTCATTATCGAGTACGGCGCCTATGCGCCCGCGATCTTCGACGATGTCAAGGCACGTGTCACCGAGCGCCTTGCCGCGATGACCGGCCTTGAGGTGGCGGGCGTCAACCTGCGCATCGAGGACGTCATCACCCCCGAGGAGTACGAGCACCGCACCAGCCAGCACGAGTAACCTTCCAAAAAGGGACAGGTTTGTTTTGGCAGGTTTTATCTGCGAAAACGTTAAACGGCCGACCGCGCAAGCAAAAGCGTGGCCGGCCGTTATTTGTATGCCCCCCGATGTGGGCATACCGCTCGTCTAACTAGGGGTTGCAATCGTCGCGTTCCGCGTTACCCTAATGGGCGCATTGTTTCCAAATTGTTAACGAGGGGTTGCCGTAATGGCCGACGAGCACGAAACAGAAAGCAAGGCATGGGCGATTGAGGCCGCCGCGGCAGAGGCGGCATCGCGTGCTGCCGAGGAGGTGCATCGTCCTCCCGTGGTGCCGATGGAGCGCGTGGTTGATCGCACCGATATCGAGCGCGGCGAGCGTGTCGGTCAAAAGCGCAGCCAGGAGCCGGGCTTCCCGCGCTTTTTTGCTGAGCTCAATCTGGGCCTGATTCTTACGGCCTTCGCCATCGTTGCGTTTAAAACCCCTAATCACTTTGCTTTTGGCGGCACCTCGGGCGTGTCGGTCATTCTGTCCACGCTGTTCCCGACCCTGCCCGTCGGTGTCTTTATGTGGATTATCAACGCGGTTCTCGTCGTCTTGGGCTTTATCTTTTTGGAACGCAAGGCAATCCTGTGGAGCGTCTTCGCCTCGTTTGCGCTGTCCGCCTATGTTTCGCTTTTCGAGCTCTTTATCCCGACCAGTGTCTCGATGACGGGCGATATGTGGCTCGACCTGTGCTTTGCCGTGATTCTGCCGGCGCTCGGCAGCGCCATCGTCTTTGATATCGGCGCCTCGACGGGCGGCACGGACATCCTCGCTATGATCCTCAAACGCCGTACCACACTCGAGATTGGTCGCGCGCTGTTGCTGGTCGATATCGGCATCGTGACCATCGCGGCCTTTTTGTATGGTCCGCGTATCGGTCTGTACTGCGTGCTCGGTCTGTTTGCCAAGACGCTTGTGGTCGACAAGGCTATCGAGAGCATTCACCTTCGTAAGGTCTGCACGATCATTTGCTCTGAGCCCCTTAAGGTCGAGGAGTTTATCGTCAAGCATCTCAACCGCACGGCGACCATCAGCCGCGGCTACGGCGCCTTCTCGGGCAAGTGCGTCACGGTGATCATGAGCGTGCTGAGCCGTCGCGAGGCCGTGCAGCTGCGCCGTTATGCGCGCGAGGTCGATCCGGGTGCCTTTATCACGATCGTCGACAGCTCCGAGATCGTCGGCAAGGGTTTTCGCGGTACGAACTAACGCGGACGTATTCAACGAACCGCCTGCTGGCGCCGTGTACCTTGCAAATCGGTCATCTTTGAGTATTTGAACTCACATTGGGTGATAATGATGCCAAAGACATCGTTTGCGATCCAGGTGATTCGCTTAAGATACGAAGGGATGATTTCGATGTTCTGCTCGCAGTGTGGCGCCCCCATGGGCGATAACGACAAGTTCTGCGGCGTGTGTGGTGCCCCCAATGCCGGCGCTGCAGCCTCCGCCCCTCAGGGTCAGCCCCAGCAGTTTGTTCCGCAACCGCCCGTGGCGAATGCGCCAAAGGGCTGTGTGGCTCAGGCGTTCCAAGATATGACTAAGACTCCGGGCGTGCTTCAGCGTGTATGCCAAATCGCGTTTTTGCCGGCGCTGATTTGCGTTGTGTCGGTGCTCGTGTTGTTTATTCCCGTTATTGGCGGCATTGCGGCTGCCATCGGCTTTTTGGCAGCTTGCATTGCGAGCGTGTGCGGTTCCGGCTTTGGTATCGAGTGGGGTCGCGATCTGTCGCTCAAGGTCGATGACGGCATGGATCGTCCACTCATGCGTTCCACGTCGTTTGGCCTCGGAGTCTTTTCGAGCGTTATCTCGGTCGTGCTCGAGGTTATCGCTGCCATTCCCGTTATCGGTGTAGTGCTTTCGCTGGTGGAGGGCGTGGTAATTGGCGCCGCTGGCTCGTATTCTTATTACGGCTCTTATGCGCTCGAGGCTGCGCTGTTCGGTTCGCTCGGCCTGCTTGTCCTGGCGCTAATTGCCTCGGCGATTCTGGGTGTCTTCTTTAAGATGTTCGCCGACATCGCCGTGATGCACTTTGCGGTGACCGGGCGCGTCGAGAGCGCGTTTTCGCTCGATAAGGTCTGGGCGGCGTTTAAGCACAACAAGACCAAGCTGTTCTGTGCTTCGTTCCTTCCCGAGTTTTGACGGGCCTGGTTTCCAACGCCATTACGTGGATCTTGACAGCTGTCTTTGGTGCCATCGCCGGAATTGGCGCGTACGGCTATTACTATCGCCCCACGGGTATCGAGGCGATTGTTACCGCCGGTGGTGTCACGCTCGTATTGTTCCTGGTGCTGATTGCATTCGTCACGGTGTTCCTTACGGTCTTTGGCAAGATGCTCAAGCACCGTGCCGTTGGCTATTGGGCTGCACGTTATGCAAGCGAATGGGCCGATGAGGACAAGGACGACGTTTTGACTTTTGTGCTCCCGGGTGAGAAGAAGCCTGCTCCTGCGGGATTCAATCCCACGGCAGCCACTGGTGCTGCCCCTGCCCCGGCGCCCGCGCCCGCACCTGCCCCGGCACCCGCGCCTGCCCCTGCCTCGGCACCTGCTCCTGTCCCCGCACCGGCGTCCGAGGCGACGCCTGCGGAGCCCGATTGGGATGCCGTTGCCACGCCGGCGGATGAGCCGGGCGATAATCCTGCTGCCGAAAACAATCAAACCGAATAGCCGGTCGAGGCGCCCTGGGCAACTGAGCCCGGGGTGCCTTTTTCTACTGCGAAAGCAAGAAAATGCCTGGGAAAACGGTTGCAGCAAAATTTCTCGGAAATTGGTCAATGTTGCGCAACAACGTCGCGGCTATTGTTGAGAACGTAGACGTGTAAGGTTTGAAGGCGTGCGACGCCTTAGGAAAAGGAGAGGCTCATGTTCTGTCCCACTTGTGGTTCTCCCATTTCGGATGATGCCAAATTCTGCCCTGTTTGCGGATCCGCCGTTGGTGCCGCTTCTGCCGCTGCGGCCCCGCAGCCCCAGCCCGCTCCGGCCCAGGCTATTCAGCCCGCGCCCCAGCCTCAGCAGCAGTACACCGGTCAATACGCCCAACAGTCCGCATCCGCTCCGATGGGCTATGACCCCATTAAGGCTGACCGCAGCCTGATCGGCTGGCTGCTGCTCTCTCTTGTGACCTGCGGTATCTATTCGTTCTACTTCCTGTATTGCTTGGCACGCGACGTCAACACGTTGTGTCAGGATGACGGCGATTACACGCCGGGTCTGGCGGAATTCATCCTTCTATCGTTTGTGACCTGCGGCTTCTACGCGTACTACTGGTATTACAAGATTGGCAACCGCCTGCAGGCCAACGCTCCTCGCTACGGCCTGGTGTTCCAGGAAAACGGCACCACCGTTCTTCTGTGGCAGATCTTCGGCGCGCTCCTGTGCGGCCTTGGTCCCATCTTCGCTATGAACATCGTCATCAATAATACCAATGCCATGGCAACGGCTTACAACACTCGCCTTGGCGCTCGTGCCTAACAATAAGGGCGGCGTGAACAGCTTCCAGGGACATAGGGGCACGGCAGAGCTCCTTCGCCGCGCCCTTTTTTGCACCGGCGCGCTCTTTGTCGCCTGGCTCGCGCTCTACCTGCTCGACATTGGCTGCATTTTTCGATTGATGACGGGCATTCCTTGTCCGGGATGCGGCATGACGAGGGCGTGGCTGGCGGCGCTGCGCCTCGATTATGCGGCTGCCTTTGCCTACCATCCGCTGTTTTGGGTGGTGCCGATTGCGTTTGTGCTCGCGTTCGTGCGCGAGGAGGTGGCATCGAGCAAGCTAAAGCGTGGTATCGACATTGCGGTCACCGTGTTGTGCGTGCTGGTCGTCGTCGTATGGATCGTGCGCCTCATCAATCCGGCAGATGCCGGTCTGCTCTTTGGCGGCTATGCGCCCGCCGGAGTTCCCGACGATATCATCCACCTCGAACCCCCACGCTGGCTCACCATCCTTCGCTCTTACCTGGCGTGACGGAGGACGCGCTAGAAAAACGGTCGACACATAAGCGGGGGCGAACGTTGAGATAACGTCCGCCCCCGCTTTGCTTTAGCCAGGCTGTTATGGATGGGCGTGACGGCTACTCGTCGCGCTTTTCCTCGTGGCGAGCGGCAGCCCGCGCATCGTGGATGCCCTTGATTGCAGCATGGCGGGCGGTGCGAGCATCGTGCATGGCGTCGCGCGCCTCAGCGGCCGTGGCCTTGGCAGAGCGCAGCTTGGCGGCCAAGTCGGGGTTGGTCTCGGCAACCGCGGCGATCGTGGGGCCGTCGAGCTCCTCTTGCGTGGGCTCGGCCAAAAAGTCGATAGCATACTGGGCGGCCACCATGGAGCCCTTTGCCAGCACGGTCTCGTCAATCTTGTAGAAGCAAGAATGTTGGGCGTACGTGGCGCCAATCTGGGGGTTGCGCGTGCCAACAAAGGCGAGCACGCCCGGCACGCGGCGCAGGTACTCCGAGAAGTCCTCGCCCGAAAGCGTGCCGCGATAATGGCCTTCGCCCGCGGGGCCCAAGCACTTGACCACGGCCTGACGACAACGCTCGCTCGAGGCGACGTCGTTTTCGACCTTGTAGTTGGCGATGGTGTAGTCGGTAAGTTCGGCCTCTGCGCCCAGGGCTGCCGCGGTGTGCTCCACGATGCGGCGCATAAGCTCGGGCATTTCCTCGTGCGTCTTGTCGCCATAGGTGCGCACCGTGCCGGCGAGGTAGGCCGTGCCGGCGATAACGTTGCGCGCGGTGCCGCCGTGCAGCTCGCCGACGGTGATGACAGCCGGCTCGTAGGGGCTGATCTCGCGCGAGACGATGGTCTGCAGGGCGTTGACGATCTCGGCAGCCACCATAACGGCGTCGTGGCCGCGCTGGGGCATGGCGCCATGGCACGAGGTGCCGCGGACATCGATGCGGAACCAGTCGGTGTTTGCCATGCGCGGGCCGGGCTCACAGCTCACGGTGCCGGCGTCGACTTCGCTCCAGATATGCGCGGCGTAGGCACCATCGACGCCGTCGAGCACGCCCGTGCCGATCATGAGCTTGGCGCCCTGGCCGTTTTCCTCGCTGGGCTGGAAGACGATGCGGACCTCGCCGTGGATGTCGTCGGTCATATGGCGCAGGATCTGCAGCGTGCCGAGCATCATGGCGATGTGGCAGTCGTGGCCGCAGGCGTGCATGCAGCCCTCGTTGACGCTGGCAAACTCCTCGCCGGTCTGCTCGGTAACGGGCAGGGCGTCGATGTCGGCGCGCAGTAGGATACGGCGGCGCGGCGTGCCGTCCTCGCGATAGGCGTCGGGCGCGGTGCCGCGAAGGGTCGCCACCAGGCCCGTCTTGAGGGGACGCTCGTAGGGGATATTCATGGCGTCGAGCTGGTTGGCGATGTCGGAGGTCGTGCGCTCCTCGGCAAGGCTCAACTCCGGGTGCTTATGGAAGTGGCGGCGCTGCTTGATGATGTAGGGCTCAAACTCGGCGGCGATATCTCGGATGGCTGCGGTGACGTCGTCAGCCGCGCGAACCTCGGTTGCCGCCATTATCTGCTGTGCCTTGGTCTTCGTCATAGTCGATTTGCTCCTTGCTGGGTTGATCGCAAAATCGTACAGGCTCTCTCCAGTATGCCACCTGCCGCTAGGGCTGGCAAAGCTGCCGTTTGCCGCTTGGCATTTTGTAACCGAGACGGGGGAGTACACTCGGGGGTGTTGAATTTCCTGCCAGAGATGGGGATGCCCATGCAACATATCGATCGGATTATCCGCTCCAAGAACGTCTTTACCGCGCAAGACGGCATCGATACTGCTCGTGAGCTGGCGATTGCCATCGCAGGTGACCGTATCGTCGCAGTCGGCAAGCCCGATGACGTGATCGCCGCCGCTCCCGCCGCCACGCCGGTTCTCGACTACGGCGAGCAGTTTGTCTGCCCCGGTTTCCATGACGCTCATCTGCACTTCTTCCATACCTCGGTCGGTTCCTCGCCGTACATGCTCATGGATATGGGCACGTCCGAGGCGGCGCTGGTACAGCACGCGCTCGAGTTTTCCCAGGACCTGCCCGACGACGCTTGGGTTGTGACGCAGGGCTGGCGCGACTACCGTTGGGACCCGCCCGAGCATCCTACCAAGGCGTCGCTCGATGCGGCATTCCCCGATCGTCCCTGCGTTATGTACTCGGGCGACGGCCACACGCTGTGGCTCAACAGCCGCGCACTCGAGGCGCTCGGCGTCACGCGCGACAGCGAGCCGCCGGCGGGCGGCAGCTACGACAAGGACGCAAACGGCGAGCTCACGGGCATTGCTCACGAAGCGGCTGCCATGCAGCTGTTGCCGCGCTGTCTTGAGTGGCTGGGCGAAGATCGCATCGCAAGCGCTTACGCCGATCAAATGAGGCGCATGGCCGAGCAGGGCATCACCTCGATCTGCGATATGTCGCTCATGCCCATGCCGGGCTGCGATTTTATCCGCGACGATGTCTACGACAAACTGCAGACGGCCGGCAAGTTGGGCATTCGTGCCCATCTGTTCCCCACGCTGCTGGATGACCAGTCGCGCTTGGAAGAACTCCAGAGCCGCTACGCAAACAACGCGCTGCTCTCGGCGCCAGGCTTTAAACAGTTTTTCGACGGTGTGTCGAGCGAACACACGGCATATCTCACCGAGCCCTATACCAATCCGCGCTTCCCGGGCGACCAGGGCCGTCTGACGGTTCCCGCCGAACGCATGCGCAAGCTAGTTCTGGCGGCCGCGGAGCGCGGCCACACCGTGCGCATCCACGTCATCGGCGACGGTGCGATTCATGCCGCGCTCGATATCTTTGAGGAGGCCTCCGACCTGTACGGGCTGCCCCAGCACGGCCATAACACGCTCGAGCACCTGGAGAACCTTCTGCCCGAGGACATCGACCGCCTGCGCAAGCTCAACGTGGTTGCTTCGAGCCAGCCCTGCCACATTACACTCGACCCGGGTGGTCCGGAGCGCGACCTGGGCTTGGAGCGCAGCCGCATCATGTGGCCGTTTGCGACCTATAAGCAGCGCGGCATTCGCCAAGCCTTCGGTACCGACAGCCCTATTACGCCCGTTACCAGCATGAATGTGCTCTACACGGCTATCACGCGCCAGGACCCCCGCAGCCACTGGCCCGAGGGCGGCTGGTTGCCGAGCGAGCGTATCGACGCGGCAACGGCCCTGCGCAACTACACGCTTGGCAGCGCGTACGCAGCGGGCGACGAGCAAAACCTCGGCAGCCTGGAGCCCGGCAAATACGCCGATCTGGTAGTCCTGGACCAAAACCCGCTCACCATCGCCCCCCAAGAGCTCCAAGCTACCAAAGTCCAAGCAGCCTACCTAGCCGGCAACCTCATCTACGAGCGTTAACCCCACATCCCGCCCCTCAGTTGCGGTGAAATAGTCCCTATAATCGGCCTTCAAGCCCAAAAACAGGAACTATTCCACCGCAACTTAAAAGAGCGCGTCCCAACAACGTGCCCCTATCTTGTGCATTCGATCCGCATCGCCATTTTGCTGCACTGACTTTTCTGAATGCCGGGCTCGAATTAGTTAACCTGCCTCCCGTGTGGCTCCGGAGGGGCGGGGCATAAGGTTTATCGCGAGTTCCGCACGAGCCGAAGGCCACTTAATGTGGCCTTCGTGCGAGCAGGACTGCCCGAGCAGGAAACCTTACGCCCCGCCCCTCCGGAGCCACACGGGAGGCATCGCTAAGTTATCCCCCGGCATTCAGAAAATCTAAGTGCCAAAAAATAAGATTTTTTGACTCCGTGTTGTATAACCCGCCATTCGTGGGTACCATTCAACGCGTACGCAAACAAAAAGGGTTAATTCGCGTGGTATAACCGCGCGGCCCAAAAAGGAGGAGACAAGCATGTCGTCTTTGAAGCCGCTTGCAGATCGTGTTCTGGTCAAGCCCGACGAGGCCGAGCAGAAGACCGCTTCTGGTCTGTATATCGCCAGCAACGCTCAGGAGAAGCCGCAGCGCGGCACCATCGTTGCCGTGGGCGCCGGCAAGGTCAACGACAAGGGTGAGCGCATCCCCATGGACGTCAAGGTTGGCGACGTTGTCATCTACGGTAAGTTCGGTGGCAACGAGGTCAAGGTCGACGGCGAGAAGTATCTGCTGATGCGCGCCGACGACATCTACGCTGTCGTCGAGGCCTAGTCTCGTCAGAATCTCTGATTCGTCTTTGAACGCGCCCGCCGCATAGGACTCGGAAGCGGCGACGCGAGTCACATTTCTTTTGGAGGATTACCTACCATGGCAAAGAACATTACGTTCAACACCGATGCCCGCGCTAAGCTTGCCAAGGGCGTCAACACTCTGGCCGACGCCGTTACCGTCACCATGGGCCCCAAGGGCCGCTACGTTGCGCTGCAGCGCACGTTCGGTGCTCCGACCATCACCAACGACGGCGTTTCTGTCGCCAAGGAGATCGAGCTCGAGGACAACATCGAGAACATGGGCGCTCAGCTGGTGAAGGAGGTTGCCACCAAGACCAACGACACCGTGGGTGACGGCACCACCACCGCAACTCTGCTCGCCCAGGCCATCGTCAACGACGGTCTGCGCAACGTCGCCGCTGGTGCCAACCCGCTGGCCATCCGTCGCGGCATCGACAAGGCCGTCAACGCCGCCGTCGCCGAGATGAAGAAGCAGGCCAAGCCGGTCGAGACCAAGGAGCAGATTGCTTCCGTCGGTACCATCTCCGCCGGTGACCCCGAGGTCGGCGAGAAGATCGCCGAGGCCATGGAGGTCGTGGGCAAGGACGGCGTCATCACCGTCGAGGATTCCCAGACGTTCGACATCACCATCGACACCGTCGAGGGCATGCAGTTCGACAAGGGCTATGTCTCCGCTTACTTCGTCACGGACAACGACCGCATGGAGGCCGTGATGAAGGATCCGTACATCCTCATCACCGACCAGAAGATCTCCAGCGTTCAGGACATCATGCCCGTTCTCGAGGCTGTCCAGCGCGCCGGCCGTGGCCTGCTCATCATCGCTGAGGACATCGACGGCGAGGCACTGCCGACCCTGGTCCTCAACAAGATCCGTGGCGCCCTCAACGTCTGCGCCGTCAAGGCCCCGGGCTACGGCGATCGCCGCAAGCGCATCCTCGAGGACATCGCCGTCCTCACCGGTGGCCAGGCTGCCCTGGACGAGCTGGGCGTGAAGGTCGCTGACATCACCGCCGATATGCTCGGTACCGCTAAGTCCGTCACCATCTCCAAGGACAACACCGTCGTCGTCGGCGGCGCTGGCTCCAAGGAGGCCATCGACGCCCGCATCGCTCAGATCAAGGGTGAGATGGAGAACACCACCTCTGACTTCGACCGCGAGAAGCTCCAGGAGCGCCTGGCCAAGCTCTCCGGTGGCGTTGCCGTCATCAAGGTCGGCGCTGCTACCGAGTCCGAGCTCAAGGAGATCAAGCACCGCGTCGAGGACGCCCTGCAGGCTACCCGCGCTGCTGTCGAGGAGGGCATTGTCGCCGGTGGCGGCGTCGCCTTCATGGACGCCGCTCCTGCGCTCGACGCTGTCGAGATCGACGACCCCGAGGAGAAGATCGGCGTCGACATCGTCAAGAAGGCTCTGACCGCTCCGGTCGCTACCATCGCCAAGAACGCTGGCTTTGAGGGCGCTGTCGTGGTCGACAAGGTTGCCGAGCTGCCCGCCGGCCAGGGTCTCAACTCTGCCAACGGCGAGTGGGGCGACATGATTGAGATGGGCGTCCTCGACCCCGTCAAGGTCAGCCGCGTCACCCTTCAGAACGCTGCTTCTGTCGCCAGCCTGATCCTCATCACCGAGGCTACCGTCTCCGATGTGCCCAAGAACACTCAGCTTGAGGACGCCATCGCTGCTGCTACCGCTGGTCAGCAGGGCGGCGGTATGTACTAAGGCCGACAAGGTCTAGAACTCCCACCGGGAATCCGGGGGCGTGACGGGGTTTCTCTCCGGAACGTCCTCGGACATGCAAAGAGGCTCCGCATCGCGCTTCGCGCTGCGGAGCCTCTTTGCGTCCTGCGGAATATTCCGGAGAGAAGTCCCCGTCACGCCCCCGGATTCCCTGCGTTTACGGCCTTGAGGCCGGCGGGCGGAGAAGGATGTGGTCGATAGGGATACGTGTCCCCTTCGCTGTTTCGCGCTTTGCGCGAAAGGCGCGTTGCTTTGGGATGGGTGGGGGACGTGGTTGCTTTGGCAACTGATCTCCGCCACAAATTACCCTTGGCATACTTGCGCGAGAACCTGCTCGTGCTACACTTGCAATTGCTGTTTCAGGGCGGGGTGGAATTCCCCACTGGCGGTAAATCGGGCGGTACCAAAGGGGTGCCGTGGTGCAGGCGAGGACCTGCGTCGAGCCGATGAGTCCGCGACCCGTGCGTGTGTTGGTTCGCATGCCGGCTGAACTGGTGAGATTCCAGTACCAACGGTTAGAGTCCGGATGAAAGAGGCAGGTGATCTTAATGTCTGAACAGTCGCAGCATATCCATTTTGAGAACACGAATAGGTGGAGCACCAAACAGCTCGTTACCATGGCGCTGATGTGTGCTTTGGGCGCCCTGTTTATGTATGTGCAGCTACCCATCCTTCCTTCGGCGCCGTTTTTGACGTATGACCCGTCGCTGGTGCCGGCGATGGTGTGCGGGTTTGCATATGGTCCCGGTGCCGGTACCGCTGTTGCCGCCATGGCGATCGTTATCCATGCGCTCACCACGGGTGACTGGGTCGGCGCGCTTATGAACCTGGTTGCCACGCTGGGCTACATTCTGCCCGCGGCTATCGTCTACCAGAAGATGCATACCTATAAGGGTGCCGTGATTGGCCTGGTGCTCGGCGTCATTGCCGCTACAGCGCTGTCTATGGTCGCAAACCTTACCATTGGCGTATGGTTCTGGTATGGCTCGGTCGATGTGATCGCCCCGCTCATGATTCCTGCCGTACTGCCGTTTAACCTTATCAAGACCGTGCTTAACTCGGTGTTGACGCTGGCGGTGTATAAAGCAGTCTCCAACCTCATCACGCCTAAAAAGGACCAGGTCAAAGGCCGCGCATGATTGAGTGTCGGGGCGTTTCCTTTAGCTATGACGGTGCCGCCCAGGCGCTTGACGGCATCGATCTGAGCATTAAGGACGGCGAGTTTTTCTGCATCCTCGGTGGCAATGGGTCGGGTAAGTCGACGTTTGCCAAGCATCTGAATGCGCTGCTGCAGCCCGATGCGGGCACGGTACGCATCAACGGCATGGATGCGTCCGACCCCGAGCTGGTCTACGACATTCGTTCGACCGCGGGCATGGTATTCCAGAATCCCGATGATCAGCTGGTGGCAACGCTTGTCGAAGATGACGTTGCGTTTGGTCCCGAAAACCTAGGCGTGCCATCGGCGCAAATTGCGCAGCGCGTACGCGAGGCGCTGAAGGGTGTGGGCCTGGTGGGCTTTGAGCGCCACGAGACCCACGCGCTTTCGGGTGGTCAAAAGCAACGCGTGGCGCTTGCCGGCGTGCTCGCCATGGAGCCGCGCGTGCTCATTTTGGATGAGGCCTCCTCGATGCTCGATCCGCGCGGACGCAAGGGTCTTATGAAGGCTTGCCGCGCACTCCACGATCGCGGCATGACTATCGTGATGATTACGCACTTTATGGAAGAGGCTGCCGAGGCCGATCGTGTCGCCGTGTTTCAGACGGGACGAGTTGCCATGCTGGGCACGCCCGAGGAGATTCTGACGCGGGCGAATGAACTCGCTCAGCTCAACCTTGACATGCCAGAGTCGTGCCGTTTGGGCATGGCGCTTCGTACGAAGGGCGTGCCTGTTCATGCGCAGGTGCGCGAGGTGGATATGGTTGCCGAGGTTGTGGAGACTTATGCCGAGCGAAGTGGGGCAGACACCGCGGGACAGTCTTCCGCATCCCAGTTGGAAATCGCTGACGGCACTGTTCCGGTAGACAACGAGGACAACGCGTCGGAGCCCGTCATCGAACTATCCCATGTTTCGTACAGTTATTCGCTCAGTCCGCGCGAGCGCCACCGCTGGCACAAGCGCTCGGCCACTGCGGGCAAATCGAACAAACAGGCTCTCTGGGGAAACGACCCAAGCAGCCCGTGGGCACTGCGCGATGTATCGCTGACGGTGCGTCGCGGCGAGTTCCTGGGCTTGGCAGGTCATACCGGTTCGGGTAAGTCGACGCTGGTCCAGCATCTCAACGGTTTGATTCGCCCCCAGGAGGGATCCGTTCGCGCGCTGGGGCTAGATCTGTCAAACAAGAAAGACGCCGCCGCGGTTAAGGCCAAGGTCGGCGTGGTGTTTCAATATCCTGAGCGTCAGCTGTTTGCCGAAACCGTGGCGCAGGACGTGGCGTTTGGTCCGCACAACCTTGGCTTGCCGCAAGATGAAGTCGACCGTCGTGTCGAGTCATCGCTCTCGCGCGTGGGCCTCGACCTTTCCACGGTCGGCGACAAGAGTCCCTTTGAGCTTTCGGGCGGTCAGCAACGGCGTGTGGCATTCGCCGGCGTGCTCGCCATGGAGCCCGAAGTCCTGGTGCTCGATGAACCCATGGCGGGGCTCGATCCGGCTGCGCGCAGGGATTTCCTAGGGCTCATCGGTCGACTCCATCGCGAGGGCCTGACCGTTGTCATGGTTTCGCACAGCATGGATGACCTGGCCAATTGCTGCGACCGTATCGTCGTAATGAACGAAGGTGCGGTGTTTGCCGAGGGAACCCCCGCGCAGGTGTTTGCGCATGCCGATGAGCTCAAGTCGATCGGCTTGGGCGTTCCCGCCGCCCAGCGTATGGCGCTGGCGCTTACGGAGGCGGACGTGCCGCTGCGTCGCGGCGGGCTCTATACGGTTGAGTCGCTGGCAGACGAGTTGGTGGACCTGCTAATCGGTCGCTCGGGCGGTCCTTCTAACGTCGCGGACATTGCTAAATCCAAGACGGTCGCGCGAGAGGAGGGCTGCTAATGGAGGCGTTTTCGTTTGGCAGCTACTATCCCGGCGATAGTGCGATTCACCGCCTGGACCCGCGAACTAAGTTGCTCCTGGGCTTTGTGTTTCTGATCACGACGCTCACAGTCAGCAGCTTCCGCGGACTGGCCCCGGTCGCAATTTTCGTTGTGCTGACCTATGCCGTGTCTCGGGTGCCGGTTCGTCGCGTTCTGTCGTCGATGGCGCCGCTGCTGGCAATCGTCGTCGTGGTCGCGGTGCTCAACTTGTTTACCGATCAGAGTGGGCGCATCCTGTGGCAGCTCGGCTTTCTGCAGATAAGCGAGGGCTCACTGCGTTCTGCCGCCTTTATGGCGTGCCGCCTGACGTTGATGATGGCCGGCATGAGCGCCATTACACTCACCACGCCGACGCTCGACCTCACCGCGGGCTTTGAGCGCCTGCTCGCGCCGTTTGCGCGTGTGGGACTTCCTGCGCACGAGCTCGGCATGATCATGGGTATCGCGCTACGCTTTATGCCGCAGTTTGCCACTGAGATGAAACAGACGGCCGATGCACAGGCAAGCCGCGGCGCGCGCGTGACGGGCGGTCCGCTCGGCGGCGTGCGTATGCTCGGCAGTGTGGCGATTCCGCTGTTCACGGGCGTGTTCCGCCATGCCGAGACGCTGTCTGCCGCCATGGATGCACGCTGCTATCACGGCGAGCAGGGCCGCACGCGCCTGCATGCGCTTGCATTTGGCCGCGGCGATGCGTTGGCGGCGGTGGTGACGGCGTTGCTGCTCATCTGCGTCATCGTCATCAACCTTCAACTTGTTTAGGCGCGATTCGAGCGCAAGAAAGGGGTCCCTATGACCGACAACGACCGCACGGCTCAGCTTGAGCGCGCCTGTTCGTATCTCAGGCGCATTCCGGCGTGGTATCTGGCCACGACCGATGTGACGGACGGGCATCAGCCTCGCGTGAGGCCGTTTTCGTTTGCCATGGTCGATGACGGTAAGTTGTGGTTTTGCACGTCGCGCGACAAGGACGTGTGGGCGGAGCTGAGTGCGAATCCCAAGTTTGAGGTATCGGGCTGGAAGCCGGGGGAATGTTGGATCGTATTGACCGGCGAAGCCGCACTTGAGGACGACGCAGTTGCGAGCGACAAGGTGCGTCAAGCGGGTTTTAAGCACATGGTGGGCATTGGCGAGGAACACGAGAGTGCCAACGACGGCCGCCTTGCTTTCTTTTCGGTCCGCAACATTGCCGCGCGCTTCTGTGATATCGACGGCAGCGAGGAGCGCCTGGAGCTCTAGCTCGCACAAACCGGGCTCCCAAACTAGCTAGTACAGGAGGAAACGTGGACGGATTGAATACGGTGTTGGAGTATCTGACGTCGGTGCCGGCATGGTATTTGGCGACGAGCGTTGACGGACAGCCTCATGTGCGTCCGTTTTCGTTTGCGCAGATCCAGGATGGCAAGCTGTGGTTTGTAACAGCGCGCACCAAAGATGTGTGGCAAGAGCTGCTGCAAAACCAGCGCTTTGAGGCCACGAGTTGGTGGCCGGGCCATGGCTGGCTCATCTTGCGCGGGCGTGCCGGCTTGGATGACCGGGCTTTAGACGAAATGCGCGAAGCCGGGTGGAAGCATCTAGAGCACCTGGGCGAGCACTATGAGGGGCCTAACGACCCCACGCTCGTCTTCTTTAGCGTCGAGGATCCCGAGGCTTTTATCTGCAATCACGACGAATGGGTGCCGGTCGAGCTCTAGCCAGCTGGCTCATCCTAACAACTTGGTTTTCGCATGGGCGGGCCCCGTATTGCCCGGCGCCGTTAGGAGCGCCGGTCAATACGGGGCCCGCTCCATTTGTCAATTCCTTCAAGCGAATGTGTCGGGAATGTTTCAATGCATGAATATGCAAGCCATTTACGTGTTCATGCATCTTTTGGTGCTAAAGTTTCAACCCACTTCATAACGACCGCTGCGAAATGCGCATCGGTGCATAAATCGCAGACAAGGAGTCTGATATGTCTTTGAAGGTTGGAATCGTCGGCGCGGCTGGATATGCCGGCGCCGAACTCATTCGCCTCGTGCTTGGCCATCCCGAGTTTGAACTTGTTGCCATTACGTCCAACGCCGATGCCGGCCAGCCGCTGTCCGCGGTGTATCCGAGCTTTGCTGGCGTGAGCGATCTGGTTTTCACCACGCATGACGCCCCCGAGCTCAAGAGCTGCGATGCGGTTTTTCTTGCCGTGCCGCACACGGCTGCCATGGCACAGGTGCCCGCGCTGCTTGCCGCGGGCGTTTCCTGCTTTGATCTTTCGGCCGATTACCGTCTGAGCGACGCGTCCGTCTTTGAGGCATGGTATGCCGCTGAGCACACGAGCCCCGAGTTGCTCAAGACCCGCGCTTTTGGCCTGCCCGAGCTGTTCTGTCAGGACTTAGAGACTGCTGCTTCCAGCCATGCCGCCGGAAAGCCCGTGTTGGTCGCCTGCGCCGGCTGCTATCCCACCGCAACGAGCCTTGCAGCCGCTCCTGCCGTGCGTGCGGGCTGGGTGGCCGAGAGCGGTCCCGTGATCGTTGACGCTATCAGCGGCGTGACGGGTGCCGGCAAGTCCTGTAACGCCCGCACCCATTTTTGCAGCGCGGACGAGAACCTGGAAGCCTATGGCGTGGGCAAGCATCGTCATACGCCCGAGATCGAGCAGATACTCGGCCTGGCCGACCGCATCGTCTTCACCCCGCACTTGGCACCGCTCAAGCGCGGCCTGCTTTCCACGGTGACGATGCCGCTCGCGCCGCAGGCTCTCGACGCGCTGGTTCTTGAGGATGTCGTCGACCATTACAAGAAGTTTTACGCCGGTCGCACCTTTGTGCGCGTGCTCGATGCCGGCCAGCAGCCCAAGACGGCTTCGGTCGTCGGTACCAATGCCGCCCAGATTGGCCTTGCGCTCAACAAGCGTGCAGGCGTGCTGGTGGCGACGGGCGCCATCGACAATTTGTGCAAGGGTGCTGCGGGCCAGGCGGTCCAGTGCGCCAACATCGTTTTTGGCTTTGACGAGCGACGAGGCTTGCTCACAGTGGCGTGCCCGGTGTAGCACATTCGATTGTTAGCGATTTGGTAGTCGGGTATCGAGTTGGGCGCCACTTTTAAGCTGGTCTAGTAGTTGCGACCGGTATGGCGTGCCAGCCGATGCCCGCTTTTTTGTTTGATATAAGGAGTCGTAGGGACGATGAACACCGACCTGATTGATATCAAGATTCGCGCCGTCGAGGGCGGCGTTACGGCGGCTGCCGGCTTTAAGGCCGCAGGCATCCATGCGGGATTCCGGAAGAATCCCGAGCGCTTGGACTATGCGCTCGTCGTGCCTGATAAACCCTGTCCCGGCGCCGGCGTGTTTACGACCAACCGCTTTTGTGCGGCGCCCGTGCAGGTGAGCCGTGCCAACCTGGGCGGTGCGGACAAGGGCTATGGCATTATCGCCGGTGTTTCAATCAACTCCGGCAATGCGAATGCCGCCACGGGCGAGACCGGCCTAGCCTGTGCGCGCGAGACATGCAACATCGCGTCGCAGGTCATCGGCTGCGAGCCCCAGCAGATTCTGGTTGCCTCCACGGGCGTGATTGGCCAGATTCTGCCGATCGACACGTTTGAGACAGCCGTTCCGTCCGCATACGAGGCACTTTCTGCCCATGGCGGTGCCGATGCAGCCCGTGCCATTATGACGACCGATACACACTCCAAGGAGTATGCCGTTCGCTATCGCAGTGAGGCCGCGGGCCATGCGGGCAACGCTTATACGGTGGGCGGCATGTGCAAGGGCTCGGGCATGATCATGCCCAACATGGCCACCATGATCGCAGTTATCACTACCGATGCCCCCGTCGAGCCGGCGGCGCTCCACGCCCTGTTGCTCTCCACCGTCAAGCAGACCTTCAACAAGGTAACGGTCGATTCCGACACCTCGACCAACGACACCTGCATCATGCTTGCCTCCGGTGCCGCTGCCGCAGATGCCGAGCCTGTCGTCGAGGGTTCCGATGCCTTTGACGAGTTGGCATTTGCCGTGCACGAGGTGTGCGAGAGCCTGGCGCGCAATATCGCCGCCGATGGTGAGGGCGCATCCAAGCTTGTTACGGTCAACGTTACCGGCGCCGTGAACGACGAGGAGGCCGATATCGCCGCCCGTGCCGTTGCCAACTCGCCGCTCGTTAAGACCTGCATCGCCGGCCACGACTGCAACTGGGGCCGTGTTGCTATGGCGCTTGGCAAGTGCGGCGTGAAGTTTAATCAGGAAGACGTTTCCATCGACATGATGGGCATGCCTGTCTGTCGCGACGGTCTGACTGTTCCCTTTGATGAGGACGAGGCTCTACGACGTTTCGAGGCGCCCGAGATCGTGATCTCGGCCGACCTGGGCGCAGGCGACGCGGCAACGACCGTGTGGACCTGCGACCTCACGCATGAGTACATCTCCATCAACGGCGACTACCGTTCCTAGATTCCAGGCACGCTGCGCATCTTGCCGCGAT
Source organism: Collinsella aerofaciens (assembly GCA_048503295.1). GTDB lineage: Bacteria > Actinomycetota > Coriobacteriia > Coriobacteriales > Coriobacteriaceae > Collinsella > Collinsella aerofaciens_CI. The sequence continues at coordinate 81,823 of DBFRVO010000001.1, read as the reverse complement.
TGCGGACAGCTGAGCACGGCGCGATAACGATACGAAAGACGAGGCAGATTATGAAATTCGCACGCGATTGTCGTTCGAGCGAATCCAACGAAGCAACCGCGCAGCTGCTGTTCGAAGCGCTGCCGTGGATTAAGAACCTGACCGGCAAGACGGTTGTTATCAAATATGGCGGAGCCGCCATGGTTGATGAGCAGCTGCGCCGCGACGTGATGAGCGACATCGTTTTGCTCAAGATCATCGGTATGCGCCCCGTCATCGTGCACGGCGGCGGCAAGGCTATCAACGAGGCGCTGAGCCATTACGATATTCCCGTCGAGTTTAAGAACGGCCAGCGTGTGACCACGCCGGCGACTATGGATATCGTGCGCGAGGTGCTGGGCGGCAAGGTCAACCAAGAGCTGGTTGCTGCCATCAACCACCACGGCAACCTGGCCGTGGGCGTGTCGGGCAGTGATGCCGGCACGCTCATCGCCGAGCCGCTCGACCCCGAGCTCGGTCGCGTGGGCAAAGTGACGCGCGTCAACACCGACTATATTGAGCGCTTACTCGATAGCGAGTACATCCCCGTCATCGCTACCGTCGCGGCGGGGGAGGACGGCGGTTTCTTCAACATCAACGCCGACACCGCCGCCGGTGCCGTTGCCGCGGCGCTCCACGCGCATAAGGCGATCTTTTTGACCGATGTCGATGGTCTGTACAAGGACTTTAGCGACAGGGACTCGCTTATCTCCAACCTAACGCTCGACGAGGTTAACGAAATGCTCTACGGCGGCGAGGTCGATAAGGGCATGATTCCCAAGCTGCGTGCGGCCGTCGATGCGCTTGCCGGCGGCGTATTTCGTGCCCACATCATTAACGGTACTACGCCGCATTCGCTGCTCCTGGAGCTGCTGACCGATGCCGGCGTCGGCACCGTGATCCATTCCACCGAGACGGCTTACGAGTTCGATACGCATCCGCATCCGCTTTCGACGTTTGCTGCGCGTCTGACCGAGAACCTTGACGAGGTCGAGAAGCTTCAGACGGTCTAGCTGACCCGCAGCCGCCCCATTCCTGCACCCATAGCCCCGCGCCGTCTGGCGCCCAACGAAAGGCATCCCATGTCACTTGCAGCTCAGCAATCGCTTGAATCCCATTACGTTATGCATACCTTTGGTCGCTCTCCGGTCGAGTTTGTCGAGGGTCACGGCATGAAGCTCACCGGCGACGATGGCCGTGAGTACCTCGACTTTCTTGCCGGCATCGGCGTGTGCAGCCTAGGTCATGGCAACCTGGCTGTGCTCTCGGCGCTCGAGGCACAGACCAAAAAGCTCATGCATGTCTCCAATTACTTCTACATCGAGCAGCGCGGACAGGTCGCGGCGCTGCTGTCCAAGCTTGCTAACGACGACGTAGATGGTGCGCGCGTGCTTGCCGATGCCATTGTCGCCGGCGATGAGACCACGGCAGCTGCTCTTGGTGCCCCGGCTGCGGATGAGCAGGTTTGGGAGACCTTCTTTGCCAACTCTGGCGCCGAGGCCAACGAAGGCTCGATGAAGCTCGCGCGCCTGTACGCCAAGCGTGCCGGTAATGGCGGCAACACCATCGTGTGCATGCGCGGCGGGTTCCACGGCCGTACGCTCGAGACCATTGCCGCCACCATGCAGGATTGGCTGCAGGACAGCTTCCGCCCACTGCCGGGTGGCTTTGTGGCCTGCACGCCCAACGATGTTGATGAACTGCGTGCGATCTTTAAGCAGCTGGGCAGTGAAATTTGCGCCGTGATGCTCGAGCCGATCCAAGGTGAGAGTGGCGTGCACCCCATGACCGAGGAGTTTATGGCGGCGGCGCGCGACCTGGCACACGAAGTGGGCGCCGTGCTTATCGCCGACGAGGTCCAGTGCGGCATCTTCCGCTCCGGCAAGCCGTTTGCATTCCAAACCTATGGCGTGGAGCCTGACATCATGAGCCTTGCCAAGGGCATTGCCGACGGCGTGCCCATGGGTGCCGTGGTGGCAAAGAAGGAAATCGCCGACGTCTTTAAGCCCGGCGATCATGGTTCGACCTTTGGCGGTAGCTGCCTGGCCATCACGGCGTGTGCCGCGACGCTCTCCGCGCTCGTGCGCGGCGATTATGCCGACCATGCTGCCAAGGTAGGCGCCTATATGGAGGCAAAGCTCGCTAAGCTGCCGCACGTGACCGAGGTGCGTGGCCGCGGCTTGATGCTCGGCTGTGATTTGGATGATGCTGCGGGCGATGCGCATGATATTGTTGCCCGCGCGCTGGCCGCCGGTGCCGTGATTAACGCTACGGGTGCCCATACGCTGCGTTTCCTGCCGCCGCTCGTCTGCGAGGAAGCCGACGTGGATAGTCTGATTGAGATCCTGTCGGGTGTCTTGGGCTAACGCGGTGCAATAACTCAATTTGGACCGGGTTCCGGACTGCTGACGTGCCCTATGCGGCATGATTCAGCGGTCTGGAGCCCGTTTTGCCTTAGATTTGCTAAGGCAAGGGGGACCTGCTGACCAAAAAACAGTAAATATGAGTACTGCTACCGATTTGGTAGCAGCAGTTTTGGACTAATAAGGCCAGATATCAAGTCGAAATGGCGATGAATACACGATTTTGATCTAACTGTTAGTCCTTATAATGGACATATGTTGCGTAACTTAAGCAAATACTGTCTTTTTATATGTTGCAAACAAAGTAGCAGTACTCATTTTTGCCATTTTTTGACCACGGCCTTTGTGACAGACGTGCTGGCGGGTTCGAATCCCATGCGCTGGGCATGAAAAAGGAAAGGCCTCCATCGCTGGAGGCCTATCAAATCAGTGGTGGGCGATGAGGGATGTCCGCGTGCGGCTCCGCCGCCCGCATCCGCTTCGTCGCTTCGCTCCTCGCGTGCTGCGCTGGAAAACGCTTCGCGTTTCCTCAGCTCCGCACCCTTGCGGGTTCGAATCCCATGAAATGGGCCCAAACAAAAACGGTCCCCTTTCGAGGACCGTTTCCAATTCAATGGTGGGCGATGAGGGATTCGAACCCCCAGCCTTGTGCGTGTAAAGCACCTGCGCTAACCGTTGCGCCAATCGCCCGTGCGGAGAGAGTATAGCAAAACAATCGCCCCATTCACCTCATATCCATTAAAGGTAACCGGCGCGTGTCACAGCGGAGCTGATTCAGTTGAGATTGCCTGAACATTCCGCCCCTCTTTACGCCCTCGGGTATACTCAAAAGCTACTGATTCGATTTGATGCCCAGCAACAGCAGAGGGGATAGTATATGTGCGGTTTTGTCGGTTTTGTCGGTGGGACGGATAACCAATCCGAGGTGCTCACCAAGATGATGGACCGCATCGTCCATCGCGGTCCCGACATGGGCGGTCAGTTTATCGACGGCCGCGTTGCCCTCGGCTTCCGCCGCTTGTCGATCCTCGACCTGACCGAGGCTGGCGCCCAACCCATGGCCAACGAGGACGGTAGCGTCGTCATTGTCTTCAACGGCGAGATCTACAACTTCCAAGAACTCCGTTCCGAGCTCGAGGCCAAGGGCTACAAGTTCCACTGCGGCGCCGACACCGAGAGCCTCCTGCACGGCTACGAGGAGTGGGGCGAGGCCGTTCTCGATCGCCTGCGCGGTATGTACGCCTTCGTCATCTGGGACAAAAAGAAGAACAAGCTTTTTGGCGCCCGCGACATCTTTGGCATCAAGCCGCTCTACTACTATCCCATGGCCGATGCGGGCGACGGCGCTCCGGGCGTGCTCTTTGGTTCCGAGATCAAGAGCTTCCTGGACTACCCGCACTTCCACAAGGCGGTCAACAAAAAGGCTCTGCGTCCGTACATGACGCTGCAGTATTCGGCAACCGAGGAGACCTTCTTCGAGGGTGTCTACAAGCTGCCGCCGGCGCACTACTTTACCGTCGATATCCCGACCGGCAAGATGAACATCGAGCGCTACTGGGATTGCGATTACTCTGCCGTCGAGAAGCCGTTCGAGGAGTATGTCGACGAGCTGGACGAGGTCGTGCACGAGAGCGTCGAGGCCCATCGCATCGCCGACGTCAAGGTCGCGTCGTTCCTCTCCGGTGGCGTCGACTCCAGCTACATCGCCGCTTGCCTCATGCCCGACAAGACCTTCTCGGTGGGCTTTGACTACAAGAACTTCAACGAGACCAACTACGCCAAGGAGCTTTCCGATAAGCTCGGCGTCGAGAACGTTCGCAAGATGATTACCGCCGACGAGTTTTTCGGTGCTCTCGAGGACATCCAGTATCACATGGACGAGCCGCAGTCCAACCTGTCTTCCGTGCCGCTGTGGTTCTTGGCCGAGATGGCCCGCAAGGACGTCACCGTCGTGCTTTCGGGCGAAGGCGCCGACGAGCTCTTTGGCGGCTACGCCTACTACGAGGATACGGTCCCGGTGCGCAAGTACAAAAAGATGGTGCCGCTGCCCATCCGTCGCGCGCTCGGTAACCTGGCGCTGCATATGCCGTACTTCAAGGGACATAACTTCCTGGTCAAGGGTGCCGAGATCCCCGAGAAGTCGTTCCTGGGACAGGCTCTGGTATGGCCGGAACGCGAGGTCGACGGCGTGCTCAAGCCCGAGTACAACACCGGCGACGGCGCCTTCGAGCTCGCTGCACCCATCTACGCACGCGTGAAGGGTCAGCCCGAGCTGGTCAAGAAGCAGTACCTGGACATGAACATGTGGCTCCCGGGCGACATTCTGCTCAAGGCCGACAAGATGTGCATGGCGCACTCGCTGGAGCTGCGCGTACCCTTCCTGGACCGCAAAGTCATGGAATTCGCCGAGCACATTCCCGACCGCTACCGCATCAACGAGAACGGCAACAAGCAGGTACTCCGCCACGCTGCCAACAAGTCGCTGCCCGATGAGTGGGCCACCCGTCCCAAGGTGGGCTTCCCGGTGCCGATTGTCTACTGGCTGCGCGAGCAAAAGTGGTACGACTATGTCAAGGAGTACTTCACCGCGCCGTGGGCAAGTGAGTTCTTCAATACCGACGAGCTCATGCACCTGCTCGATCTGCACTTTGCGGGCAAGGGCGATTTCCAGCGCAAGATCTATACGCCGCTCGTGTTCCTGGTGTGGTACAAGCGCTTCTTTATCGACGAGGACCAGCCCGCTGTTCAGGCTGCCTAGCCTCGGCTTACGAACGCCTGCGCGTAACGGCTCCTCCGGGAGCCGTTTTTGCGTGGGTGCGTTTCAGTTACTATAAAAGCCGTCCCTGCCAAATGGCTGAGAAAGGTGAAAGATGCACCATTCGGATTCCGCGACCGTGACCACGGTCGATACGCTTGCCAAGCTTCTCGATGTGTGCGGCGAGCTGCGCGCATCAGAGCAGGTTGACGAGCGCGCCGTGACCGGCTGCTCGTTTGATTCGCGCGCGGTCTCGGCAGGTGACGTATTCTTTTGCAAAGGTGCTGCCTTTAAGCCCGCGTTTTTGAGCATGGCGCTCGATGCGGGCGCCGTCGCATTTGTGTGCGAGGAGTCGCTGGTCGAGTCTCTGGAGCCGCTGGCGCAGGAGAGCGGTGCTGCGATGCTGGTTGTTGATAGTGTTCGCACGGCCATGGCCCTGTTGCCGCCGGAGGTCTACGACCGTCCCGACCACGACGTCAAGATCGTGGGCATCACCGGCACCAAGGGAAAGACCACGGCCGCTTTTATGCTCCAGTCCATCATCAAGGCGGCGGGCGAGTCCTGCGGCATGATCGGCTCGGTGAGTACCGACGATGGTATCGAGTGCTACGAGAGCACCAACACCACGCCCGAGGCCCCCGAGGTTTGGCGCCATATCGCCAACTGCCGCACGTCCGGTCGCCAGTCCATGGTCATGGAGGTCTCGAGCCAGGCGCTCAAGTACCAACGCGTCGAGAATCTGCCGTTTGACGTGGCGTGCTTCCTCAACATCGGCCGCGACCACATCTCGCCGATCGAACACCCCACGTTTGAGGATTATTTTGAGAGCAAGCTTAGGATCTTTGACCAGGCAAAGACCGCCGTGGTGAATCTGGGCACCGATGAGGTTGACCGTGTGCTAGAGGCAGCGTCGACGGCCGAGCGCTTGGTGACCGTTGGCGTCGAGCATCCCGAGGCAAGCCTGTGGGCGAGCGATGTCCGCATGCTCGGCTTTAACATCGAGTTCAACTTGCACGGCATGAGCGCCGACGAGCCCGAGGCGGGGGAGAAGGTCCTGCTGGGTATCGCGGGCGACTTTAACGTGGAAAACGCGCTGGTCGCTATCGCCGCTGCGCGCGAGATCGGCATCGGTATCGAGGCTATCAAGAAGGGCCTCTCCAAACTGCGTGTGCCGGGCCGCATGGAGGTCGTGGAGTCGAAGGACGGCCGCGTGATCTGCGTCGTTGACTATGCGCACAACCAGCTTTCGTTCCGTTCGCTTTTCTCGTCGGTCAAGCGCGCGTTTCCCGCTAGCCCCGTCATTGCGCTGTTTGGCGCCGCCGGCGGCAAGGCGCAGGAGCGCCGCGAGCAATTGCCACGCGAGGCCGCACCGTATTCCGACCTGATGATCTTTACGAACGAGGATCCAGCTCACGAGGACCCGATGAAGGTCTGTCGCGAGCTTGCCGAGCATGTTCCCGACGATACGCCGAACAAGATCATCCTCGACCGCGAAGCCGCTGTGCATGCGGCGTTCAAGGCGGCGCGCGAGGAGTACGTCAACCCCGATGCTCCCACCATTGTCTTGCTGCTGGCAAAGGGTGACGAGGAGCTCATGCACGTGGGCGACGAGTTCGTGCCCATCGAGAGCGACCTTTCGCTGGCCAATCGCCTGATCGATGTTACCCAGTTTGACTAATGAACCATGATGGCGGCGGCGCCCTGAGTGCGCTGTCGCCATAAGCGTGTTCCCTCAATCAAAACATGCCGTCCAAGTCCAAACCCTTCTACGTAAACGGAGTAACCATGTCCCACAATACCCTGCCGACCGTTGCCGAGCTTTCGGGCGAGATGCGCGAGCGCTTGGCCAAGGTCAAATACGTCTTTACCGACCTGGATGCCACGATGCTCGCACCCGGCTCGTGCGTGCTACGCGACAACGACGGCAACCCCTCGACCAAACTCGTCGAGGCCGTCGTGGCGCTCGCTCGCGCTGGTATTCAGGTGGTTCCCACCTCGGGCCGCAACCGTACCATGATCCACGAGGACGCGCGCGTGCTCGGTCTCAACTCCTACATCGGCGAGATGGGCGGCCTGGTCATGTACGACCTCAAAGCCAACGATTGGGAGTATCTGACCGGCGACATGCCCTACGACTCCTCTTGCGGCCTCACGCCGCACCAGGTGATCGAGCAGACCGGCGTGTGCGAGAAGATCCTCGCCCGCTGGCCGCACAAGATCGAGTATCACAACGACATGTCGACCGGCTACAAATACCGTGAGGTCACCGTCGGCATGCGCGGCGATGTGCCCGACGATGAGGTTCAGGCCATCCTGGACGAGGCCGGCTGCGGTCTGATCTGGGCTTGCAACGGCCATCTGACTCACCTGTCCAAGCCGACGACGCTCGAGCTCGATCGCGTCGAGGACGGTCGCGCATTCAACATCAACCCCGCGGGTCTCAACAAGGGCGTTGCCATCGCGCGCTTCTGCGAGCACCTGGGGATCGAGCGCGAGGAGACGCTCGCGCTCGGCGATTCCGAGTCCGACTTCTACATGGCCGATCACGTGGGCACGTTCTGCCTGGTCGAGAATGGCCTGACGAGCGCCGGCGCGCCCGAGTTCCTGGCTGCTTGCGAGAACGCTTTCGTTACGCGCGGCAAAATTGTCGACGGTTGGGCGGCGACGGCAGAGCTGCTGGTCGCGGCGCGTTCGTAGCGCGGCGCCGCCGCACTTGGACATGTCTTTTCGAGAGAGACTGGTGAGGTAATGTCCGATATCGAGAATCCGGCAGGCGACACGCGCCCGATTGGCGTGTTCGATTCTGGTTTGGGCGGTCTGACGGTTGCGCGCGCGATTGCGACGGCGCTGCCGCACGAGTCCGTCTACTACTTTGGCGACACCAAGCGCTGCCCCTACGGCACCCGTACCGAGGATGAGGTGCGCTCGTTTGCGTTGCAGGCGGGCCGTTGGCTTTCGAAGCACGACGTCAAGATTATGGTCATCGCCTGCAACACGGCGACCGCTGCGGCCTTGCGTCTGGCCCAGCAGGTGCTCGACGTTCCCGTGATCGGCGTGATCGCGCCGGGTGCCCGTGCGGCAATCAACAGCACCCGCTCGCGTCGCGTGGGCGTGCTCGCCACCAACCTCACCATTCGCTCGGGCGCCTACACGCGCGCCATTCAGGACCTGGATGCCGGTGTCGATGTATACGGCTGTCCTGCCTCGAGCTTTGTCGAGGTTGTCGAACACGAACTCGCCTCGGGTGCACATCTGCAGGAACAGTGGCTTGAGAACGAGGACATCTTCGATACGCCTGCCGTACGTGCGCTGGTGGGTGCCACGGTTGAGCCGCTGCGCGACCACGGTATCGATACCGTGGTGCTCGGCTGTACGCATTTCCCGCTGTTGGTGGGACCTATCCGCCATGCGCTGGGGCCTGGGGTGCGCGTCGTGAGTTCCGCCGAGGAGACCACGCGCGAGCTGACCGATATTCTCACGCGCCGCGAGCAGCTGGCGGGCGACGCCGCCGAGCCGCAGCATCGTTTTGCCACGACGGCCGATAACATCGCCGAGTTTGCGGTGGCGGGCAGCTTTATCTTTGGTCAGCCGCTCAAGAGCATCGAACATATCGATATCGATGAGCTGAAATAGATGTAAAGCAGCCGCCAAAGCCTTCGCCACATCTTTTGCCGAAAGGAAATTTCTATGGAGTACATGCAGGTCAACCGCGCCAACGGTCGCGCCGCCAACGAGTTGCGCCCCGTTAAGCTCACCCGTGGCGTCATGAAGCACGCCCACGGCTCGTGTTTGGCCGAGTTCGGTGACACGCGCGTGCTGTGCGCCGCCACTATCGAGGAGGGCGTACCGGGCTGGCGAAAGGGGGCTAAGGCCGGCTGGGTGACCGCGGAATACGCCATGCTGCCGGCGTCGACCGGTAAGCGCTGCAAGCGCGAGCACGCCAACCGCAAGGGTCGCTCCATGGAGATCGAGCGCCTCATTGGCCGCAGCCTGCGTACCGTCGTCAACATGAAGGCGCTCGGCGAGTACACCGTCACCGTCGACTGCGATGTGATTCAGGCCGATGGCGGCACGCGTACAGCGAGCATCACCGGCGCCTGGGTGGCGCTGCACGACGCCCTCGCCATGTGGGTCGAGGCGGGCAAGATCGAGCGCATCCCGCTTATCGGCCAGGTGGCTGCCATCTCCATGGGCGTTGTCGACGGCAATACGCTGCTTGACCTCGATTATTCCGAGGACAGCCATGCCGAGGTCGACATGAACCTCGTCGCCACCGACACCGGCGAGATGATCGAGCTCCAGGGCACCGGCGAGCAGGCGCCCTTTGACCGCAAACGCCTCAACGCCCTGCTCGACCTGGGCGACAAGGGTATCGCCGAGCTCATCGAGCTTCAGCGCCAAGCCATCGCCTAACCTGCCAAAAGGGACAGGTTTATTTTGGTAGGTTTTATCTGCTGAAATGCTGCGTTGAAAGGTCCGATCGCCTGAGAGGGGAGAGGTCAAGTGCCCAAACGCCCCTCACGCGGCTTGCTATAGAGACAAGGAGGCCAGTCATGGCACTTGAGAAGATTGACATCGACACCCTCGACCCGGCGGCGACCATCGTCGTGGCAACGGGCAACGCCCATAAGCTCACCGAGATCGAGGCCATTTTGGGCAAGGTCATGCCCGAGGTGCGCTTTGTGGCGCTCGGCCAGCTGGGTGATTTTGAGGATCCCGAGGAAAACGGCACGACGTTTTTGGAGAACGCCATCATCAAGGCCCAAGCCGCGGTTGAGGAGACGGGCCTTATGGCCATTGCCGACGATTCGGGCTTGGTCGTCGACGCGCTGGACGGTGAGCCCGGTGTGTATAGCGCGCGCTATGCGGGCGTGCACGGCGACGATGCCGCCAACAACGCCAAGCTTCTCGTTAACCTGGAAGGCGTGGCAGATGAGGACCGCACCGCGCGCTTTATGAGCGTCGTCGCGCTCATCGACACGGACGGTCTGGTTACCTATGGCGAGGGCGCCTGCGAGGGCGTTATCGCGCACGAGGGCCGCGGCGACCATGGTTTTGGCTATGACCCGCTGTTCCTGCCGGTCGACACGCCGGGCAAGACCATGGCCGAGCTCACGGCGGACGAGAAGAACGCCATCAGCCATCGATTCCATGCGCTCGAACACCTATCTGCCAAACTGACGGGCGAGGAGTAGGCCGTGCGTGCGGTGGTGCAGCGCGTACTCAACGCCGGCGTGACGGTCGATGGCGAGTGCGTGGGCCGCATTGGACGAGGCTACCTGGTGCTGCTGGGTGTGGGCCATGGCGATACGCGTGCCGAGGCCGACAAGCTGTGGGGCAAGCTCCGGGGCTTGCGCATTAACGAGGACGAGAACGGCAAGACCAACTTGGCACTGGCCGATGTCGACGGCGAGGTACTCGTGGTGTCGCAGTTCACGCTGTTTGCCGACTGCCGCCACGGCCGCCGTCCGTCGTTTACGGATGCCGGCGCCCCCGATGTCGCCAACGAGCTCTACGAGTACTTCTTGACGCTTGTGCGCGAGGACGTTGAGCATGTGGCGCACGGTATCTTTGGCGCCGACATGAAGGTCGACCTGGTCAACGACGGCCCATTCACCATCGTCTTGGACACCGATAGTCTGTAAGTAGTCAATTTGGGACCGGGCTTATTTAGCTACTTGCGTATGGCCACAACAGGGTGCTATAGTATTAGAGTTTTGTCTATCTTAGGGGTATTATCCCCTTTTTGAATTGCACCTTCTGGAGGCCCTGTTCATGGAAGAGATGGAAGTCAATCACGTCGACGACATCCACGAGAAGCTGACCGATATGGTGGGCGATCGCGTCAAGGTTAAGGCCAACATGGGCCGCACCCGCGTTGTCGAGCGCATGGGCACCATCAAGAGCGTCCACCCCGCCGTCTTTATCGTCGAGGTTGACGAGCGCCGCGGCCGCAAGTCGCGTCAGTCCTACCAGTATATCGATGTCCTCACCGGTCAGGTCGAGCTGTTCGACCCCGAGAGCGGCGAGCATATCTTTACCCCGCTCGGCAATCAGCTCGAGGAGCATTAACGGTGACCGATCGGTCCCTGACTCTTTCCGCGCCGGCAAAGATTAACCTCTACCTGGGGGTTCATACCGAGCGCGATGACCGCGGCTACCACAGGGTCGATTCCCTGATGGCGGCCGTCGGTCTTTCCGATACCGTGACGGTCACGCCGGCGCAGGCGCTGACCGTCCAGACGGTTCCGGCATCAGATTTTCCCATGCAAAAGAATACGGCGTATCGGGCTGCGGTTGCTATGGCCGAGCATTATGGTCGCGAGGCAAACATCTGCGTGACGATTGAGAAGCGCATTCCATTGTGCGCCGGCTTGGGCGGCCCCTCGACGGATGCGGCCGCGGTCATTGTCGCCTTGGCGGAGCTCTGGGGCATTGATCGCACCGACCCAGCGCTCGACGATATTGCGCGAGGCATTGGTGCTGACGTCCCGTTCTTTTTGCACGCGAGTCCTGCGTTCTACGTAGGTGGGGGAGACGTGCTGGCAACTGAGTACCCCGCGCTGCCCGCGACGCCCGTCGTGCTGGTCAAGCCGCGCGAGGCAAGTGTTTCGACAATTGAAGCCTATCGACGTTTTGACGAGGCCTCGGTGCCTGCGGACAAGCCCGGCGCGATAGCTTCTGCCTTGCGTGCTGGTGATGCCGAGACGGCATATGCACTCATCCATAACAACCTTGGTGTCATTTCCGCACAGATGGAGTCGCAGATTCAAACGGTTCTCGACTGGCTGCGTAAACAGGACGGAACCGTTGCTGTAGATGTGTGCGGATCGGGTGCCTGCTCGTTTGCCATTTGCGACACCGCTGCCACGGCCGAAAGGCTTGCCGATGCTGCCCAGCAAAATGGCTGGTGGGCCTGCGCGACTGAGCTTATTCCCAACACGGTTCAAATCGACGCGCCAAAGAAATAAAAATTTCTCTAGCACGCGGCGAAAATCTTTGTTACTATAGTCGAGCTAACGGGTTGTGGCTCAGTTTGGTAGAGCACTGCGTTCGGGACGCAGGGGTCGCTGGTTCAAATCCAGTCAACCCGACCAGAGCATGAGGAGGGACCGCTTCTTGCGGTCCCTTTTTTTAGCTAGTGTTGTGATACCGCGATACCCGCGGTATACTCATTCGAGCTTGTCTCGCTGTATTGTGGAGGTCTACATGTTTGGACTGAGGGCTCCTGAGCTCATCATTATTCTCGTCGTTGTCCTGATTATCTTCGGGCCCAAGAACCTGCCGAAGCTCGGCAAGTCCCTCGGCTCTACCGTCAAGAATATCCGTGAGGGTATGGAGGGCGACGATAAGGCCGAGACCAAGCAGGCCGAGGAGGTCGTGGTCGAGCAGTCCGAGGAGGACAAGGAGATCGCTGAGCTCGAGGCCAAGCTCGCTGCTGCCAAGAAGAAGCAGGCAGAGGACAGCGACGCGGACGCAGAGTAGTCCCATCCCTTTGGGGTGAGCACCTGACCGGCTTGCCCGCAGGCTAGCCGGTCTTTTTCGTTTTGTTGACAGTTGATTGTTTGATCAGAGTTGGGGAGATATCCGTATGGACGCAAGCCAGATCGTACTGACCGCTGAGGGACGCCAGAAGCTCGTCGAGGAGCTCGCTTGGCGTGAGGGCGATTACGCCAAGGAGATCGTCGAGGACATCAAGGAAGCCCGCGCGTTCGGCGACCTTTCGGAGAACTCCGAGTACGACGCCGCTAAGGACAAGCAGGCCCAGAACGCCGCTCGTATTGCCGAGATCCAGGCCATCCTCGCCAACGCTCAGGTCGCTGCCACCACGGGCGACCTGACCGTCTCCATCGGTTCCACCGTTTCGCTGATTGATCCCAACGGCGAGGTCATGGAAGTCACGCTCGTCGGTACCACCGAGACCAATTCGCTCGAGCACAAGATTTCCAACGAGTCTCCGGTCGGTCACGCCATCATTGGTCACGGCGAGGGCGACTCCGTTGAGGTCGTTACGCCTTCCGGCAAGACTCGCGTCTACACCATCGCCAAGATCGCACGCTAGACCACGGTCCCGCGTAAAGGTATGTTTTCGCTCCCTGGGACCGAATCCTGGGGAGCGTTTTAGTTTGAGGAGCTAACTTATGGCAGAGAACCAGAACGCCGCCGATCAGGCATCGACGCTCAACGACGAGCGCGCCACCCGTCTGGCCAAGCGCGCCGCCCTGTTCGAGGCGGGCCAGAACCCCTATCCCGAGCACTCTGAGCTTGAGGACTACGTCGCCGATATCGAGGCTAAGTACGCCGAGCTTGCCGATGGCGAGGACACCGAGGACGTCGTGAAGATCGCCGGCCGCGTGGTCGCCAAGCGCGGTCAGGGCAAGATCATGTTCATCGTCGTGCGCGATGCGACTGCCGAGATTCAGCTGTTCTGCCGCATCAACGACATGGACGAGGCTGCCTGGAGTACGCTCAAGGCCCTCGACCTGGGCGACATCCTGGGCGTGACCGGCGTGGTCGTGCGCACCCAGCGTGGCCAGCTTTCCGTTGCCCCTAAGAGCGCGACCCTGCTTGCCAAGGCCGTTCGTCCGCTGCCCGAGAAGTTCCACGGTCTTTCCGACAAGGAGACCCGCTATCGCCAGCGCTATGTCGACCTGATCGCCAACGACGACGTTCGCGAGACCTTCCGTAAGCGTTCGCAGATTCTCTCCACCTTCCGTCGCTTTATGGAGTCCGACGGCTACATGGAGGTCGAGACCCCCATCCTGCAGACCATCCAAGGCGGCGCTACTGCCAAGCCGTTCATTACCCACTTCAACGCGCTCGATCAGGAGTGCTACCTGCGTATTGCCACCGAGCTGCACCTCAAGCGCTGCATCGTCGGTGGTTTTGAGCGCGTGTTCGAGATCGGCCGCATCTTCCGTAACGAGGGCATGGACCTTACCCACAACCCCGAGTTCACCACGATGGAGGCCTACCGTGCCTTCTCCGACCTCGAGGGCATGAAGGCACTCGCCCAAGGTGTCATCAAGGCTGCCAACAAGGCCATCGGCAACCCCGAGGTCATCGAGTACCAGGGCCAGACCATCGACCTTTCTGGTGAGTGGGCCAGCCGTCCCATGACCGACATCGTCTCCGACGTGCTCGGCAAGCAGGTCACCATCGACACGCCGGTCGAGGAGCTTGCTGCCGCCGCGCGCGAGAAGGGCCTGGAGATCAAGCCCGAGTGGACTGCTGGCAAGATCATCGCCGAGATTTACGATGAGCTGGGCGAGGACACCATCGTCAACCCGACGTTCGTGTGCGATTACCCCATCGAGGTCAGCCCGCTTGCCAAGCGTTTTGAGGACGACCCGCGCCTGACGCACCGCTTTGAGCTGGTTATTGCCGGTCACGAGTACGCCAACGCGTTCTCCGAGCTCAACGACCCGGTCGACCAGGCCGAGCGCTTTGCCGCCCAGATGGCCGAGAAGGCCGGCGGTGACGACGAGGCCATGGAGTACGACGAGGACTACGTGCGCGCCCTCGAGTACGGTATGCCTCCCGCGGGCGGCATTGGCATTGGTATCGACCGCGTGGTCATGCTGCTCACCAACCAGGCTTCTATCCGCGACGTGCTGCTGTTCCCGCACATGAAGCCCGAGAAGGGTTTCCAGTCCGGTGCCGCTGCCGCCAAGGCTGCCGAGGCCGGCAACGCCGCGAGCCCGTTCGTTAAGTCGCTTAAGCCCACGCTCGATTACTCCAAGATCGCCGTTGAGCCGCTGTTTGAGGAGTTCGTCGACTTTGATACCTTCTCCAAGAGCGACTTCCGCGCTGTGAAGGTCAAGGCATGCGAGGCCGTCAAGAAGTCCAAGAAGCTGCTGAACTTTACGCTCGACGACGGCACCGGCACCGACCGCACCATCCTCTCCGGTATTCACGCTTATTACGAGCCCGAGGACCTGGTTGGCAAGACCTTGCTCGCCATCACCAACCTGCCTCCGCGCAAGATGATGGGTATTCCCAGCTGCGGCATGCTGATCAGCGCTGTCCACGAGGAGGAGGGCGAGGAGCGCCTCAACCTGATCCAGCTCGACGCCTCCATCCCCGCCGGCGCAAAGATGTACTAGGGGGTTACGGCGTTTTACCAAACGCCGTAACCGCTCGACGCTGCGCGCCGCCCAGAGCGACAATTTGTCATTCAAAAGGCAAGGCATGACCAGAAGGTCTATGCCTTGCCTTTTTCATGCCAACTTGTTCGCTCTGGACGTCGCTCGCTGTCCGTCCTCTATCTGCGGCGTTGACTTGGTTGACACTTAGAACATCGATGTAGTCATTGGGGACGTTCTTAAACGACTACCCAACGGATATTGCCCACATGGCTCGCATGACAGTCGTCTCTTTTATGTTTCCTTTAGCCGTTGCTGCCTAGGATGGGGGTTAGTCGGTAGGAAGGGAGCGTCTATATGGACGACGCGAGCGAGCGTTCAATCGAAGAGGACATGCTCAATCAGTTCAATTACTTTGATGATGAGGACGAGGAGCTGATCGACCGTCGCGAGCCAGCGCCGCTTGATTCCTTTGATCTGGTCGATGAAGAGACTGATGAGGACGAGGTCGAATCAACGGAGCCCCCACAGTCTTCGCGCCTTAACTCGCTGCTTTCGAGAGCCCCCATGCACCACGGCGTTCGTGCCGGCGCGCTCCATATGAAAACTGACTGGCACCAGATCGTGACGGCAGGCGATGAGCTTGCCGTCGATGCGCCGCTCACCGATAAATCATCCATCATCTGCCGCACCGGCATGCTTATGCTGGCAAGCGGAACGGGTGCCTGGCGCGTGCGCGATACCATGAATCGTGTTGCCGCCGTACTCGGTGTCACCATCCACGTTGACTTAAGTCTCCTGTCGTTTGAGTGTACTTGCATCGAAGACGGTCACTGCTTTAATGAGGTTGTCAGCTTGCCCACAACGGGCGTCAATACCCATCGCATTTGGATGATGGAGAGTTTTCTCAAGGAAATCGAGACCTATGGTCGTCGCTTCACGGTGCACGAATACCACGAGATGCTCAAGACCGTTGAGAGTTCAAAACCCGATTACTCTCCCTGGCAACAGGGCCTTGCGGCAGCTTGTGCTTGCGGCGCCTTCGTCTTTTTGCTCGGCGGCGGCCCTATCGAGATGGCCTGCGCGTTTGTGGGCGCGGGTGTCGGCAACTTTGCCCGCTCCCATATTCTCAAGCAAGGCCTTGGTCAGTTCAGCGCGCTGACGACCGGCGTTGCGCTCGCTTGCGTTTCGTATCTGCTGGCATTGCTCGGCCTTGGCCAGGTCATACCGGGGGCAATGTCGCACCAAGAAGGCTATATCGGCGCCATGCTCTTTGTGATTCCCGGCTTTCCACTCATTACGGCAGGCCTCGACATCGCTAAGCTCGACATGCGAAGCGGTATCGAGCGTCTTTCGTATGCTGTGTCAATTATTGTGATGGCGACCCTCGTAGGCTGGATGGTTGCCGAATGCGTGGGGCTGGCGCCGGATGACTTCGCCCCGCTCGGCCTCTCACCGTTGGCTCTTACGCTCTTGCGCATACTGATGAGCTTTATCGGTGTATTTGGCTTCTCGGTTATGTTTAACAGCCCGGTAAAGATGGCCGCGGCAGCTGGGTTGATCGGCGCCGTGTCCAATACCCTGCGTCTGACCCTTGTCGATGCGCCGACGATGATTCCCTTCCTGGGCCTCAGCACGGGAATGCCTCCCGAGGCAGCAGCGTTTATCGGCGCGCTGGTATCGGGTCTGCTGGCAAGCTTGGCCGAAGTCAAGCTCACCTACCCGCGCATCGCCCTCACGGTGCCTTCGATTGTCATTATGGTGCCCGGTCTGTATCTCTATCGCTCTATGTATTACATGTGCACCTTCGACACGGTCAACATGCTCGGCTGGTTTGTGCGCGCAGTGCTCATCGTGGCGTTTCTGCCCGTTGGCTTGGGCGTGGCGAGAACCCTCACCGACCCTCGCTGGCGC
This sequence comes from Collinsella aerofaciens, assembly GCA_048503295.1. Classification (GTDB taxonomy): domain Bacteria; phylum Actinomycetota; class Coriobacteriia; order Coriobacteriales; family Coriobacteriaceae; genus Collinsella; species Collinsella aerofaciens_CI. Next base: position 64,688 of record DBFRVO010000001.1, on the reverse strand, counting down.
CATACCAGCTAATTGGTGCAAGGGGGACAGGTTACTTTGCACCAAATGAGTTGCGGTGAAATAGGGACTGAATTGTTGCTTAAAGGGTCAAAACAGTCCGTATTCCACCGCAACTTATGGGGTCGGGGGTTTTGGTGCCCTGCATCTCCACAAACTCAACGCTTACGAAGCGCGCGCCGTTCGTGTTAGGGTGGTTCCACCACATAAGTAGTCGCAGACGCACGTACCACGGGCGGGCGAGATGAAGTCCCAACAGCTCCATCTTGCCCGCCCGTTTTTGTTGCGTGGTGCCGCGGCGTAACACAGAAAGGATTTTGTCCTTTATGCCTATCAACAAACGAGAGAGCCTGCTGTTCACCTTTATCATGTGCTTTTGCATGGTGCTCTGGATGAGCATCTACAACGTTGCCCTGCAGCACGGGGCCATCAACGGCGAGGTCGTTGCCGCTGCGTGGCTCGGCTTCCCCGTTGCCTACATTTTTGCCATGTGCTGCGACTGGTTCGTCGCCAGCCCGCTCGCCAAGGGTTTCGCCTTTAAGTACTTGGTCACGCCGGGCAAGAGCTCGCCGCTTGCCATGACGCTCGCCGTCAGCTCCTGCATGGTCGTTCCCATGGTTATCATCATGTCGCTGTACGGTGCCTGCGAGGGTCTGACGCACATGCCCGGCGGCATCCTTGCGAACCTGTATTCCGTGCCCGCGATCTGGATGATCAACATCCCGCATAATTTTGTGATGGCGCTGCCGTGGAACCTTTTGGTAGCCGGTCCGATTTCCCGCTTCGTCTTCCGTCGCGCCTTCCCTGTGGGGACGGTTTTCGAGGAGGAGCATGCCGAGCTCTTGGAGCAGGCTATGGCTCCTGAGTGCGAGTAGCTCGCTTAGGGATCTGCTGAGCGCGGGCGACTTGCTTGGTTGGAGCCCTAAGCGTGGATAGCTCTCTCGGCGACATCGCGGGCGTGAGCGGTGCGCATGACCGGAGGGCCCGTGCTGCTCCGTTGCCCGACGTGCTAGCGCGCAGAACAATCTGTTGGTGCATTCGGCGGCTGCTGAAGCGTTTCGGCAGCCGCTTTTTATACGGAGTTTAAATACAACAGTCTGTTGTATTACGTAGAGTGGTATATCTCTAGCAGGAAAAATGCGAGAGACGGAGCATTATGGCGTTGCTAGTAGGACTGGACGTAGGGTCGACGACGACCAAAGTTTACGCGATGCACGAGGATATGACCGAGGCGTGGTGGGGATATCGCCGCCACGGGGCGTGTCAGACAGCGAGCGTGCGCGCCATGCTCGGCGAGCTCGCCGAGCGCTTTCCCCATGAGTCGCTGCGCGTTGCGGTGACCGGCTCGGGTGCGCGCGATATCGCGACCGCGCTGGGCGCCTCGTACGTTCAGGAGGTGGTCGCCAACGCGCTCGCGATCAGCAGGTTCTATCCGCAGACGCGCTGCGCCATCGAGCTGGGCGGCCAAGACGCCAAGATGATCTTCTTCCGCACCAACGATAAGGGAGACATCGAGGTTGCCGACATGCGCATGAACGGCTCGTGCGCAGGCGGTACCGGTGCATTTATCGACGAGATGGCAAAGCTCATGGGGGTCGGCACCGAATCGGGCGAGTTCGAGCAGCTCGCAAGCCGGGGAACGACCGTCCACGAGGTCTCGGGCCGCTGCGGCGTGTACGCAAAGACCGATATCCAGCCGCTGCTCAACGAGGGCATTCCTACCACCGACCTGGCGCTTTCGGCGCTTCACGCGGTCGCCCGCCAAACGATCGGCGGTCTGGCCCAGGGTATCGACATCGAGCCGCCGGTAATCTTCGAGGGCGGTACGCTCGCCTACAACCCCACACTGGTCCGCGTGTTCCGGGAGCAACTGAATCTATCGGACGATCAGGTTATCGTCCCGCGCGATCCGCAGATCATGGTCGCGCGCGGTGCCACCCTGTCGCTGACCGACATGTTCGCATCGTCCCAACCGATCGACCTTCCCGACGCTTTTGTCCGGCTGGATAAGCTCGAGACGGTCGCGCCCGCAAGCGGGGAGGGACGTCTTGCCCAGCCCTTTTTTGCCACACCTGCCGAGCAGGCGGATTTTACGGCACGCCATGGCAAAGAGACGCCGGCAAAGGGTCCGGATGCGTATGCGCCCGGAGAGACGGTGCGTGTGGCGCTCGGTATCGATTCGGGGAGCACGACGACCAAGTTCGCCCTGGTCGATGAGGTGGGTGAGCTTGTCGATTCGTTCTACGCGTCTAATAACGGCAGACCGCTCGACGTCGCCCAACAGGGTCTTGTCAGCTTGAAGAACCGCTGGGAGACAGCGGGAGTCACGCTTGCGATCGATGCCGTGGGCACCACGGGATACGGCGAGGAGCTTTTCGCGCGCGCGTTCCACGCCGACTACCATACGGTCGAGACGGTCGCGCACGCCCGCGCCGCGTGCGCATGCGTTCCCGATGCGACCTTCGTGCTCGACATCGGCGGACAGGATATGAAGGCCATCTGGCTCAACCACGGCGTGCTGACCGATATCGTCGTCAACGAGGCGTGCTCTGCGGGCTGCGGCTCGTTCCTCGAGGGTTTTGCCAAAAACCTCGGAATAGCCGTTGAGGATATCGCGACCGAGGCATTTTCGTCCAAAGCCCCCGCCGTTCTCGGCAGCCGCTGCACGGTGTTCATGAACAGCAGCGTCGTTTCCGAGCAGCGGCGCGGTAAGGGTCCGGGCGACATCATGGCCGGTCTCTGCCGTTCGATTATCGAGAACGTGTTCACCAAGGTCATTCGCGTTTCAAATCTCAACCGTCTGGGCGACAAAGTCGTCGTCCAGGGCGGCACGTTCCGAAACGACGCGGTGCTGCGCGCATTCGAGCAGTATCTGGGCAAACCCGTCACGCGTGCGCCCCACCCGGGGCTGATGGGCGCTATCGGTATCGCCCTGCTCGCGCGCGAGGAATGCCGCAAGGGCGACGCCGGCACGTCGTTTATCGGGCTCGATGCCGTGGAGCGCTTCGAGCATCGCGAGTTCGGCGGCGTTACCTGCCGTCGGTGCAACAACCGCTGCCAGCGCGCGGTCGTGGCATTTGGCGACGGCTCGCTTTACGTCACGGGCAATCGCTGCCCGCGCGGCGGCGCCATCTCATGGGATGAGCTCGTGCGCGAGGTTCCCGCGGCGGAGGAGCTGCGTCCGCAGGGTGCTTGCGAGGCACAGGCACCCGGCACGGGGCGCGACCGGACCGCGGCTGCCCCCAATCTCTTTGTCGACCGCGAGAAGCTGCTGTTTGAGTCGTACCCCACGGTTCCCGTCAGCGGGGGGCGCGATGTCACGATCGGCATTCCCCGTGTGCTCGAGTTCTGGGACACCATGCCGTTCTGGTCGACGTTCTTCAGCACGCTCGGCTTTAAGGTGCGCGTCTCGGGACGCAGCACCAAGGCGATGTACGAGCGCGGTCTGGCGCACGTCACATCCGACACCGTGTGCTTCCCGGCCAAGCTCGTCCACGGGCACATCCGCAATCTCGTCGACGCCGGCGTCGACCGCATCTTCATGCCCATCATCACGACGGTGCCCACCGAAAACACCGCCTCTACCAGCGAGTGGATGTGCGCCGTCGTAAAGGGATACCCCTACGTGATGCGCAATTCCGATAACCCGGAGGAGCGTTTCGGCGTTCCGTTCGATACGCCGCTGTTCCACTGGTACGACGAGGGCGACCGAAACCGCCAGCTCAAGGCGTGGTGCAAGGAGACCTTCGATATCGATGCCGACCTGGTTGCCAAGGCGACCGAGCAGGCGGACCGCGCGCAGGAGACGTTTGAGAACCAGCTGCAGCTGCGCGGCAGGCAGGTGCTCGAGAACGTGCACGAGGACGGCGGCTACGCGGTGGTGATCGCTTCGCGCCCGTACCACAACGACCCGCTGGTCAACCACGGGCTGCCCAAGCTCTTCTCTGAGCGCGGCATCCCCGTGCTGACGCCCGATGCGGTGCCGGGGGTCTGCAACGTCGATCTTTCCAACAGCCGCATCGACATCGTGAACAACTACCATGCGCGCATGCTGTCGTGCGCGGTCATCGTCGCATCGACGCCCGAGCTCGAGCTCGTGCAGATGGGCAGCTTCGGCTGCGGCCACGATGCGTATCTCACCGACGAGATCGCGCGCATGATGGGCGAGATGGGCTCCAAGGTTCCGATGATGATCAAGCTCGATGAGAGCGACGTCGCCGGTCCCATGGGCATTCGCGTGCGTTCGTTTATCGAGTCGGTCAACCGTCGTCGCGCGGAGGAGCGTGCCGAGGGCGCCCGGGTGCACGCGGTCCATCCGCTCGACGACCCGTATAAGGTCAAGTACACCAAGCGCGACCGGCACGACAAGATCGCGCTGGTCCCCAACACCTCCCATGCGTTCTGCAGGCTCATGACCGCGGCGATGCGCAATCAGGGCGTGCGCGCCGAGGCCCTTGATATCGGGCGCGAGGATGCCATCCGCCTGGGCAAACGCTATGTGCACAACGACATCTGCTTCCCCGCGCAAATCGTGATCGGCGAGGCGCTCGCGGCACTCAAGAGCGGTAAGTACGACCCGCACGACGTCGCCGTGGTGACTGGCAAGTATATCGGCGACTGCCGCTTGACGCACTACATGCCCCTGCTGCGCCGCGCGCTCGACGACGCGGGATACGACTATGTCCCGGTGCTCACCAACGACGACGTCGATGCCCACAATGCGCATCCGGGCTTCAAGCTCGGCCTTGGCCCGAGCATCCAGATCGCCTACGGTCTTCCCATGATCGATGCCCTCGAGGCCATGCTTAGGCGCATCCGTCCCTACGAGCTCGAGAAGGGCGCGGCGGACGCTGCGTTCGACCGCGCGCTCGATGAGGTTATCGAGGGCATGGAGCGCTCCGGGCTGAGAGGCCAGGCGACGGGCTTCAAACGCGCGCTTGCGATCATGGACGCCGTTCCGTACGACCGCTCGAACCCGCATCCGACCGTTCTCATCGTGGGCGAGTACCTGCTCAATTTCCATCTCGGCGCCAACCACGAGATCGAGCGCTACCTCGAGGACAACGGGCTCGAGGTCATCGAGGCGCGCATGACCGACGTGATCCGCAAGACCTATTTCTACAAGCATGCGCAGTCGCGCGAGTTCCACGTCGATCTGTCGCTGCCCGAAAAGGCCTGGTACGCCACGGCGGACAACCTGTTCGAGCTCGCGCACGACCGTTGCGACCGCCTGGGCGCGGCGAGCCCGCTCTACGAGCCGCCGACGCGCATGCCCGAGCTCGTGCGCGCGAGCGATAAGATCCTGCACCATACGTTCGATGCGGGCGAGGGCGTGCTGATTCCGGCGGAGATCCTCGAGCACGCCAAGCGCGGCTGCCGCAACTTCGTGATCCTGCAGCCGTTCGGGTGTCTGCCCAACCATGTCGTGGGGCGCGGGCTCATCCATGCGCTCAAGGAGCAGTATCCCACGGCGCAGTTCCTGCCGCTCGACTACGATCCCGACGTGAGCTTCGCCAACGTGGAGAACCGTCTTCAGATGCTCATCATGAACGCCAAGGCGCAGGGGTGCGGTGAGGCGCATGGCGAGACCGCGTAAGGACGCCGATGCGCCCGATGCGCGCACCCGTATCATCGAGGCGTTTTGGGAGCTCATCGAGAACAACAGCATCTTCGAGCTGTCGGTTGGCGAGGTGACCCGCGCCGCCCAGTGCAATCGCGGAACGTTTTACTACTATTTTCACGATTTCGATGAACTCGTCGCCATCGCCATGACCCAGCTGCTGCAGGATAACGAGCTTATCACCGATGCCCTCTGGCATTTTTCGAGCGAGGGCGACCTTTCGGCGTTCGACCGGCGCGACGTCCGCTGCCTGCTGCGGCGCATCGTCATCACCATGAGGGCGGGTGCCGCCGAGCAGGTCGTGCAGGGCATCCATACGATCATCATCGACCGCGTGAGAGAGATCGTCCACCCCGACGGAGAAGAGCTCAAGGCAGATTCGAGCTTTGCGGTGGGCTTTCTGGTCTCGGGCATCATGGGCTTTGTGATGGCGGTCGGCTTTGCCCGGGAGGGCGGCGAGGAGATAGACCTCGAGCAGCTGGGGGACAGCGCGTGCGCGTACCTGAGGGCGGTCGCCATGCAGACGGTTGAAACGGTCGCGCAAGTCGAGGGCGTCGATACATCCGAGCTGCTCGAACGCGTCTCCAAGGAGGCCGATGCCTATCGCGCATCGCGTGCGACGAGTCCCGACGTGGTGAAAGACGTCTAGGGTTTCTCTTGCGGGGCGCCCGTCGCGCATCGCGCGGTGAGTCCCGCGATGCGGTCATAACCTGCATTCATGTGAGCCGGGTTTATAGATATTCCTCCAGCTGTTAACATATACTCCATATGGGTAAAGAGACCAAAGCGCTGCCGCGGGGCGGCGCTTTGCGTTTGAAAAAACTAGCTCGTCTAAGAGGAACTAGCATGTTAGACCGTTTTACCGATCGTGCGCGTAAGGTCATGTCCATGGCCAAGCAAGAAGCGCTCGATCTTCATTCAAATAAGGTGGGCACCGAGCACCTGCTGCTCGCGCTTGCCAAGGAGGACGAGGGCATTGCCGCCGAGGCGCTGCGTTCGCTCGACATCTCCTATGATGACATCATGGATACTCTCAAAGAGGTCCAGACCACGGTTCCCGAGCCCAGTGAGGAGACCGAGGCGGCCAAGCTCGCCTTTACGCCGCTCGTCATTAGCGTGATGGAGCGTTCATTCCGCGTGGCGCGCGAGAACAACCAGACCTACGTGTCGACCGAGCACTTGCTGATCGGTATCGTCGAAGAGGGCAACGGCATGGCCATGGACATCCTCATGCGCCTGGGTGTGTCGTCCGCCTCCATCAAAAAGGCTATCGAGAAACTCACCGCCAAGGACCAGGACAAGAAGCGTCCGCTCGCCGGCGCCGGTGCTGGTCGTCCCGGTGCGGGCCTGCCGTTCTTTAGCGGCTCGGATACCTCTCAGCAAAAGGGGGGTGGCACCGATACGCTTAAGCAGTTCGCGACCAACCTCACGCAGAAGGCGCGCGACGGCGAGCTCGACCCTGTAATTGGTCGCGAAAAGGAAGTCCAGCGTATGATGGAAATTCTTTCGCGCCGCACCAAGAACAACCCGCTCATTCTGGGCGACCCCGGCGTGGGCAAGACGGCCATCGTCGAGGGCCTGGCTCAGCAGATTGCAGCCGGCAACGTGCCCGAGAACCTCATGAACCAGAATATCTGGACGCTCGACCTGCCGGGCCTCGTGGCGGGCGCCAAGTATCGCGGCGAGTTTGAGGAGCGCCTCAAGAACGTGATTCAGGAGGCCACCGAAGCCGACGACGTCATCCTGTTTATCGACGAGATGCACACCATCATCGGTGCCGGTTCTGCCGAGGGCTCCATCGACGCGAGCTCCATGCTCAAACCCGTGCTCGCGCGCGGTGCCTTTCAGATTATCGGTGCCACCACGGCCGAGGAATTCCGCAAGTACCTCACCAAGGACCCGGCCTTCGAGCGTCGCTTCCAGACCATCGATGTCGAGGAGCCGAGCGTCGAGGACACGGTCAAGATCCTGACCGCACTCAAGCCGCGCTACGAGGAGCATCACCATGTGCGCTATACGCAGGGTGCTATCGAGGCCGCCGCGAACCTTTCCAACCGCTACATCCAGGATCGCTTCCTGCCCGATAAGGCCATCGACCTCATCGACGAGGCCGGTGCCCGCGCTCGCATCGCCGCGAATCGCGCGCCCGAGCCGGTGCGCGAGGCCGAGCATCGCATAGAGGAGCTCAAGGCCGCCGCGCAGGAGGCCACCGAGGGCGACGACATGAACAAGGCCGCCGAGATTACCGAGCAGCAGAAGGCCGCCGAGATTGAGCTCGCCGAGGCCAAGGCTGCCTGGACCGCTGAGCTCGACGCCAGCCCGCTCACCATCGATGTGAGTCAGATTGCCGACATCGTGTCCGTGACCTCTGGCGTGCCGGTTTCCTCGCTCACCGAGAGCGAGAGCCGGCGCCTGCTGCAGACCGAAAGCGTGCTCAAGACGCGCATCATCGGCCAGGATGAGGCAGTCGAGGCCGTCGCCAAGGCCGTGCGCCGCAGCCGCTCGCCGCTCAAGGACCCGCGTCGTCCCGGCGGCAGCTTTATCTTCCTGGGTCCCACCGGCACAGGCAAGACCGAGCTCGCCAAGACGCTCGCCGAGTACCTCTTTGGCAGCAAGGACGCGCTCATCAGCTTCGACATGTCGGAGTTCGGCAGCGAGTTCGAGGTCTCCAAGCTCATCGGTAGCCCTCCGGGTTACGTGGGCCACGACGAGGGCGGTCAGCTCACCAAGGCCGTTCGCCGTCATCCGTACTCGGTCGTGCTGTTCGACGAGATCGAGAAGGCGCACCCCGACATCTTCAACATTTTGTTGCAGGTGCTGGAGGAGGGCCGCCTGACCGATAGCCAGGGCAAGACGGTCGACTTCCGCAATACCGTGATCATCATGACGTCCAACGTGGGCGCCCGCGAGATCGCGCAGGATGCGAGCGTCGGTTTTGGTACCACCGGTGAGCAGGGTCTCACGTCGAGCGAGATCCGCGGCCGTGCGATGGGCGAGCTCAAGCGCCTGTTCCGCCCCGAGCTGCTCAATCGTATCGACGATATTGTGGTGTTCCAGAAGCTCTCGGGCGAGAATCTCACCAAGATTGCGCACCTGCTGGTGGACGATCTGCGTCAGCGTTTGATTGCCAACGGCATGAACATCAAGCTCACCGATGCGGCCTATGACAAGATCGTGGCCGAGGGCACCGACCTCACCAACGGTGCGCGTCCGCTGCGCCGCGCCATTCAAAAGCTCATCGAGGACCCGCTGTCCGAGGAGCTCCTGGCCGGCGAGTGGGGCGAGGGCGATACCGTCCTGTGCGACGTGGCCGATGGCAAGTTTGTCTTTAGCCACGGCACGGGCGAGATCCCGGCACCGCGTCAGGCGGGCACGCTCGGTGGCGATACCGCCCCGGCGGCACCGCACACCGGCAACGCCGCGCCCGTGAGCGGCGGCGTGACCTCGGGCCCCGGCGGCATGATGCAAGCCGGTTCCGGCGCGCTGTAGGGCGTAACATAGCTTTGCGAAGGGGCACTCCTGTCGGGGCGCCCCTTTTTTATGAGTAAATGGTGCTATACTCGAAATATAAATATGTATAGCAGAAGGAGCTAGCATGCCAATATCGGTACTCGACTCACGGCCGGTCCAGATGAATGTGCGCATGGATCGCCAACTCAAAGAGGCTGGGGACGCCGTGCTGGCGCATATCGGCATGACGCCGTCACAAGCTGTGAGGGAGCTGTGGCAGTACTTGACCGAGAACGGTCATATGCCCGTCGCAAAAAAGAATGATGACGAAGTCCTGCCTGACGACATACGATCGAAGGCGAGTTCGTCCCGCGTCTCGGAAGGGGCTGCGTTAATTTCGAATTTTTATGAGCGGTTCTCGATTCAGAGGCCGAGCCCCGATGAAGCCTTTGATTACGACGAGTTATACGATCAAATGATGAGCGAGAGATTCAGCGATTGGATCGAATTATGAGCGGCGTCGGAACGAAACGTGTGCTCAAGCTGTTGATCGACACGAACGTCTGGCTAGATTACTTTCTCGCTCGCACGAATGCGACCAGGCCGATAGTCGAGCTCCTTTCTCGCGCGGCGGAAGCGGAGGATATCGTCCTCTTCTCGTCCTCCCTGTCTGTCAAAGACGTCTATTACATTCTGGGAAGGACGATGAAGGCCGACGCCCGCCGTGAGGGGGCTCTCACTCCCGAAGCCATCGCCGGTGCCGACGAGACAGCGTGGGCGTGCGTTCGCCTGATTCGGCAAAAGTCGATTATTGCCTCGGTCGGTGCAGACGAGGTCTTCGACTCCTTTGTGTTCAAGTATCATCACAACGACTTTGAGGACGACCTGATGCTGGGCGTCGCCAATCGCATTGATGCCGATTACGTCGTGACAGAGGACAAAAATCTCATCAAACATACCAATGGTGTATGCATTAATGTTCAACAGGCGTTGAAGTTGGTTGAAGGGTCCAACGTCCCTTCGGCACGGCCCGTCTAACCTGCTTTATCTTGATAAAGTGGCGTTTCCTCGCCGTTAGCCGATGATGCGAGGGCGCTCGGCGTTTTCGACTGGTTTATGCACGCAAAGTCTGGGAATATACAAGTCGCATGTCTTACTGTCTAACCAGTTGCGCCAAGGAGGCACCATGGACTACAAGATTACCGGTTACGAGCCCGCCCAGCTGTTCCATTTCTTTGAGGAGGTCAGCGCGATCCCCCGTGGGTCTGGCAACGAGAAGGGCATCAGCGATTTCCTGGTCGCGTTTGCCAAGGAGCGCGGTCTCGATGTGTACCAGGACGAGGTCTACAACGTCATCATTCGCAAGCCCGCATCTGCCGGCGCCGAGAATGCCCCGACCGTGATGCTGCAGGGCCACATCGACATGGTGTGCGACAAGCTGGGCTCCGTCGAGCACGACTTTACGACTGATGGTATCGACCTGGTCGTCAAGGACGGCGTCCTCACCGCTAACGGCACCACTCTGGGCGCCGACAACGGTATTGCCGTCGCTCTGATGCTCACTGTTCTCGATGACGATTCGATCGTTCACCCCGCCCTCGAGTGCGTATTCACCACCGACGAGGAGACCGGCCTGGTCGGCGCCGAGACGCTCGACAAGTCCCAGATTAGCGCCCGCACCATGATTAACCTTGACTCCGAGGAAGAGGGCGTTGCTACCGTCAGCTGCGCCGGCGGTGTCGTCGTTACCTACACCTGCCCGATCGCGCGCGAGCACAAGACCGGTAGCGCCCTCACGCTCGACATCTCCGGCCTGCTGGGCGGCCACTCCGGCAGCGATATTAACCTGGAGCGCGGCAACGGCAACCTCATCATGGCCCGCATCATCGACCGCCTGATGGTTGCCGGCGAGCCCGCCATCGTTAGCTTTAACGGCGGCACCAAGGACAACGCCATCAACCGTGAGTGCAAGGCCGAGCTGGTCTACGCCGACCACGCTGCAGCCGAGGCCGCGGCCCAGATCGCAAAGGGCATCATCGCCGACGTTACTGCCGAGCTCGAGGTCTTCGACCCCGGCTTTACCTGCACGGTTGAGATTGCCGACAACACTGAGGTCGAGGCCATGGACGAAAAGTCCGCACTTGCCCTTATTCGCGCTCTGCGTCTTGCCCCCAACGGTGTGATCCGCCGCAATGTCGCCACCGACGGCTCCGTCGAGGTTTCCTCCAACATCGGCGTGGTTGCCACCTCTGACGACCAAGTCAAGATCATGCTGTCCCCGCGCTCCTCGATCACCTCGCTGCAGAACGAGTTCAAGGACCGCCTGCAGATGCTGGCCGATGTCCTGGGATTCGACGCCAAGTTTGAGTTCGAGTATCCCGGCTGGAGCTATGCCGAGCATTCGCCGGTCCGCGACATCTTTGTCGAGAGCTATCGCGAGCTCTTTGGCTCCGAGCTACGAATCGAGTCCATTCACGCCGGCCTTGAGTGCGGCCTGTTTGCCGAGGCCCTGCACGGCCTGGACGCCATCGCCGTGGGCCCGACGCTCTCCGATGTCCACACCCCGGACGAGAGCATGGAGCTCGCTTCTGCCGAGCGCTTCTACGAGCTGCTCATCGACGTCCTCAAGCGCCTCGCTGCGTAAAGGTTGCGCTAGCAGCAGTCCGAGCCACGTGCTGGTGGATTGCAAATGACATTATGAGAGGGGGCACCCGAGCTTTTGCGACGGGTGCCTCCTCTCTTCTTTTGGGAAATGGGAGATTACGGACACCTAGCCCATATCCGCCTTGATGAGGTCGAGGGTGCGCTGGCAGTTTTCGCAGACGGGGCCGAGCATATGCTCGCGCAGGTCCGCCATGCCGGGCAGGTCGGCGTATTCGTCCATGACCTCTTCCATGCAAATGGGTACCTCGTAGGCGAGGTCCATCATGGTCGCAAAGCAAAACTTCTCGGATAGCCCGGCATCGGTGAGCGCCGCCTCCAGCGCGGGGTCGCCCATACCGTGGTATCGGCGGATAGCGCCTGGACCGATGCGCCCCACACGATTTTCGCCGCCAACGCTCATGGCAAGGCGCGCTTTTCGCCGCATGCGTTCGTATGCCAGCCCCGATGCAACGTCATACATACGGGCCATCATAGCTGTGCTGCCGTTTCCAAGAAGCAGGGAATAGTTCTTCGCATGCGCGTCCGGTGCGCCGATGATGGCGTTAAAGAAAAGTATCTGCGTAAACAGATACAGGTTAAGTTGATGATGGCTCGTGTTGACGAGGAGTTCCTGAATGTCGCGTGCGGTCGGGCCACCGTCTGCCGTGTACTTTTGAGCGGGCATCACTCCAAGGGCCTGACAGAGGTCTTCTTGGTGTAGACGCATGATTGTTCCGTCTTTGGCTTTCACACGGTCATAGCGTTCAACAATGAGGGCGGGTTCGTCCTCAAATAAGCGATACTCAACGTTCGCCGTTGCGATACCCGCGCGCTGGGCGCTTTTCATGCAGACAAACTCATTAAGAGCTTTAAGTTTAAATCCGATAACGCCATTTTTGAAAATATGCGTCGTGGGCGAGGAACCTACGCATTCGCACCAGCGACCGTCTATGAGCGCGAGTGCGAACTTGCCCTGGTTGCCTCCAAGTGACCAACTTTCATCTAGGCCCATCCACGATGCCTCGCGGTCATCCCTGATCGACTTGAGGCGCAAGGCAATCTCGTGGTCGTCTATAGGGCGGTATTCGCCAGTGCGATGCAAGGCGGCGTCGATATCTTCTTCGGCGCAAAACTGCACTCCGCCCGGACAGTCGAGTCCGATATGGCTGAGCAGCGCAACGGGATTATTGGGCCTGGCGTCGAATTCGGCGGCAATCGCTTTTCGTTGGTCCTCGCTGTCGGGCAGAAGGCCAAACAAGTACGGATTCATGACCTGTTGGCCGTATGTGCGATTTGATACGGGAATGTTGGTCGATAGGGCTGGCCCGTCATAATCTTGATCGTAGGCAAAACTGACTAGACCGCTCTCATCTTGCATGAGCGTTCCTGCGGGTACGCCGCAAATAATAGTCCGAAGCGTTTTTCTGGCCATTGGCTATCTCCCTTCGGGCTTGGTTTGGGCAGATGCGCTTGCGGCAATCGAGACTCCGAGATTGGACATGGCGAAATCGGCGAAGGCCTTGTCGTAGAGCTCGGCCGTAAAGGGGGTATCTGGAAGAGCTGGAATGGCTGCGCCGCGTCGGTTGCGATGGTGAAGACGTTGAGTGTGATGGCACCTGGGGGTGCTACAAGGTTGCAAATCGGCATGCGGGGCGTCGGTTGGCTGCTCATGTTTCGTGTCGTCGATATTCCCTTGAGCAACTAGTGCCAGTCCGAGAGCACCGAAAACCGCCAGCAGCTTGTCGAGCCGAATACCCGTGGCATCTCCCAGCTCGAGCGATGCGAGCAGGCGCTCCGAAACACCGGCTTTTTTAGCGAGGGTTGCACGGGTGAGACCCTGAGCATCGCGTGCCTGGCGCACGTAGATGCCAGCTTGGCGCGGTGTGGTGATGGGAAGGGTATGCACGGCGATCTCCTAACGTGCAGACTTTTGCATATCAGTATGACATGCAAAAGTCTGCATGAAAAGGCCTCATGCAAAACTCTGCATGAGGCCTTGCCCGGACGTTTAGTTTTGAAGGGTGTTTTACAGCGCCAAAAACCCCAAGTGTTCCAGCAGAATCTTGAGGCCGATAAGGATAAGCACGACGCCACCCACGATGGTGGCGGGTTTTTCGTAGCGCGCGCCAAAGGTGTGGCCGATCGCCACGCCGGCGACGGAGAAGATAAACGTTGTGATGCCTATAAGCGATACAGCGGGCACGATGTCGACCGAGAGTGCCGCAAACGAGATGCCCACGGCTAGGGCGTCGATTGAGGTGGCAATGGCGAGGAGCAGGTACTCGACCAGGTCAATCTTTTCGGCATCCTTGCCGTCGCCTTCATCCTCGTCCTCGGTAAAGGCTTCCCACAGCATTTTGCCGCCGATGAAGGCGAGCAGGATAAAGGCGATCCAGTGGTCGATGGGGCCGATGATGCCCATAAACTGACTGCCAAGCGCCCATCCGATTACGGGCATGCCGGCCTGGAAGCCGCCAAAGAACAGGCCGAGCACCACGGCGACCTTAAGGTTGATCTTTTTCATGCCGAGACCCTTGCAGATGGAAACGGCAAAGGCGTCCATCGAAAGGCCAACGGCGAGCAACACGAGCTCTGCGAGTCCCATAGCCTGGCTCCCTCTCTGCGGGCGAGCCCGCGTGTACCTCTTGGGGGAATAACAAAAAAGACCCGTGGCGTACGCGCTGCGCGCACAACCACGAGTCTCGTTCATTAAGGCAAGCCAGACCGTTTCGGCCAGTATGTTGACTTGCCGCGCCACCGGAGGCGAACCCGGCCACGCGACTACTCCCTCATTCATGTGAACCCCGATGCTACCACATAAGCAGCCCATTTGGGTTGGGCTCTCAGCTGTGTTCGCTCATTCTGTAAGCATCGGATTTCGCAAGCGCCGCGGGGACAAACCGTGAGAAACTACTTAGCGTTTATGGAGCGTATACGATGGGAGCGATGCCTTGGATAAGAACGAGCTGCAAAAGCGTATGGAACAGGCCATCCGCCTGACGGCACCTGGTCAGCCGATCCGCACCGCCCTCGACATGATCATCGCCGGTCACCTGGGCGCCCTTATCTGCGTCGGCGACACCGAAAACGTGCTCGCTGCCGGTAACGACGGCTTCCCGCTCAACATTTCGTTCACCTCGAACCGTCTGTTCGAGCTCTCCAAGATGGACGGTGCCATCGTCATCGACGGCGACCTCACCCAGATCCTGCGCGCCAACTTCCACCTCAATCCCGATCCCTCGCTTGCCACGAGCGAGACGGGCATGCGTCACCGCACCGCCGCTCGCATGTCGGTGCTCACCGATGCCATCGTGATCTCGGTCTCGGCCCGTCGTGCCGTCGTTAACGTGTACGTTCACGGCAAGAGCTACGAGATCCAGCCCGTCACCACCATCATGAGCTCGGTCAACCAGCTCGTCGCCACGCTTCAGACTACTCGTCAGTCGCTCGACCGCTCCCTGCTGCGCCTGACGGCCCTCGAGCTCGACGACTACGTTACGCTCGCCGACATTACCGGTATTTTCTCGAGCTTCGAGATCATGCAGCAAGCAAAGACCGAGCTTAAGGATTGCATCGTCAAGCTGGGCAACCAGGGCAAGCTCGTGCAGATGCAGCTCGAGCAGCTCGCCGGTTCCAGCATGGATACCGAATACGACCTGATGATCCGCGACTACGCGAGCGATTCCTCCGAGGCAAACGCCGAGAAGATTCGTGCAGAGCTCGCTCGCATGACGCCTAAGGACCTGTCCGACCCGCAGCACGTGGCGGCAGTTCTGGGCTATGACGACCTGGACGAGGACTCCGTCATGACGCCGCTGGGCCTGCGCACGCTTTCGCGCGTGTCCGTCGTGCGCGACGGCGTGGCCGAGAAGATCGTCGACGAGTACGGCTCGCTGCAGGAGCTCATGGACGACATCAGCGAGGATCCGGAGCGCCTGGGCGACTTTGGCGTCAACAACCCTGCCATTCTTGCGGACTCGCTGTACCGCATGAAGGGCACCAAACAGGGGAACGCATAATGGCGCCCGTATGCGCCGTGGTCGTTGCCGGCGGCAGCGGTCAGCGCTTTGGAAATCCCGGCGGCAAGCAGCTCGTTAACGTGGCGGGCCGTCCGCTCATGAGCTGGTCCATCCGCGCGTTTGATCGTAGCGACAAGGTCGGCCATATCGTGGTGGTGTGTCCTGCCGAGCGCCGTGCCGAGATGCGCCGCCTTGCCATCGACCCGTTTGACTATGACACGCCCATCAGCTTTGCCGATGCCGGCGATACCCGTCAGGATTCCACCCGTGCCGGCGTGCATGCGGTTCCGGCGGGTTTCGAATATGTCGCCATCCACGATGGCGCTCGTCCGCTCATTACGACCGAGGCCATCGACCACGCTATCGACGTGCTCATGGGTGACCGCTCGCTCGACGGTGTCGTGTGCGGTCAGCCCGCGATCGACACGCTCAAGATCGTCGACGGCGATAATATCGTCGAGACGCCGCCGCGCGAGCTCTATTGGGCCGCGCAGACGCCGCAGATCTTTAGCGTCGACGCGATGAAGCGTGCCCATGCCGCGGCGATTGCCGAGGGCTTTATCGGTACCGACGACTCATCGCTGGTCGAGCGCATGGGCGGGCGCGTCCGCTGTGTCCAGAGCCCGCGCGACAACCTTAAGGTGACGGTGCCCGAGGATCTGCGTCCCGTAACCGCGATTCTGCTTGGCCGCATGGCCGAGGGAGAGGACCTTCCCTATGTTCAGTAACCTGCGCATTGGCCACGGCTACGACGTCCACCGTTTGGTGGAGGGGCGTCGATGTATCATCGGCGGGGTCGACATTCCCTACGAGCGCGGCCTGCTGGGCCACTCGGATGCCGATGTGCTCGCGCACGCCTTGGCCGACGCCATTCTGGGCGCCTGCCGCGGGGGAGACATCGGCAAGCTATTCCCCGACACCGATCCTGCCTACGAGGGTGCTGATTCGATGGTGCTGCTCGCTCGCGTGATGGACTATGCGCGCGAGCTGGGCTTTGAGTTTGTCGATGCCGATTGCACCATTGCCTGTCAGCAACCCAAGATCACCCCGCACCGCGATGCCATGCGCGCCAACCTTGCCCATGCCCTGGGCGTTGACGTCGAAAATGTAGGCGTCGCCGCCACTACGACCGAAAAGCTCGGTTGGGAAGGCCAGGGCGAGGGAATCGGCGCCTGGGCCGTCTGCCTGCTACAGAAAACCGTTAAGGAGTAACGAATGCGTATCTACAACAGCGCTACCCATAAAAAGGAAGAGTTCCAGCCCATCGAGTCCGGCAAGGTTCGCATGTACGTGTGCGGCCCCACGGTCTACGACAACATCCACATCGGCAATGCCCGCACGTTCATCAGCTTCGATGTGATTCGACGCTGGCTCATCGCGAGCGGCTACGAGGTCACGTTCGCCCAGAACCTCACCGATGTCGACGACAAGATCATCAAGCGCGCCAACGAGCAGGGCCGTACGGCTGCCGAGGTCGCGACGGAGTTCTCCGACAAGTTCATCGGCGTCATGCGCGCCGCCAACGTGCTCGATCCCGATGTGCGCCCCCGCGCCACCAAGGAGATCGGCCCCATGATCGCCATGATCAAGACGCTTATCGAGCAGGGCCACGCTTACGCAGCCGATAACGGCGATGTGTACTTTGCCGTGCGCAGCGATCCCAACTATGGTCAGGTCTCGGGCCGCAACATCGACGACCTTATGGTTGGTGCGCGCATCGAGGAGAACGAGGACAAGATCGACCCGCTCGACTTTGCCCTGTGGAAGGCCGCCAAGCCCGGCGAGCCCAGCTGGCCGAGCCCCTGGGGCGAGGGCCGTCCCGGTTGGCACACCGAGTGCGCCGCCATGGTGCATCGCTACCTGGGTACCCCGATCGATATCCACGGCGGTGGCTCCGATCTTGCTTTCCCGCATCACGAGAACGAGTGCGCCCAGGCCACCTGCGCCTGGCACCAGGGCTTCTCCAACACCTGGATGCACACGGGCATGCTGCTGGTTGACGGCGAGAAGATGTCCAAGTCACTCGGCAACTTCTTTACGCTGGCCGAGGTCCTCGAACAGCACTCCGCTGCCGCCCTGCGCCTGCTGATGCTGCAGACGAGCTATCGCTCGCCGCTCGACTTTTCTTGGGAGCGCCTGGAGGGTGCCGAGAACTCGCTCACGCGTATCGCCGGTACGGTCGAGAACCTGCGCTGGGCCGCGAACCATGCGACGGCCGATGCCGATGCGGCTGCCGCCGAGGCGTTTGCCGCCAAGGCCGCCGAGACTCGTGCCACCTTTAAGGAGTGCATGGACGACGACTTTAACACCGCTGGTGCCATGGGTGCCGTCTTTGGCTTTGTGACCGAGTGCAACCAGTACCTGGAGCAGGCGGGCGACGCTGCCGACAAGGCCGCCGCGCTTGCCGCCGCCGACACGCTGGCCGAGCTGCTCGATACGCTTGGCGTTGAGCTCCCCGAGCCCAAGGTCGAGTTGCCGCTGGGCCTGCTGGGCGTTGCCGCCGGTTTGGTTGCCTACACGGGTGACGACGTGGACGAGGCCGCTGCCAAGATTCTCGAGGCCCGCGCCGAGGCCCGCGCCGCCAAGAACTGGGATCTGGCCGACGCCATCCGCGACCAGCTCAAGGACCTGGGCCTGACGATTGAAGATACCGCCGCCGGCACTCGTATCAAATCTCTCTAATCCCCGCGGGTTTCCCAAGCACCCGACCTTGCCGTTCAAACCGTCGCTCGCGTACTCAAGTACGCGTCGCTCCTCTTTCACGGCAATCTCGGGCACTTGGAAAACCCGTACCGACCGCCCGAATTAATATTCATGGGCGGTCGTTTATTTTGTTTCGTTTGATAGTTGTATTTAGGAGGTCGCTTTATGGCCGACAATCGCAAGCGTGCGCCTCGTGGCGGCAAGCAGGCTGCTTCTGGCTCGCGTCCGATTCGCCGCAATGACCGCGCTGCCGCTCCCAAGGGCCAGCGCGATCGCGCCCAGGCCGCACGTCCGCAGCGCGATCGCAACCGCGACGCTGTCCAGGCTCCCAAGGGCGAGTTTATCGAAGGTCGTCGTGCTGCCGCCGAGGCGCTACGCACTGGTTTTCCCATCAAGTGCGCGCTCATTGTCGAGGGTGGAGAGCGCGATGCCGCCTTGTCGCGCCTGGTCGACGACCTCAATGCCGCGGGCGTCCGCATTAAGTATGTGCCGCGTGCGCAGCTCGACGCACTGTCGAGCCATGGCGCTCATCAGGGCATCGCACTCGAGGTTGGCAACTTCCCCTATGCTGATGTCGCCGATATTCTCGACCGCGCAGGCGACGGTCCGGCGCTTGTCGTCGTGCTCGACCATGTGACCGACGACGGCAACTTTGGCGCCATTGTGCGCTCCGCCGAGGTCGTGGGCGCGGCCGGCGTCGTCATCGCCAACAAGCGTGCCGCCGGCGTGACCGTGGGCAGCTACAAGACCTCGGCCGGTGCTGTCATGCATCTGCCTATCGCGCAGGTTCCCAATATTGCCCGTGCACTCGATGACCTCAAGGCCGCTGGTTTTTGGGTGGGCGGCGCCTCCGAGCACGCCGAGGGCAGCTGCTGGGATGCTCCCTTCGAGGGCCGCGTGGCGCTCGTCATGGGCTCCGAGGGCGACGGCATCTCGCGCCTGGTGCTCGAGAAATGCGACTTTATGACCAAGCTTCCCCAGCGCGGCATGACCGAGAGCCTCAATGTTGCCCAGGCGACCACGGCGCTGTGCTTTGAGTGGCTGCGCCGCAACGTCGGCGAGCTCATGGGGGAGGAGTAGCGCATGTCCAAAAAGAACCGTGCCAAGTCCAAGGCCAAGCGCTTTGGCGAGGGCTCGGCCAAGCCGATTGTTTCGGCCGCGACCTACGGCGTGGGCGGCAATGCGTTTGCGCAGGCCATCGCCGACCCGGTCTCGACGGTGCACTCCAATAAGCCCGAGCTGCTGGTGGTCGACGGCTACAACGTGATCCACTGCACGCCGCGCTACGAAAAGCTCGTGTACGACCATTCAGACGATCCGTATTCCAGCGACGTTCACGATATGGCACGCACCGCCCTCATCAACGACGTCGCCGCCTTTGCCCAGGGCCGCTACGAGGCCGTGATCGTGTTCGACGGCGCGGGCAATATCTCCAACGAGCGCCCCAACCTGCCGGCCCGCGGCGTGCGCATCGAGTTTTCGCCGACGGGCGTTTCTGCCGATACCGTGGTGCAGAAGCTCTGCATCGAGGCGCGCGAGGAAGGCCGCGCGTGCTCCGTGGTATCGAGCGACGGCACGATCCAGGCTGTCGTCATGGGCAAGGGCGTTACGCGCATCTCGAGCCGTATGCTGGTGGACGAGATCAAACAGATCGATAACGACGTTCACGAGGCAGAGGAAGCTCCGCAGATCAAGATGACTCTGGGCAGCCGCCTGAGCCCCGATGCCCTGGCCAAGCTCAAGGCCCTGCGTGGCCGGTAGGGGAGTTGGCGGGGCAATGCTGCCTCGCTAACTCCATTCAGCGATGTCGATCATTCTTTCGAGGCGCCACGTTAGCGCCTCTTTTAGATAAGGCAGTCTCGCTGCTAGGGCATCGTTTTTAGACAGAATCTCGATCGCCTCGTCGACAAAACCTTTGAGTTTGTCCCCGTCAAACCAGCTCATATCCTCAACAAGCAACATTTGTTTCGCGGGACTTGAATGGAACTGCGCACTGGTAAAACTGTGCTCTCCCGCCCTAAGCTCCTCAAGAGAAATGTTGCACCAGAGCGATGAGCCCGAATCGAAGATGGGGGCTGGTCTGCAGACTAGTGAGTTGACGTTTCGCACGAGGCCGAAGTTGCGCCAATGACGATCGTAGTTGGCGATGATGTCGTCGCACACGATCATGCGGTCAAGGGCATCTTTGACGCCTGTCACCCCGAGCTCCTCGCAGTTTGCTACATATCGCTCGTAGTCGGTTAGCCGTTCATCTGCGTTTGCGTGCTGGTTTACATAGAACGCAGGGACATACTCTTCTTCATCAGTTAAGAAGACATCGCATATGCTCAGGGCGGAAGTGCCCGTGCCCTCGAGCGAGTAAGGCACATAATCGCAGGCGTTTAGGATGCGACGGTGGAGCGCGGTCGCCACCAGCTCGTTATAAGGTTCCTGGTTCAGGTGCGCTCCTGCCTTATGCAGAATTCGACGCTCGCCCTCGCACGTCCAGTACTTTTGAAGATTGCCGTCCGAGGTGTAATCGGGCTTTGCGGCAGCCGCTTTTCCCTCTGGGGCAAAGGGCGCAATGGACAGCGAGACGTCATCAAAGGTGTTATTGAAGAAGTTGATATCCTCCCAGGCGAGACCGGAATCTTGGGGTCTAATCCAATACTGGTCGGATAGGGAGAGGCCGAGATTTCGCTGGACGAGTTCATCGGGAACATCGACTGCGGCTTCTGCAAGCAGGGAGGCTAGCCCAATGCGTGCGAGCGGGATACCGCGGCCGCGCCACCAGATGCGGAAGGAGTCGAGCGATATGGGGCTATTAGGGCCAAATACTCCAATAGGGGCGTGGGCGTAATCGATGTCGGCACCGATGTGGGTAAAGTCTTTTCGCGATGTGCTGTAGACCAGCTGAGCGACTTCGTACGTGCGGTTCATGAGGGTGAACGCGATCTCGCTCTTACCGTGGCCGCGGCGGGGACGTCCCCCCGTTTTGGTCACGGAGCGGAGTCGCGTGTCGACGCTGTCTTTGTCGATGAGCCATACACCAGAAGCCTTGCGGGCGGTCAGCGCGCCGTTCTTAATGAGCTCCTGCACCCTGCGCGGGGTGATGCCGAGCAGCTCGGCGGCTTCCTTGGTAGTAAGCATCGCGAAACCCTTCGTTAGAACGAATAGTTTTATATATAGCAATTGTAATTAAAACTATTCGTTCTAACGAAGGGTTTTGAGATTGAGGGCGAACCGACAGAAATGAACGGGCCTGGTACCTGTTGTTGCTGGATTTTACATATTTGTATAACGCCGTGTGGCCTGTTGCGCCCCGTCCGTAATTCCTTTATTCTTAACAGGCTTCGCGCGAAAGCGCCAAGTGTGCCAGTGTGGCGCAACGGTAGCGCAACTGATTTGTAATCAGTGGGTTGCAGGTTCGATTCCTGTCACTGGCTCCATGAGAGTTTCGGGCTCTGTTCCCTTGTGGGACAGGGCCCGTTTCTATTTATGTCGATAAGTCAGCGGGTTTGGCACCGGCCAAGCTTCAGATTTGTTTCGATCTGTAACACGAAGGGGCGGAAAACCGTTCGTACTGTTACAGAATGAGACGTAAGCTGGGGTCTCTGCGTAATATCTCAACCTGTAACAGATAGGGGAGAAAATGTTCTCTATATGTTACAGATCGAGACAAAAGCCGTGTCGAGCTCGGTTGCCCCCCCCCTGAGCGTGGATTATCGGATGAACGAACGTGGATAATCTGCCACTTTGGCCATGGGAACACGCCAAAAGTGGCAGATTATCCACGCTCGATTTCAAACGGAAGAAAATCCACGCTCGATTTTGCCTGGGAAGAGCAATCTTCTGTCTGGGAAGCCCTGATCTCGACCTATATATAGGTGCAAATAAGCCGGTATCGAAGTTCGATACTGAAGGTGTACTCCACTACACCAAAGTGTTACCTCGGGAAACGTCACCTCAGTATCCAAAACCACCGTCCTTCATATCCAAACTCAACAAAACCGCAGGTCACAGCTATATAGATACGCCCGGCACCGTGTATCTAGAGGTTTTCGTTGACAGCCCCCAAGGTTGCATCGTATTATCTTTTTCGTTCGCGGGGGCGGCGGTCCAAAAGACCAAAGGACCTGCGGATACTTGAACGATTGGGAGTTTGCCCGAGTGGTTAATGGGGACGGGCTGTAAACCCGTTGGCTTTGCCTACATAGGTTCGAATCCTATAGCTCCCACCCGTCAAGTGCCTGTATAGCTCAGTCGGTAGAGCACTTCGTTGGTAACGAAGAGGTCACCAGTTCAAGTCTGGTTGCAGGCTCCATCCGGCGGTGTAGCTCAGTTGGTTAGAGCACACGGTTCATACCCGTGGCGTCACTGGTTCGAATCCAGTCACCGCTACCATAGGTAACACGGTGGCTTCTCAATAGTATGTTGAGAGGCCACTATGGTATAAAGGCAAAGTCCCGTCCGGGGACGACCTGTTAAGAGGAGGGCTTTATGGCCAAAGAGAAGTTTGAGCGCACTAAGCCGCATGTTAACATCGGCACCATTGGTCACGTCGACCACGGCAAGACCACGCTGACCGCTGCCATCACCAAGGTTCTCTCCGAGACCGAGGGCTGCAAGGCTGACTTCACTGCGTTCGAGAACATCGACAAGGCTCCCGAGGAGCGCGAGCGCGGCATTACGATTTCCGTCTCCCATGTTGAGTACGAGACCGCTGCCCGTCACTACGCTCACGTTGACTGCCCGGGCCACGCTGACTACGTCAAGAACATGATCTCCGGTGCTGCTCAGATGGACGGCGCTATCCTGGTCATCGCCGCTACCGACGGCCCCATGGCTCAGACCCGCGAGCACATCCTGCTCGCCCGTCAGGTCGGCGTTCCCTACATCGTCGTCTTCCTGAACAAGTGCGACATGGTCGACGATGACGAGCTCATCGACCTCGTCGAGATGGAGACCCGTGAGCTCCTCTCCGAGTACGATTTCCCCGGCGACGACATCCCCGTCATCCGTGGTTCCGCTCTGGGCGCTCTCGAGGGCGACGCCAAGTGGATGGACGCTATCCGCGAGCTCATGAAGGCCGTCGACGAGTACATCCCGACGCCTGCTCGTAACAACGACCTCCCCTTCCTGATGGCCGTTGAGGACGTTATGACCATCTCCGGCCGTGGTACCGTTGCTACCGGCCGTGTCGAGCGCGGTGAGCTCAAGCTCAACGAGCCCGTCGAGATCGTCGGCATCAAGGATACCCAGAACACCGTCGTTACCGGTATCGAGATGTTCCGTAAGTCCATGGACTTCTGCGAGGCTGGCGACAACGTCGGTCTGCTGCTCCGCGGCATCAAGCGCGAGGACATCGAGCGCGGCCAGGTTCTCTGCAAGCCCGGTTCGGTTACCCCGCACACCAAGTTCACCGGTGAGATCTACGTTCTGACCAAGGAGGAGGGCGGCCGTCACACCCCGTTCTTCGATGGTTATCGTCCTCAGTTCTACTTCCGTACCACCGACGTTACCGGTACGGTCAAGCTCCCCGAGGGCACCGAGATGGCTATGCCTGGTGACCACATCACCATCGAGGGCGACCTCATCCACCCGATCGCCATGGAGGAGGGCCTGCGCTTCGCTATCCGCGAGGGTGGCCACACCGTCGGTTCGGGCATCGTCTCCACGATCATTGAGTAAATTAGCTCTTTGATATAGCTGACTTAGAGAACCCGGCACTTATATGGGTGCCGGGTTCTTTTCTGCAATGGATATTGAGCCGTTGCTGGTGTCGAGAGGATCGATAATGGTCCTGGGTGCACCGTCGATTAGATCTCGTTGGCTCCATTGATGTGTTCCAAATATGAATGGGTTCACCGAGAACCAATTGATTCGAGGTTTTCGTTGACAGCACTTATGTAGAGCTGATAAAGTATCAACTCGTGCCCGTACGGGGCGGAAATGAAAGGTTCAGGATACATGCGTACTCTAGTTACTCTTGCGTGCACTGAGTGCAAGCGCCGCAACTATACGACCACCAAGAACAAGTCGACCATGCCTGATCGTATGGAGATCAAGAAGTATTGCCCCTGGTGCCGTCACCACACGCTGCACAAAGAGACTCGCTAGTCTCTAGTCACATACGCCAGTAGTTCAATTGGTAGAGCATCGGTCTCCAAAACCGAGTGTTGAGGGTTCGAGTCCTTCCTGGCGTGCCAGTCATTATTCCGTAAGCTCCCAATTGGGGGCTTACGGTTTACTCATGTATAAGCGCATTGCGCGGAGGTAACCCAAATGGCCAACAAGAAGAACAAGAAGAAGGCTCAGCAGCCGGCACCTGCCAACAAAGCTGCCGCCAACTCCAAGGTTGAGGCCAAGAAGGCCGTTGCCAAGAAGAACGAGAAGGCTGCGAAGTCCAAGAAGAACGAGAAGCCTGGTTTCTTCGCCCGCACCAAGAAGTATTTCGCTTCGGTCAAGTCCGAGATGAAGCGTGTCACGTGGCCCGATAAGAAGGAGCTCGTGAACTACTCGGTTGTCGTTTGCGCTTCTCTGATCGTCGTCGGCGTCGTCATCGCTCTGCTCGATGCTGGCTTTGGCGAGGCTCTTGCTCTGTTCTCTGGATTGAGGGGCTAAACCATGTCTAAGCGTTGGTACGTCGTTCACACTTACTCTGGATACGAGAACCGCGTTAAGTCCGATCTCGAGCATCGCATCGAGACTATGGGCATGCAGGACCGTATCTTTGATATCGAGATTCCTATGGAGCGCGTCACCGAGATTAAAGAGGGTGGCAAGCGTGAGACCAAGGATTCCAAGATCTTCCCGGGTTATGTCCTGGTCCGCATGGAGATGGATGACGATGCTTGGACGTGTGTTCGTAACACGCCTGGCGTCACCGGTTTCCTAGGCGGCAACGGCAAGCCCGCTCCGCTTTCCCGCGACGAGTACAACAAGATGACTCGTCGTCCCGGTAAGGGCGATTCGCCCAAACGCACCTCGGTTGATATTGAGGTCGGTACGTCCGTCCGCGTCACCGATGGCCCGCTTACCGACTTTGATGGCAAGGTCTCCGAGGTTAACACCGAGGCTGGCAAGCTCAAGGTCACGCTGATGATCTTTGGCCGCGAGACGCCGGTCGAGCTCGACTTTAACCAGGTCGCTGTCATCGCTTAAGTTTTCGTCCGTTCGCGCGAGCGTGCTTCTTCTGTGACTGCTCATCTCAGGAGTGCTTCTAACACGTGCGTGCTTACGATATAGCAAGTACTTCACACTCGTGATTCGAAAGGAATGACCATGGCTGAGAAGAAGGTTGCCAACGTCATTAAGCTCCAGATTCCTGCTGGTGCAGCAAACCCCGCTCCTCCCGTCGGCCCCGCCCTGGGCGCTGCTGGCGTGAACATCATGCAGTTCTGCCAGGCCTTTAACGCCGAGACGCAGGACAAGAAGGGTGACATCATCCCCGTTGAGATCTCTGTCTACGAGGACAAGTCCTTCTCCTTCATCACCAAGACCCCGCCGGCGGCTCACCTCATCAAGAAGGAGCTGAACCTCAAGTCTGGTTCCGCTAAGCCCCAGGCCGACAAGGTTGGCCAGCTCTCCCAGGAGCAGCTCACCAAGATCGCCGAGATCAAGATGCCGGACCTCAATGCCAACGACATTGACGCCGCCAAGAAGATCATCGCCGGTACCGCCCGTTCCATGGGCGTCACCATCGCTGAGTAGCGATTTCTTATGGTAACGACGGGTGCTCCGACCGGGGCGCCCGTTAAATGTGTGCAATAGGGCACACGATACGATGTGGGAGGGCTCACGCCCGTTTAACCACAGGAGGTAATGCACATGGCTAAGCATGGTAAGAGCTATAACGCCGCTGCCGAGAAGATCGACCGCGCCACGCTCTACACCCCCCTTCAGGCTGCCAAGCTCATCAAGGAGCTCGACACCGCCAAGTTCGACGAGACCGTCGAGGCTCACTTCCGTCTGGGCATCGATACTCGTAAGGCTGACCAGAACATCCGTGGTTCCATCTCCCTGCCCCACGGCACCGGCAAGACCGTTCGTGTTGCCGTCTTCGCCGAGGGCGAGAAGGCCCGTGAGGCTGAGGCTGCCGGCGCCGACATCATTGGTTCCGACGAGCTCGTCGCCCAGATTCAGAAGGGCGAGATCAACTTCGACGCCGCTATCGCTACGCCGAACATGATGGCCAAGGTTGGCCGCATCGGTAAGATCCTTGGTCCCCGTGGCCTCATGCCGAACCCCAAGCTCGGCACCGTGACCATGGACGTCGCCAAGATGGTCTCCGAGCTCAAGGCTGGCCGCGTTGAGTACCGCGCCGACCGCTACGGCATCTGCCACGTGCCCCTGGGCAAGAAGTCCTTCTCTGAGCAGCAGCTCGTCGAGAACTACGCTGCCCTGTACACCGAGATTCTGCGCGTCAAGCCCTCTTCTGCTAAGGGCAAGTACGTCAAGTCCATCTCCGTGTCTTCCACCATGGGCCCTGGCGTCAAGGTCGATCCCGCTGTCCAGCGTGACTTCCTGGCTGAGTAACTGCTAGTTACTGCCTGAGTACAGCAAGCATTGCTAAAGAAACCCGGTTCTGCCTTGTGCAGGACCGGGTTTCTTGCTATCGCGTCAAAAGCACCATAAAGGGGACAGCGTCCCCTTTATGGTGGTTACCAGGGTGTTCTGGCTGTTGAAGACTCGATGGCTTCGTGGCGTTTGAGCTCGCGGCGCATGGTTTGTGAGTTGAGCCAAGCTGCTTGCCAGCCGCGGATGGGGTAGTGCGTCTGGTCGAGCTCAAACTGCGTATAGCCGCAGGCGTTGATGATCGTCGTTCCACACACATGCTGACGCTCGCGCTGAAAATCACAACCGTAGCTTTGGTGCACATGCCCGTGCACCATGTAGTCGGGATTCCAGGATTCGAGTGCTGTGTTAAAGCACTCGAATCCTCGATGCGGCAGATCGTCCAGATCACCCATACCGGCGGCGGGTGCATGGGTAAGCAGAATGTCGCACCCGCCGACCATCCTAACCTTACGCGACAGCTTACGCATGCGCTTGGACATCTCGCGTTCGGTGTACATGTTGGCGCCGTCGCGATAACGCATGGACCCGCCAAGGCCCGCAATGCGAATCCCTCGGTACGTGTACACGCTGTCCTCTACGCAGATACATCCACCCGGTGCATGACGTGCGTAGCGGTCATCGTGATTGCCGCGCACGTAGATGAGCGGTTTGTTGATGACCGTAACCAAAAACTCAAGATAGTCCGGGTCCAGATCGCCGGCGGACAAAATCAGGTCGACTCCCTCAAAGCGTTCCTTGCGAAAGCACTCCCAAAGGCATCGTTCTTCGGTATCGGCTATGGCAAGGATTTTCATAGGGCAGGGACTTTCGGCTCATCGTCGAGCTGCGGAATGGTGCCTACCACGTTGTCCGCCAGCCAATTCATCTCGACAATCTGCGTGCTCGGCAGCGGAGGGAAGCCTTCGATCTGTACCACGCCGTTCTGGCTGTGGAGCTCGCCGCCAAAGGGGTTGATGGATCCCTCAACAATGCCGTTGCGGAGCAACTGCACGAGTTTGCGCGTTTGGTAGGGTAGGCCCGGAGCGTAACGGATGTCGATAACGCCGGAGCTCATGCCATACCAGTAGTTGACAGCGCGCACTTGGTTGTCGTCGCTGGTCTCGTCCCACGTGCCGTGAAGAAGGCTGCGAACGATGAGCTCGTAGTAACGGCCCCAGTTCCATACGGGCATGGCGATGCCGGTGACTTTGCCGTCGACCAAGCGGTGAAGCCCGTAGGCCGTTGGGTCTTCGAGCGACTTTGACATGTCAGCGCCGGTCATGACGCTTACGCCTTCGCGGTACATGGCTTCGGCAAGACCACCGGCGGGAACATCGCCCCAGGTGAGGATGACCTGCGCGCGCGGGTCGAGCAGCGAGGCGCCAATCGCAAAGGCGTTGATCTCGCTGAGTGCGCCCGAGGCGAAGACCGACGCGTGGTAACCGATGCGGTGGTTGTCCGCCATGCTGGCCGCAAGGGCGCCCAGCAGAAACTTGGCCTCGTACATCTTGCCAAAGTACGAACGGACGCTTTGATGGGGAAGGCCGATAGAGCAGTTGAGGAACCGAACCCGGGGATACTCAACGGCAGCCCTGAGCGTGTATTCCATCAGGCGGTGCGAGGTCGAGAAGATGACGTTTGCTCCATGTTTGACAGCCGTTTCCACGGCGGCGTAGAACACATCTGGATCGTGACAGTCCTCGAACGCCTCGGTGCGCACGATACCGCCAAAGTGCTCATCGAGATACTGACGCCCTTGGTCGTGCAGGCTGTCCCAGCTCGACGTCGCACAGGGGAACTCATGGATAAAGGCGATGCGCAGGGGGTTGGCCGTCGAGTAGACGGTCTTGCCCATAAAGAAGTTGAGCACGCCAGAGGTGGACTTGGCGGGCGTCTCCTCCTCGTCGACGCTCGGTGCTTCGACAAGATCGACCTTGTCCTCGTCATTTTTGCCGGCAATGACCAGCTCGCGCCAGATCTTGCACAGGCGGTTTACGACGATATCCGTTGGCGTATCCAGCAGGCGGTCCTGGTTGTACACATTGAGGTAGACGAGCATGGCGTCGGCGGGCGTAATGTCCAGGTGATCGCCGCCTGCGCGAAGGTAGGCACGCTTAAAGAGCAGGAAAGTGTGGCGCAGGTAGTCGACCTTTTTCTGCGGCCATTTTTCGATAAGGTTCTGACCGAGCATCTTCGCGAGCGTTTCGTAGCTTCCCTCACGCGAGAACTCGATCTCGTATAGGGGGCAGACGCGCCAAAACGCGCAGAACTCGCCGTACAGGCGGCTTTCGACGGAATCCCATGTGCCGGGGTAGAGACGGGTGACCCTGGCCGAAACCGTTGGAGCGTCCAGGAATT
Source organism: Collinsella aerofaciens (assembly GCA_048503295.1). Taxonomy (GTDB): domain Bacteria; phylum Actinomycetota; class Coriobacteriia; order Coriobacteriales; family Coriobacteriaceae; genus Collinsella; species Collinsella aerofaciens_CI. The sequence goes on along the minus strand of DBFRVO010000001.1, from coordinate 35,360 downwards.
TGAGGACACTGACGCGTTTGTTGCCTTCCTGGACATAGAACCGATGCATGAACTCGGTGACGATGATGGGGTCGCGATAGCCCTCGGTTACCTGGATGTCGTAGAGGTTGGACCACTTGCGGGCGAACTCGGTGTTAAACGGCAGCAGGGGCATAAAGTTGCATGAAAAGGCGGACTGACGGCCTTTGGTGACCGTGCCGACGACCATTTCGAGCGGAATATCCCGCAGGCCGACGCTCACTCGCTGACCTAAGGGGAGCTGAGCAACCAAGCTATCGAGGTCCGTAAGGTATGGATGCTCGCTTTGGCTAATGGCGCGACGGCGTCCCTGCTCGCCGCGCTTGCGTGCTTGACGATAGGCCTCTTCCATGGTGTCTACTCCCTTAGTCGTTTAAACAACGATATGAACCATGGTACCACGAATGAAAACCACTACAAAGATGCCTGTCCCCTTTGCGGTGGTTTAGGCGATGATGGGGGCGATGGCGCGGATGCAGGCGTCGGCTGCCGTGAAAGTAGTGCTGTCGTCGCTGACGATAAAGATGATCTTTCCTTTGATGCCAAAGTCGCCGATTTCGCTAAAGAGTACGTAGGGCTCCTTGTCAAAGCCCGAGATGGGCGAGACGGCCGTTTTGGTTGCGCTCGTGAGCTCGTCTGCCAGCACGTCAAGGGAAGCCCACTTGGACGTGTCCTTTACGGCAACGGGCACAGCCACACGCCCAAAGGGCATGAGGTGCACGAGCGTGTTCTTGGAGATATTTGAGTTGGGGACGATGATGGTCTGCCCACAGGCATCCTCAATCGTTGTATGGCGCCAAGTGATGTCTTGGACAACGCCGGATACGCCGCCGACCTCGATATTGTCGCCGGGTTTGATGATGCCCATAAAGGTCACCTGCATGCCGCCGATAAGGTTTGATAACGTGTCCTGAAAGCCGAGCGAGATGGCGATGCCGCCGACGCCAAGAGCGGCGACGAGCGCGTTTGCGTTAATGCCAAAACAGTTGTCGAGGATAAAGCTGCCGCCAATCATCCAGATGACGGCGCGCGCGATGTTGATAAAGATACTCGATGCCGGAAGCGGGTTATCGTCTCGGTTAAGCAGATGGTTCAGGGTCTTGGATACGACCTTGGCGGCGACGGCGGTGCCTATCGCCAAGATGACGGCCCAGATGATGTTGTGGACCCACCGTTGCTCAAAGAAATGAAGAATCGGCTCAAACAATTCCATGTAGGGAAAACCTCCTAATGATCGTTCAACCATGATACCCACCAAGAAGCCCGTCCGATCAAATTCGGACGGGCTTCTGTGCTCGATATAAGGTTTACGCGGCGGGGCTGTAAGGCCCGGCGGTGTAGCTTAGCGTCGACGCTTCCAAATAATACCGAGCATGATGACGATGATGCCGCCGATAAGGCACGCGCCAACTACTGCCAGCGTGCGGTCTCCCGTTGCGGCGAGCTTACCGGTCGTCTTCTTGGTAATGACCTTCGTGGTCGTCGTGTCCGTCTTAGGCGAGGGCTTAGGCGTCGGGGCCGGTGTGGGCGTGGGGTCCACGGCTGCGGAGCCGAAGCCGATGGTGCCGGCGAGCCCGGCCATCTTGCTCTCCCAGCCGTTCTGCCCAATCAGCGCCCTCAGCGCCGCCTCGCACGTGCCCCACTCGGTGTACTTGGTGGCGTGTGCAAAGGTGGGAAAGTCGGTCGTGTTGGTAATGATGTAGTTGTTGGTGGCGACGGTATAGGTCTTGGCGGGGTCGAGCGTACTGCCGTCCTTGGTGAGTGTGGCACTCACAATGCGCTTGCCTTCGGGCTGCGTCCAATCAATCGTCACGTTGATGCCGCCAAAGGAGAGAACGCTGCCAGAGTCATCGCGCCACTTGTACTTGTCTTGCGCCTCCTGCTCGGTATGGCCGGCTGCCACGTAGGCTTGCTGAAGCTCGTAGCTGTGATTGCATTCGTCGCTGATTTGCAGCGAGTGCTCGAGCGCTGCCAGGAAGTCCGCGCCGGTCATGGTCCAGGTTTCCACGGTGTTGCCGTAGGGCGAGATAGCGATGACGTTGCCGGCGGTCACATCGCCCGCCGCGATGCCGCCGCGGATGCCGCCAGCGTTTTCGATAGCGAGGTCCGCGCCCGTCAGGGCAAGATAGGAGCCGCAAATCACGTGGCCGATGGTCTGGGCCTTGGTGGTGTCGCCCTCCTTGCTGGGGCGGAAATCGGTGGTGCGCACCATTTCCCAACCATGCGTGCCTGCGGCGTCCTCGCCGTAGAAATAGTTGGTGGCGGATGTGCCGAGCACCTTGTTCGATTCGTTTTCAAAGGCCTCGTCGAGCGGCTTGATCTTGTTGCGGACGTCTTCAAGGCGGCTTTGGTAGTCGGAGCCCTTGTCGGGGTCTGCCAAAAGGTCGTTGACGTTCTTGGCGGTGTAGAGCCTCTCGTCGCTGCCGTCTGCAGGGACCGTGACCGTGTCATCGTTGGTCGTCTCGGTGCCATTCGTGTCGTACCTGTACGGAATGGAAAGCAGCCCCACCTCGGCAAAGGCGCTGCCTGCCTCGACAACGTGGATCGTCTTGCCGTCGGCTCCCGTCACCTTCTCGTTAAGGTTGATGTGCTCGTGGCCTGCGATAAGGGCATCGACGCCGGCGAGTTGTGTGGCAAAGGTCTTGGCGTCGAGCGTGTGCGCGATACACACAACAACATCGCAGCCCTCCTTGCGCAGCTGCTCTGCCTCGGTATTGATGGCGTTCGCGGCACTCGAGAAGCTGGTGCCCGCGACCAGGTCCGCGCGCAGCGAGGAACCTAGCGACTCATCCATGGCTCCGATAACGCCGACCTTAATCTTGTAGTTAAACGTGGAACTGTCCTCACCGTCCTTCCAAGTGCGGTTGAGCGTCTTCGTGATGCTCGAGCTCCATACGCCGCTCGTAGACTTCGCGTTCGCACAGAGCATGGCGAAGGGCGTGCCGGTGGTGCTGTAGCCGGTCATGGTGCGGAGTTTGTCCGCGCCGTAGCTCCAGTCGTGGTTGCCTGGCGTGGTCGCGTCGTAGCCGTCGGCGTAGAAGGTGTCCATGAGCTCGGCGATGCTCTCACCCTCGCTCATGGTGGCGAAGGACTGTCCGTGGAAGGTGTCGCCCGCATCGAGCAAAAGATCGGGGGCGTTGCCCTGGGCGCTATAGAGAACTGCCAGCCCGTCGAAGCCGACGGTGCCGGCGCCCTTGCTTTCGTTGTAGCTGTACTTGTAGCTGCCGTGGATGTCGTTGGTGTGCATGACGGCCACGGAGCCGTCAATAGCGGCGGGCAGGTTCCCCGCGAAAGCGAGGCTTGGGATGCCTGCGAGCGAGCCGGCAAACAACGCGGCGGCTAACGCAAGGCGGGGGAGTCTTTTCATGGCAGTTTCCTTAGTCCTTAGCCAGAATGTCTGGTCGAATATCGGATTATCGACATAATATGCGAAAACCGCCGCAAGGGCGTCTGTCCCTTTGCGGCGGTTTTGACGTTTGCGCAGATAAAACCTACCAAAATAAACCTGTCCCTTTTTGGCAGGTTTTAGCTTAGCAGCATGCGGTCGTTGGCGAGCTCGCCTCCCGAGACCTCCTCGAACTTCTGCAGCAGGTCGGCGACGGTGAGCGACTTCTTCTCATCGCCCGCCACGTCGTAGATTACGTGGCCCTCGTGCATCATGATCAAGCGATTGCCCAGACGGATGGCGTCATTCATGTTATGCGTGACCATGAGCGTGGTCAGGTGGTGCTCGTCGACGATCTCCTCGGTCAGATTGAGCACCTTAGAGGCCGTCTTGGGGTCGAGCGCCGCGGTGTGCTCGTCGAGCAGCAGCAGGCGCGGCTTGGTGAGCGTGGCCATGAGCAGGGTGAGTGCCTGGCGCTGACCGCCCGAAAGCAGGCCGACCTTGGCGTTGAGACGCGTGTCCAGACCGAGGTCCAGGCGCTTGAGCAGCTCAACGTACTCGTCCTTCTCGGCCTTGGTGACGCCCCACGAAAGATCGCGACGCTGGCCACGGCGCTTGGCGAGGGCCAGGTTCTCGGCGATCTGCATGTCGGCTGCGGTGCCGCGCATGGGGTCCTGGAACACGCGGCCCAGGTACTTGGCACGCTGCGACTCGCTCAGGCGCGAGATATCGGTGCCGTCAAGCTCGATAACGCCCGAATCGAGCGGATACACGCCGGCGATCATGTTGAGCAGCGTGGACTTGCCGGCGCCGTTGCCGCCGATCACGGTTACAAAGTCGCCGTCGTTAAGGGTGAGGTCGACACCGGTAAGAGCGCGCTTCTCGGTGACGGTGCCCTTGTTAAAGGTCTTTTTGACGTGCGAGAGCTTAAGCATCTGCCTCATCTCCCTTCGTGTAGGAGCTGCGGAGCTTATAGCGCTCCCAAACCACGGGCATGCACAGGGCCACGGCGACGATCACGGCGGAGAGCAGCTTCATGTCGTTGGCGTCCATGCCCAACTGCAGCACGATGGCGCGGATAAGGAAGTACACCACGGAGCCAAAGACGGCGGAGGCAAGACGGACGCTAAACTGCGTGAGACCGCCGGGCAACAGGCGGCCGAGCACCTCGCCGATAACAATGGCGGCAAGACCGATAACGATGGCGCCGGTGCCCATGCCAATGTCGGCATACTTCTGGCTCTGGCAGATGAGTGCGCCCGAAAGGCCGATGAGGGCGTTGGAGAGCACGAGGGCGATCATCTTGGTGGAGTTGGTGTTGACGCCCAGGGCGCGGATCATGTACTCGTTGTTGCCGGTGGCGCGCAGTGCCGAGCCGATCTCGGTGCCAAAGAACCAATACAGGATGGCAACGATAGCCACGGCGAGCAAAATACCCAGGATGATGGCGACGGTGGACTGCGGCAGGCCCGTCATGTTGCTGACGGCCGAGAACACGGTGCCCTTGGCAAGAATGGGCGTATTGGATTTGCCCATGATGCGCAGGTTGATGGACCACAGACTGATCTGGGTGAGGATTCCGGCGAGGATCGCGGGAATCTCAAAGACGGTGGTCAGAATGCCCGTGACGGCGCCCGCGATGGCGCCGGCGCACATGCCGGCCAGCACGGCGAGCAGCGGGTCGACGTTGTTATTGACGATGAGCACGGCGCAGACGCAGCCGCCGAGGGCAAAGCTGCCGTCGCAGGTCATATCGGGAATGTCGAGCAGGCGGAACGTGATAAACACGCCAAGCACCATAATGCCCCAGAGGACGCCCTGCGAAACGGCGCCCTGCAATGCAATGAGCATGCTTCATACCTCCTAGGATAGGGTGGACACGTGAGTCACCATGATAGCGGTAACAATGCATAAAAGAGCTGCGGCCGGATGTTTTGACTCATCCGAAACAAGCAGGGCGAACGCCGGTCTTTGGCGTTCGCCCCTGTGGCTCAGATATTGAATAACACGTCAACGGCGCGAGTGCGTGCCCTAGACGCGCTACCGCGCATGGCGCTACGCGTCCAGAGCGGAAAGATCAATGCCCAGAGCCTCGGCCATCTCGTCGTTCTTGACGACGACCAGGTCTTTGCTTGAGAGGTGCTTGATCGCCATGTCCTCGGGCTTGGCCTCGCCCTTCAGGATCTTGACGGCCATCTCGCCTGCGGCGTAGCCCAGATCCTCGTAGTTGATGGAGAGGGTGAACAAGCCGCCGGCCTTGCACATGCCCTCCTCGCCGGTCACGAAGGGGAGCTTGTTCTCCTTGCAGATCTGGCCGACCTGCGAGGCACCCGCGGCGATGGTGTTGTCGGTGGGGGAGTACAGCGCATCGACCTTGCCCACGGCAGACTCGACGACGGACTGAATCTCGTTGGAGCTCGAGACGGTGAAGTCAGTGTACTGGAGGCCCAGCTTGTCGAGCTCCTTCTTGGCGGCCTTGATCTGGACGTCGGAGTTGGACTCGGCGGTGCAGTAGAGCAGGCCGACCTTCTTTACGTCGGGCAGGACCTTCTGCATCATCTCGAGTTGCTCGGCGACCGGGGTAAGGTCGGAGGCGCCCGTGACGTTGGTGCCGGGCTTGTCGTTGTCCTGGACCAGGCCGGAGGCGGCGTAGTCGGTGATGGCGCAACCCACGATGGGAATATCGGCCGTGGCACCGGCAGCAGCCTGTGCGGCGGGCGTGGCGATGGCGTAGATCAGGTCGACGCCATCGCCCACGAACTTGTCGGCGATGGACTTACACGTGGACTGGTCGTTCTGGGCGTTCTTCTGGTCGATCTTGACCTTAAGGCCGCTCTCCTTGATGGCCTTGACAAAGCCGTCGTTGGCGGCATCGAGTGCGGAGTGCTCGGTGAGCTGCAGAACGCCGATGGTGTAGTCGGAACCGGCGGCAGCGGAGCCGGAACCAGAGTTGCCGCCGCATCCGGCGAGCGGGGCGAGCGCGAGCAGGCCGGCGGAGACCAGAAGGCTCCTGCGGCTGATGGTGATGTCCTTCATATCATTACCCCCAGTATAAAAATGGCTGGAAACACTGCACTTGGACAAAGTGCAAGTGGAACTATAGTAGCGCTGATGTCCATTTTTACAACAGCCTGGCGGGTTTTTTAATACAGAATCGGATGGGCGGTACGGGTAGTCGAATGGGCGGCGGAGGGTCTTATGCGGCGGAGGAGGCGTCGTCCTCGTCTAGGGCGGCGAAGAGCTTCTTGCCGTCGAGCAGGCGCGTGCTGACGTTTCTCATACGGGCGATCTCGACAGTGCGCAGTGTATCGTCGGTGCCTCGGGCGTCGTAGACCGTTCCCAGCAGATACGAGATGCCGTCGCGCTGCCTGATGGCAAAGGGACGGAGTGTCATCCGTGCTGCTTCGGTTTCGCCGCGTGTCGTGACGCTCGAAATATCAAAACTCACCGTGGTTCCGTGGTCGATGGCCTGCTCGACGAGCTCGCACGTGTCGATGCGCTTGATGGGCGTGCGTGTTGCCTTGGTAGCCTTGCTTCCTGCGCTTGGAGCGGGTTCGGGTGTATCGAGGTAGCCGCGAACGTCGGCACTCGCCATGGCAACTAAGTGCTGCGCCATGCTCTTGCGGATAGCGATAGGCGTGGAGCGGTTGCGCATGACCATACCGTGGAGCCGGATGATCTCTTCATCGGTGAGCGGGCGGGTAAGAAGTTTGTAGCCCACGCCGCGTTTGTACTCAATTTCGTATCCGGCATGGCGAAGCGCGGAGATGGCGGTGTAGATGCTGCGCCGCGCCGCCGAGATGGGCATGCGGGCGGGGTCGTCGGGATGGGCGAGGCGCCGGATCAACTCATCGGAAAGCATGGCCTTGTCCTCGCCGGTGTTTTCGCTTAATAGTTGCAGGATGCGAACGGCGCGATAGGCTGCCATCGAGGCGGCGCCTCTAGTCGTGGTGTCGTAGGTTTCAACAGCGGCTTCGGTCATGGTGTCCACGTCCTTTCCGTTTTGGGTGGCGACGGTATGGAGCCTAGGACGTGGGGCTTTCCCAGGGGCGCAGGGCGCTCTGGGCGGTCGGTAGTCGTCGGCAAACGGCGGGTCGAGTTTTCAACAGCCCTGCCCAACTGACCAAAAACTTGCCAAAAGCTTGACGGATGCTGTTGAAAAAAAGCGTCTCTCGACCGATGTCGAGAGACGCTTATGCGATGAGCGTTGGCGTGTGGCGACGCGAGCTAGCGTCCGACGATTAGAAGTCGGCGTTGCCCACGGTGCGCGGATGCGGCAGGACGTCGCGGATGTTGCCCACGCCGGTCAGATACATGACCAAGCGCTCGAAGCCCAGACCGTAGCCGGCGTGCTTGCAGGAACCGTAGCGGCGCAGGTCAAGGTAGTACTTGTACTGCTCGGGATTCATGCCCAGGTCCTTGATGCGGGCCTCGAGCAGATCCAGGCGCTCCTCGCGCTGGGAGCCGCCGATAATCTCGCCGATACCGGGAACCAGGCAGTCGGCGGCGGCGACGGTCTTGCCGTCCTCGTTCATACGCATGTAGAACGCCTTGATCTCGGCCGGGTAGTCGGTCACGAAGGTCGGGCGCTTAAAGTGCTCCTCGGTCAGGAAGCGCTCGTGCTCGGTCTGCAGGTCGATGCCCCAGCTGACGGGGTAATCAAACTGATGGCCAGCAGCGACTGCCTGCTCTAGGATCTCGACGGCCTCGGTGTAGGTAACGCGGGCAAAGTCGGAGTTGGCGACATGGTCCAGGCGCTCGAGCAGACCCTTGTCCACAAACTTGTTGAGCATATTGAGCTCGTCGGGGCAGGTGGCCATAACGTCCTTGAGGACGTACTTGAGCATGGCCTCGGCGTTATCCATGTAGTCGTTAAGGTCGGCAAAGGCCATCTCGGGCTCGATCATCCAAAACTCGGCGGCGTGGCGCGTGGTGTTGGAGTTCTCGGCACGGAAGGTGGGGCCAAAGGTGTACACGTCGCCAAAGGCCATGGCAAAGTTCTCGGCATTGAGCTGGCCGGACACGGTGAGGCTCGCATGCTTGCCAAAGAAGTCCTGGCTCCAGTCGACCTCGCCGGACTCGGTGAGGGGCGGATTTTTGGGGTCGAGCGTGGTCACGCGGAACATCTCGCCGGCGCCCTCGCAGTCACTCGTGGTGATGATGGGGGTGTTGACGTAGACAAAGCCCTGCTCCTGGAAGAAGCGGTGAATGGCGGCAGCCGCGACAGAGCGGATGCGGAACACGGCGCGGAACAGGTTGGTGCGCGGGCGCAGGTGCTGCTGGGTGCGCAGGAACTCGACGGTTGCGCGCTTCTTCTGCAGCGGGTAATCCGGGGCGCTCGTGCCCTCGACCTCGATGGAGGTGGCAGAAAGCTCGAAAGGCTGGGGCGCATCGGGGGTCAGCTTGACGGTGCCGGTGCAAATGAGTGCGGCCGAGACGTTTTGATGGGCGATCTCGTCGTAGTTGTCGAGTGCCTCGCGGTTCATGACGACCTGCAGGTCGCGGAAGCAGCTGCCGTCGTTGAGCGTAACAAAGCCAAAGTTCTTCATGTCGCGGACGGACTTGACCCAGCCGGCGACGGTGACGGTCTGGCCGCCGAGCGACTCGGCATCGGCATAGAGCTGCGCGATTTTGGTGCGGTTCACGTATCCTCCCATAACGGTTGAATGATAGTTATCCATACAGTTCGATATTCTAGCAGCTCGGCTCATTTGGGCTATACAGATAAGGCATTGGCGGGATGGTTTTTCAAACGAAAAGCGCCCGCGGCCAGATGGTCGCGGGCGCTCGACGAGGTGCCTTTTGGCTGTGTGGCGCGGGGCCTGGCTACTTGGTCTTGGCTACCAGCAGCGGGTCGCCAAGCTTGACGAGCGGGTTGCCGCCGATAAGCGTTCCGGACTCGCCGACATGGTCGATGCTCTTAAGACGATCGAGCTCGGAGACGATGACGGTCACGATGTCCTCGTGACCAGCGGCCTTAATGGCCTCGCGGTCGAAGCTGATGAGCGGCTGGCCTGCCTTGACCACATCGCCCATCTCGACAAAGCGGGCAAAACCCTTGCCGTTCATTTCCACGGTGCCCAGGCCAACATGGATGAACACGCGAAGACCGTCCTCGGTGATCATGCCAATGGAGTGGTTGGTGACAGTGGTGGCGCCGATGCGGCCGTTGGCGGGCGCATAGATGGTGCCGGTAATGGGCTCGATGCCATAGCCTTGGCCAAGCATGCCCGAGGCGATCGTCTCGTCGGGAACCTCATCCAGGTTGACGAGCACGCCGTTGACGGGGGCGTAGATGACGCCTTCGCGGGTGGCGAAGCTTGCCGCGGGCGGAACGGATGCCTCGCCCGCCGAGGTGAAGGTGGACTTAAGCGAATCGAGCAGACCCATAGTTGCCTCCAACTTAAATAGGCGCATATCGCGCGCTTGGTTTGCCGGAAACGTTTCATACCTGTTTCGCGGCTTGGTCAACGCCCCTATTCTACGCTGCTCAACGATACCTCTGAACTGGGATTATGTGATATATCAGTTGGAGGGAAACTTATTGCCGGAGAGTTTCTACGTCCTGCACCCAACTGGGGTACGCTTAGATGCGAAAAAAGAGTGCGCAAAATTTGCGCGAAGGGAGCACATATGATTGTCGAGAACCATGCGCTGTGGGGCGAGGAGCCGACCGAGGATTATCCGGCGACCTTTACGTATCTGGGTGCCGAGCCGCTGCCCGATAAACCGAATGGCCGCCGCCCCGCGGTGATCATCTGCGGCGGAGGCGGGTTTACGCATATCGCTCCGCACGAGCAGGACCCGGTGGCGTTTGCATTTTTGGACCGCGGCTACCAGGCCTTTGTGCTCAACTATGTCACGAGTTCTACGGGTGACGTGAGCTTTCCGCACCCCCAGGCAGATCTTGCCAAGATGGTCGCCACGGTGCGCGCCAACGCCGACGAGTGGCATGTCGATCCTAAGCGCGTGTGCGTCGTGGGATTCTCGGCGGGCGGCATGATCTGCGCTTCGCTGGCAACACAGTGGAAGACCGGCCCCTTCGCGGCACTTGCCGGGGCGCGTCTGGACGACATTCGTCCCGATGCCGTGGTGCTGGGCTATCCATTGCTCGACTTTGCCTATGTGCGCGACATGCAGACGCGCGATCCGCGCATTGACTTGCGCGTGCCCAAGACGGGCGGCAAGACGGGGCGCGATTTGCTCAACGACTACCTGTCGATGGTGACGGGCGGCGAGGCAACTGACGAGCATCTGGCCGACATCTGCCCCACCACGCATGTTTCGCGTCAGATGCCACCGACTTTTGTGTGGGGCGTGTCCGACGACAAGACGGCGCCGATCGCGCAGGTCTACCCGTTTGCGCAGCGCATGGCCGAGGAGGGCGTTGCATGCGAGATGCACGTCTTCGACCAGGGTGGTCACGGCCTTTCGCTCGGCAACGCCAACACCGCGGTCGACAACGAGGACAAGCAGGTGGCGGTCCGCCCTTGGATTCGCCTAGCCTTCCGCTTCCTGGAGCGCCACGGGTTTTAGTTACGGCGTTTTACCAAACGCCGTAACCACTTGACGCTGCAAGCCCGCCAGGGCGGCAATTTGCCTTTCAACTTCGGCGGCATGACCAAAAGGTCAATGCCGCCTCGCTTCAAGGCACCTTGCTCGCTCCGGCGGGCTTTCGCTGTTGGTTCCAAGACATCGGCATCGTTCTAGCTGTCAAGGGCTTGGTGCAAAGTAATCCGTCCCCCTGCACCAATCTGCCGATTGAACGTTGCTGTATGTTCGCGCTATCATGCATGGTTACAATTGGTTAGCCATGGCAAACGGTTAGCCATGGTGAACATAAATACAACGCCCTGTGGGCGCCGGGGGAGGAACACGGACGTGAAGCTCGATACACTCGAGATTGGAAAGGACGCCGTTGTCGCATCGGTGGCATCGGACGATCAGGCACTCCGACAGCATATTTTGGACATGGGTCTAACGCCGGGCACCGAAGTCACCATGATGAAGTACGCCCCCATGGGCGATCCGCTCGAGATCCGCCTGCGTGGCTACGAGTTGACACTGCGCAAGGACGATGCCGCTCGCATCGAGCTCGTGGGTATTCACGACACCGATACGGGTCCGCGCGCTAACGCCGCAATCGGCACGACGGAGCATCCGGCCCTGGGCGAGGGGACGTATTCGCCCCGTGCGGCAAAGACGGCCGTGCCCGAGGGCGCGCCGCTGCACTTTGCCCTCGCCGGCAACCAAAACTGCGGCAAGACCACGTTATTCAACCAGCTGACGGGCTCCAACCAGCACGTCGGTAACTTTCCCGGCGTGACGGTCGACCGCAAAGATGGCACCATCCGCAACCACCCCGAGGCAAGCGTTACCGACCTGCCTGGCATCTATTCGCTGTCGCCGTACACGGGCGAAGAGATCGTGAGCCGTCAATTCATCCTTGACGAAAACCCCGACGCCATCATCGACATCATCGACGCCACCAATATCGAACGCAACCTGTACCTGACGCTACAGCTTATGGAGCTCGACCGCCCCATGGTCATCGCGCTCAACATGATGGACGAGGTGACCGCCAACGGCGGCGCCGTGGACGTCAACCTGCTCGAGAGCCTGTTGGGCGTGCCCGTTGTTCCCATTAGCGCTGCCCGCAACGAGGGTATCGGCGAGTTGGTGGACCACGCCCTGCACGTGGCGCGGTTCCGCGAGCGCCCTGGTCGCCTGGACTTTTGCGTGCCCGACGGTCCGGACGGCGGTGCGCTGCATCGCTGCATCCACGGCATTGCCAACCTGATCGAGGACCATGCCGTGACGGCGCACATCCCGGTGCGCTTTGCGGCGACCAAGCTGGTCGAGGGCGATGAGCTGGTAACCGAGGCGCTTCACCTGGATCGCAATGAGCTCGACGCTATCGAGCACATCATTACCCAGATGGAGGGCGAGGCCGGCACCGACCGCCTATCTGCGCTGGCCGATATGCGTTTTAGCTTTATCGGCGACGTGTGCGGGCGCTGCGTCGTCAAGCCGCACGAGAGCCGCGAGCACGTGCGCTCCGTCAAGATTGACCGCATCCTGACAGGTCGTTACACAGCCATTCCGGCGTTTCTGGTGATCATGGGCCTCGTCTTTTGGCTGACGTTTGGCGTGATCGGCGCGGCGTTGCAGGGACTCATGGAGGACGGTATCGCTGCCATCATCGCCTCGGCCGATGCGGGCCTCAAGGCGTTCGGTACTAACGACGTGGTGCGCTCGCTGGCTGTCGACGGCGTGCTTACGGGTGTGGGCAGCGTGCTGACCTTCCTGCCGATTATCGTCGTGCTCTTTTTGTTCCTCTCCATTCTGGAAGACTCCGGATACATGGCGCGCGTGGCCTTTGTCATGGATAAGGTGTTGCGTCGCTTTGGCTTGTCGGGCCGCAGCTTCGTGCCCATGCTCGTCGGTTTTGGCTGTACCGTGCCGGCTATCATGTCGACCCGTACGCTCCCATCCGAGCACGACCGCAAGATGACGGTCATGCTCACACCGTTTATGAGCTGTTCAGCCAAGTTGCCGGTTTACGGCTTGCTGTGCGGAGCATTCTTCCCGCAGGCGACGGTTCCCGCCATGGTCTCGCTCTATCTGATCGGTATCGTGGTCGGCTGCATCGCGGCTTTGGTGCTCAACCGCACGGCATTTAAGGGCGACCCGGTGCCGTTTATCATGGAGCTTCCCAATTACCGCCTGCCGAGCGTCAAGACGACGGTGATGCTGGCATGGGATAAGGCCAAGGACTTCATCACCAAGGCCTTTACCATTATCTTTGCCGCTACGGTGGTCATCTGGTTCCTGCAGACGTTCGATATCCGCTTTAACGTGGTCGCCGACCAGTCGCAAAGCCTGCTTGCGGGCCTCGGCAGCATCATCGCGCCGGTGTTGGCCCCGCTCGGTTTTGGTGACTGGCGCGCATCCACGGCGCTCGTCACCGGACTTATTGCCAAAGAGAGCGTCATCTCGACCCTCACCGTGCTTTTGGGTGCTACGTCGCCCGCGGCACTGTCGACCATGTTTTCGCCGTTCACCGCCTACGTGTTCTTGGTCTTTACGTTGCTGTACCCGCCTTGTGTGGCGGCAATCGGCGCCGTCAAGAGCGAGTTGGGCGCGCGCTATGCCGTGGCCGTATTCGCGTTTCAGGTCGCCGTTGCCTGGATCGTGGCGTTTGTCGTGCATTCGGCGGGCATATTGCTGGGGTTGGCTTAGTTATTTATTGACGGCGCAACCTCTGTGTATCGAATTGTTTCGGTCCCGTGTCCGTTACTGACGGATGTGGGACCGTTGCTATATAATCGCCTCCGCTCAAAATGATTGGAGATGTTATATATGAGTCAGGCAAGGCAAGACGGCATCACGCTCAGGCAGTGGCTCCCACTCGTCGGGCTCACCTGCTGTGCGTTCGTGTTCAACACGTCGGAGTTTATGCCCATCGGCCTTTTGACTGATATCGCCGCGTCGTTCTCGCTCACCGAGGCCCAGGCGGGCATCATGATCTCGGTCTACGCCTGGGGCGTCATGCTGCTGTCGTTGCCGCTCATGGTGTTTGCCTCGCGCTTCGAGTTCAAGCGGATGCTGCTGGGCGTGCTCGCCGTGTTCTCGCTGGGCCAGTTTCTGTCCGCTGTGGCGCCGACTTATCCCATCCTGGTCTGCGCGCGCCTGGTGGTCGCTTGCGCACATGCCGTGTTCTGGTCAGTCGCCTCGATTATGGCCTCGCGCCTGGTCGACACTCGCCACGGCGCGCTCGCCATCAGCATGATCGCTACGGGCTCGTCCATCGCGCAGATCTTTGGCCTGCCTCTCGGTCGCGCCATTGGCTTGGCCGTGGGCTGGCGCATGACGTTTGCCGTGGTCGGGGGCCTCTCAGCCATCGCGGTCGTCTACCAGGCAGCGGTGTTCCCGGCCATGCCGGCGGGTGAGCGCTTTACCGTCAAACAGCTGCCCGAGCTGCTCAAGAACCCGCTCCTCATCGCGCTCTACGCAGTCACGGTCTTCATGGCGACCGGCTATTACGCAAGCTACAGCTATATCGAGCCCTTCCTGGCGCAGGTCGCGCACGTCGATGCGGGCGCCATTACCATGACGCTGACGGCGTTCGGCTGTTCCGGCTTGGTGGGCAGCTGGCTGTTCGGCCGCCTGTCCGATGGGCATCGCTTCCCGTTCTTGGCTATCACGCTCTCCGGCGTGCCGGTGGCCCTGCTGCTCATGGGGCCGGCCGCATCGTCGCTCGTGACAGTGCTTGCCGTCTGCGCACTGTGGGGTTGCTGCGCCACGGCCTTTAACGTGGCGTTTCAGGCCGAGCTCATCAAGTGCACGTCGGCAGATTCGTCGGCCGTCGCCATGTCGATCTTCTCGGGCCTGTTTAACCTCGGTATTGGCACGGGCACCGCAATCGGCGGCGCCGTGGTTTCGGGTCCCGGTATCGCTTGGATCGGCTTCGCGGGCGGGGCGATTGCCGTCGTGGGCGTCATCCTCGCCATCACCGTGCTGTTCCCGGCCATACGCCGCGCCAAGCCCGTCGCCTAGCCACGTCCCCTCATCAGTTGCGGTGGAATAGTTCCTGTTTAAGGCCTTTGAAGGCTCAAGCAGGAACTATTCCACCGCAACTTATTTTGGGGGAGGGGATGCACGGCAGGCATACAATGGATGTCGTTGTGTTGAGCTTACCGGGAGGTTGCTATGTGGGCATACGAGACGACGTTCTATCAGATCTATCCGCTGGGTTTTTGTGGAGCTCCGCGCGAAAACGCCGCCCCCGTTGCCGAGGATGAGCTCGCCCAGGCCGCCGATGCCACAGCTAGCCCCGATGCGCCCATCATGAAGATTGCCAAATGGGCCGACTACCTGCAGGAACTCGGCGTTGGCACTGTGCTCATCAACCCGCCGCTCGAGTCCGATAGCCACGGCTACGATACGCGCAGCCTGCGCCATATCGACCGCCGCCTGGGTGGGGATGTCGACTTTGCCGCCGTGTGCGACACACTGCATGCCCACGGTATCCGCGTGGTGCTCGATGCCGTCTTCAACCACGTCGGCCGCGGTTTTTGGGCCTTCCGCGATGTGCAGGAGCGCAAGTGGGATTCGCCGTACAAGGATTGGTTCCACATCAGCTTTGACGGTGACTCGTGCTACGGCGACGGCTTTTGGTATGAGGGCTGGGAGGGCCATTTTGAGCTTGTGAAGCTCAACCTGCAAAACCCCGCCGTGGTCAATTACCTGCTTGAGTCCGTGCGTCGCTGGGCCGAGGTCTTTGGCGTCGACGGCCTGCGCTTGGACGTTGCCTATATGCTCGACCGCGACTTCATGCGCCGCCTGCACGCTTTTACCCGTGAGCTCAAGCCCGACTTTGTGCTGATCGGCGAGACGCTCCACGGCGACTACAACCAAATCGTCAACGACGAGATGCTCGACTCCTGCACCAACTACGAGTGCTACAAGGGCCTGTACTCCAGCTTTAACTCGGTCAACATGTTCGAGATCGCCCATTCGCTGCATCGCCAGTTTGGCGGCGACCCCTGGTGCATCTACCGCAGCAAACACCTGCTGTCGTTTGTCGACAACCACGACGTGCCGCGCCTGGCAAGCATCCTCACCGACAAGTCGTGCCTGCGTCCCGCCTATGGCATGCTCTTTGGCATGCCGGGCATTCCGTGCGTCTACTATGGCAGCGAGTGGGGAATTGCTGGTGAAAAGGGCGGCCCCGATGGCGACTGGGCGCTGCGCCCTGCGCTCGATGAGCCTGCGCCCAACGAGCTGACGGCCTTCATCACGCAGCTGGCGCACCTGCGCTCGGCAAACGACGCGGCGGCCCGTGCTCTCAACTACGGTGCCTATCGCAATGTGGTGATCCAGAACAAGCAGCTGCTGTTCGAGCGCGCCTGCGACGACGCGACGGTGCTCGTGGCGGTGAACGCCGTGGACGAGCCTTACACCTTTGGCGCCGGCGAGCTCAACGGCTCCTTTGTCGATTTGCTTGCCGACGGCGTGCCCACGGTCGAGCTGGCGGGCTCCCTTGAGCTTGCGCCCTACGAGGTACGCTATCTGTTGAGGGCCTAGGCCATGGCAGCGTCTGACGAGGGCTATCAACATATTGAGCATGGGTTTGAGCCCGTGTTCGACCAGCACTCGCGCGTTTTGGTGCTCGGATCGTTTCCCTCGGTGCTGTCGCGCGCTAATGCCTTTTATTACGGCAACCCTCAGAATCGCTTTTGGCGTGTGATGGCCACGTGCCTCGGTATGCCTGTGCCGCCCAACGAGGGCGATCCTTTGGCAAACGGTGAGCCCGCGACGCTCGATGCCTCCATTGCCGCCAAGCGGGCCATGCTGCTGAACGGCGGCGTGGCCCTGTGGGATGCAATCGAGAGCTGCGACATTAAGGGCTCGAGCGACGCGAGCATCCGCAACGTTGTGCCGGCACATATCGAGCGCATTACCGATGCCGCGTCGATCGAGCTCGTTGTCTGTAACGGCGGTACGGCAGGGCGACTCTACAAACGCTACTTGCAAGATCGGACGGGGTTGCCCGCCGTCGTCCTGCCCTCGACAAGTCCTGCCAATGCCGCCTGGCGCCTGGAGCGTCTTGTCGAGCGTTGGCACGAAGCCGTTGACTGGGCTGTTATTTAATTTAGATTTTTGTTTGAGCGTGGGCGCCCAGACGTTTCAGAACGCCTCGCCAGATCGGCGCGGGCACGGCTGGCTCGGCGCAAACCATGCCGTCGGCGTCGACGTTGGCGGCATTGCCGCCGCCAAGTCGCTGTGCATGCTCGACGGAGCAGCCCATGCGCACAGCGCCCACAAGCTTATCTATCGCTTCCGAAAATGGTCGGCGCAAGAGGCCCATGCGTGGGGAATGGCGAAGCGCTGCGATGCCGCTGCCGGCGCAGATGGCAACGCCGCCACACCACAATTGGTCATGGCGCTCACATGCCTTGTGCAGTCGAACGGCGGTCCCACGCGCCTGCTCAGCGCCCCGTTGTGCGGCTCGAATCACGGCATAGACACGCGCTCCCGTACTGCCAAAGCGCTCAAGCGCCTGCTCGATAGCTGTCAACGTCTCATCGTCAGCCACATCTTCAATGGCCAGCACGATGCCATCGGCAACGCTGCCGGCGTCATTTGCCTTCAAGTCGACCGGGCGGGGGAGCGCGGTGCCAGAAAGCTGAGCATAGGCGGCGATGGCATCCTGCAGGTCCCAAAGCAAAAACTCAAGATCGGCGCTATCGGGAATGCTGATATACGCAATGGTTTGCAACGTTTTTGGTACATCGCCGCGCGCGGTCGTCTCCATGCCGCCTCCTTTCCGGTTGGTTTCCGTTTAGGTTACACCGTCTGGCGGCGCCCCGCCGCGCTATCCTAGTGCAACCCTTACGAAAGGAACGCCATGCGTCTGCCCATGAATACCTCGCTTGCCACGCTCAAGCCCTCCGGCATCCGCCGGATTAACGCGCTCGCCGCCCAGCACCCGGGGTGCATCGCGCTTGCGCTTGGCGAGCCCGATTTTCCCACGCCCGATGTGATTAGCGCCGAGGTGACCGCCGCACTGGACCGCGGTGACACGCACTATCCGCCCAACAACGGTCGCCCCGCCCTGCGTGAGGCGTTATCTGCCTACATGGGGGACGCGGGCCTTACGTTTTCGGCCGACGAGGTCATCCTAACCGACGGCGCGACCGAGGCCCTGTCGGCAACATTCATGGCTATGCTCAACCCCGGCGACGAGGTCATCATCCCCACGCCGGCCTTTGGCCTGTACGAGAGCATCGTCGTGGCCAATCACGCCAAAGCGGTCTTTTTGGATACGGAGCCTGCGCAATTTCAGATTGATGAGGAGGCGCTTCGTGCCTGCGTGACGCCGGCGACCAAGGCCATCGTCATCTGCACGCCCAACAATCCTACGGGTTGCATCCTCAACGCGGCTTCGCTCGACGCCGTGGCGCGCGTGGCAGAGCAGGCGGGCATCTACGTGGTCTGCGACGACGTATACAACCGCCTGGTTTATGTGGATGGCTACGAGCGCTTTGCCCAGCGTCACCCGGAGCTGCGTGAACAGACGGTCATCATCGAGAGCTTCTCCAAGCCCTGGTCCATGACCGGCTGGCGCCTGGGCTGGCTCGCGGCAGCGGCACCCGTCATCGCCGAGATCGCCAAGGCTCACCAATACTTAGTATCGAGTGCCGTCTCCTTCGAAATGGACGCCGCAGCCCGAGCCCTGACCGTCGACCCAACCCCCATGCTCAAAGTCTACCGAGCCCGCCGCGAACGCGTACTCGCAGCCTTAGATGCCATGGGCCTCGACGTAGTAGAGCCCGCAGGAGCCTTCTACACTTTCCCGAGCATCAAAAAGTTCGGCCTAACCAGCGAAGACTTCTGCATCAAAGCCATCAAAGAGGCAAACGTAGCCCTAGTCCCGGGCGACTGTTTCGGAACCGAAGGCCACATCCGCCTAAGCTACTGCGTCTCCGACAAAGACCTAAACGAAGGCCTCCACCGCCTGTCCACCTTCATTTCGACCTTATAGTCCTCAGGGACGCAACACATCAGCCCACCGACCCAAGCATTATGAGCGGGGCGCGCCGGCCAACGGCAACCCTGGCTGTCCCAAAGTCAACACAGGTCGCGCCGCCAAAGGCCAGGCGCAAGCTTTTCGTAGATTCCGCACGAGCCGAAGAGCACTAAATGTGCTCTTCGTGCGAGCCCAGGACCTGACCGAGCGAAAAGCTTGCGCCTGGCCTTTGGCGGCGCGACCGAGATGGTGGAATTGTGTGCAGCCAGGGTTGCCGTTGACCGACGCCGGGGTCCCCGCCATAATACTTTCGGTTCACGCACGAATCCGCTGCCAGAGACAGCCGGCGCAAACGGGTCTTACCCGCGAGCTTAATGGGATATCCCGCCAGCCGAGGTGGTCGAGTAGATATGTCTTCTCGCCCCCGTCGCTCATGCAGCGCGGGGGCTTTCTTTTTGGACATGCCCCCGTCACGTCCTTGTGGCGGACCGTGCCCGGAAAGAATTCGAGGAGGTGTAATTCATGCCCCAGCAGTACAAAATCGACAAGGTTGCAGAGATCGAGTCCCGTATCGCCGAGAACGCCGGTCTGTTCGTCGTCAACTACAACGGTCTGACGGTTAAGCAGGCTCAGGAGCTGCGTCATCAGCTTCGCGAGTGCGGCGCCGAGATGAAGGTCTACAAGAACAACCTGGTCAAGATCGCTCTCAAGAACCAGGAGCAGCCCGAGCTCGACGAGATTCTCGCCGGCCCCGTCGCTTATGTGTTCTACGAGTCCGAGCCGGTCGAGGCCGCTAAGGCCCTTAAGGACTTCTCCGCTAAGTCCAAGGGCGTCCTTGAGATCAAGGGCGGTATCTCCGACGGCAAGGCCGTTTCCGCTGATGATGTTAAGGCTATCGCCGAGCTGCCCACCAAGGATCAGCTTCTCGGCCAGATCGCCGGTCTCATCTCCGGTTTCGCTCGCGACATCGCTGTCTGCGTCAACGGCGTTTCCTCTGGTCTCGCTCGTTCGATCCGGCAGGTCTCCGAGCAGAAGGCAGCCTAGTCGCTGTTTTCACCCGCGACGGCAACGCCGCACCCCTGGCGCATTCGCGCCGTGTTTTAACTGATCTCCGTGCACAGACACGGAAACCGAAAGGACTTAGAAATGGCTAAGCTTACCACCGATGAGATCATCGATGCTCTTAAGGAAATGACCCTTCTCGAGGCTTCCGAGCTCGTTAAGGCTATTGAGGACACCTTCGGCGTTTCCGCCGCTGCTCCTGCCGCTGTTGTCGCCGCTCCCGCTGCTGGCGCTGCTGAGGCCGAGGAGAAGACCGAGTTTGACGTCGTGCTCGAGGGCTTCGGCGACAACAAGATCCAGGTCATCAAGGCCGTCCGTGAGCTCACCAACCTTGGCCTGAAGGAGGCCAAGGAGGTCGTCGAGGGCGCTCCCAAGGCTGTTCTCGAGGGTGCCAAGAAGGAGGACGCCGAGGCTGCCAAGGAGAAGCTCGAGGCTGCTGGCGCTGCTGTCACCCTCAAGTAATCAGGCTTTCTCGCCAGATTTCTTTGCAGACGGGGTTCGCATTGCGAGCCCCGTCTTTTTTGTTTTTCGGTCCCTCGACATCGGTTGCTCAAACTGCCATGTTCTGTGATTTGCGTCGTATCGGGTGCCTTGCCGTTGGGCAATAAAATTGCACCATTCGAGCAATAATTTGCGTTGACCTGCTGAAGAATTGTCTCTGCCTTGTAGCGACATATAGTTCCAGCGGTAAGATACTTGGGTATCGCAATTTGGTCTGCGGCTGTGTGCCGCACGCATGGGGCGCTTTTGCGCCTGCGAAAGGATCTTTGAATAACATGAAGGCAATCATCCCCGCCGCCGGTCTTGGCACGCGTTTTCTGCCTGGCACTAAGTGCACGCCCAAAGAGATGCTGCCGGTGCTCGACAAGCCCGTCATTCAGTACGTCGTCGAGGAGGCACTCGACCCCGAGGAAGTCGACGATGCCATCATCGTTACTTCTCCCGGTAAGCCCGAGCTACTGAACTACTTCCAGCCCGATCGCTCGCTCGAGAACCTGCTGCGCGAGCGCGGCAAGAACGCCTATGCCGACGCCGTCGCCCACGCTGGCGGTATGCCGGTCGACTTCCGTTATCAGTACGAGCCCAAGGGCCTCGGCCATGCTATTCGCTCTGCTGCCGACGCCGTGGCAGGGGAGAACTTCCTGGTTCTTCTGGGCGACTACGTTGTGCCTAATCGCGACATCTGCGTCAAGATGCTCGCCGTTTCCAAGGAGCACGGTGGAGCTTCGGTTATCGCCGTCGCTGCTTGCTCGCCCGAGGAAGTCAGCCGCTACGGCGTTATCGCCGGCGAGCGCGTCGGTTCGCTCGAGGGCGCCGAGGACGTTGCCGATGCAGAGCCGGGCGCTGTCTGGCGTATCGGCGGTCTGGTCGAGAAGCCCGCTCCCGAGGCTGCTCCGTCCAACCTGTACATCGTCGGCCGCTATCTGCTGAGCCCGCTGGTCATGGACCTGCTGGCAGATCAGCAGGCCGGCAAGGGCGGCGAGATCCAGCTCACCGACGCCATGGCCCGTTCGCTCGACCGTGAGGCCATGTATGCCGTCGTCATCGACCCGCTGTCGGGCTACGACACCGGCACTCCCTCTGGCTGGATGGCCACCAACGCCCTCATGGCTGCAAGCGATCCCTGCTTTGCCGATGCCTTCTGGGACGCCATCGACGAGCGCGGCGGATTGATGCGCAAGTAAGCCTTCGGGCATCGACATTTACGGGTGCGGACTTCGGTTCGCGCCCGTTTTTTATAAGAGTTGCGATTGCTGGCTCTTTGTTCACAGAAAATATATGAACAGATGTTCGATACGCATATATCTACCTGCATTTTTTCTGTCGAAAAACTTTGCTACTCCAAAAACTCAATCGCGTCAAGGCTTTTCTTGCCCAACGGTCGGTACCTGATAAACTATTAGGTTGCGATAACTGGCGAAGCTATGCCTCGCCAACCCACCGAGCATTTCCGTGAAGGAGGAAAAACCTGGTGACCTACGCATACACTGCCACTGAGCGCAAGCGCGTCAGCTTCGGGAAAATCCCGGAGGCCATGGAGCTCCCCAACCTTATCTCTGTTCAAAGGGAATCCTTTGAGCGTTTTAAGGACGAGGGCCTTCGTGAGGCGTTCAAGGAATCCAGCCCCATCCAGAGCCAGAACCATGTTCTCGAGGTTACCTTCGGCGAGCATCAGTTCGGCGACCCCGCGCACACCGTTGAGGAGTGCCGCGAGAAGGACATGACCTATCAGGCCCCGCTTCTGACCGACGTCCGTCTCACCAACAAGGAGACCGGCGAGATCAAGGAGCAGCTCGTCTTCATGGGCGACTTCCCCATGATGACCGATCAGGGCACCTTCATCATCAACGGTACCGAGCGTATCGTCGTCTCGCAGCTCGTCCGCTCCCCGGGCGTGTACTACAGCTCCGAGATGGATTCGGGCAAGCAGATCTACAAGGCTCAGATCATCCCGTCCCGCGGTGCCTGGCTCGAGTTCGAGGTCGACAAGCGCGACCAGCTCATGGTCTCCATCGACCGTAAGCGCAAGCAGAGCGCCACGATGTTCCTGCGCGCCCTTGGCATCGCCGTCACCAACGACGACATTATCGAGCTGCTCGGCAACTCCGATGTGATCAAGCGCACCCTGGAGCGCGACACCGCCCTCACTCGCGAGGACGCCCTCATCGAGATCTACCGTCGTCTGCGCCCTGGCGAGCCTCCCACCGTGGACGCTTCCCGCAGCCTGCTCGAGGGTCTGCTCTTCAACCCGCAGCGCTACGATCTGGCCCGTGTCGGTCGTTACAAGGTCAACAAGAAGCTCAACCTCACCACCGAGGAAGAGGTCACGGTGCTCACCGACGAGGATATCGTCGCGACGCTGCGCTACCTGCTGTCCCTCGCTGCCGGCGAGCAGGGCTTCAAGGTCGACGACATCGACCACTTTGGCAACCGCCGCATCCGCACCGTCGGCGAGCTCGTCGCCAACCAGTTCCGTATCGGCATGAGCCGTATGGAGCGCGTTGTCCGTGAGCGCATGAGCTCCCAGGACATCGACGAGATCACCCCGCAGTCGCTCATCAACATCCGCCCGATCGTGGCCTCCATCAAGGAGTTCTTCGGTTCCTCGCAGCTCTCGCAGTTCATGGACCAGGCGAACCCCCTGACCGGTCTGACCCACAAGCGCCGCCTGTCCGCACTCGGCCCTGGCGGTCTTGCCGGCCACAAGTCCGGCTCCAGCCGCCGCACCAACGTGCCGACGGCCGTCCGCGACGTTCACAACTCGCACTACAGCCGCATGTGCCCGATTGAGACCCCCGAAGGCCCCAACATCGGCCTGATCGGCTCGCTCGCCCTCTACGCCCGCGTCAACGAGTACGGCTTCATCGAGGCTCCGTTCCGTCGCGTCGAGAACGGCGTTGCCACCGACCAGATCGACTGGATGACCGCTGACGAGGAAGAGAAGCACGTCATCGCGCCGGCCAACACGCCGCTCGATCCCAAGACCAACGAGTTCATCACGACCGATGCCGAGGGCAAGATCGTCCGTCCGCACACTGTGATCGCCCGTACCCGCGACTTCGACGGTTCCTTCGGCGCTCCCGCCGACGTGCCTGTCGAGGACGTCGACTACATGGACGTCTCGCCGCGTCAGATGCTCTCCGTCGCAGCCACGCTGATCCCGTTCCTCGAGCACGACGACGCCAAGCGTACGCTGATGGGCGCTAACATGCAGCGTCAGGCCGTGCCGCTGGTTCACCCTGCCGCTCCCTATGTCGGTACCGGCATGGAGCGTCGCGCCGCTCTGGACTCCGGCGAGGTCACCTTGGCCAAGAACGCCGGCGAGGTCATCTTTGCCGACGCCGCCAAGATCATCGTCAAGCATGCCGGCGGCATGGACGAGTATCACCTGGCCAAGTACCAGCGCTCCAACCAGTCCACCTGCATCAACCACCGTCCGCTCGTGCGCGTCGGTGACACCGTTGAGCAGGGCGAGCCCCTGGCTGACGGTCCTTCGACCGATCATGGCGAGCTCGCACTGGGCCAGAACCTCACCGTGGCATACATGCCGTGGGAAGGCTTCAACTACGAGGACGGTATCGTCGTGTCCGAGCGCCTGGTGGCCGAGGACCTGCTGACGACCATCAACATCACCCGTCACGAGATCGATGCCCGCGACACCAAGCTCGGCCCCGAGGAGATCACCCGCGAGATCCCGAACCTCTCCGAGGACATGCTTGCCAACCTCGACGAGGACGGCATTATCCGCATCGGCGCTGAGGTCGGCCCTGGCGACATCCTGGTCGGCAAGGTCACGCCTAAGGGCGAGAGCGCTCTGACCGCCGAGGAGCGCCTGCTGCGCGCCATCTTCGGTGCCAAGGCCCACGACGTCCGCGACACCTCCCTTAAGATGCCTCACGGCGCTTACGGCCGCGTCATCGACGTCGTCCGCTTTAGCCGCGAGAACGGCGACGATCTGGCTCCTGGCGTCAACGAGCAGGTGCGCGTCTACGTCGCCCAGCGTCGTAAGATCCAGCAGGGCGATAAGATCGCCGGCCGCCACGGCAACAAGGGTGTTATCTGCAACGTTCTGCCGGTCGAGGACATGCCCTACATGGCTGACGGTACCCCGATCGACGTTATCCTCAACCCGCTGGGCGTTCCTTCGCGTATGAACGTCGGCCAGCTGCTCGAGTGCCACCTTGGCTGGGCTGCTGCCTGCGGTTGGGATACCGAGCAGGCCGACTCCGACAAGTACGTCCCCGGTCCGTTCTTCACCGCCACGCCCGTCTTCGACGGCGCCAAGGAGGACGAGATCGCCGAGGTCATTCGTCGTGCTAACAAGAACATGCTCAACAAGGCCACCGCTGCCTTTGGCGATCACATGCGTCCCGAGTTCGTCACCCAGCTTGACGAGCGCGGCAAGACCCGCCTGTTCGACGGCCGTACCGGCGAGGAGTTCCGCGAGCCCATTACCGTGGGTACGTCCTACATCCTCAAACTCGGCCACATGGTCGACGACAAGATCCACGCCCGTTCGACCGGCCCTTACAGCCTGGTTACCCAGCAGCCTCTGGGCGGCAAGGCCCAGTTCGGCGGCCAGCGCTTCGGCGAGATGGAAGTTTGGGCACTGTACGCTTACGGTGCTTCCAACGTCCTGCAGGAGATCCTGACCGTCAAGTCCGACGATACCGTGGGCCGCGTCAAGACCTACGAGTCCATCGTCAAGGGCGAGAACGTTCCTGTCCCGGGTATCCCCGAGTCCTTCAAGGTTCTCGTCAAGGAGATTCGCTCCCTCGCACTGGACATCGAGCCCATGCACGATGCCGACGAGGACGCCTCCGCCCCTGTGACCGCCGAGGAGACCTCTGCTCTCGACGACCTGGCTGCGCTCGCCGGCGTTGACGCCGACGTCGAGGCCCAGGATGCCGAGACCGCCGAGGCACCCGAGGCTGTCGCCGCCACGACCACTGATAAGGAGTAGTTGACTGTGGCAGATTTCGAAGCTACTGATTTTGACTCGGTAAAGATCTCCCTTGCCTCCGCCGACCAGATCCGTTCCTGGTCGCACGGTGAGGTCAAGAAACCGGAGACCATCAATTACCGTACCCTCAAGCCCGAGAAGGACGGCCTGTTCTGCGAGAAGATCTTCGGTCCCGCCAAGGACTGGGAGTGCTCCTGCGGCAAGTACAAGGGCATCCGCTTTAAGGGCATCGTCTGCGAGCGCTGCGGCGTCGAGGTCACCTCGGCCAAGGTGCGTCGCGACCGCATGGGCCACATTGAGCTCGCCGCTCCCGTGTCCCACATCTGGTACTTCAAGAGCCCCACAAGCTTCCCGATGAGCCGTATGCTCGACATCAAGTCCAAGGACCTCGAGAAGGTTCTGTACTTCGCCAGCTACATCATCACCGAGGTTGACTATGAGGCTCGCGAGGCCGACGCTGACGACCTGCGCGAGGAGCTCGCCGCCGATCTGGAAGAGATCGATGCCGAGTGCACCCGCCAGATCGAGTCTCTCAAGGAGCAGGGCAACCCCGAGAACTTTGACGAGTTCTCCGACGAGGAGCCGCTGACCCCCGAGGAGATCGCCTCTGGCATCGTCGACATCGAGGAAGAGTGCAAGGACGAGAAGCAGCTCCGCACGGACGCCTTCAACGCCTTCATGAAGCTCAGCGAGCGCGACCTCATTTCCGATGAGCCACTGTTCCGTGAGATGACCCGTTACTACTCCATGTACTTCAAGGGTGGCATGGGTGCCGAGGCCGTCCGCGACCTGCTCGCTGCCATCGACCTCCCCTCCGAGGCCGAGAAGCTCAAGGCCATCATCGCCGACGAGGACTCCCAGAAGCAGAAGCGCGAGAAGGCCGTTAAGCGCCTCGAGGTCGTTGACGCCTTCCTGAAGGGCGGCAACAGCCCCGCGAACATGATCCTGGATGTCATCCCGGTCATTCCGCCCGATCTGCGCCCGATGGTCCAGCTCGACGGCGGCCGCTTCGCCGCGTCCGACCTCAACGACCTGTATCGTCGCGTGATCAACCGTAACAACCGACTCAAGCGCCTGCTCGACCTGGACGCCCCCGCGATCATCGTGAACAACGAGAAGCGCATGCTCCAGGAGTCCGTGGACGCCCTGTTCGACAACGGCCGTCGTGGTCGCCCGGTCTCTGGCCGTGGCGGTCGCCCGCTCAAGTCGCTCGCCGAGGCCCTCAAGGGCAAGCAGGGTCGTTTCCGTCAGAACCTGCTGGGTAAGCGTGTCGACTACTCCGGCCGTTCGGTAATCGTTACCGACCCCAAGCTGCTGCTGCACCAGTGCGGTCTGCCCAAGACCATGGCGCTGGAGCTCTTCAAGCCCTTCGTCATGAAGCGCCTGGTCGAGCTTGGCAAGGTCGAGAACATCAAGGGCGCCAAGCGCGCTATCGACCGCGGTGCCACCTTTGTGTGGGATATCCTCGAAGAGGTCATTGACGGCCGCGTTGTGCTGCTCAACCGTGCACCGACCCTGCACCGTCTGTCCATCCAGGCCTTTGAGCCGGTGCTGGTCGAGGGCAAGGCTATCCACCTGCACCCGCTGGTCTGCTCGCCCTTCAACGCCGACTTCGACGGCGACCAGATGTCTGTCCACGTGCCGCTGTCCAGCCAGGCTCAGGCCGAGGCCCGCGTGCTCATGCTCTCTGCGAACAACCTGCGCTCGCCGGCATCCGGCAAGCCGGTCAACATCCCCTCGCAAGACATGATCATCGGTGTGTACTACCTGACCCAGGTCCGCGACGGTCTGCCGGGCGAGAACCACGTGTTCGCCAGCTTCGACGACGCGCTGCACGCCTATGACTGCCGCTCCGAGGTCGACATGCAGGCCAAGATTCAGGTCCGCGTGTCCGCTGCCGACGCCAATGTCATCAACGAGGACGGTGCCCGTATCTTCCGCGTCAAGAACGGCAAGAACGAGTTTGTCGACTACGACGTCACCGGCAACAAGACCGCGCGTTTCGAGACCTCTATCGGCCGCATCATCTTCAACCGCCAGTGCCTGCCCGAAGACTATGAGTTCATGAACTACAAGATGGTCAAGGGCGACGTGGCCAAGCTGGTTGCGGACTGCTGCGATCGCTATCCCGAGGCCAAGGTCGGTCCGATCCTCGACGCCATCAAGTACTCCGGCTTCCACTACGCTACCCGCGCCGGCCTCACCATCTCGGTGTGGGACGCTCTCATTCCTGCCGAGAAGCAGGAGCTGCTCGATCGCGCCCAGGCCAACGTCGACCAGATCAACGAGTACTTCGAGGAGGGCTTCATCAACGAGACGGAGCGCCACATCGAAGTCGTTAACGAGTGGACCGCTTGTACCGACAAGGTCGCAGCACTCATGCTCGACATGTTCGACGAGGAGAACCCGCTGTACATGATGGCCGACTCCGGTGCCCGTGGTTCTAAGACCCAGCTGCGTCAGCTCGGCGGCATGCGTGGCCTGATGGCAGACATGTCCGGCGAGACGATCGACCTTCCCATTAAGGCGAACTTCCGCGAGGGCCTGCTGCCGCTCGAGTACTTCATTTCGACCTACGGCGCCCGTAAGGGCCTGGTCGATACCGCATCCCACACCTCGGACTCTGGTTACCTGACCCGTCGTCTGGTCGACGTGGCCCAGGACGTCATCGTCCGCGAGGAGGATTGCGGTACGCACGAGGGCGTCACCTACAACCTCATCATCCCCGGCACCACCGACCTCAACACCGACCTCGTCGGCCGTTGCTTCATTGAGGACGTCGTGGCTCCCGACGGCACCGTGCTCTTTGAGCAGGACGGCTACATCGAGAAGGTCGCCGACATCCAGAAGATGGTCGATGCCGGCCTTAAGAAGGTCAAGCTTCGCGCGCTGCTCACCTGCCGCTCCAAGTACGGCGTGTGCCAGAAGTGCTACGGCTGGGATCTTTCCACTCGTCGTCCGGTCGCCATCGGTACCGCGGTCGGCATTATTGCCGCCCAGTCCATCGGCGAGCCCGGTACGCAGCTTACGATGCGTACCATTCACTCCGGCGGCGTCGCTGGCGTCGACGATATTACGCAGGGTCTGCCTACGGTCAGCCGTATGTTCGATATCGTCGGCAACGTCAACGAGAAGATCCTGGGTCGCGAGGCCGAGCTGGCTCCGTACTCCGGTCACCTCTCGATTAAGCCCGAGAAGTCCGAGTACGTGCTGACGCTCACCGACTCCGAGGATCACACCCGTGTCCTCGACGAGCGTCGCGTCCCCGCTTCGGTGCGCTTTATGCCCGAGATCGAGGACGGCTGCGAGGTTCGCGCCGGCGACCAGATCACCAAGGGCTTCGTCAACTTCCGCAACCTGCGCAAGCTGACCGACATCGAGTCGACGATGCACACCTTCGTCGAGAGCGTCAAGGACGTCTACACCAGCCAGGGCGTCGACCTGAACGACAAGCACATCGAGGTGCTCGCACGTCAGATGCTGCGTCGCGTTCAGATCACCAACCCCGGTGACTCCAAGTATCTGCTTGGTCAGTACGTCGACCGCTACGAGTTCGCCGACGAGGTCGAGCGCGTTGCCCGTCTGGGCGGTCAGGCTCCTGTGGCCGAGCCCGTCATCCTGGGTACGCTCAAGGTCGCGTCCAACATCGACTCCTGGCTGTCGAGCGCTTCGTTCATCCGTACCGCCGGCGTCCTTACCGAGGCTGCCATCGAGGGCAAGGTCGACCACCTGCTCGACCTTAAGTCCAACGTCATCGTCGGTAAGAAGATCCCGGCTGGTACCGGCCTCAAGCCGTACGCCAACGCCAAGCTGACGTATCGCACGGCCGACGGCTATGTGGACATTGACGGTCCGGCTTCGCCCAACGCCAAGTCGCTGCCCGAGTGGGCTCCTGTGGAGCTCAAGGACCTGGACGAGCAGCTTCCGCAGCAGCTCGACTGGGCCGGCTACGACGAGTTCGGTGGTGCTGACGGTTCGTTCACCCGCAACGGCCACACCATCTCCGCCGAGAAGGCTCGTCTGTACCTGTTCGACGACCTGGGCGTGTCGCAGCGCTGGACCAACAAGTTCAGCGAGGTTGGCATCGAGACGGTCGGCGACCTGGTTGGCAAGTCTGAGGAGGATCTGCTGCGCATCGATGGCATCGGTGCCAAGGCGATCGAGGAGCTCCGTGACGGCCTCGAGGCCCACGATCTGCTCTACATCCTCGAGAACAACGACGACGTTGCCGACGAGGAAGACCTCTCGCAGCTGCTGCAGATGGTCTTTAGCCCCGACGGTCCGGACGATATCCTGCTGGGTACCTCCGCTCCGACGCATCACGCCGACGCCGACGAGGAGCTCCTGGGCGCCCCGATCGACGACAAGAAGGCTCCCGCCAACGGCGCGATCAACGAGGACATGGCTTCCCTCGACGAGCTGCTCAACCAGCTCGTGGACACCGACGACGCCGAAGAGGCCAAGGACAACGACGAGGAGTAATTTCCTAGAACGTTAACCGTCCTTCCAAAGACCCGCTTCTCAACAGGGGAGCGGGTCTTTTTTGGTGAGGAACGTTACCCCGACGAGCACGTCGGATTCCCGGAACGGGCCGCCCGCTGTTTAAGTTTGTCGCGAGTTCCGCATGCAAAGGAAAGCACTTAATGTGCTTTCCGTCTTGCGCAGGACTATAGAGCAGCAAACTTAAACAGCGGGCGGCCCGTTCCGGGAATCTGCCCCCGCGCACAGAAGGGGATTCCTTTTGCCAATAAGGGACAGATTTATTTTGGTAGGTTTTCCTGCTTGAATTTGAAACATTTCGTTCGGTCAAAGCGTATCTATGGTGAGGACCTCATCAAGAATCATTAACGTCACCGGGAGGTGATTATGGAAGAACAGGCATTTAGACAGGCGGTCGAAGATCACCGGGATGTCGTGTTTCGGATCGCATTGACGTTCCTGCGCGATTGTGCCGACGCCGACGATGTTGCCCAGGATGTCTTTCTTAAGCTGCTTAAAAGCGATGGACATTTTGAAAGTTGGGAACATCTTCGTCGATGGCTTATCCGGGTCACGATCAATGAATGCAAATCTCTCTTTCGAAAGCCATGGAGGCGTGTGGAGGATATTGAGAACCTGGCCGATTCGCTTTCGGCGGCGCAGGATGAGACCAAGGCGGTCCTGTCAGACGTTATGCGACTTTCGGAGCGATTCCGTGTCCCCATCGTGCTCTATTACTATCTGGGCTTTTCGACCTCAGAGATTGCCGAGTTGTTGCATGTACCAGCCGCGACCGTTCGAACGCGTTTAGCTCGCGGCAGATCGAAACTCAAGTTCATCCTAGAGGAGGGCGACCGTGAAATCCAATCAAATCAAGCAGGCCTTCGAGTCCGTCCAAGCCGATAGCGATCTTGCTGACCGTGTTCTTTATGCCGCTGCTGGTGAGCCGCTTCGCCGAAAGGGTCACGCGAAGCCTCTGTATGTTGCCGTGATCGGATGCCTTGCCGGAGTGCTGGCGACCGGAGGGGTCGCCTACGCCGTTGTCAATTCCGGCTATTTTGCCTCAGCCTGGGGAAACCACGGCAATGGGGATTCCATTACCTGGACCAACGGTGGCTCATCGGGGACTAAATACACCTACACCAGAGAGTTTGGTGATGGCATCGCGCCCCAAAGCCTGGAGGGTGCAGTCCAGAAGGTTAATCTGTCCGTCGAGGGTAACGGTTATACGCTCGATATCCATGAGATGGCTATCGATCAAAACGGCTGCGGCGCCGTGACGTTTACGTTGTCCAATCCAAATGGAGTTAACTGCTACAAGCCGGCAGCAGAGATCGGCGAACTTGTTCTTTATGGTGAAGAAGAACAGGGCATCGGCACGCCCGATATGAAGTTCGGCGAGGAATGGGCTGACACACGCTGCACCATTGATAAGGACACATCAAGCGATACTGTCATTAATGGCACGATGTACTTTGCTTCTATGGATCGCGAGCGAGGTTTTCAACATGCGGTCACCTGGAATATCTCGTGGACCGAGGGCGAAGGCGAGGATGCGAAGCCGTTCGAGGCATCGACGCCCGAGTTTAGCGTTGGAGCGTACGTCGATACAAAGGAACTCCGCTCCGATGACTCGACTCTTGAGATTAGCCCGTTTTCCATCCAGACGCACATCGATGATCTGGGCTATGAAGCAGTTGATAATAAGCTGACCGTCAGCTACAAGGATGGATCGGAGCAGACTATCGAAGATGACGACGCAGGGGTGTTCAACTTATATTTTTCTTATGCGCGCAATAGCGGAGAGAACATCTGGGTGCCAACGAAGTTGATTGATGTCAACCAAGTGGTCTCAGTAACGCTTGAGGGCACGAGGTGCACGTCAACAGGAGAGACCGAAACAGAAGCACCCTTTACCATCGTCTATTCGTAAGATTTGGGGCCGCTTCCTACTAGGGGAAGCGGCCTCTTTTGCGTTAAATGGAAACGCCGCCGATTTCCATACGACAGATGAGAGCAGATTACCGCTGGAGCGCGACGTTACCCCAGATAAAACCGACCAAAATAAACCTGTCCCTTTTTGGCAGGGAACGTTGCCCCGACGAGCACGTCGGATTCCCGGTCCGGGCGGCCCGCTGTTTAAGTTTGTCGCGAGTTCCGCACGCAAAGGAAAGCACTTAATGTGCTTTCCGTCTTGCGCAGGACTGTAGAGCAGCAAACTTAAACAGCGGGCCGCCCGGGCCGGGAATCCGCCCCCGCACACAGAAGGGGATTCCTTTTGTGTAGGCTTTGCGGAAATATGCTCATTTTGGGATACGCCCGGCGGCGTGGTCTGTTGACGGCACAGCTAACGCCACGTATCCTATCGAACTGCGTGTTTCGTAGGGGGATGCTGACCCCTCGATTCAAGCCGTTGCACTTTACAGAAAGCTGGAATCATTCGAGAAGGAGTACGCTTTGCCTACTATTAACCAGCTGGTTCGCCAGGGCCGTCGTTCCGTGCCCAAGAAGTCCAAGAACGCTGCTCTGCAGCACAACTCCCAGAAGCGCGGCGTGTGCACCCGCGTCTTCACCACGAGCCCCAAGAAGCCGAACTCGGCTCTTCGTAAGGTTGCCCGTGTTCGCCTTGTCAACGGCATCGAAGTTACTGCTTACATCCCGGGTGAGGGCCACAACCTGCAGGAGCACTCCATCGTGCTCGTCCGCGGCGGTCGTGTCCGTGACCTCCCTGGTGTCCGTTATCACGTCATCCGTGGCGCTTACGACGCTGCTCCGGTCCAGAACCGTATGCAGGCCCGTTCCAAGTACGGTGCTAAGCGCCCCAAGGCTAAATAAGCCAGATAATGTTTTGATACTTTCGCCGTGTGCCGCCTAAGCGCCGCACGGTAGACACTTAAGGAGATTTCACATGCCGCGTCGTGCAGCAGCTAATCGTCGTGAGGTTCAGCCTGACGCCGTTTACAACAACCGCCTGGTGACTCAGCTCATCAACAAGGTCCTTCTTGACGGCAAGAAGGCCACCGCTGAGCGCATCGTTTACACCGCTTTCGAGATCGTTGCCGAGAAGTCCGAGGGTGGCGACGCTCTCGCTACCTTCAAGAAGGCTATGGACAACGTCAAGCCCACGCTCGAGGTTAAGCCCAAGCGTGTCGGTGGCGCTACCTATCAGGTCCCGATGGAGGTCAACTCCCGTCGTTCCACCGCTCTGGGTATCCGCTGGATCGTCAACTTCTCCCGCGCTCGCAAGGAGAAGACCATGGCCGAGCGTCTCGCCAACGAGATCCTCGACGCTTCCAACGGCCTGGGCGCTTCCGTCAAGAAGCGTGAGGACGTCTTCAAGATGGCCGAGGCCAACCGCGCGTTCTCTCACTATCGTTGGTAAGTTTAAGGTAAGGAACTAACATGGCTAAGCCTAAGTACAAGCTTTCCGATACCCGTAACATCGGCATCATGGCCCACATCGATGCCGGTAAGACCACCACGACCGAGCGTATTCTTTACTACACCGGTAAGACCCACAAGATCGGTGAGGTCCATGAGGGCGCTGCCACCATGGACTGGATGGTTCAGGAGCAGGAGCGCGGCGTAACCATTACCTCCGCTGCTACCACGTGCTTCTGGAACAAGGACGGTAAGGACTACCGCATCCAGATCATCGACACCCCGGGCCACGTTGACTTCACCGCCGAGGTCGAGCGCTGCCTGCGCGTCCTCGATGGCGCTGTCGCCGTCTTCGACGCCGTTGCCGGCGTTCAGCCCCAGTCTGAGACCGTTTGGCGTCAGGCTTCCACCTTCAACGTCCCCCGCATCGCCTTCATCAACAAGTATGACCGCGTGGGCGCTGACTTCTTCAACGCTATCGAGACCATGAAGGATCGTCTCGACGCTAACGCCGTGGCCGCTCAGGTCCCGATGGGCGCCGAGGACAACTTCTGGGGCGTCATCGACCTGGTCACCATGACTGCATGGGACTTCAAGGCCGACGAGAAGGGCATGACCTACCCCGAGCCGATGGACGAGATCCCGGCTGAGTTTGCCGACATCGCTGCCACCAAGCGCGAGGAGCTCCTTGACGCTGCTGCCAGCTTTGACGACGAGCTCATGGAGAAGATCCTCATGGAGGAGGACTTCACCGTCGAGGAGCTCAAGGCTGCTCTGCGCAAGGGCGTTCTGGCCAACGAGCTCAACCTCGTCTTCGTGGGCTCCGCCTACAAGAACAAGGGCGTCCAGGAGCTGCTCGACGCTGTCGTCGACTACCTGCCCAGCCCGCTCGACGTCGAGGCCGTCACCGGTACCGATCCGGACACCGGCGAGGAGATCCAGCGTCATCCTTCCTTCGACGAGCCCTTCTCCGGCCTGGTCTTCAAGATCATGACCGACCCGTTCGTCGGTAAGCTCACCTACGTCCGCGTTTACTCCGGCCGCGCCGAGTCCGGCTCCTACGTTGTCAACGCTTCCAACGGTCAGCGCGAGCGCCTCGGCCGCATCCTCGAGATGAACGCCGCCGAGCGTATCGACCGTGACGACGCCGCTGCCGGCGACATCGTCGCTTGCGTCGGCTTCAAGAACTCCACCACCGGTGACACCCTGTGCGCCGAGGGCAAGGAGATCGTCCTCGAGAAGATCGAGTTCGCTAAGCCCGTTATCGACGTTGCCATCGAGCCCAAGACCAAGGCCGAGCAGGACAAGATGTCCCTGGCTCTGACCAAGCTCGCCGAGGAGGACCCGACCTTCCAGGTGTCCACCAACCACGAGACCGGCCAGACCATCATCGCCGGCATGGGCGAGCTGCACCTGGAGATCATCATCGACCGCCTGCTGCGCGAGTTCAAGGTTGAGGCCAACGTGGGCAAGCCCCAGGTGGCCTACCGCGAGCGTCCGGGCCACGAGGTGCTGGGTGCCGAGGGCAAGTTCGTCCGCCAGACCGGCGGCCGCGGCCAGTACGGCCATGCGGTCATCAACATGTACCCGCAGGAGCCCGGCGCCGGCTACCTCTTCGAGAACAAGATCGTGGGCGGCGTGGTTCCCAAGGAGTACATCCCGTCCATCGACAAGGGCATCCAGGAGGCGCTGAACTCCGGCGTTCTGGCCGGCTACCCGGTCGAGGACGTGCGCGTCGAGCTGATCGACGGCAGCTACCACGACGTCGACTCCTCCGAGGCGGCGTTCAAGGTCGCCGGTTCGATGGCGGTCAAGGCTGCGCTCAAGAAGGCCGCTCCGGTCATTCTCGAGCCGATGATGGCCGTCGAGGTCGAGACGCCCGAGGAGTACATGGGCGACGTCATGGGCAACCTGTCCAGCCGTCGCGGCCAGATCCAGGGCATGGGCGATCGCGGCAACGCCAAGACCATCAAGGCGAAGGTTCCGCTGTCCGAGATGTTCGGTTACGCCACCGACCTGCGTTCGACGACGCAGGG